>JBDTNL010000022.1:0-55653 GCA_039933785.1 Acidobacteriota bacterium
CGGTGCGCATCGATCGCCTGCCCGGCCGCTCGACGCTGGGCATCGAGGTGCCGAATCGCGACCGCGCCATCATCCGTCTCGGCCATCTGCTGGCGCAGGACAATTTTCGCCGCGCCGCCTCGCCGCTCACCATGGCGATCGGCACCACGATCCACGGCGAGCCGTTCTACGCCGATCTCGCGGCCATGCCCCACTTGCTGGTCGCTGGCGCCACCGGCTCGGGCAAGTCCGTCGGGTTGCAGAGCATGATCACCTCGATCCTGTATCGCGCCCGGCGCCAGGACGTGCAGTTCATCTTCATCGACCCCAAGCGCATCGAGCTCGGCGTGTACGCCGACATCCCGCACATGAAGACCGAGGTGGTGGTCGAACCCAAGAAGGCGGCCAACGCCTTGCGTTGGGCGGTGTCGGAGATGGAGCGCCGCTATCGCCTGCTTGCTGAAGTGCACGTGCGTTCGATCGACTACTACAACCGCGCGATCAGCGACCCCGAAACGCAGAAGCGCCTGTCGCTCACCGACGGCGACGACTCCTTCCGGCCCGAAGACTTCGCGCCGATGCCGTACTACGTGATCATCATCGACGAGCTCGCCGACTTGATGATGGTCTCCTCGGCCGAGGTCGAGACCTCGATCGCGCGTCTGGCGCAGATGGCGCGCGCCGTCGGCATCCACCTCATCGTTGCCACGCAGCGGCCGTCGGTCGACGTCCTGACCGGCACCATCAAGGCCAACTTTCCCTGCCGTATTTCCTTCGCCACCGCCTCACGTCACGATTCACGGACGATTCTCGATCAGGTCGGCTCCGAGCGCTTGCTCGGCCGCGGCGACATGCTCTTCATGCCTTCGGGCAGCTCGCGCGTCATGCGCCTGCACGGCGCCTATATCAGTGAGCAGGAGACCGCCGGGCTGGTGCGCTGGCTCAAGAAGAGCGGCAAGCCGGAGCTCGATCCACGCGTGCTCGAGGCGCCCGAGAACGAGCGCGCCACCACCGATGGCGGCGACAACGACGACGAGCTCTACGACGACGCGGCCCGTCTGGTGGTCGCCGAGCGCCAGGCTTCGGCGTCGTTCCTGCAGCGCCGCATGCGGGTTGGTTTCTCGCGCGCGGCACGGCTCATCGATTTGATGGAACGCGACGGTCTGCTCGGTCCGCAGCAGGGCAGCAAGCCGCGCGAAGTCCTGGTCAAGCCGGGATACTTCGAAGAGATCGATCGCGCGCGTCAGGACTAGTGGCCGGGGCGCCATCGGCGCGACAGGCGGCCCAGCCAGCGGATGGCGCGATTGCCGAGCGCCGCCTCGCGCCAGCGCCAGGTACGCGTCCCAGCTACTTGCTGCAGGACCGATTTCTGTTCCGCCGCCACGGCCGCGCTGACGGCGAGTGCGCGACGCAAAGACTCGCGGGTGTGCTCGCAGGTGCCAAGCTTTTCGTCGTAGTCCTGCCGCAGTTCGGCTATCGCGCTCCACCTCGGGGTTTGCGACTGTAGATAGGAGGCGACTGCCTGGAGCTCGGCTCGGCGGTCCGCCTGCGGTGCCGTCGCCTGCTCGGCGAGGACGTCTGCGTAGAGCTCCAGGAGCTTGGCGATGGCGGAGTCGAGCGCGGCGTGCTCGCGCACCCAGTCGCGCACCCGGTGCGCGTCGTCCCGGTCATAGCGCGCGATTTCTCGACCGAGGTGCTCGACGGTCAGCCTGTCGCGCAGCACCCGGATGCCGAAGTTGCGCTGCCAAAGAGCGGCGGCGGTCTCGGCGGTAATCAAGGGACCGCCGCCGACCCAATCGCAAAGGATGACCGAGCAGCCGACCGCCGCCGCCTCGAGAGCACAGCGCGCCTTGGCGAACACCAAGTCGTAGCCCGGGAGCAGACTCTCGGGAGCCGCTACCGAGCGCTCGCCGCCCGCCACGTCGAGCTCGATGCCCGCCTCGTTGCAGGCCGCGCGCACGATGTCGGCATAGTCGTGCTCAGCCACGCTGTTGCTGAAGACCAGAGCGCGAGCCGGGCGAGGTGGGAGCTCGGCGCGGGGGCGGAAGCGCTCGAGGTCGACGGCGTTGCGTTGCACCGTGACGCGCCGGGAGTCGATGCCCTCGCGATCGACGAGTCGCTCGCGGCAGGTGTCGTCGACCGCGATGTAGCGGCGAACGCGCGGGAAGCGCAAGGGGTTGGCCTCTTCGGCGTGCCACGCATGGCAGACGTGCACCGCGGGCGTATCGGCGAAGTGCAGCAGGGCGGTCATACCTTCGGGGTGATGATTGGCGTGGATGATGTCGGGCGCCTCGCCGATCGCGCTGAGGTCGGAGACTACGGCGATGCTCGCGGCGAGCAAGTCCTCGGCCGCCGGGCCCAGCTCCGGGCAATAGACGATGGGCTGGTGGCCCTGACGCATGAGACCGATGGCGAGATCGCGGGCGTAGGCCTCGGAACCGCTGCGCCGCATTAGGGTGCGGCAGGTGACCAGGATGCGGAGTCGCTGCATGGTCGAGGGGCTGCGGGCGGGGTGGCGAAGGAACGCGGCGGCACCGCCAGCGGGATCGATTCTAGCAGCAGGTTGTGGCGCCTACCGGACGCCCGGCGTTGCAGGCCCTTTGCTACCATGGCTTTCGTGTCCACGTTCGATCCATTGATTTTCTTCGGCACTCCCGAATTTGCTTTGCCGACACTCGCCCGCCTGGTGACCGAGGGCTACGCTCCGGGTCTGGTGGTCAGCCGGCCGGCCAAGCCGTCGGGCCGCGGGCGTGAGCTGCACGATCCGCCGGTGGCGCGGTGGGCGAAGGCACACGGGATCGCGGTGCGCCAGCCAGCGAAAGCCGGTGACCCCGAGTTCCTGATCGAGATCGAGAGCCTTCGACCGCAAGTCGCGGTGGTGGTTGCGTACGGACAGATCTTCGGCCGCCGCCTGCTGCAAGGACCCGTCTACGGGTGTATCAACCTCCATGCCTCGCTCCTGCCTCGCCACCGCGGTGCGGCGCCGATCCAGGCATCCATCCTGGCCGGCGACGAGACCACCGGCGTGAGCACGATGTTGATGGCCGAGGGGCTCGACACCGGGCCCATCCTCCTGCAGCGCGAGCTCGCGATCGGCAAGGGCGAGACCGCCGGCGAGCTGTCGAGACGCCTGGCGGAGCTCGGCGCGGAAGCGGTGCTCGAGACTCTCCGCGGGCTCGAACAGGGCGAGATGCTGCCGCGCGCCCAAGACTCGACACTGGCGACGTACGCGCCGCGGCTGACCAAGGAGGTCGGACACTTCGAGTGGACGTTGCCGGCACGGACGCTGTTGAATCAGCTGCGCGCCTACACCCCATGGCCGGGTATGGCGACGCAATGGCAGGGCGGTCCGGTGAAGGTCTTGCGCGCGGAGATGGCGCTGCCCCAGGGCGGCGACGCGCCCGGAACGGTGGTCGCGGTGGAGCGGGATCGCGTGCGAGTGCGTTGCGGTGGGAACACGGCGCTCGACCTGCTCGAGTTGCAGCGCCCGGGCAGGCGGGCGCTTGCGGCGGGCGATTTCGCCAACGGCGAGCGACTCCGTCCCGGTCAGAGGTTCAGCTAGCGTGGCAGCGCGGCCTTCGGGATCTTTCCGTCGCGATTCGCAGTCGAGCGCTCCCCGCGGCGTTCGGGCCGCCGCGGCTTGGGCGCTCGAGCGCACCCTGACCTCGCAGGGGCCCGCCGATGTCTATCTCGAGAGCGCTATGGCGCGATTCGACGATCGCGACAAAGGACTGCTGCACGAGCTGGTCCTCGGCACGCTGCGTTGGATGCGGCGCATCGACGACGTCCTGGCCGCGGCGAGCCACCGCGGGCTGGCGGAAATCGAAGCCCCGCTGCTCGCGCCCATGCGCCTGGCGGTCTATCAACTGCTCTTCCTCGATCGCGTGCCGGCGCACGCCGCGGTCGACGAGGCGGTCGAGCATGCGTCCCATCTCACCCATCGCGGTGGCGGCAGTTTCGCCAATGCCGTGCTGCGGCGAGTGGCGCGCGCGCCGACGCTCGCCGAGTGGCCGGTGCGTGACGAGGATCCCGTGCGCCGCCTGGGCATCGAGTACAGCCATCCGGATCTCCTGGTCGAACGGTGGATCGAGCGCTTCGGACGCGAACGCGCCATCGCGCTCCTGCAGGCGGACAATCAACCAAAGCCGCTTCATCTGCTCGCCTTTCGCTCCCGCGGCGGCCGCGAGCAGTTGGCCGAGGATCTGATTGATGAGGGCCTGGAGGTGCGGGCGTCGTCGATCTCACCGCTCGGACTGTCGGTGCGCTCGGGCAATCCATTCGCTACCGCCGCGTTTCGGCGGGGCGATTTCTACGTGCAGGACGAAGCGAGCCAGGCCGCCGCGCTGATCCCGCCGCCGGTCGCGGGCGAGCGCATCTTCGACGCCGCGGCAGCGCCGGGCGGGAAGAGCGCGGCGTTGCTTGCCTGGCAGGAAAACCTGCAACTGGTCGCCGCCGATATCAGCGCTGAGCGGCTGAGGACGCTACGCGCCAACATCAAGCGTCTGCGCTTGCCGATCGCTTCGCTGGTCGCCGACGCCGAGCGGCCGGCCCTGCGAGGTGGCTTCGATCGCGTGGTGCTCGACTTGCCGTGTTCGGGAACCGGTACCCTGCGCAAGCACCCTGAGCTCAAGTGGCGCATCAGCGAGAGCGAGATTGGACGCTTGTCACGTCAGGCTCTGCGGATGCTCGCCGGATGCGCGCCGTTGGTCGGCGCTGGCGGACGCCTGGTCGCGATCACGTGTTCACTCGAACCGGAGGAGAACGAGCAGGTCGTCGCGAGCTTCCTCGCCGAGCACTCCGATTTCGAGCCCGAGGAGCTTACGGGTCAGGTCCCGGCGGCGCTCGAGCGTCACCTGATCTCGCCGGGATTCTGGCGCTTGGCAACCGCCGGCGACCATGACGGGTTTACCGTTCATGTGCTGAAACGACGCCGGTGACAGGGACAAAAAACAGCGCGCAAGCCTGTGTTGACAGCGTTCTGAGGTTGCCGTATCGTGCGCGCAGCTTTCGGAACGAGTGGTTTTAACGATCAACTTTTTTGCAGGAGGAGAAGACGATGGCGGGTAAGGCTGACATTGTGGACGCACTCGCAGCGGGTATCGAAGGTCTTTCGAAGAAGGCGGCAGGCGAAGCGTTCGACATCGTGTTCGACACGATCGGCAAGCACCTGCGCAAGGACGAGCGCGTGCAGGTTCCGGGCTTTGGCAGCTTCGCGGTGTCCAAGCGCGCCGCGCGCAAGGGCCGCAACCCCGCCACCGGCGCCACCATCACCATCAAGGCGAGCAAGAACGTGCGCTTCAAGTCCGGCAAGGAATTGAAGGAAGGCCTGAACAAAAAGAAGTAGTGCAGTGAACTTCCGCCCGTGATCCACGGGCGGCGGTGCAGGGGCCCCGCGGTAGCCGATTCGATCAGGCCGCGGGGCTTTCTGTTTTTTATGCACTTCCGCTCGCGCCGTCCGGCGTCGAAAAGGAAGCGGATGCTAGCATTCGACGCGTGTCCGAACGGCGCCCAGAGCCCACTGCCATACCCTTCAGCCACCTCGACGACGAGGGGCGGGCCCACATGGTCGACGTCTCCGAGAAACCGGTGACGCGTCGAGTGGCGGTGGCGTCGTGCCGAGTGCTGCTCACGCCCGAAACCGTGGCGGCGCTCTCGCGGCTGCCCAAGGGAGACGCTCTGACGGTCGCGCGCCTGGCTGGAATTCAAGCCGCAAAACGGACTTCCGAGTGGATTCCTCTGGCGCACCCTTTGCCGCTCGATCGCGTGGAAGTCACCCTCGAGCCCTGCGAAGGCGGGGTGCGCATCGGCGCTGAAGTCGTGGCGACGGCGCGTACCGGCGCCGAGATGGAGGCGCTCACCGCCTGCGCCGCGGCGGCTCTGGCGCTCTACGACATGGTGAAGGCGGTGGAGCGCGGCGCGGTAGTGACCGACCTGCGGCTCGAATCGAAGAGCGGCGGACAGCGCGGCTCGTGGCAACGCGAGCGTGGCGCGTGATCGCCACCGGCCTCGACCGCTTACTCGCCGAAGTCTCGCAGCTCGGCGGTAGAAAGTACGGCGTTCTCGCGCATGCGGCGGCTGTGACCCAGGGGCTGCGGCCGATTCATCTCGCGCTCGCCGAAGCCGGACAACCACCGGCGGTCTTGTTTGCGCCCGAGCATGGTTTCTATGCGGTCGAACAGGACATGGTGCCGTCCGCCGACCAACGCGATCCCTGGAGCGGAGCGCCCGTGCTGTCGCTCTATGGCGACGACGTCGCGAGTCTGCGACCGTCGCCCTTGGCATTCGCGGGCCTCGACCTGCTAGTCATCGACTTGCAAGACGTCGGCGCGCGCTACTACACCTTCGCCGCGACCGCCGTGTGGGCCGCCGAGGCCGCGCTCGCCGCGGGCTGCGAGGTGTGGGTGCTCGATCGTCCCAATCCGCTCGGCGGCGCCGTCATCGAGGGCAACTTGCCCGAGCCCGGATTCGAGTCCTTCGTGGGCGCCTTTCGCATTCCCGTGCGGCACGGGCTCACGCTTTGCGAGCTCGTCCGACTGCAGGCGCTGCGCGAGCGTTGGCCCGGCCAACCGCGGTACTGGACCATGAGTGGCTGGCGGCGCGACCTGCTGTGGTCGGAGCTCGAGCGGCCGTGGATCGCCCCCTCGCCTAACATGCCGAGCTTCGCGACCGCGGTGGTCTATCCCGGCATGTGCCTCATGGAGGCGACCGAGTTCTCGGAGGGCCGCGGCACGACACGCCCGTTTCTCCTCGCCGGCGCGCCCGGAGTCGATGCGGTCAGGCTAGCGACCCGCCTCTCGGGGCGCGAGCTGCCCGGAGTGTGCTTCCTGCCGACTTTGTTCAAGCCGCAGTTCCAGAAGCATGGCGGCGAGATCTGCGCCGGAGTCGAGCTGGCGGTCACCGAGCCGGGCAGCGTCGCGGGCTATCGCGTGGGGATCGAAGTCCTGGAGGCGTTCCTCGAGGTCAGCCCGGAGGTCTTCGCGTGGCGTGACGCACCCTACGAGTTCGTCAGCGACCGACCGGCGATCGACCTGTTGAGCGGTGGCTCCGCTCTGCGCGCGGCGCTCGAGTCACGCGCCTCGTCGAACACCCGCGACTGGGTCGAAACCTGGCGCGCCGATGAGCGCGCCTTCGCCGTCGAGCGCCGCGACGCCCTGCTCTATCCGGAGCACGCGTGACCATTCACCTGCTTCGGGTCGACGAGCCGGCGCAACATTTCGCCGCCATTTTCGCCGCCGCGCAGGGGCTCGATCTACGCGTGGGCTGGCTCGAGCTCGGGCTCGAGATCACCGCGGAGGTTCCCGCGCCGATTCCGCCCACGCTCGCGGAGGCCGCAGGCCTCGGTGCTCTTCGCGCGGTCGGGATCGGCGGCGGGCGCAGTGTGGCGATCAAACCGATGCGCGGACTGCCGGTACTCCGCGACGTGGTGCGCGAGCACTTCCGCGGCTGCGCTCTGGTGCTGGTTCGCGCCGAGGTCGATCTACCGATACTCGAAGCTCACTCAGAAGGTTGGCGAGTGCGGCTCGACGAAGAATCTCGTGCTTACAATGCGGACACGCTGGCTGCTGCTTTACGCCGTCCGCACTCATTCGATTTCGACCCCAGGTGACTCCAATGACCGAACCGATTCGATTCTTCCTGCCTGGTCCGACGTTCGTCCCCATGGACGCGCGCCAGGCGATGACCAAGCCGCTCATGGGCCACCGCTCTCCGGCCTTCAAGGAGCTCTACTCGTCGATCGCCAAGCGCCTGCCGCTGGTGTTGCGCACCAAGGGCGATGGACTTCTGGCGACCGGCAGCTCGACCCTCATCATGGAGGCCGCCATTGTCTCGCTGGTAAAGAAGGACGTGCTGCACCTGGTGTGCGGTGCGTTCTCGGAGCGCTGGCTCACGATCTCCGAGTCGCTCGGCAGGGCGGCGGACAAGATCGAGGTGCCGCTCGGCCAGGCGATCGATCCCGAGGTGGTGCGGGTCGCGCTCAAGCGTAAGAAGTACGAGGCCGTAGCGCTGGTGCACAACGAGACCGCCACCGGAGTGATGAATCCGTTGCCCGAGATCGCGCGCGTCATCCGCGAGGAGAGCGACGCATTGATTCTGGTCGACACGGTCTCGTCGCTCGCCGGCGCTCCCGTCGAGACTGACCTCTGGGATCTGGACTTGGTGCTCGCCGGCGTGCAGAAGGCGCTGGCGCTGCCCCCCGGGCTCACCGTCTTCGCGCTCTCCGACCGCGCGTACGATCGCGCCAAGGACATCCCGCACCGCGGCTTCTACACCGACCTCGTGCGCTACCGGGACAAGCATCGCGAGGGCGGGGTGATCACGACTCCCGCGATCTCGATCTGCTACGCCCTGGACGTGCAGCTCGACCGCATTCTCGGCGAGGGCATGGAGGCACGCTGGACCCGGCACCGCGAGTTGCGCGACAAGACCGCGGCCTGGGCCGCGACACGCGGTATCGAATACGCGACTGCCGCCAACGCCCGATCATGGACGGTGAGCTGTTTGAAGCCGCCGGCAGGGGTCGCCGCCACCGACTTGACGGCCGAGATGCGCAAGCGCGGTTTTACGCTCGGCGGCGGCTATGACGCCTGGAAGTCGAGCACGTTCCGCATTGGTCACATGGGCGAAGTGCGGGCCAGCGATCTTGACGGCCTGTTCAACGAGATCGAGGAGGCCATCGCATGCATCGCATCCTGATCTCGGACCCGCTCGACCCTTCGGGCCTCGAGATCCTGCGGGCGTCGGGCGCCTTCGTACACGAACTCACGAAAGAGGAGCGGCCGCGTCTCCACGAGCTCATCGCCGACTACGACGCCCTGGTGGTGCGCAGCATGACCAAGGTGGACGCCGCGCTCCTGCGCGCCGGCAAGCAGCTCAAGGTGGTGGGCCGGGCCGGCATCGGAGTCGACAACGTCGACGTGCCGGTGGCGACCGAGCTCGGCATCCTGGTGGTCAACGCGCCGACCGCGAATCTGCTGTCGGCGACCGAGCACACCTTCGCGCTGCTGCTCGCGGTGGCGCGTTTCGTGCCGGCGGCGGATGCCTCCATGAAGTCAGGCGAGTGGGACCGCAAGAGCTTCCTCGGCGTCGAGCTTCAGGGCAAGACCCTGGGCGTCGTCGGATTCGGGCGCATCGGCCAGCGCGTCGCGATGCGCGCCAAGGCGTTCGAGATGTCGGTGCTGGCGTACGACCCGTTCCTCGACGCGCAGGTGGCGCGCCGGGTCGACGCCGAGCCGGTCGAGCTCGAGGATCTCCTGCGCCGAGCCGACGTCGTCACTCTCCACACGCCGCTCACCGAGCAGACGCGCAACATGCTCGATGCCAGACGCCTGGCCTTGATGAAGCCCGGCGCCTTGATCGTCAACTGCGGGCGCGGCGGCCTGATCGACGAGCCGGCGCTGCTGGCGGCGCTCGCCTCGGGACAGATCGCCGGCGCGGGTCTGGACGTGTACTCCGAAGAGCCGCCGGTCGATTTCGCCCTGATGCGGCACCCGCGAGTGGTCGCGACGCCGCACATCGGCGCCCAGACGCGCGAAGCGCAGGAGCGGATCTCGACCGAGACCGCGCACATGCTGATCGCGGCGCTCGAAGGCTCGACCGCGGTGACGGCGGTGAACCTGCCGTTCGCTCCCGCCGGAAGCCGGGGCGAACCGTATCTTCGCCTCGGAGAACAACTCGGACGACTGGCGGGCGCGCTCGCCGGCGGCAGCCTGAAACGCGTGCAAGTCGACCTGTGGGGCGTCGATGAGGCGCTCCGCCGTCCGGTGAGCGTCGCCGTGCTCAAGGGCGCGCTGACCCCATTCCTCGGCGACAGCGTGAACTATGTGAACGCCGAGATCGTGGCCGCGAGCCGCGGCATCGAAGTGGTGCGTGCCACCCACGCGGAAGCGGGGGAGTATTCGCCTCTGGTCGGTGTGGTGATCGAGAGCAGCGGTGGTACCGCCGATATCGCCGGCACCCTGTTCGGCGAGCGCGACGCGCGCATCGTGCGCTTCTCGGGCTTTCGTCTGGAGTTTCACGCGAGCGGCAAGCTCCTGGTGCTGCGCAACCGGGACGTACCGGGCGTGGTTGGTCGCATAGGCACCCTGCTCGGCGACTCCGGCATCAACATCGCCGAAATCCATCTGGCAAGACGCGAAGGTGACGAGAATGCGCTCGCGGTGCTGCGTCTCGATCAGGAGCCGGACGCCTCCCTGATGAAGAAGCTATCGGCGCTCGGCGACGTCGTTGACGCGCGCGCGATCGTTCTCTAGAGATCTTTCGGAGCGGAGAGAATTTTCATGGCCAAGGTCGGAGTGATTTTCGGAGGACGCAGCGTTGAGCACCAGGTCTCGCTCAACTCGGCGCGCACCGTGACCCGGGCCCTCACCGAGGCCGGGCACGAGACGATTCCGCTCGGCATCGCGCAGGACGGTTGTTGGCTCGGGCACGAAGCTTCGGCGGCGGCGCTCTCGGGCGGTATCAAGTCGATCGAACCGCTCGGTATCCCGGTGCCGCCGACCCTGCGTCATCTTCTGGCGGCGAGCCTCGACGTGGTCTTCCCGATCGTCCACGGCACCTGGGGTGAGGACGGGACGCTGCAGGGCCTCTGCGAGATGCTCGGCATCGCATACGTCGGAGCCGGCGTAACGGCGAGTGCCCTCGCCATGGACAAGCTCCAGTGCAAGCGCGTGCTCGAAGCGGCCGGCGTGCCGGTGGTCGAGTATCGCGCCGCCGTCCGAGGCGGCGGCGCCATCGACGTCACCGACCTGCCGTTGCCGCTATTCGTGAAGCCGAGCGTTGGCGGCTCGAGCGTGGGCATTCGCAAGGTCGAGAGCGCCGACCAGGTGGCGGAGGCGGTCGCCTTCGCCCTGCGCTTCGACGATGCCGTGGTCGTCGAGCGCGGTGTTGCGGGCCGGGAGCTCGAATGCGCGGTGCTCGGCTATCCAGACCTGCAGGCCTCGGCGATCGGTGAGATCGTGCCGGGCAACGACTTTTACGACTACGAAGACAAGTACTTGCAGGACAAGGCCGGCCTGATCGCGCCAGCCGACGTGCCTGGGGCTACCGCCGATGCGATGCGAGCCATGGCGGTCAAGGCATTCGCCGCGATCGGCGGCAGCGGCATGGCGCGCGTCGACTTTTTCTTGGAGCAGGGCACCGACAAGCTCTATGTCAACGAAATCAACACTCTGCCGGGCTTCACGCGGATCTCGATGTACCCGCGTCTGTGGGAGATCTCGGGTCTGCCGCCGGCCCGGCTCGTCGACCGACTGGTCGACTGCGCCCTGCGGCGCCACCGCGACCGTCAGCGCCTGGACTCGGGGATCAAGGACTGGTTGACCGAGCTGGCGCGGAGAGCCTGACCCGGCCGATCTTGCCGAACAGGTTGCCCGACCCCGGGCGCAGGAAGGTGGCGAGGGTGAGGCCGAAGCGCTCCGCCAGTTCGACCGCGAGCGACGAGGCCGCGCCCACCGAGGCGACGATCGGGATGCCCGCCGCGATCGCCTTTTGCACGATTTCGTAGCCCAGCCGCCCCGAGACCACGAGCACGAGGTCGCCGAGCGCGAGGTGCTCGTTGCCCTCACCGATCGCGCAGCCGACGAGCTTGTCGACCGCATTGTGCCGCCCAATGTCCTCGCGCACCGCGAGCAGGGTTCCGTCCACCGTGAAGAGCGCCGCGGCGTGCAGGCCGCCGGTCAACGCGAAGGTCGGCTGGGCGGCACGGAGGCGGTCGGGAAGGGTCGCTAGCACCTCGTACGCGATGGTTTGGGCCGCGACGACGGCCGGCGCTCGCACTTCGAGCGCCGCGAGCGACTCCTTGCCACAGGCGCCACATCCCGAGGTCGCCGCGAACAGCCGCTGCCCGGGAAGGACGCATTCGATGGCGAGTTGCACGGCGATCACGCTCCCCGCGTCGTCATTCAACGGGGCACCGCTCAGCCGTTCGAGCGCCACGATATCCGCCGCGCGGCGGATGATCCCCTCGGTGTAGAGGAAGCCCCGGACCAGCTCTTCGTCGTGGCCCGGGGTGCGCAGAAGAACGGTGCTCGAGCGTGGGCCGAAGCGGATTTCGAGCGGTAGCTCGACGACCAGACGGTCGCGATCTCGGATGAGGTCTCCCGCGCGGACACGGGAGACTGAGACCTCGACCACGGACCCGCTGGGGGGGCTCTGGGGGACCGGCTTCACCACCTCGCCATGTTAACGTAAGCGCCATGACCACCAGTCAACGTTTGACGGTGCCTCTGGTGCGCGATGGGCGCGGCTCCAAGCTGCGTCCGGCGAGCTGGGAAGAGGCGCTGGGCCGCGTCGCCAAAGGGTTGCACGCGGTCACTGAGCAGCACGGACCGAAGGCGTTCGGACTGTTCAGTTGTTCGAAGAGCACCAACGAGATGAACTTCATCGCCGGCAAGTTCGCTCGTACGGTGATCGGCTCGAACAACGTCGACAGCTGCAACCGCACTTGACACGCTCCTAGCGTCGTCGGTCTGGCGACGGTCTTCGGTGCGGGTGGCGGAACGAGCTCCTATCGGGAGATCGAAGAGACGGACTGTATTCTCTTGTGGGGGTCGAACGCCCGCGAGACCCATCCGATCTTCTTTCATCATCTGTTGAAGGGTGTGCATAACGGCGCCAAGTTGTTCGCGATCGACCCGCGACGCACCACGTCGGCGCGCTGGGCCGATCTCTGGGCCGGTCTCGACGTCGGCACCGACATCGCGCTGGCGCACACCATGGCGCGCGAGATCATCGCCTCGGAGTTGCATCACCGCGAGTTCATCGAGCACGCGACGCGTGGCTTCGATGCGTATCGCGACTCGGTCGAGGAGTGGACGCTCGAGCGTGGATCGCGCGAGACCGGCGTGCCGGCCGACGTCATCCGTGAGATGGCGCACACCTACGCGACCTCCCCGCGGGCCATGATCCTGTGGACTCTCGGCATCACCGAGCACCACAACGCGGTCGACAACGTCTTGTCGCTGATCAATCTGTCACTGCTCACCGGTCACGTCGGTCGCTACGGCTCGGGTCTAAACCCGCTCCGTGGGCAGAACAACGTGCAGGGCGGCGGCGACATGGGCGCCATTCCGGACCGTCTGCCCGGGTTCCAGAACATCGAGAACGCCGAGCTCCGGGCGCCCTTCGATGCCGCGTGGAAGACCACCATACCGCCCCAGCGGGGCTACAACCTGACGCAGATGTTCGAAGCCATGGAGCACGGTACTCTCCGTGCGCTGTACGTCATCGGCGAGAACCCGATGCGCTCGGAGGCCGACCAGAACCGAGCCCGGCGGCTGCTCGAGGGGCTGGATCTCCTCGTCGTCCAGGACATCGTGCCCACGGCGACTTCGGAGGTCGCCGACGTCGTGCTGCCGGCTTCGGCTTCCTGGTGCGAGTCCGAGGGCACCGTGACCTCCAGCGAGCGGCGGGTGCAGCGAGTGCGTCGCGCCTTGCGGCCGCCGGGCGAGGCCCGCGACGATCTCGACATCCTGTTCGACCTGGCGCGCCGGCTCGGGCATGATTGGGGCGTGCCGGACTCCGAATCCATCTGGAATGAGGTGCGTCGTCTCTCACCCGCGCATGCCGGCATGAGCTACGCGCGCCTTCAGGCCGAAAACGGCCTCCAATGGCCGTGCTACGACGAGACCCACCCGGGCGAGATGTTCCTGCACAGTCGCCTGTGGGAGCGACCGGTGCCCGGCGAGCGCGCTCCGTTCCAGGTTCTTCGCCATGAGCTTCCCGTCGAAGGGCTCGACGACGAGTATCCGTTCCGTCTGACGACCGGGCGTCGTCTCGAGGAGTACAACACCGGCGTGCAGACCGCGGGCTATAAGTCGCCGACCCGGCGCGGCGAGACGCTCGACCTCTCGCCCGAAGACGCGGAGCGGCTCGGCGTCAGAAGTGGCGACTCGGTGCGCGTGCGCTCGCGGCGCGGCGAGGTCGTAGCGCCAGTGCGAGTCGACGAATCGCTCCGCCCCGGACTGACCTTCATGACCTTCCATTTTCCCGAAGACGTCCCTACGAACCTGTTGACCATCGACGCTACCGACCCGCGTTCGGGCACCGCCGAGTTCAAGGCGGCGGCGGTCAGCATCGAGCCGCTCGCCGGCTGACGTTCTCGACGCTGGAGAGACTGTTGGATATCAAGATCATCGGTGCGATCGCATCGGCGGACGAGCGCGCGGCGGTCGACGCGGTGCTCGGGCCCCCAGCTTCGGGCTGGGATGGCGGCACACGAAACGCGGCCCTCGATTCCCGAATGGCGCGCGGCGGCCACGCGGCGCGGGATCGACGAGACGAATTGTTGCCGGCCCTGCACGCGGTGCAGGATCGCATCGGATGGGTGAGCGCCGGGGCACTCAACTACATCTGCGAGCGACTGACGGTGCCCCCCGCGGAGGCCTGGGGCGTGGTCACGTTCTACCACTTGTTCCCGACTTCCGAACGGGCGCCGCGGGTGGCGCACGTCTGCGACGATCTCGCCTGTCGGCTGCGCGGCGCGGAGCAGCTCTGCGCCACCCTCGAGCGCACGGTGGGTCCCGCTGGAGCGCCGATCGAAGCTGGCCCCGCGGCCGGCTCGACCTGGGTGCGTAGTCCCTGTCTCGGACACTGCGAGCGCGCTCCCGCGACCATGGTGATCGAAGCGGGGGCGCCGCGCCGGGCGACCACGCTGGCACCACTCGCAACCGCCGCGGCCATAGCAGCCGTGCTTCGCGATCCCGTGCTCGAGATCGAACCTCCGGCTGCCGAACGTCTGCGAGCCTTGCGAGCCTCGGTGCCTCAGCTGGGAGATCCTGCGCTGCGATTGCTCCGCCGGGTCGGCGTGGTGGATCCCACGAGCCTCGAGGCCTACCGCGCGAGCGGCGGCTACCAGGCCCTGGTGCGAGCGCTCGAGCTCGGACCGCAACGCGTCATCGCGGAGGTCACCGCCTCGAAACTGGTTGGCCGCGGCGGCGCCGCGTTTCCGACGGGTCGCAAATGGGAAGCGGCGGCGGCGGCGCCGGCGAAGCCGCATTATCTGGTGTGCAACGCGGACGAATCCGAGCCCGGCACGTTCAAGGATCGCATCCTGCTCGAGGAGGACCCGTTCGCGATCGTCGAGGCGATGACGCTCGCCGGATTCGCGACCGGCTGTGAAACGGGCTACCTCTATCTGCGTGGCGAGTATCCGATGGCTGAAGCGCGGGTCGCGAGCGCTCTCGCGCAGGCGCGCGCGGCGGGCTTGCTCGGCGACTCGATCGCCGGCTCGGGTGTGCGCTTCGACATCGAAATCCGGCGCGGTGCCGGAGCCTATATCTGTGGCGAAGAAACGGCGCTGTTCAATTCGATCGAGGGCAAACGCGGCGAGCCGCGATCGAAGCCACCGTTCCCGGTGGCGGTCGGCCTGTTCGGCAAGCCGACCGTAGTGAACAACGTCGAGACGCTCGCCAGCATCCCCGGGATCGTGCTCGACGGTGGTGCGGACTTCGCCGCGCTGGGTACGCCAGGTTCCGCCGGCACCAAGCTGTTCTGCGTCTCGGGCGAGGTCGAGCGGCCGGGGCTCTACGAGGTGCCCTTCGGGGCGACCCTGGGCGAGCTGCTTACTCTCGCGGGCGGCGTCGCCGGCGGCGGCAAGCTCCGCGCGGTTCTGATGGGTGGCGCGGCGGGTTCTTTCGTCGGGCCGTCGGCGCTCGAGATGCCGCTCAGTTTCGAGGGCGTACGAGCGGCTGGAACGACGCTCGGATCCGGTGTGGTGCTGGTCTACGATGAGACCTCCGATCTCATGGACGCCCTGCTGCGAATCGCCGAGTTCTTCCGCCACGAGTCCTGCGGGCAATGCGTGCCGTGTCGTATCGGTACCGTGCGCCAGGACGAGTTGCTCCATCGGCTGCGCGGATCGTCGCATCGAGGGGCCGAGGGCGCCAGGCTCGGCGAGCTCAAGTTACTGAAGGAGCTGGGTCAGGCCATGCGGGACGCCTCGATCTGCGGTCTCGGTCAGACGGCCTCGTCGGCCATCGAGTCGGCCTTCGCCCTGCCGCTGGGGCTGCCAGGAGGGCAACGCGCGTGAGCACCGCCGACGAATCCATTCTCATGAATGCGCCGGCGCGTTCGTCACGCCCACCGGCACCGCCGCCGCGACCGGAGAAGGCCGCGGTCGAGGTGTCGGTGGACGGCAGTCCGGTCACCGTCGAGGAGGGTGCGACCGTCCTCGAGGCGTGCCGCCAGGCCGGTGCGGAGATTCCGACTCTCTGCTTCCTCGAGACCCTGACACCGGTGAATGCCTGCCGCATCTGCGTCGTCGAGGTCGAGGGCGCCCGCGTCCTCGTTCCCGCGTGTTCGCGCCGCGCCGAGGCGGGAATGAAGATTCACACCGAGTCCGAGCGGGTGAAGCTCTCCCGCCGCCTCGTGCTCGAGCTCCTCGCCTCGTCGGTCGATCTTTCGACCGCCCCCGGCGTCGCCGAGATGATGGAGCGCTACGACGCCCACCCCGAGCGCTTCTCACCGCCGTCTCTCGGCGAGGCGGCATCTATCGAGGCGGCATCTATCACCGCGGCAACTGTCGCCCAGCCGGTAAAGATCGACAACGACCTCTATATCCGCGACTACGCCAAGTGCATCCTCTGTTACAAGTGCGTCGAGGCCTGCGGCGTCGACGCGCAGAACACTTTCGCCATCGCGGTCGCGGGGCGCGGTTTCGAGGCTCACATCTCGACCGAGTTCGACGTGCCGCTGCCCACCTCGGCGTGCGTGTACTGCGGCAACTGCATCGCCGTCTGTCCGACCGGTGCGCTCATGCCGACCAGCGAGTTCGAGCTTCGCCAGGCCGACCAATGGGACGAGTCGCTCCAGACGCAGACCGAGACGATTTGCGGCTACTGCGGCGTCGGTTGCAACCTGACCCTCCACGTCCAGGACGAGCGCATCGTGAAGGTCACCTCGGCGCTCGATTCTCCGACCACCGAGGGCAACCTGTGCGTCAAGGGCCGCTTCGGCTACGAGATCGTCCAGGGTGCTCGCGAGCCAAAACGCTGAGCCAACCCCGGGCTATTCCGGGCGCGGGGGTGTGCAGCCGGCACCGAAGTTCGCTATCGTAGGGCCCAGCACCTACAACCGAGTTCGCAGTTCCAGCGGGTCCGGGCGACGCGAGGCGTGTGTCCTCGCGGGCGGAGCGCTGAGGCCGCGGGCGGTCGACGAAGGGAGCGGACCATGGCAATGCTAGGAACGATTTTGACGGTCGTCGGCGGGATCGGCATGCTGATCTTCGCCGTCCAGATGCTGATCATGGCGTTTAAGACCAGCATTGGCTGGGGCCTTGCCAGTCTGTTCATTCCATTTGTGCTTTTCGTATACGCGTTCAAGAACTGGGGCGCCTGCAAGACGCCGTTCATGCGCTGGCTCGGCAGTTTCGTCGTCTGGGCGGTAGGCTTCGGCATCACGATGTTCGGAGTGGCGTCGACGGCGATGAGCACGCCGGTGCAGTAGCCTCCCCAGCGGACGAGAGAACTCGGATCGAAGAGCCCGCTCAGCGCGCCGGCTTGGGTGCGGGAGCGGGCGTCTCTCCAACTCGACCTCGTTCGAGGTCCGCGATCAGGGCCTGGGGCGAAATCTCCCGCCCGAGAAAGTCCTCGACCACCGCGCGCGAGGTCTTCTCCAGCCCGAAACGGTACAGCCGCTCGGTCAGCCACGCGTACATGCCGGCGTCGGGACGTTCGAACGGGGCGCGCAATTCACGACAGCGCTGCCGCAAGTCCGCCACCAAGATGGCGCCGAGCGCGTAGTTCATCATGTAGCCCGGCGAGTCCACGAGCTGGCCGCGCAGGGCCCACCACGAGAGCTCCGGGTGCCGCACGACGTGGAGATACTCGTGCGTGAGATCGCTCCACACTTGATTCGGATCGGAGTCCGGCGCGCGATGCATGCGGATTTCGAACAGCGCCCAGGCGATGTCGAGCACGATGCTCGAATACTTGGCGCGCAGGCTGTCGGCGAGGGGCGCCGAGGCGCCGAGCCAGCGCTGCTGCCAGGCGGGCTCGTAGGCCTCGAGCGCGATCAGGTCCCCGAGGCCTTCGGTGAAGGTATCGCTGTCCGGCCAGTCGGCGAATGCCGGTCGTGTGTGGATCGCCAGGATGTGGACCGCGTGCCCGGTTTCATGGAGCAGCTCGACGAGATTGTCGATGCCGCCCGTCCGGTAGGTCGCGAAGACCCAGGCCTCGCCGGGCGTCCAGGTGGCGCCCCGTTGCCGCGGCCGTAGACCGAAAGTCGTGAAGGCCACTGGCGTCTTGCCGGCGCGGGGCTCGAGGTCGTAGCGAATGGGCAACGTCGCGGGGTCCGCGCCAAGCGAACGATAGAACGCATCGTGGATCTCGCGCAGCCTCTCCCGCGGAATTCGTTTCGCCAAGCTCCGCGCCAACGCCCCGGCCCGGTAGTGGAGGTCCCACGGTTCGAAGGCCTGCGTCGGAGTCGCATCGCGCCAGGCCTCGAGCACGGAGACGAGCCAGTGTTCGGCTTGCGCGGGATCGACGCCCAGAGCCGCGGCGTTGCGGTCCACCGGAGATCCTGCCGCCGCCCATTGGGCTGCTGAGAGATGGACCATCTGTCGATAGGCGCTCCTCGGTGAGTCGTCTCCGTTCACGCTCCGCCACACCGGGTCGAGAGCCATGAAGAGGCGCTTGCGAGCTCCGGGATCGTCGGTTTCCGCCAAACGTGCCAGCACCGTGAGGCGGTCCAGGGTCCTGCCGTCAAAGCGCACGGTCTGCGCCGCGCGGCCGTAGCAGTCGTACATTCGCTCCTGCAGCGCCGCGAGGCCGAGCTTGGCGAGCGCCGCGACGTCATAGTCACAAGGCGCCGACCTCGCGGCCTTGTTCGTTGACCCCGGGGTTCCGTCCGCTTCGGTGAGCGACGCTTGAAGCGACCGGCGCATCGCGGCAAGCGCCAGGCGATCGGCGTCGGCGGACGGCACGTCGGGCGTCGCCAGCGCCAGGTTCAACGCTTGCCATCCGACCCCGTAGGCCTGGCGGGCGCTGGCCAGCGAGAGTTCTCGGGAAAACCGGGTGAGACCGCGCGCCGCGGCGGTATCGATCGAGTCCTGCAGTTGCCGCAGATCGGCGTAGCGGTTTTCGATCGGACGCATCGGGTCGGGCGGCTCGGGCGCGGCGGCCTGCGCGGTGAGCAGGAACGCTCCCCAAGCGAGCCCGGCCCCGAGAAACGGTCGACGAAGCCTGGACATGACCTGCAGCATAGCGGGGCTTGGGTTTCGCTCCATCCTCTGAAAGGCTTCTCGAGTGCGAGTGGAACGTCGCGGTCCGCTGTCGTTCGGGGTCGAATTCGAGAGCGAGGAAGAGTTGCGTGCCGAGGAGCGCACCAACCTCGCCGCGGGCGGGCTCTTTCTGCGTACTTCCGAGGCACTGCCTCCGTTCGCGTCCATCGAGCTTGTGCTCGGTCTCGCCGGCGGCCGGGAGAGCGTGCTGAAGGCGAGCGTGGTCGGGAATCCACCCGGAGCCCTGGCCCTTCATCTCGAAGGCGATCCCGCCGCGATCGTCGCCGCCCTGCTACCTCTGCCGGTCGCCACGGCCAAAGAGCCGGCGGGCGACATCGGAGAAGCGGAGGTCGCTGCAAGCGGCACGTTGTGGGATCGTCTACGGGCGATGACGCCGCCGCAGAAGATGTTGCTCGCCCCCAAGGCGGAACGAGCCCTGCGCGCGCTCATGATCCAGGACAGCGATCCGATGCTGCTCTTCTCTTTGCTCAAGAACCCTCGTCTCGGCCTCGACGAAGTGGTGCGCATCGCCAAGTCTTCGTATCTGGGCTTTCAAGCGGCGGAGCTCATCCTGAAGACCCCGCAGTGGAGCGGCAACCTGGACGTACGCGTGGCGCTGATCCACAACCCGAAGCTGCCGTTGCCGATCGCGCTCCGCATCCTTCCCAGCCTGCCCGATAACGAGGTCCGCACGATCGCCAAGGGTGCGGCGACCAGCAGTGCCCTTAAGCAGGCGGCCCTGCGCAAGGTCATCGGGAGTGGCTGACGACCGGCGAGGCGCTCAGCGCAAGACGACGATCATCGCCGCGAAGCCCAACTTCTCGAGCTCCAGGCGGAGCCCCTCGGCCAGCGTTCGATCGTCGAACTGCCCAACCTGCACGCGATGCCAGGCGCCGTCGTCGCTCACCACCGCTTCGGGATAGCGGGCGTGGATCTCCTCGCAGAGGGCGCGGGCTCGCGCGGCATCGCCGAAGGCTCCGACCTGGACGGTAAACCGGGGGAGGCCGGCGAGAACGGGATCGTCCATCGGTATCGTGCCGAAGGGCAGGACCTTGAGCTCGACGCGCGCCGTGCCGTTGGCGAGCATGCCGATCTGATCGGCGGCGGCGTTGCTCAGGTCGATGATTCGGCCGTGCACGAACGGGCCGCGGTCGTTGATGCGCACGCGCACCGCCTTGCCGTTCTCGAGATTCCGTACCTCGACCAGCGTGCCGAAGGGGAGCTTTCGATGGGCGGCGGTGAGCCGATGGGTGTCGAAGATTTCGCCGCTGGCGGTCATCTTGCCGTGGAAGTCAGGCCCGTACCAGGAGGCGACGCCGCGTTCGGTCTTGCCCGTAGGCACGATCTCGGCGCGGTGCGCGGAACACGCGCCGAGCAGCAGCGCGGGTAGGAGAGCGGCCGCCAGGAGGGCCGCCTGGCGGACACGGTGGAGGGTGCGGGGGTCCCCGGCCCCTGGGGGCTCGCGGGAGGTCACACCCTGGGCTCCTCGAGTGGAGCGACCTCCTCATCCGCGAGCGCGGGCACGACGACTTCGGCGAGGAATTCCTCGACCTGCTCGGCCGAGCGGCCGATGAATTTGCGGGGATCGATCCAGGGCGCGATTTCTTCCCGCGTCATACGGAAGGCGGGGTCGCTGGCGATGCTGTCGAGCAACGGGTTGGTCGCGCCCTCCTCGACCGCGGTCTGCGCCGCGAGGCTGTGCTGACGGATGCGTTCGTGGAGATCCTGACGGTCGCCGCCGCGCAGTGTCGCTTCCATGAGCAGAGTCTCCGTGGCCATGAACGGGATCTCGCGCTCTAGGCGGGCCTTGACGGTGGGCTCGCGGACCTTGAGGCCGGCCGCGATGTGCGCCGCGAGGCCGAGAATCGCGTCGGCGCAGAGGAAAGTATCCGGAATTACCAGGCGGCGGTTGGCGGAATCGTCGAGGCTCCGTTCGAGCCACTGCGTGCCGGCGTTGAGCGGGCCGTTGAGCGCGTCGGTCATCAGGCGCCGGGCGAGGCCGCACATGCGTTCGGCGCGCACTGGATTGCGCTTGTACGCCATGGCGGAGGAGCCGACCTGACCCGAATCGAAAGGTTCCGCGAGCTCACCCACGCCTTGCAACAGCCGCAGATCGGTGCCGAATTTGTGGCAACTCTCGGCGATGCCGGACAGTGCGTACAGCACCTGGCTGTCCTGCTTGCGGCTGTACGTCTGGCCGGTGATCGGGAAGGACTCACCAAAGCCCAGTCGTGCCGCGACCCGGTGGTCGAGCTCGCGAACCTTGGCGTGATCGCCGCCGAACAGGGTCAGGAAGCTCGCCTGCGTGCCGGTGGTGCCCTTCACTCCACGGCAGCGCAGGGTGCGCAGGCGATGCTGGAGCTCGGTCAGATCGAGGGTGAAATCCTGCAGCCAGAGACAGGCGCGCTTGCCCACGGTGGTGAGCTGGGCGGGTTGGAAGTGCGTGTAGGCGAGCGCCGGAATGTCCTTCGTGCGGGCCGCGAACTTGCTGAGCTCGATCATCACGCCGGACAGGCGGCGGCGGAGCAGCTGGAGCGCGTCGCGTGCCAGGAGCGCGTCCGTATTGTCGGTGATGAAGGCGCTAGTCGCGCCGAGGTGGAGGATTCCACCCGCGCCCGGCGCTTGTTCGGCGAAGTGACGCAGGTGTGCGACCACGTCGTGACGAGTGTCGCGCTCGATCTCGGCGACCCGTCCGAGGTCGGCGGCCGGTGCCGCCCGAAGCTCGGCGATCTGCGCCGCCGAGATCGGTAGACCGAGCTCCATCTCGCTCTCGGCGAGCGCGATCCAGAGCCGCCGCCACTCGCCGAATCTGCGTTCGGCCGAGAACAGCGCGGCCATCTCGCGCGAGGCATAACGCTCGTACAACGGGTTTTGCGGCTGAGCTGCCATCGATGGGCGAAGTCTAATGGACTCGGCGGGTTGTTGCTATCATTCCCGGGCCGCCATGCTGAGACTACGCGTCACGATCGAGGGCACCGTGCACACGTTCCCGCTCGCCGGCGACGAGGTAAAACTCGGCCGCGGCAGCGACAACGAAATCGTGCTTTCGGACTTCTCGGTCTCGCGCCGGCACGCCGCGATTCGCCGTGAAGGCGAGGCCTGGTTCGTACACGATCTCGGCAGCACCAACGGCGTACAGATCAACAAGGTGGCAGTCAAGAAAGCACCTCTCCATCCCGGCGATCAAGTCAAGGTCGGTATCTTCGAGCTCCTGGTCGAGGGCGACGCACCGTCGGGAGCGCGGCCCGTCCCGAGCAAGGAGGCTCCCGATCCGGCCGGTTCCGAGCACCAGCACGCCCCGTCGGGCTCGGGAGCGCCCACCGCGAGCATCTCGAGCGCCACCATCGTGCGTCCGCTGGCCGACTTCTCGAAGGACTACGGCCTCGAGATGAAAGACGCCGCGGTGCGCAACGACAAGCGCAAGGCGCTCGAAGAGGCTTACGGGTCCAAGATTTTCGGCTTCCTGACTCGCCTCGCGCGCATGCTGATCACCTCGGATTCGGTCGACAACGTGCTGGCGCGAGTGACCGAGATCGCCTTCGAGGCCCTGCCCGTCGATCGCGGCTTCATTCTCCTGCGTGCCGACGAGGGCAGCGAGGCGGTGTGCGAGCTGGCCCGTTTCAAGGATCGCGTGGAGTACCGGCCGCAAACCGAGGTGCCGGTGTCGAAGACCATGCTCGAGACGGTCATGCAGCAGCGCGTCGCGCTGCTCACCTACGACGCCCTGGCCGACCAGCGCCTGGCGGGTGGCGAGTCGATTCGTATTCACCAGATCCGCGCCGCGATGTGCGCGCCGTTGTGGTCAGGGGAAAAGATCATCGGCGTCATGCAGGTGGATTCGCCGTTTCATGCCGGCACGTTCACCGAGCAGGATCTCGACTTGCTAACCGCGCTCGCCAACTATGCCGCCGTGGCCGTCGAGCGCATCCGCTACGCCGAGCGCGCGGCGCAGGAACGGCAGCTGCGCTCGCGCCTGGAGCGCTATCACTCGCCGGCGGTGATCGACGCGGTGATGCGCGAGGACCCGGCGATGGCGGAGGACGGTATCGGTCGCCTGAAGCATGCCGAGACCACGGTGCTCTTCGCGGACGTCGTGGGCTTCACGGCGCTGTCGGAGAAAAGTCCGGCCGAGGTCGCGGAGGTGCTCGAGGGCTTCTTCAACTGCTCCGTGGATGCGATCTTCCGCGAGGGTGGGACGCTCGATAAATTCATCGGCGACTGCGTGATGGCCTTTTTCGGCGCGCCGATTCCGCAAGCCGATCACGCGCGGCGCGGCGTGCGTGCGGCGATCGAGATTCAGAACTCTTTGGATGACTGGAATGCCCAGCGCGCTGCCCAGGGCAAGGCGGGAGTGCGCACCCGCATCGCGCTCAACAGCGGTCCAGTGGTGGTGGGCGACGTCGGCAGCGCCAAGCGCGTCGACTACACGGTGCTCGGCAACACGGTGAACGTGGCGGCGCGCCTGGAGCAATTCGCCACCGAGCCCGGCGAGATCGTGATCGGCGCCGAAACCCATCGCCTGCTCGCCGGGGAGATCGCGACCGAGCCGCTCGGTGAGTTCCAGCTCAAGGGGCTGGAGCAGAAGATCACCGCGCACCGTGTCCTGCGGTAGGCAAGGGCACGGCGGCGCCGTGCCCCTACCCGTTCACGCTCATCGGTCCGCTGCTTGCCTGTAGCGGAACTTGTCGATCTTCAGTTTTCGAATCTTCGACTCCAGGGTCGCCGCCGGGATCTTGAGCCGCGTCGCGGCGCCGTTCGGCCCCGAGACTCTGCCGCGGCTCTGCTCGAGCGCCGCCTCGATGATGCGTCTCTGGTGCTGTTCGAGCGCGCGCGGAAGCGTCTCGCCGACGGGAGTTGCTGGCGGGCGGACTCCGTCCAGCCAGCGCCGGTCGATCTGCAAGGTCTCGCTCTCGCTCAAGATGACGGCGCGTTCGATGACGTTCTCGAGCTCGCGCACGTTGCCCGGCCAGTCGTAGTCGAGCAGCGCGCGCTCGGTCGCCGCGGCGACTCGGGTGATGCGCTTGGCGAAACGCGCCGCGTGTCGCGCGACGAAATAGCTCAGCAGGAGGGGAAGGTCCTCGCGCCGATCTCTCAGCGGTGGCACCTCGATGGGGAACACGTTAAGGCGATAGAAGAGATCGCTCCGCATGGTGCCTTCATCGACGGCCAGACGAAGATCGCGATTGGTGGCGGCGATCAGCCGCGCGTCGGTGTGCAAGGTGGTGGTGCCGCCCACGCGCTCGAAGGTCCCGTCCTGGAGCACGCGCAGCAACGCTCCCTGGGTCTCGATCGGCAGCTCGCCGATCTCGTCGAGAAACAGCGTGCCATGCGTGGCGAGCTCGAAGCGCCCGAGCCGGCGCTCCGCGGCGCCGGTGAACGCCCCGCGCTCGTGGCCGAAGACTTCGGAAGCGACCAGGGTCGCGGGCAGCGCCGCGCAATTGACCGCGATCAACGGGCGCGCCGAACGCGCCGAGCGGCGGTGAATGGCGCGGGCGAAGAGCTCCTTTCCCGTGCCGGTCTCGCCGATCAAGAGCACGGTGGCGTCGGTTGGCGCGACGCGCTCGATTCGCTGCAGTACGCGTCGCAAAGCCGGCGAGTCGCCGACGATCTCCTCGAACATCGAGCGCTGATCGAGCTCCTCGCGCAGCAGCAGGTTTTCGTGCTGCAACTGGTTCTTGAGCCGGCCGATCTCCTCGTAGGCGAGCGAATTGGCGACCGCTGTAGCGACCAGGCCGCTAACCGAGGCGAGGAGCTCGACATCCTCGGCGCCGAGGTGGCGAGGTGATTCCCAGGCGAACGAGAGCGCTCCGATCAGCTTTCCGCCCACCAGCAGCGGAGCACGAAGGCATGACGAAAGACCCGCGCTCGCCAGGCGATGGTCTTCGGGAAATCGAGCCTTGTGCGCCAGGTCTTCACAGATATATGCCCGGCGGGTGCGACCCAGGTACGCGACCCCCGAGCCCGCGAGCGGGCGGGTGTCCGCGTAGGCGAGCGCCTCGGCCGGACTCAAATCGAGCGCCCGAGCGACCGTGGACGCGAAGGTGTCGCCGGCGCGGTACTTCACGTGCCGGACATGGAGCGCGTGCGGCTGCACGCGGTCTCCCTTCACCGTGACCACGCCGATTGCGTCGACTGCGCAAAGCGGGCGGAGCGCCTTGGCGACGGCATCGAGGACGCCGGCGAGCTCGAGCCGGGAATTGGCGGCTTGCGAGACCTTGAGCAACAACGCGTAGCGCTGATCGCTTGCGGTTGGCGGCGGGGACTTGGGCATCTGTGGAGATTCTAGTCGGGCGTCCCGACCGTAGCCCAGCGCAACGCTCGGGGCGGGACGCCCTGTAGCCTAAGATGCACCCGCCCTCATGACATCGCCATCGCAGTCCCCGAGCCGCGCCCGCACCGTCTGGCTACCCGCCCTTCTCCTCTTGATCGCCATGTTCAACCTGACGCTGCCGGTGGCGGCGCTCAAGGAGTGGGTGGTCGATGGGCTTGGCGGGTCGGTTACCGACGCGGCCTTGTTTCTCTCGGTCGAGATGGTGGCGTACATGATCTGTGCGCCGCTCTGGGGGCTGCTGAGCGATCGCAACGCGCATCGGAAACGTTGGATCGTAGGTGGATTCCTCGCTAGCGGCGTCTTGTATCTGTTGTATCCGCATGTCCACTCGGTAGCCGAGCTGTTGGCGTTGCGCTTCGTGCAGGGCGCCTTTGCGGTGATGGGTTGGTCGACGTTGATGGCGCTGGTCGCCGATCACGCCGACGACCAGAGGCGGGGCCGGGCCATGGGCGCGGTCGGCGGCGCGCTCATTCTCGGGATAGGGATGGGCGCGCCGATCGGCGGCGCGATCGCCAAGCACTTGGGACCGGTGGTGCCGCTCGAGCTCGCGGGCATTCTCTTCCTGGCTATCGGCGCACTCGCCTTGGCCTTGCCGGAGCCGGCGCTGGTGCGCTCGCGGGCGAGCCTCCGCCAGATTGCCGGGACCCTGCGGGAGCGTCCGCGATTGCTCGTGCCTTGCCTGTTCTATTTTGCCGATCGCTTGACCATCGGATTGTTCCTGATCGCGTTCCCGCTGTACCTGCATTCGCTGGGCTCGGACGACCCGGCGATGCGCGGACGCTACCTCGGGATGTTTCTGCTGCCGTTCGCGCTGCTCCAGCCGCTCGCCGGTCGCTTGATCGAGCGCTTCGGCGCCTATCGACCGCTGGTCGCCGGTTCACTCTTCTATGGCATCGCGCTTTGTGCGGTCGGCTACACCGGCAAGACGGGTCTGGCGGGATTGATGCTGCTGCTCGGCGCGGTCGCGGCGGTGATGTTCCCTCCCACCCTGGCGCTGGTCGGTGAGCTCGCGGACCCCCGCGCCCGCGGTAGCGCGATGGGTGGGTTCAATCTCGCGGGGTCGCTGGGCTTCGCGATCGGACCGCTGGTCGGCGCCTGGGCGCAGGCGGCGGGAGGGTTCAGGTTCACTTTCGTGTTGAGCGGCAGCCTGGCGGTCGCGCTCGCTCTCGGGAGCGCACCGTGGCTCTGGCGTTTGCGCTCTGGGATCCGTCCATGACCCGCGCGGCGCTCGCCACGGTCTACCTGACGGTCTTCATCGACCTCTTCGGCTTCGGCATCATCTTGCCGGCATTGCCGTACTACGCACAGAAGCTCGGTGCGAGCGGACTGTGGCTCGGCGTGCTCTTCACGGCGTACTCGGCGGCGCAGCTTTTCGGCGCCGCGCTGCTCGGGCGCTGGTCGGATCGCGTCGGCCGCCGGCCGATCCTGTTGCTCAGTCTGCTGGGCTCGGTGTTGGCCTTCACGCTCTGCGGCTTCGCGGCGACGCTGCCGATGCTGATCGCGGCGCGCGCGCTCGCCGGAGCGTTCGGCGGCTCGATCGCCGCGGCGCAGGCCTACATCGCCGACGTCACCGCGCCCGCCGAGCGGGCGCGCGCCATGGGCCTGCTCGGCGCGTCGATCGGCCTGGGATTCGTGCTCGGGCCGGCGGTGGGCGCGTTGCTCGCGCATTGGGGCCTGGGCTTCGGTGCCGCTGCGTTCGTGGCGGCGGGGCTGGCGGCGATCAATTGGGTCGCCACCTACCTGCGATTGCGCGAGCCCGAACGCCATGAGACCGCCGGGTCACGGGCGCCGATCGCGGGCTTGATTCGGGCGCTCGGCAGACCGGCGCTCGGCCGCCTGTTGGGCGCGACCTTCTTCGCCATGTGCGCCATGGTCGCGATGGAGACGACGCTGGCGTTCCTGGTGAAGGCCCGCTTTGGTCTCCGCGAAGGCGGGCTCGGCGCGCTACTGGTGTTCGCGGGTGTCGTGCAGGTGATCGTGCAGGGAGGATTGCTCGGGCGCCTGGTGCGGGCTTTCGGGGAGCGTCCTGTGGCGCTCGCGGGAACCGTACTTTCCGCCGTGGCGCTGGTGACGCTTGCCCTGGCGCCGACGCTCACGCTCGCAACCGTGGCGCTCGGCGGCCTCGCCGCGGGAGCCGGCTGCACCACTCCGGCCCTCGCGACACTCCTCTCCCGAGCGAGCGCTGCCGATGAACAGGGTGGAGTTCTAGGTCTTGGCCAATCAATGAGCGCCCTCGCTCGCGCCAGCGCGCCGCTGGCTGCCGGGTCGCTTTGGGACTGGGCCCCAAAGGCGCCCTATCTGGTGGGCGCGACGTTTGCCCTTTGCGCGGCGGCGCTGATCGGATGGTCAGCGATCGCTGACGCGAGCGGCGAGCCGACCGTCAGCTCGGTTCGAGGCTGATCGCCGCGAGCGGCAGGATCTCGGCGGGCTCTCCCGCCGCCAGGGCAGGCGCACCGGCGCGCAGTCGCAACAGGGCGTTGCCGCGGGCAAACGTCGCGACGTCGTGCGAACCGCGCGGTGGAAACGGGCGGATGCGGATCTCTCCATCGACAGCCCAGGCCGCGGCGGGAAGGAATCGATCGCGCCGCTCGGGAGCCGCCTGCAGGTCCTCGACCAACCTTCCGCGAAGCGCTCCGCTCCACAACCGGTCGCGATGGCCCATCAGTCGGCGCAGGGCCGGCCGAACGAACAGCCAATAGGCCACCATGGCGGAGGCCGGGTTTCCCGGCAGCCCGAAGACCAGTCCTCCGGCGTGTCGAAAGACCACGATCGGCTTGCCGGGCTGCATGGCGACGCCGTCAAAAACGACCTTGGCGCCGAGCTCGGCGAGCACCCCCTCGACCAGATCGTAAGCCCCCATCGACACCCCGCCGGAGATCAGGAGAACCTCCGAACCGAGCCCGCGCTGGATCTCGGCGCGTAGGCTCAGCCGATCGTCGCGCGCGATGCCAAGATCCGCGAACCGCAGGCCGAGGCCGCGCCCGGCGGCGAGCAGGAAGTCACCGTGGCTGTTGCGAACCTGCCCCGGGCGAGGCGTCGACTCCGGCGGCACCACCTCGTCGCCGGTGGCGAGGACGGCGACGCGCGGCTCGCGCCGCACCTCGACCCGCGCATAGCCGTGCGTGGCGAGCAGTGCCAAGGCACCCGGCGAGAGCGTGGCCCCGACGGGCAAGAGATTCTCTCCGGTACGCTGGATCTCACCTTGTCGCCGGATGTGAGCTCCCAGTTCGACCGGGTGGAGAAGGGTCACGCTCTCCACTCCGGCGTCGGTGAGCTCCACCGGTACCACTCGATCCGCGCCGTGGGGAATGGCGGCCCCGGTCATGATTCGGGCCACCTGGCCGGGTCCGAGCGTGAGGCCCGGAGCCTCGCCCGCCGCGAGAGTGGCGACGACCGGCAATGGAGTGTTTCGGGGCAGATCTCCGGTGAGCGCGTAGCCGTCCATCGCCGAGACGTCGCACGGCGGGACGTCGACGCGCGCTCGCGGGCTCACTGCGAGGACCCTGTCGAGAGCGGCCTGCCGCGCCATGGCCTCGGGTGGCAACGCGTCGAGCCAAGGCTCGAGTAGAGCCCAAGCGTCCTCCGGTGAATGCGGCGAGGGCATGGGGGCGATGCTATACTTTGTAACGCACCGCGGAAAAAAACTCACCTCAAGAACTCACGTGGAAAAGGTATTTCAGTTCCGCGGAGACCTCCGGCAAGCCTCGCTGCCCGAGGTCTTCTTCAAGATCCATCACTTCGCGGTTCCGGGAGTGATGGAGGCCTCGCGCCAGGGCGTCGAGAAGCGCATCTTCCTGCGCTCGGGCAACGTCGTGCACGCGTCGTCGTCCGATCGCGGCGATTCGCTGGGCGCGTTCCTGCGCCGCACCGGCCGGCTGTCGCAAGAGGATTTCCAGGCGACCATGCGCGACCGCGCCGCTTCCGAGCATCGCTACGGCGCTTTGCTGGTCGAGCGCGGCTTGTTCTCTCCGGCCGAGGTCTATGACGGGATTCGCGATCAGATCGAGGCCATTTTGTGGAGCCTCTTCACTTGGGAAGACGGCGAGGTCGCGTTTCGCATCTCCGAGTTTCCCGACCAAGAGATGGTGCGGCTGCACCTGCCGATCCGCTACGTCATCGTGCAGGGAATCAAGCGCTCACCGAGCGCCAAGGCCTTGCTACAAAGACTCGGCAACCGCGAGACCGTGCTCGAGCCCTGCTATCGAGTGGAAGACTTGATCGAGATCGGGCTCGACGCCAATGAGTACAAGTTGCTCACCATGGTGAACGGCAAGCGCTCGCTGTTCGACATCTGCACCAACGGGCCGCTCGCTCCGCCGGACAACGCCAAGCTGATCTACGCCTTCCAGACGCTCAACCTGATCCGGCGCTCGGAAAGCGGCGGTGCGATCAAGATCAGGCTCAAGACCGATGGAGAACCCTCCGAACGCCCGGCCTGACCGGTGACGGAAGACCCACCATGCCGATCTACGAATACCAGTGCACGCAATGCGGCAAGCGCGTCGAGGCGATCCAGCGCTTCGCCGACGCGCCGCTCACGGTGTGTGAGCACTGTGGCGGTGAATTGAAGAAGCTGGTGTCGGCGCCCGCGTTCCAGTTCAAGGGCACGGGTTGGTACGTGACCGACTACGCGGGCAAAAAAGGCGCCGAGGGGCGCGACGCCAAGGAAGGCAAGCAGGAGTCCGGCGGCGAGAGCTCGTCCGCGGGTACCGCCGAGAGCGCCTCCTCTTCGAGCTCGAGTGGCGAGACTTCGAGCAAGCACTCCTCCGGCAAGGAGTCCTCGAGCAAGGATTCGAGCTCCGAGAGCGGGAAGAGCGGCGGGTCGTCGACTTCCAGCGCGGCGCCCAAGGCGGACTCGTCTTCCTGAAGCAGCCTTGCTCGGGGCTTCGACTGCGCTCAGCCAGCGGTGAGGTCGAAGGCCTTTGACCCGGCCGACCCGGCCGACTCCAAGATTCGAATGCTAAAATTCTCCCATGCGTGAGCCCACCCTCGCCGAGGTTCTGGCCAACGTCGATGCGGTCTTGCGAGAGTATGGCCGGGCGGCGCTTTGCCAGATCGTGCGCGCCGAGGGCTCGACTCCCGGCAAGGCGGGGTGGAAGCTACTGCTCATGCCCGACGGCAGCGCCCGGGGCAATCTCGGCGGCGGCGCCTTCGAAGCGCTGGTCAAGGCGGATGCGGCGGCGCTCCTGCGCCGCGACGACTCGCAGCCGACGCCGGGCGAGATCAAGCGCTACTACTTCACCGAGGAAGCCGTGCGCGGCCAGGCGACCGGCATGGTGTGCGGCGGCATGGCCGAGGTCTTCCTCGAGGTTCTCGAGTCGTCGCCGTTGTTGGTGCTCTGCGGGGGCGGGCCGGTTGCGCAAGCCGTGGCACGCGGCGCGGGCCTGGCCGGCTTCGAGCTCCTGATCGTCGAGGATCGCGCCGAGTTCTTGCGCGCCGAGCTCTTCCCCGAGGGCACCCGCACGGTGCGCGTCGGCCGCGACTACCCGGACGATTTCCTGAGACCCTTCGCGCGCCGTGAGATCTATGCCGCGGTGGTGACGCGCTGCTGGGAGACCGATACGGCGGCGCTCGCCGCGATCCTCCGCCAAGCTCCGTCGCGCTTGCGCTACCTGGGGCTCATGGGAAGCCGCCGCAAGATCGTCCGCGTTCGCGCCGAGCTCGCGCTCCGGAACTACGGCGCCGACTTGACGCTCTTGCGCGCGCCCATCGGTTTGCCGATCGGCGGCGACAGCCCGGGCGAGATCGCGCTCTCGATCCTCGCCGAGTTGGTGCAGGTGAGGAATCAGCCAGCGGCTGAAGCTGCGGCGACATCCCTCACGACCGAAGCGAGAAGCGCTCCCTGATGCGCGCGGTGCTCCAGCGGATCGCACAGCTCGGGGGTGTCGCTGCGGTCGGCGCGCTGTCGTACTTGAGTGCGGCGGCGCCGGCTGGCGGAGCGACTACCTGGCAGCGGGCGCCCATCTTCGGCGGCGACATCCGCAGCCTGGCGATCGATCCGCGCGATGCGAACGTGGTCCTGGCGGGCTCCTCGGCGGGTCAGATCTATCGTTCTCGGGATGGCGGCGAGACCTGGGCGAACGCCGGCGCGGAGCTGCCGCTCCCGGGGTGGGTCGTCGCCGCGCTCACCTTCGATAGCAATCGCCCCGGCCGCGTTTGGGCTGGGCTCTGGGGACTATGGGGCGGCGGCCAGGTTGCCTACTCCGACGATCTCGGCGCCAGCTGGGCACAGCCGGGCCGGGCGTTCGCGGAGCATCAGATCTATGCCCTCGCCACGGTGCCCGGCAGCGCGGGCTGGCTGTACGCAGGGACGCGCGCCGGTGTTCTGCGCTCGAACGACGCCGGAGTGACGTGGGTACGGGCGACCGCAGAGTACCCCGACATCGTGAACGTCTCGAGCCTGATGATCGATCCCATGGACCCGCGCTCGGTGATCGCGGGGACTTGGCGGCGAGCGTATAAGAGCACTGACGATGGCGTCACGTGGCGTCCGATCTTCCGCGGCATGGTGGAAGACACGGAAGTCTTCAGCCTCAATCCTGTCGTTTGGAGGCCGGGTGAAATCTGGGCCTCGACCTGCGGTTGGGTATATCGAAGCAGCGACGGCGGAGAGAGTTGGGCACGCTTTCAGAAGGGCCTGGATGAGAAGCGCACGCCGGCCTTCCGCGTGCTCGCGGATGGAGGGCTCCTGGCCGGGACCGTGGCCGGCGCCTACGTCTCGCGCGACCACGGCGAATCCTGGAGCCGCAAGACTCCGGCCGACGTCTCGGTGCTCGCGATCGCCCAATCAGCGGCGCGTCCGCAGCGCCTGTTGCTCGGCACCGAGGGGAGCGGGGTGTGGATCTCGGATGACGGCGGCGAGTCTTTCCGGGCCTCGAGTCAGGGCCTCACCAACGTGCGGGTCATGGCCCTGGCGAAGAACGGGCCCGAGATCATCGCCGGCGTGAACCACGCCGGGCCATCATCCGGCGTCTACAGCTCGTTCGATCGAGCCACGAGTTTCTCGTTCACCCCCGAGACGCTGCCAACGCTGCTCGATCTGACCGCCTCCAGCGGGCGTCTCTATGCCGCCACGGAACAGGGCCTGTTCGTGCGCGACCAGGGATCTTGGAGCTCGGTTGCGAAGATCGGACCGGTGCGGATCGAGCAGGTGTTGACGGCCGGCAAGCGCTTGGTGGTGCGCGCCCCGAAGGGATTCTTCGAGCTCCACGGCAAGGACTTCGTGGCGGTGCCGTACAAGCGCGGCGCTCCGCGCTCGGCCGCCCTGTTCGACGATGCTCTCTGGGTCACCGATGCCGCCGGGCTCTATCGCTTCGATCAGGGCGGCGCGCCGAGCATCGCGCACGCCGTGGCGACGCCGGTGACGAGTGGACGGCTGGCGCATCTCGGAGGCCGCGTGGATGCTCTTTTGTTGAGCGGCAGCGACGGCGCCTGGGTGCGCAGCAGCCTGCGCGATGCCTGGCGGCAGATCGCGGTCGGCCCGACGCGCGTCTTTGAAACCAGCGACCCGGCATATCCGGCCCTGCTGGTGAGCGGAGATCGAGTCTCGCTCTGGAATGCCGGCAGCGGGGAGCTCGAGCCCTTCGAGGTCTCCATTCCGCCGCGCGACATCGCCTCGGTGCTCATCGATGGCGCCAAGATCTACCTCGGAACGTCGGGCTACGGCTTGCTCATCGGCGACCGGCCGGCGGCGACCGCGGCAGCAGCACCCTGACGGTCGAGTACGATCGAGTCCAGATGCGGATCGAGGGAATGCCCTTCGGGCTCACCGAGTGGTCGGCCGTCGAGCCCACAGTGCATCCGGGCGAAGCCGGCATGGCGATCTGGCGGACGCGCCAGTGGGGCGACCTGCGCGTGCGGCTGGTCGAGTACTCGCCGGGGTATCGCGCCGACCACTGGTGCGAGAAGGGGCACATACTATTCTGCCTGGAAGGCGAGCTTCACACGGAGCTCGCGGACGGACGCCATTTCGTCCTCACGTCCGGTGTGAGCTATCAGGTCGCCGACGGCGCCGAGCCTCACCGTTCGTCGACGCCGATCGGAGCCAAGCTGTTCGTGGTCGACTGAGCGTTTCGAAGGCCCTCGGTCTCCTCGGTGGCATGAGCTGCGCTGGTCGTTCAGTCCCGCTTATTGGAAATACCCGACCACGTCCACGACCACATGTACCGATCCGGCCGAATTGTTGGCCGTCTTGATCGCGCCATTGACGTCCACCGCGACCACCAGATTGTTCGCCCGCGTCACGCCGGGATTGAAGTTGATCACCGAGGTGGCTGGCTGGGTGACGTCCGCTCGCCAGGCACTGAGCGAACCTGTGGCGCCGGCGCTGACGATCGTCAGATTCAGCGCCAAGGCAGTGGCGCTCGACGGCACAGCACAACTGCCGGAGAGGGTGAACTGCCGTGTCGCCGAGGCTGCCAAGGCAGGCCCACCCAACGGCCCTGCCGCATTCCTGGTATCGACCAAGCGGCAGGGAACCACGGTATAGAAGCTCGTCCCGAGGCCGGGTGCAGTGGTGCACGAGCTCGCGACATCTACCGAGTCCACGAACCAGCCGGTCGCTGAGTCGGTCACGTCGTCACCTTCGTGCCAGCGAAGCCGTACCGTGTTGCCGGCGAGGCTCGAGAGATTGGCCGCAACCCGGGTCATGGCGCCGATCGTGCCCGCACACCAGGCCCGCTTGTTCCCGATGGGATTGCTGAATCCGTTGTTGACCGTGCCGTTGAAACCGCCGACAGTGAAGGCAACGTCCGGAAGGACGGTCCACGTGCCGCCGGCGTTCGTCGTGTACTCCAGGGTGCCACCGTCGTAGCACTCGGCGACGGTGCCGTCGAAGGCGAAGGTGTGCCAGAAGGAGAGCGACATCCCGGTCAGCGGCATGAACGCGGGTGAAACCAGGATCCGGTGCGACACCGTGGTCTGGTCGGCGGAGAACCACGAGTGCGTCGGCGTTTGCGACTGCGTGTTCGAAAGGGCCCAGTCGACGGCGCCGCTCACCGCCGAGTGCGTCCAACCCACGGTGTCGAAGCCGCCGCCGCCCTCGAAGGTCTCGTGCAGGGTTTGCCCGCCAGACGGTGCGGCGCCTTGCTGAATCGAGTTGGTTTCCTCGACGCTGTTGGTTCCGTCGACCGACCGCACGAGGTAGTAGTACTGCGTGTTGTTGGCCAGGGTGCCCGAGTCGGTGTACGCCGTGCCCGTGATGCCGGTGGCGATCTGGTTCCCCGGGTTCGGCGTGAAGCCGGGAGTCGTCGAGCGATACACGTTGTAGGTCACCGGGCCGCCGCAATTCGCGATGCCAGCACTCCATGCGAGGGCGATTCCGCAAGTCGTTGCCGCCTGGTTGGAGGCGCTGGTGAGGCCGGCGAACGTCGGCGCCAGAGTGCAACTGCCGGTGGCCGCGACGTCTACGCATCCCGAGTTCGTCGACACACAGATTCCGCTGAGGTCTCGTCCGGCGACGTGGTACGCGTAGGTCGTGCCACCTGAAACGCCGTTGTCCGTGTACGGTGAGCCGGCGACCGCGGCGGCGATGCTCACGAAGGGGCCCGGTGCCGCGCACGTACCCATGGCGCGCAAGACGTCGAACGTGGTGGAGCTCGGCGTGCCGTCTACCCAGGTCAATTGGATCTGATTCGGGCCCGTGGCCGAGGCCGTCCCGATGGTCGGTGGCCCGGTCGGCGTGCAGATCTCGACGCCGTCGATGGCGGCTGCTCCCGTATTCCCGGGATCGAGCCAGTTCGAGAGGCGGGTCGCGTTGGTGCCGCCGCCGGTCCACGACACGCTGAACCGGCCGTAGAAATCCGACAGGCCGTCGCCCGTGGCGCCGCAGGACGACGGGCCACCGTGCAGCTGCCCGATGTAGCGCCTCCCGGCACTGTAGAGCGGCGATCCGGAGGAGCCCGGCTCGGTTACCCCCGGGACAGTGAAAGGCCCCGGCGGATCGCTCGCCCAGTGAGCCCAGATGTGCGTTCCGTCGCCGGGGGACGCTGTACCGCCGTAACTCGTGGTCGCGGTGTTGCTGATCACGTAGGTGATGCGCTTCTCGTCGGTATTCGGATGATGAATTCCGGCGCAGGGTGAGCCTGGCGTGCAGGTGAAGTCGCCGGTGCTGCGATCCCAGCCCGCCCAGAAGTGATTGAACGCCGGTACCGGCGGGTCGTCGAGCTCGACGAGCGTGAAGTCGGAGGGCGCGTTGCCGGCGCGGAAGAACGAGCCGGTATGGAACTGACTGAGAACGCCGTTGCCCGCGCCGCCGCTCGCGACGCTCCCCGGCGTGCGGCAAAACGAGTTCTGGTAGTTCCAGAAAGCCACCAAGGATGCGGCATTTCCGCTGCTGATGCCGCAGTGGTTCGCGGTCATGAAGTACATCTTGTGATCGTTGGCGGTGTCGTTGATCAACGATCCCGAGCAGAAGGTGCTGCCACCGGTCGAGATCACCGCCACCGAGCGCATCTGCTGGCGCCACGGGTCCCCGGCGCCCAAGCACTCGACGTCCAGGTTGCAGCTGCCGGACTTGTCGTAGGACTCGGCGGTCATGGTGCCGAATCCGCGATAACCCTGGTTGATCCAACCGATCTTGAGGCTGACCGCCGACCGATTGGCCTTGGGAATCGTCAGCTCCACGACGAGATCGGCGGTGGTGAGCACTGGCGTCCAGAGCTCGCCCTGCGGATGGTTGTCGGCGGCGGTGAAGGGCCGGATCCCTTTTGTTCCGTCGGCCGAGTAGAGGAGCAAGCGCTCGCCCGGCAGGAGCTTGTAGCGCGTGAATCCGAGATTCAGGGAGTTGGTGCCGGCGCCGCCTTTGATGCGCAGGCGCCACAACAGCTGACCGTCGCCGAGGTCTTCCCAGGTGCCGTGGTCCGCGGGCGTCATCGAGACCCGCTCGGGGATCGCAAAGCGCTGCGGGACGTCGCGTGTCGAGCGCGCCACATCCTCGCGGCCGATGGCGGCGAGATCCAACGCCGGCCCCGCCACCGCGCCCACGCGGTCCAACGGCTGGACGTTGTATCTGGATGCCGTGGAGTCGATCGTATCGGCGACGGCATGGCCGGCGCCGAGGGCTGCACACGCCATCGCGCACAAGAAAGCTCTACGGCTCATAGGACCTCCGAAATTTGCCCATGTTTACTTCCTTCCTAGCCCACCGCACGTCCGGCGGCCGGCTAGCGGGCGCCGTGAGTCAGCTGCCCACCTCGTCTCCGGGGTCGGCTCCGGTGAGGCCTGATTTCTTCGCGTAGTAGCGGAAGGAGCGGAAGGTCATCTTCAACAGTTCGGCGGCGGTGGTCTGGACGCCGCCCGTGCGCTCCATCGCCTGACGCATGAGCTGCGTGCGGATCTCCTCCAGATAGGCCTCGAGGTCGAGTCCGCTCTCGGGCAGCGCGGTTGGCCCGGAGGCATCGCTGGCGCCGGTGCGCAGCCGCGGTGGCAAGTCCTCGGATGTGATGGTGTCGTTCGTCGACAGGGCTAGCGCCCGCTCCACCAGGTTTTCGAGCTCGCGCACGTTGCCCGGCCAATCGTAAGCCTCGAGCAGGCGCATGGCCTCGACCGAGATGCGCTTGTGCGGGATGTTCATCTCCTTGCTGTACTTCTGGATGAAGAACTCGACCAGTGCGGGGATGTCCTCGCGTCGGTGCCGCAGCGAGGGCAGGTGGATGGGGATGACGTTGATCCGGTAGTACAGATCCTCGCGAAACTCGCCGCGGGCGATCCGTTCCTCGAGCTTCTGGTTGGTGGCCGCGATGATGCGGGTGTCGACCGCCTCCTCGACGTTGCCGCCCACCTTGCGCACGGTCTTTTCCTGCAACGCGCGCAGCAGCTTCACCTGCATGGCGGGCGTCATCTCGCCGATCTCGTCGAGGAAGAGCGTGCCGCCGTGGGCCTCCTGGAACAGGCCCTTCTTCTCGCGCACGGCGCCGGTGAATGCGCCGCGCTCGTGTCCGAAGAGCTCGCTCTCGAGCAATCCCTCCGGCAGGGCGCCGCAGTTGATCGAGAGGAATCGGCGCTGGGCGCGGGGGCTCGAAAAGTGGATGGCGCGGGCGATGAGCTCCTTGCCGGTGCCGCTGTCGCCATTGATCAAAACGGTGGAATTGGTCCGCGCGACGCGCTCGACGAGCGAGAACACCGCTTGCATGCGCGGGCCGCGGCCGACGATGTTGGCGAAGCCGTACTTCTGCTCGAGCTCCTTGCGCAGGTAAACGTTCTCGTCGACCAGCTGGGCGCGCTCGAGGGCGCGCTGGACGACCACCTTCAGCTCTTCGACGTCGAAAGGCTTCGAGATGTAATCGTGAGCGCCGAGCTTCATCGCCTCGATGGCGCTCTTGGTCGAGGTATACGCGGTCATCATGATGACCGGCGTCGGCGTACCGGCCGCCTTGATCTCGCGCAGTAGATCGAGCCCATTGCCGTCCGGCATGGTGATGTCGCAGAGCAAGAGGTCATAGCCCCGTTCGCCGAGCAGCTTGCGCGCCGCCTCGACCGACGGTGCGGTGTCGACGCCGTAGCCCTCGCTCTGGAACAGCAAGGTGAGGAAATCGAGAATGCTGGGCTCGTCGTCGACGAGCAGCAGATGCGAGCGCGTCATGCCGAGACCTTTTCCGGCGCCGGCTGCGCCATGGCGACTCCGACCGGCAGATCGACGGCGATGCGGGTCCCCGCCGCCGGGCGGCTGTCGACGGAGAGCCGCCCGCCGTGCTCGTGGACGATGCGATAGACGATGGCCATGCCGATTCCCGTGCCGTGGTCGAAGAAGGACTGAAAGGGCTGGAAGAGCTTGGTGCGCTGTTCCTCGCTCATGCCGCGGCCGGTGTCCGCGACCTCCATGCGATAGGTGCTGCCGAACAGGCTGCCGCTGACGCGCAAGGTGCCGCCCCCGGGCATGGCGCGGAGCGAGTTGCGCGCCAGGTTCCAGAAGATCTGGCTGATCTGATCGGGGTCGGCATCGATGGTGGCGGACTCGGGCTCGAGTCGGAGCTCCACTCGATGCTGAGCGGAGACCTCTTCGCTATTGCGCAGGAGCGCGACGTTCTCCGCCAGTTGGCGGGCGATGTCGAACCGCGTATTGGACCGCTCGCGTGGACGGGCGAACTGCAGGAACCCCTTGATGGTACGGTCGAGGCGCTGGCTTTCCTTGAGCAGGATGTCGAGCAGCTTGCGCTGCGGCGTGTCGCCGGAGAAGGACGTGGCGAGCATCTGTGTCGACCCCGAGATGGCGGCGAGGGGGTTGCCGATCTCGTGGGCAAGCCCGGCGGCGAGCTCGCCCACGGCAGCCATGCGATCTTTCAGCCGCAGCTCTTCTTGCAGGGCGCGGAAGGCGGTGAGGTCCTGGAAGGCAAGGACCGAACCCAGCCGCCGGCCGCCGACGTCGTTGAGGCTGGCGATCGAGAAGCCGATCCACAGGGCTTCGCCGTCGCTCCGGATCTCGATCTCGTCACGCACCTTCTGGCCCTCGGCGGAGGCGGCCGCGTAGAGCTCCCACTCGGGTTGCGTGAAGAGGCCCAGGGCTTCGACTCGGCGCCCGACGAGCTCGGGCGCGCGGCGTCGGAGGATTTCCTCGCCGGCGCGATTGATGCTGGTGACGCGTTCTTGCAGGTCAACCGTGACCAGGCCGCTGGTGATCGAGTGGATGACGTCGCGGTGCACGACCTCGAGCTCGGCCAGGCTGCCGCGTTGGGCTTCGAGCTCACGCTCGGCCTGGGTGACGTTCTCGGCTAGATACGAAGTCAGCATGGCGACGGCGTAGAAGCCGAAGAGGTGCACGGCCAGGTTGTAGATCAACCTCCATTCGGAGGCCCGTTCGGCGGCGAGCACCGAGTCGGGGACCCAATGGAAGTACAGGCTGATGATCAGCCCGCCATAGAGCAGGTAAGCACCGGTCGCGACCAGCAGCCCGGCGCGCCGGCGCAGCAGGCTCGAAGCGACGCTGATGGTGATCAGATACAGCATCGAGAATGGGCTCGCGATGCCGCCGAAGTAGTACACCAAGCCGGTGACCAGCAGCAGGTCGCCGAAGAATTGGACATACGCCTGCACATGCGGCCGCGCGTGCAGCTTGCGCAGCAGGACGATGTAGATCAGGGTGGCGAGCGAGGTGAGCCCGGCGATGAGGTACAGGAAGTCGGAATCGCCGGGGGCGCGGCCAGCGCCGAGGTCGACGACCGTGGGCGGGGGCTGCGGCACCGCCTGGATGACCGGCACCGGAGAGCTTGCCGAGGGTACCGTGCCGAAGCTCGCTCCGGAGTAGAGCTGAAGCAGGGCGTACGGCACCACCACGCTGGCGACCACCAGCAGACGGATGCCGATCAGCCAGCGGAGTTGGCGGTGTAGCGCTTCGCTGGTATCCAATGCTGCTCGCTGAACCGTGCTCGCTTACGTGCTCCTCAGCCGATCTTGGTGAGGAACGAGTAGAGCGGCAGATACATCGCCGTGACGATCGTGCCGATGACCACGCCGAGGACCGTGATCAGCATGGGCTCGATCAGCTTCATCAAGCCGGCGACCGCGGTGTCGACCTCTTCCTCGTAGAAGTCGGCGATCTTGGCCAACATCTGGTCGAGGGCGCCGGTCTGTTCGCCGACGTTGATCATCTGCGTCACCATGGCGGGGAAGGCCTTGGTCTCGGCCAGGGGCTCCGAGATCGTGCGTCCTTCCTCCACCGCCTTGCGCACCGCCATGACGGCATCCTCGATGATGGCATTGCCCGAGGTCTTGGCCGTGATCTCGAGACCGTCGAGGATCGGCACGCCGGAAGACGTCAGGGTTGCCAGGGTGCGGCAGAAACGGGCCACGGCGATCTTGCGCAGCAGCATGCCGATGATGGGGACTTTGAGCAGCAGCCCGTCGACGACGCGGCGGCCGCGGTAGGTCTTGTGATAGCGCTGAAGGGCGATGAAGCCACCGATGATCAGCGGCGCCATGAAGATCGAGTACCGCCCGACAATGTTGGAAGCGCCGATCACCATCCGCGTGAGGAAGGGCATTTCGCTGCCGACGCCGGAGAACAACTGGGCGAACACCGGGATGACCTTCCACAGAATGACGTACACCACACCGGCGGCGATGGTGATCACCGCGGCGGGGTAGATGAGGGCCGATTTCACCTGGCCCTTCAAGCGCACGATCTTCTCGATGAAGATCGACAAGCGCTGCAGGATGACGTCCAGGATACCGCCGGCCTCGCCGGCCGCGATCATGTTCACGTACAGGTCGTCGAACGCCAGCGGGTGCTTGCGCATGGCGTCGGCGAGCGAAGCGCCGGACTCGACGTCGGTACGTACGGAAGTGATGATGGCGCGGAAGTTCTTGTTCTCTTCCTGCTCGCCGAGGATCTCGAGGCACTGCACCAGGGGCAAGCCGGCGTCCAACATCACCGAGAACTGCCGAGTGAAGATCGCGACGCGCTTCTGCGCGATGCGGATCGGCAACTTGGGCAGGAAGGGGATCTCGCGGCCCTTCTCGCGGATGTTGGTGACCGTGATGTTCTGGCGGCGCAGCGCCGCCATGGCGGCGTCCCGGGTGTCGGCGAGCTGCGTACCTTCCATCACCGCTCCGGCGCGATTCTTACCTCTCCAGACGAAATTCGGCATGGTGTTCGGTCCTCGCGTTCAGTTCGTAGCCGAGGCGCTAGCTGCGCCCCTCGACGCCGACGGTTGGATTCATCGCTGCCGGTCCGCGGTTGATGATTTCCTGCAGCTCGTCCGCGTACGAAGTGCGTGCCATCGCGGTCTGGAGCGAGATCTGGCGTTTGAAGTACAGCGACGCCAGCGATTGGTTGAAGGTCTGCATGCCGTACTTCGACTGCCCGGTCTGCATCATGCCGTACACCTGATGGATCTTGTCCTCGCGGATCAGGTTCCGGATGGCGGCGTTGGGAACCAGGATTTCCATCGCCAACGCGCGGCCCTTACCGGAGGCGCGTGGCAGTAGCGATTGACAGATGATGCCCTCGACCACGAACGAGAGCTGCACCCGGATCTGCGACTGCTGGTGAGCGGGGAAGATGTCGATGATGCGGTTGATGGTCTGCGCCGCCGAGTTGGTGTGCAGAGTGGCAAAGGTCAAATGGCCGGTCTCGGCGATGCGCAGCGCGGTTTCCACGGTCTCGAAGTCGCGCATTTCGCCGATCAGGACCACGTCGGGGTCCTGGCGGAGGGCGGCGCGCAGTGCATTTGGGAAGCTGTGGGTGTCGGCGTGGAGCTCGCGCTGGTTGACGATGCACTTCTTGTGCGAGTGCAGGTATTCGACCGGATCCTCGATGGTGACGATGTGCTCGGCGCGCTCGCGGTTCACCTTGTCGAGCATGGCCGCGAGGGTGGTCGATTTGCCCGAGCCGGTGGGACCGGTCACCAGGACCAAGCCGCGCGGCTTCTCGCAGATCTTCTCGATCACCGGCGGTAGACCGAGCTCGCGGAAGCCGCGGATCTCGTAGGGAATCTGCCGGAAGGCGCCGGCGACGGCGCCGCGCTGGTGGTAGATGTTGGCGCGGAAACGGGCCAGGCTCTTGATGCCGAACGACAAGTCGATCTCGAGGTCCTCTTCCAGCCGGTGCTTCTGGTTGTCGGTGAGGATCGAGTAGCAGAGCTGCTTGGTCTCGGTGGGCGTGAGCGGCGGCAGGTTGAGCGGCTTCAAGACGCCGTCGACGCGGACCAGCGGCGGCGAATTCGTGGTGATGTGCAAATCCGAGCCACCCTGCTCGACCATCGACTTGAGCAAGGCATTCAGGGTTGGTGGCATAAGTACTCCTAAATAGGCTTGGACAAAGGCTTTATGCGCGAGTGTACAACAATGCCTAAGGAGGGTGAAGAGGGGGCGCCCCGCACCCTTGCGGCACGTGCTAGGTTCGGCTCCTTTCCGGAGGCTGCCATGAGGAATTTCGTCCGTGGAATGTTGGGGTTGTCCCTCCTCGCCTCGGCGGTGACCGGGCCGGTTTCGGCGTCCCCGGACGCCATCGATCGGTTCTACGAAGCGCTGTTTTCGACCCGGAGCTTTGCCCAGGTCGCGATCTCTCCGGACGGCACTCGCATCGCCTGGGTGGAGTCCCTACCTCCCGAGCCGGGGCGCGCCTCGGACGCGACTGCGATCTGGGTGGCGGAACGCCTGCACCCCGAGCGCCGGCAACGCCTGCAAGCCGTGTCCGGGAAGGACGGCGAGGACGGCGGGCTCGCCTGGTCGCCGGACTCGAAGCGACTCGCCTATCTCTCGAACGCCGGCGGTGCCGGCGTGAAGCTCTACCTGAGCAGCCTCGGGGGAGGCCCTGCGCGCGCTCTCACGGACGGCGACGGATTTCTGGCGGCGCCAAGATTCTCGCCCGACGGCAAGACGATCGCGGTCCTGCATACGGCGGGGCAGGGCCGCGACGTCGGCCCGACGAAGGCGCAACCCAAGGACGTCGGCGTCATCGGCGAGAACCTCACCCCGCAGCGGTTGGCCCTGGTGGACCTCGAGCACGGCGGACTGCGCGACCTCTCGCCGGCAAACCTTCACGTGTACGAATACGACTGGTCGCCCGACGGCAAGAGGTTCGCGATCACCGCGGCCGCGCCGCCGGGCAACGCCAACTGGTGGGTGGCGCGGCTGTTCGCGCTCTCGGTGAGCGACGGCTCGGTGATGCCCCTCTACACTCCGCCGTTCCAGATCTCGGGCGTGCGCGTCTCGCCCGACGGACGAACGGTGGCGGTGATCCAGGGCCTGATGAGCGATGCCGACGCGGTGGGCGGCGACATCGTCCTGGTCCCGGCGGACGGCCGGCGAAGCGCTCCGCTCACGCTGACCGCGGAGCGCACGACCTCGGTCTCGTCCCTGGCCTGGCTACCGGACGGCGATCTCCTCTGGGTCGAGCGCGATCGCGGTGGTACGTCGCTCGCCCGAGGCAACGCGCAGTCGATCTCGACGCTCTGGCGAGGCGACGAGATGCTCGAGGCGGGCGACATCGCGCCGTCGTTCAGTGTCACCGCCGACGGCAAGACGGTCGCCGTGGCGAAGAGCTCCTTCTCGATGCCGCCCGAGATCTGGACGGTTGAGATCGACGGCGCGAAGCCGGTCGAGCGCTGGTCGCAATTGACCCACGAGAACGCGAACGGCAAGGCGTCCTGGGGCAAGACCGAGAGCGTCACGTGGAACAACGACGGTCTCGAGTGCCAGGGTTGGCTGCTTTACCCGGCGGACTTCGACCCGGCGAAGAGCTACCCCATGGTGGTCTGGGTGCACGGCGGGCCTTCTTCGGACACGACGGCCCGCTGGCCGGCCGTGTGGACGCTGGCGCGATCCTTCCCGCTCTCCGAGCGTGGCTACTTCGTCTTCTACCCTAACGATCGCGGCAGCTACGGCCGCGGCGAGGCGTTCACGCAGGCCAACGTAAAGGACTTCGGCGGCGGCGATCTGCGCGATCTGCTCGCGGGCGTCGACCAGGTTGCGCGCACGCATCCGGTGGACGTCAAGCGACTGGGAATCGGCGGCTGGAGCTACGGCGGCTACATGGTCATGTGGGCGGTCACCCAGACCGACCGCTTCCGCGCCGCCATGGCCGGCGCCGGCATCGCTAATTGGCAGAGCTACTACGGACAGAACGGCATCAGCACCTGGATGATCCCCTTCTTCGGCGCCTCGGTGTACGACGACCCCGCGGTCTACGCCAAGTCCTCGCCGATCGAGTTCATCAAGCACGCGAAGACCCCGACGTTGATCCTCGCCGGCGAGAGCGATGCCGAAGTTCCCGCCGCGCAGTCGTTCGAGTTCTACCGCGCGCTCAAGTTCCTGAACGTGCCGGCGCAGCTGGTCGTCTACCCCGGCGAGGGCCACGCGATCAGCCAACCGGAGAATCGCCGCGACCTCATGCGGCGGATGGCGGACTGGTTCGATCGCTTTCTGGCGCCGCAGCCTTGAACGAGCTCGCCAAGCGCCCTTCGGGGCAGCGGTGGATCGGCCTCTTCAATGCCCTGGTCATCAACGCCGTGCCGTTCTGGGGCTTGACGCGCGGCGGCTGGGCGGGATCGACGCTGTTGGTGCTGTACTGGGGCGAGACGCTGTTCGGAACGGTCCTCAACGGGTTGCGGATCGCGCTCCACTGGCGCCTGACCCGCAAGCGCGGGCACTGGGGCGCCCAGCCGCCGGGCCGGCGCTGGAGCTTTCGTCAGAGCTTCCTCGCCGAGTACCTGGGGATCTCGCTGGTCTTCACGTTCGGTCACGGCATCATGCTGGCCGCTTTCCTGTTCGTGATGTCGGCCAATTTGGGCGTCGCGCCGCCGGACCGCGCAGCGCTCGAGCGCGGGCTCGCGTGGCTCACCGGAGCCCTGGTCCTGAGCTTCGTCATCGACCTGTTCCGCCTGCGCCGCCAACCCTTCGCTTGGATCCGGCGAGTGCGCGATCAGTCGGTGCAACGTGTGTTCATCGTCCACATGACGATCATCCTGGGCGCGGTGATGATGGCCTGGCTCGGCAAGGCCTCGGCCTTCTTCCTGGTGTTCGCGCTCTTCAAGCTGCTGATCGACATGGTGAATGCGTTCGGCACTGAGCACATCCCGGACCGGCCGCCGGGCTGTCTCGCCGGCCTGATGCACGCCGTGGCTCCCAAGGAAGATACCGATGCGGTGTGGAGGAAGAGCATCCTCGATCAGCGTCAGAGTGCGGCGCGGGACGAAGAGGTTGTCTCGCGCTGATCCAAACCGCTCCGAATCGCTTGGTGGCACCAAGTCTCCACCGCACTGATCGGTCCGCGGCCCTCCCAGGAATCGGGAGGGCCGTTTTCACTCAACGACCCCGGTTCAGGAAACGCGCCGCCGCCGCAGCGCTCTCGCCGCGACCAGCGCCATGCCCAGGAACAGCAGGACGAGCCCGAGCGTGCTCAACGTCGGGATCGGGGTCGCGACTCCGCCGGCGACGGCGAAGCTGGTGGGGTCGGTCGCGCCAGCTACGCCTGGATCGTCGGTCTGTCCGCTGCTCTCGTTCGTGCCGTTGCCGTCGCCGTCGAACGCGAAGGATCCCTGGTTGGAAACCGTGGTTGCTGCGGCCGCCGGCAGGATCGTGGCCGTAATCGTGAGGGTCACACTCCCGCCTGAGGCGAGGGCGCCGTTCCAAGTCACCGTGTTTGCGGCCGTCCCGGCCGTGCCGGACGTCGCCGTGGCCGAGACCAGTGCAAGCGTTGCCGGCAGAACGTCGGTGAACTCGTTGCCGGGGTTGTCGGCCTGCGCCCCTGGTCCGGCGTTGGTCAGCGTGACGGTGTACGTCACTGTTCCGCCGACCACGAAGCTGCCCGTGACGGTCTTCGTGCCCGAAACGCTGGCGCCAGGAGCGGCGGTCAGCGTGTCGGAATCGGTCGCCGAGTTGTTGCCCGGGGTCGGATCGGTCACACCGACTGGCGCCGTTACGGTCGCGGTGTTGCTCAAGGTGCCGGTCGCTGCGCCTGAGATCGTGCAGCTCGCGGTATACGTGACGCTGCCGCCACTCGGCAGGTTCACCGTGTTGTTGATGTTGCCCGAGCCGGACGCGGTGCAGGTTCCTCCGCCGGCGCCGACGCAAGTCCAGGTGCAGGTTAAGGGCGCCGGGAAGGTGTCCGCCACGGTGGCGCCGGTCGCGTTGCTCGGGCCGGCGTTGCTGGCAGTGATGGTGTAGGTGACGGAACCGCCGGCTGTGGCGGTGGTGACGCCATCGGTCTTAGTGATCGCGAGGTCCGCCGATGCACCGAGTGTGTCGGTGTCCGTCGCCGAGTTATTGCCCGGCGTCGGATCGGTCACGCCGCCCGGCGCCGCGACGGTCGCGGTGTTGCTCAGGGTACCGGTGGCCGCGCCGGAGATCGTGCAGCTCGCGGTGTACGTGACACTGCCGCCGCTCGGGAGATTTGCGGAGTCGTTGATGTTGCCCGAGCCGGACGCGGTGCAGGTTCCGCCGCCAGCGCCGACGCAAGTCCAGGTGCAGGTGAGGGACGCCGGGAAGGTGTCCGCCACGGTGGAGCCGGTCGCGCTGCTCGGGCCGGCGTTGCTGGCGGTGATGGTGTAGGTGACGGAACCGCCGGCTGTGGCAGTGGTGACGCCGTCGGTCTTAGTGATTGCGAGATCGGCCGATGCGCCGAGCGTGTCGGAATCGGTCGCCGAGTTGTTGCCCGGGGTCGGATCCGTGACCCCCGCCGGCGCCGTCACGGTCGCGGTGTTGCTCAAGGTGCCGGTCGCCGCGCCGGAGATGGTGCAGCTCGCGGTGTACGTCACACTGCCGCCGCTCGGCAGATTCGCGCTGTCGTTGACGTTGCCCGAACTGGATGCCGTGCAGGTGCCTCCGCCCGCTCCGACGCAAGTCCACGTGCAGGTCAGGATTGCGGGGAAGGTGTCGGCCACGGTGGCGCCGGTCGCCGCGCTGGGGCCGGCGTTGCTGGCAGTGATGGTATAGGTGACGGAGCCGCCAGGTGTGGCGGTGGTGACGCCGTCGGTCTTGGTGATTGCGAGGTCGGCCGAGGCGCCGAGGGCGTCGGTGTCAGTGGCCGAATTGTTGCCCGGCGTCGGATCGGTTACTCCGGCCGGTGCCGCGACGGTCGCGGTATTGACCAGGCTACCGGTCGCCGCGCCGGAGATCGTGCAGCTCGCGGTGTAGGTGACGCTGCCACCACTCGGGAGATTTGCCGAGTCGTTGATGTTGCCGGAACCGGACGCCGTGCACGTGCCGCCGCCCGCGCCAACACAGGTCCAGGTGCAGGTCAGGGAAGCCGGGAAGGTGTCCGCCACCGTGGCGCCGGTCGCGTTGCTCGGACCCGCGTTGCTGGCGGTGATGGTGTAGGTGGTCGATCCACCGGCGGTCGCCGTGGTGACGCCGTCGGTCTTGGTGATCGAGAGATCGGCCGAGGCGCCGAGGGTGTCGGAGTCCGTCGCCGAGTTGTTGCCCGGCGTCGGATCTGTCACGCCGGCCGGTGCGGTGACCGTCGAGGTATTGCTCAAGGTGCCGGTGGCCGCGCCGGAGATGGTGCAGCTCGCGGTGTAGGTGACGCTGGCGCCGCTCGGCAGATTGGCCGAGTCGTTGATGTTGCCCGAGCCGGACGCGGTGCAAGTACCGCCGCCCGCACCCACGCAGGTCCAGGTGCAGGTGAGGGAGGCCGGGAAGGTATCCGCCACCGTCGAACCGGTCGCGTTGCTTGGCCCCGCGTTGCTGGCGGTGATGGTGTACGTGGTCGAGCCGCCGGCGGTTGCCGTGGTTACACCGTCGGTCTTGGTGATGGCGAGATCGGCCGATGCGGCGAGGGTGTCGGTATCGGTCGCGCTGTTGTTGCCTGGCGTCGGATCGGTGACGCCGCCGGGCGCCGCCACGGTCGAGGTGTTGCTGAGCGTGCCGGTGGCCGCGGCCGAGATCGTGCAGCTCGCCGTGTACGTGACGCTGCCTCCACTCGGCAGGTTGACCGTATCGCCGATGTTGCCCGAGCCGGATGCAGTGCAGGTGCCGCCGCCCGCTCCGACGCAAGTCCACGTGCAAGTCAGCGGCGCCGGGAAGGTGTCCGCGATCGATGAGCCCGGAGCGTTGGACGGTCCGGCATTGGATCCGGTGATGGTGTACGTCACCGAGCCGCCCGGGGTCGCCGTGGTGACGCCGTCGGTCTTGGTGATTCCGAGATTCGCCTGCGGGGTCAGAGTGTCCGTGTCCGTGGCGCTGTTGTTGGCGGCGTTGGGATCTCCCGCCAGGGTGACCGTAGCGGTGTTGCTCAGCGTGCCGGTCGTGGATGCATTGACCGCGCAGGTCGCGGTGTAGGTCGCCGAGGCACCCGTCGGCAGATTCACCGAGTCATTGACGTTGCCCGAGCCGGAAGCGGTGCAGGTGCCACCTCCCGCGCCGACGCACGTCCAGGTGCAGGTGAGTGCCGCGGGGAACGTGTCCGCCACCGTGGCTCCGGACGCTGCGGTGGCCGAGGCATTGGAGGCCGTGATGGTGTACGTCACCGAGCCGCCGGGCACCGCGGTTGCGACGCCGTCCGTCTTGGTGATGCCGAGATCGGCGACCGCGGCGGCCGACACATTGATGCAGCCGGTGGCGGTGACGTTCTGTCCGTCGGGATTGGTGATGGTGACGTTCTGCAAGCCCGGAGTCGTCGCCGTGATGTTCAAAGTCACCTGAGTTGGGCTGTTGAACGTGGCGGTGTTGACGGTCCCGTTGGTCATCGTCGCCAACAAGTGCGTGAACGCCAGCGCGGGCGGTGCGAGGTTCGCGCCCGGGTCATAGAACCCGGAGCCGCCCGCCGAGGTGGCGGTGATCACCACGTTGCCGGTCGGCCCGGTGAAGGCGATCGGAGTGGCCGTGCAGTTGGGCGTGGCCGGCGGCGGCGCCGCGAGGCGTCCGACGCGCACGGCATAACTATTGAGTGCCTGGTTGTACTCCTGAATGGTCCACACCGTCATGTCGTCCAACGGATCGACGACAGTGAAGGAGTAGTCGCCCCAGCGCCTCCCGCTCCCGCCCCCGGGATCGGATGGCGGGTTGTAGTTGGCGGTGGTCGTGCCGAACGAGACCGCCGCGACCGTCGGAGGCCCGGTCATGGTGCCTAGAGTGTCGCCGGAAAGGCGGCCGACGTATACCGGCGTTGCACCGACGGGAGTGCCGGCCATGCTCAAGCCCATCACGGAGTGCCCCTGGCCGGTGACCACTACGGACGGAATCCAGTATTGCCGCGCCGCCGCAAGCGTTGCGGCATTGTCGAACACGGTACCCGACTGCACGACGGTCGGCGTGGTGGTCAGGTTCTGGAACTCGTACCAGCGGGTTGCGTTGCGCGATGCCGCCGCGGCGCTGGCGACGCCGGCGGCGCTTACGCGGAAGTTGTGGGCCGCCCAGAGCCGGCCGTTGCGGACCATCGCCTGGAAGAATCGGTCGTCGAGCGAGTCGAGCCGGCCGTTGTTGCCGCCCGTATTGCCGGCATGCGTCACCGGGTTCGGGAGGGTCGTCGTCGGCACTGTGACGCTGATATTGCTCGAAATGGTCGGCGTCGCCGTGCCCGGGCCGCTGACCCGCCGGAAGGTGACCGTGCTGAACGCGGCTCTGTCTGCGCCCACGAAGTAGCCTTCGGTTGCCGTCGCGTCGAAGTTGTCGACGCCACGCGGCGATTCCGGACCGGCGCCGGCGCCGACGACAATGTTCGCGAACATCGTCACGGTGAGCGGCCCGGCGCCGAGGGTCGAAGACTTGCGGATCACGTAGCCGTTGGCGCCGACTTCCGCGCCAGCGCTGCTGAACATGTTACAGCCGACGTAGAGCGCGTTCACGTCGATGCCAAGCGACGGGTAGTCGCAGAAGTTGGTGCCCGGATCGGCTTGGAATTGGAAGAACGTCCAGACGGTAGCGCCGGAGATGACTCCGGCGCTTGCGGCATCACTTACCGCTAGCAGCCAACGGTTGGCGGCTGTCGCCGAGCAGTTCGCGGTGGTACACGGCACGTCGATGATGCTCATGTACCAACGAGCAGTGAAGCGGTCGTAGCGGATCTGCGGGTCGCTGGTGAAGTCCAGCAAGACGGCGCCACCTACTGGCGTCGACACCGAGGCGAAGAAGACATCGGGATCGGCGTTGATCACGCCGTCCGCGACCCCAGCTTTGGTGAACGACCGAATGCGCCCGTTGACGAAGGTGATGAATTGAGAGGGCCCCACCGTGCCCATGGAATCGGGGGGAAACGCGCCGGTATCGGTCAGCGTGGCGCCGTCGAACGAAGAACCAACTGTATGAATATTGAGGACCTCGGGCCGGTTCTCCTCGGAGGGAAGAGTTGGCGTCTGTGAAACGGACGGAGCCTGCGGATTCGGGGCCTTGCCACTAAAATCCGGGTACTCGATCTCATGGTCCGGGTGCTCGCGCTTCGGAGGCGCGGCCTCCTGCCGCGCCATGATGGCGGCGGTGGTCTCTGGCTTGCCCGTCGAGGCAGGCAAGCGCCGCCCCTTGATCTGCGCCGACGCGGGAGCCTGCAGGGCCGGAAGCAAGAGCAATATGGCCGCGAAGACGCGAACCGCGAAACCGCTGCGGACAGAGCGCTGAATTCTCATAGTTTTTCATCCACCCATGGAAGCTGGGACACTAAGCCGTTGAACCGGGACCGACGGAGCCTGGCAAACTGTGGACGCCAAGTCCAATAGCCAGATCAATATCCGGTCGGCCCGCCGCGGTCCAGGTTCTTCGCTGGAAGTTTGGCGAAAAACGGATCGATCCCCGAAGTCGCCCGCCCCGCCGCGGCGCCGTTGGCCGGAAATGCGGCGTAGAAGACGTTGCCCACTGCCTTCATCTGTTGATAGTCGCCGAGCACCCGCTGTGTCGGGTGCGGATTGTTCCTCGACGGCGAGAGGAACGTGACCAGCTGCTGGTCGACGAAGGTCACGCGGCGGTCGGTGCTCTGGGCGAATTCCACAGCGGTGTCCGCGTGCCCCATCCTCCGGAAAAGGCGCTGATGCTGATCCGGTCGGGATCCTGTGGATCGACCGCAATCGACGTCTCGCTGTCGCTCTCGTGATCGGTCGCCGCGAGGCCGGCGGAGACGACGAGGTCCACGATCGTGGCGTCGCTCGCGGCGAGTCGCCTTGTGCTGAGCTGAGCTTCACCGCGGACCAGGCATGGTTCGTAGCGCGTCAGATCTGGACCACCTTCGCCGGGCGGCTCGCCAGCCCAGGCGATGGGCGCCAGTGCGGGCGAGAGGTGTCGTTGCAGACCGAAGCCCGGCACGACGACGGTCGTGATGCCGGCGGCGAGGGATGGCAGGTGGAGCAAGAATCCGTGTTGGCGAGGCACAGAAGGTGGACAGAGACTCGGTCCCGTGGAGGTGTTCAAGGCGATCGTCACCGTGTCGCCCACGATGGCGACGTCGTGCACACCCCAGATCGCGAAGCACGGCGCGCTGTCTTGGACCGACAGCACGACGTCGATGGGGTCGACGGTCGTCGGGCGGGCGGGACGGATCTCGATCTCCTCCGTCGGCAGGGGTCCGGGACTGGAGAGCACCGTGAAGTACACCTCGCTCGAGACCGCACCGTCAGGGCGACGCGCTTCGAGATGGTAGCACCCGGCTGCCAAGCCTCCCAGGGCCACCGGTTGGCCCTCGGGTGAACAGCCGCCGGGCGGCGGGTAGCTCCCAACGAGTGTGATGGAGAAATCATTCCGCGTGCTGACTCTCCACAGCAGGCAGGTTTGATCGCCGTCGGGCCGCACGAGCACCGTAACCGGCATGCCGGTCGTAGGCTCGGCGGGCTCGACGACCACTTCCGCGCGCCGCGGACGCCGCCGCCAGGACCAACAGCAGGGTCGAGACAATCGGCGAGCGTCGCAAGGGGTCTCCTCAGTACGCCTGGAGGTCGATAACGTTGTGAGTCTGGCCAGCCGGGACGGAGTAGGACTTCTGACCGCAAGGCGCGGTGAAACAGACGATGGCAGTATCGGTCACGCTGACGTGCCATGCGACATTGGTCAAGGCGCCGATGAAGACCCAGAAGTGTCCGTTGACGCCCCGACCGTCCAGCACCTTCATCGTCAGCTCCGCGCTGCCGGCGTCGAAGAACCAGAAGGCTCCGGATTCGTCGCTCACCTGCGCGGCTCCGGCGGGATGCTCGACGCCGTCGGCGCCGGTCCAGAAGGCCTCGGCGCGAAAGCGTCCGCGTAGAAACAGCGCCTTGGTGTCGGCTTGCACATCGAAAGCCGTGGCGGCGAGCAACTGCTCACCGAACCGAACCTCCGCCGTGTAGCTGCCGACTGGAATCGGTCCCAGCGAGACGTGTTGCGGCGGCGGGTGTTGCACGCAGATCACAGGAGGTATGGGCCCGTCGAAATGGATCGTCAACGTGATCGTCGAGCCCGCGACGACCGGCGGGTCGATCAGGTACGTCGGCGGCAAGCAGACGCTCACGGCGAAGTCCAGGCCATCGGCGCTGGACGGGAAAGCGGGGCTCACGCTGACCGTGGGCGGCGGCGGCTCGATCGCGGCGCCGAGCGCGGGCAACGCCAAGCTGGCAATACAGGCGGCGATCAGGGGGCGCATACCTGGCACTCCTGGAAGGCTCGGGTGTCGAGCACGTTGGCGTTTTGGTGCGCGATGCCTGCGTAGACTCGCTCGTCGCAGTGGCCGGTTCCGCAGTTCACCGATCCGCGATCGATGACCGTGAGCTCCCATGGCTGATCGGTGAGGCTGGCCGCGAAAATCCAGAACCAGCTGTTTACTTCCCGGCCGTCGAGCGCCTTGACCGTGAGCTCGACGTTGGCAGGGTCGGAAAAGGAGAACGCGGCGGAACCATTCGAGAGCCGTTCGGGCCGGGCTTCGTGCTCGACCCCCAGCGGATCCGTCCAGACCAGATGGGCCTCGAAGCGGTCGAGCAGGAGGACGGTGGAGGTCGACTCCTCGACGGTGAAGTGACGTTGGATCAGGCCCGCAAACGACGGGAGCGAGACGATCAGACTCTTGAGCCCGGGTGTCAACGGCGGCAGGTGGACGACGTAGCCGTGCGCCCGAGCCGGGGAGGGCGGGCACAGGATCGGCGAGAAGGTTGCCATCATCGTGATGGTGATCGTGTCGGCCGCGATCGCAACGTTGTCCACTGCAGGGATACCCATGCAGGGAGGCTGTTCGCCGAGGGTCAGCACCACGTCGATCGGATCCGCGCTGGTCGGCCGCGCCGGCCGCAGCACGAGGTCCTCCGGGAAGTCCGCCTGGGGCAGCTGTGTGACATGGAAATAGACTTCGCCCCAAATCGAGCCGTCCGCGCGACGCGCTTGAACGTGGTAGCGACCGACGGAAAGAGATCCGAGGGCCAAAACCTGGCCTGCTGGGCCGCAAACTGCCAGCGGAGATGGCGGAGTTCCGACCAGCGTGATGGTGAAGCCGCTGCGCGAGCTCACCGCCCAGTCCAGGCACGGCGGAAAACCGTCCGGCAGCACTGTTACCGTGACCAGGTCACTGGCCGAGGGCACGACCGGCTCGATGGTGAGGTCGGCCCGGCTGGGAGTGGACGATGCCAGCAGAGTGCAGACGAGGGTGGGTACGATCGGCCAATGTCGCAAAGTCGTCTCCTTAGTAGGCCTTCAGGTCGATAATGTTTTGCGTCTGGCCGGCGGCAACGGCGTAGGATCTCTCTCCGCACGGCGCCGCGCCGCAAACGATCGAGGTGTCGGTGATGTTCACTCGCCAGGCGACGTTGGTGAGCGCGCCGATGAAGACCCAGAAGTGGCCATTGACGCCGCGTCCGTCGAGCAGCTTCAGCGTGAGCTCGGCGCTATCGCTGGTGAAGAACCAGAAGGCCCCGGATTCATCGCTCACCTGTGCCGCGCCGACCGAGTGCTCGGTCCCGTCGCCTCCCGTCCAGAACGCTTCGGCGCGAAACCGGCCGCGCAAGAAGAGCGAGTTGGTCTCGGCCCGAACGTCGAACGCGGTCGCGGCGATGAGCTGATCGTCGAGCCGGAGCTCCACGGTGTAGCTCCCCGCCGGAAGCGCCCCGAGAGTGGCATGTCGGGCCGGAATCTGCTCGCAAGCGAGGGGGAGCGGAGTCGTGTCGATCGAGACCGACTCGATTCTGAGGGTGATTGTCGAACCCGTCACCACCGGCGGATCCATCGGGAAATACGGCTGGACGCACGTGGCGATGGCGAACGCCAGGGCGTCGCCGCTGGACGGAAATCCAGGGCTGACGCGGACCGACGCTTGAGGCGCGGGGGCGGCCGCGGTCAAGGGCGGACACACCAAGACGAGCAAGGACGCAGCAAGTAGTGAGCGCATGATGCTATTACAGCATGACCAGAGGCGAGATTTATTGCTTTGGTAGCATTTTGTGACGAATGGAGGAAGCGCTGGACTGAGGCTCGCTAGGTGGCAGTCAGGGCGCGCAAACGGGGCCGTGAACGTCAGCGCATCGGCGCTCGAGGGGAAGGCTGGGAGATGGCCGGTCTGAACCCGGGCCATCTCCCGCCCCCTCTGTCTCGCTCGCTACGGGCAGCTGAACGCAGCCGTGTCGGCCACTGTGCTGGTCAAGTGGTTGAGTGCGTTGGCGTACGTCTTGGTTTGACCGCTCACGGTGTCGCGGACGTGAACCGTCCAGCCTTGGTTGGTGAGGCCGCTGATGAAGACCCAGAACTTGCTGTTCAGTCCGCAGGCGTCCAGGACCTTGAGGCCGATCTCGAAGTTGGTGGACGCGAAGAACCAGTAAAACGCCGAGTCGTTGTTCTCGGCGCGCTCGGCGCCGAAGAACATGACCTGGCCAGTGCCCGCATCGGTGGCGCTCTGCCAATCGACCTTGACCTCGAAGCGCCCGCCGGCGAGGCACGCCGTGCCGGCGCTGCGCACGCACGGCCCGGTCACCTGCTGGACGCTCCACCCGATGTCCTTGAAGGCCTGGGTGTCGAGCAGGTTCTGCTCGGTTGGGGTATCGATCGGCTCCATGAGCTCGTCCGGCGACAGCACGGTGTCCCAATGGCTCACCGACGAACCGACCTCGACGGGATTCGGCGCGTACATACGGACGTGGCCCGAGGGATGGCGCCCGGCGGACAAAACGCTGCTCGCCGCGACCACGTTGGCTCCCAGCCAGTGCAGATCACCGGTGTCGATCGACGAAGCCGCGCGCTGACCGTCGTTCAATTGATCCCAACGCTTGCTCAGACTGTGGTCCTCGAGATTGTCCATGAAGGTGTCGTCGGTGTCCTGAAATCGCGATCCGTCGAGCGGGTTGACGAAGGTCTGGAAGCCCAGCCCATGCGCGAACTCGTGCTTGGCGGTGCTGAAGAAGCCGAGGGTGCCCGACGGGTTCGCGATCCCAATGCCATAGAACCACTTGAGGCCGCCGATGCAAGACGCCGAGCCATTGTCGAGCGTGCTGTTGAACGAAGCGCGGATGTCGCTGCTCGAGGGGTCTTGGTCGCTGCCGGCGATCGCATTCGCGAGCGCCAGCGGATACCAGGTGTCGGCCTTCGGCGCGCCCGGAAAATCGCTCACCACGCCGATCGCGCCGGCGCTGCCGAGCAACGCGGAAGTCGGAGTGCAGGTTTTGGGATCGAAAGAACTGTCGACCCGGATCGTGACGTTGTCCTGCAGGATGGCGCCCCAATAGTTGGCGGCCGCCTGCAGGGCGTTCTTGCGCTGCTGACCGCGAGTTGTCCCGCTGTTGCCGAAGACCGGCGCCACCGGCGTCGGGTCATTGAGCCCCTCGCCGGC
>JBDTNL010000023.1:0-54594 GCA_039933785.1 Acidobacteriota bacterium
CCCGAGCTGGTGTCGCGACAGCAGCTCGCGTCCTTGCTGGCGAGCGAGGCGCAGCCCAAGCTGCGCGTGCTCGGCGATATCACGTGCGACGTCGGCGGCGCGATCGCCGCGACCGTGCGGGCGACCGATCCCGGCAGCCCGGTCTTTCGCTACGACCCCGAGCGAGGCGAGGTCGACGGTCTCGACGGACGCGGTTTCGTGGTCATGGCGGTCGACAATCTCCCCTGCGAGCTGCCGGTCGATGCCTCGCACCATTTCGGCGACAGTCTGGTTCGGTTCGTCGGTGCGCTGGCGCGCTGCGACTGGGATGCGCCATGGGCGCAGCTCGCCCTGCCGCGCGAGCTGCGCGACGCGGTGCTGGTGCACCGTGGGGAGGCCACACCGCCCTACCAAGGTCTGCGCCAATACCTGGCCGCGAGTGGCCGGTGAGGAGCTCGCGATGACGACGCGTAACGTGCTCGTACTCGGCGCCGGGCTGGTGGCGCGGCCGCTAATCGAGTATCTGCTCACCCATTATGAGTTCCGCGTCCTGGTAGCGACCGCGACCCCGGATCGCGCGCGGGCGCTGATGGGCGAGCACCCTCGCGGCAGCATCACCGGCATCGACGTGCGCGATCAGGCGCGGCTGGCGCCGCTGGTGGCCGAGGCCGACGCTGTCGTCAGCCTGCTCCCGGCGGAGCTCAACTGCGACGTCGCGGCGCTGTGCATCGCGGCCCGTAAGCCGATGATCAACACGAGCTACGTCTCGCCGGCGATGCGCGCCCTGCACGACGAGGCGACGGCCGCCGGCGTGCTGCTGCTCAACGAGATGGGGCTCGACCCCGGCATCGATCACATGTCGGCGATGGCGACCCTTCGCCGGCTGCGCTCGGCGGGCGGCACGGTGACCCGGTTCTCGAGCAGTTGCGGCGGCTTCCCCGCGCTCGACGCCAACACCAATCCCTGGGGATACAAGTTCTCGTGGAGCCCGCGCGCCGTCATGCTAGCGGGGCGCAACCCGGCGCGCTATCTCAACAACGACCAAGAGGTGTCGATCCCGGGCGATCAGATCTTCGCGCACGCCTGGCCGATCGGGGTCGAGGGCCTGGGTGTCTTCGAGGTCTATCCGAATCGGGACAGCCTCGCCTACATCGCCCCCTACGGTCTCTCAGGCGCCAAGGGATTTTTTCGCGGCACGCTGCGCTACCCGGGCTGGTGCGCCACCATGCACGCGGCCGCGCGTCTTGGCCTGCTCGACGTCGAGGAGGAAACCTGGCGCGCCGGCACCACCTACCGCGAAGTCCTTACTCGCAACGTGCCCGGTGGGCGGGCGCGCGGTGCCACCCGGCGTGTCACCGAATTCCTCGGCCTCGACGGGGACTCGGACGTCATCGCTCGTCTCGAATGGGCCGGTCTGTTCTCCGAGCGGCCGGTGCCCGAGCGCCGGGCAAGCGCCATTGATGTCTTCGGCAATCGGTTGGTGCGGCTGATGATGTACCAACCGGGCGAGCGCGATCTGGTCACCCTGCAGCACGTCTTCGCGGTGGCCTATCCCGACGGCTCGGGAGAGGAAGTGCGTGCCAGCCTGGTCGCGCACGGCGATCCCTGGGGCGACACCGCGATGGCGCGCACGGTCTCGCTCACCGCCGGCATCGCGACCCGCCTGATCCTGCACCGCGGCTTCCAGGCGGTGGGTGTCCAGATCCCCACCTTGCGCGAGATCTACGAACCGGTGCTCGAAGAGCTCGCCGACCGCGGCATCGCGCTCCAAGAAACCCACATCAAGAGATTCCGCGGACCGTTCACCGGGAGCTGAGCGGGAGCTGAGCGATCAGTGAATATGGCGATCAGTGAATCGAAAGAGTCCGGCGACTGGACGACCGAGGCGGCGCCTACGCTGCTTGAGTCGGGTACATCTCAAGCCATCGACGAAACTCGACGGGCTCGGTTGAGCTTCGTTCTCGATCGCCAGAGTGGATCGATGTCGATGAGCGCTCCAACCACGCGCGGCATCCTGGCAATTGGAATCGCCCTCCTTCTACCCGGCCTCGCCGTCGGTCAGCCGGCGCCGCGGACGCCGGTCGCGACGACGCCGCACTTCGCGTTCTACAGCGACTTCGAGACCAATCTCAACGACGCGCTGGTGAACATGGGGCTGGCGCGCAAAGGCGCCAAGCCCGAGTTGTTTCACGCCGGCGCCGAGGCGACCTGCTTCGAGGCTCTGGCCCCGTCGGTGCGCGCGGGTTGGAACGGTGCGGTCGACTACTACGCGCAGATCATCTCGCCGGCCGGCTGGAACGCGCGCCAGCAGTATCTGCTCCGCATGCAGCTCGTCGGCTTTGAAGCCGAGGCGAAGGCGATGGACGGCGCTGAGTTCGTGGAGCTCGCGCGCAACTTCCGGGCGGTCGCGGCGCCGGCCTACCGCGCTTGCCGGTGGACAGCGCAGGACGAGCAGAACCGGAGCTGGCTGGCGGAAATCCAGCCGAAGCTGGCGGCGAGCGAGGCGAAGCTGACGCACCGGCTGGAGCAGCTCTATCAGGCGACCTGGAAGAAGCTGCCGGTCCTGGTGGACTTGGTCGAGACCGTGGACTGGAGCGGCGCCAACACGTCGTGGTCGGATGCGGGCCAGGGCGATGTGCTGATCTCGAGCACGGTTGGAGGCGCTCCGGGGTTCGAGACGCTGCTCCACGAGTCGTCGCACGTGCTCATGGACCGGAGCAACCCGGTGCCGGTGGCGCTCGCCAAGGCGGCAAAGGCGGCCGACTTCAAGCTGCCCGGCGATCTCTGGCACGTGGTGCTGTTCTATACGACCGGTGAGGCCGTGCGCCCGATTCTCGATGAGGGCGCTGCGACGCCGTACTCGCCCATGCTGTACGAAATCTTCAAACGGGGGAGTTGGGCCGAGTATCGAGAGGCCCTCGAGAAAGAATGGCTCCCGTACGTCCAGGGGAAGCGGTCGCTCGATGAGGCGGCTACGGCGCTCGTCGCGGCGGTTAAGGCGCAGAAGGCGAAGTGACTGGGTGCTTATGAATTCGACGCATCCACTCGAGCAACTTCCTGCCGACCTCGTGACCCCGGCCGAGGACATCTCGACTCCAGCAACTCCACTCCACGGAGTGACCCACGACCAGTCATCCCATGAATTCAGGAGCCTGCCATGCCTCGCGAGATCATCCACACGACCGACGCTCCCAAAGCCCCTGCCACGTACAGTCAGGCCGTCAAGGTGGGCGGCCTCGTCTTCGTCTCCGGCACCGGACCCTATGACCCTGCGTCAGGAGCGGTGACCGGTTCGACGATTCAAAAGCAGACAGCGCAGTGCCTGAAGAACATCGCGGCCATTCTTGCCGCCGCGGGTAGCTCGCTGTCCAAGGTGGCGAGCGCGACGGTGATCCTGCTCGAGGAATCTGATTTCGCGGGCATGAACGAAGAGTGGGTGAAATGGTTTCCGGTGGATCCACCGGCGCGCCAGGGGGCCAAGCTGCCGGTTCGTATTCCAGGGCTCAAGGTGTCGATTGCGGTTATCGCCGAGGCCTGAATGCAGGCATTTATCTTGTAGAAGGGCCGGTGGAGCCGCCGGACGAAGAGGCAGTGCGCCACGGGCGGCCGCGGAATGACCGTCCTGGCGCGGCTGATTTCCATCGTGGGACATCCGTTCGCCACGGCGCTGATCATGGTCGGCGCGGCCGCCGCGCACTTCGGACCCGCCGCGGATGCGCCGCGCACGATGGCATTGGTTGCCGCCCTCACTCTTCTGCCCGTGACCGGCCTCATGATTCGTCAGGTTCGCCGTGGCTCTTGGTCCAATGTCGATGCCTCCGATCCGCGGCAACGCCCGGTCCTGTTCGCGGTCGGCATCGGCGGTGTCCTGCTCTTGCTCGCCTACGTGCTCGCAGTGCAGCCCGAGAGCTACATGGTCCGGGGAGTCGTTGGGACTCTCGCGATGCTCGGCGTGTGCGCCGCGGCCACGCGATGGTTGAAGGTTTCGCTGCACATGGCGTTTTGCGCCTTGGCGGCAACCACCCTGCTATGGCTTCGATCGCCGGCGGGCTGGGTCTTGCTCATCTTCATACCCATCCTTGGGTGGTCGCGGCTTCGCCTGGGCCGTCACGTCGCGGCCGAAGTGATCGCGGGCACAATCGTCGGTGTCGTCGCGGGCGTGGCGATCCACGGCGTTTGACGGACTCGCGTATCTTGGAGTTGCACTGGAACGGAGGTGGCCCCATGTTCAGAAACCTGTCTGAGCGTTGCCGCGCGGTCGAGTCCTCGAGGGTTGGCCTGGTCCTGCTCGTTGTTTTCGCGGCTTGTTCCGTCGACTCGTCGCCGGCTGCTCTTCGATTCACCATCGGTGCCGGGCCTGGCAGCGTCGTGGTGGCCGATGTCAACGGCGACGGCAAGCTCGACATCGCCACCGCGAACGCGGAGAGCGACAACGCCACAGTGCTCCTCGGCGACGGCAAGGCGGGTTTCGTCCGGCTCCGCATTCGCCGGTAGTCGTGGCGGTGAAGCCACACCCGCATGGCCTTGCCACGGGCGATTTCAACGGCGACGGGGCTCTGGATCTCGTCACCGACAGTTGGGCGGAAGATCGGCTGGAGGTTCTTCTTGGCGACGGCAAGGGCAGCTTCGGAACGCCCGGGAGCTACGTCGCGGTGGGGAAGCACCCGTATCAGCGAGTCCGGGTCGCCGACCTGAACGGCGACGGTCGGGACGACATCGTGAGCACCAATCTCGAGGGCAACAACGTCACGGTTCTGCTGAGCGACGGCCAGGGCGGTTTTCGCCAGCCCGCGGGTTCGCCGTTTCCGTGCGGTGATTCTCCGTTCAACGTCGCGATCGGCGATGTCAACGCCGATGGCCATCTCGATCTCGCGGTCGTCGATTCTCCGAGCAGCACCTCGGATCGTTCGGGGCGGGACGGATTGACCATCCTGCTCGGGGATGGCCGCGGCGGATTCACCATGCTGGCGGGCTCGCCTCTTGCGACCGGCAGGCGCCCCAACATGGTTGCGATCGGAGAGCGTGCCTCCGAGGTCGTCGTCTCGGTTCCGGATGACGATCGGATCGTGGTCTTCACGATCAGCCGCGCCGGGGCCGTCGCGTCGCGCCGAGTCTTGGCGATCGCCGGCCATCCGAAGGGTTTGGCCATTCGGGATCTGAACGGCGATGGCAAGGCCGACATCGTAGTCACGAACAGCGCCGGCGGCGGTGTCACCGTGATTCTGGGAAGGTAGCGTAGGCTCTTGGAAACCGCTGGGCTCGGCGAGCCTGGAGCGCACGCGATCGGAGACTCGACATGGATGGCTCGTTGTATCTCGCGGATGTCGTCAAGCGATTTCGAGACGCTCAGAAGCAATGTGACCGGGCCATCGCCCAGGTCCCCTTCGAGCGCTGGAACCACCGCCTCGACCCCGAGTCCAACAGCATCGTCACCCTGATGCTTCATCTGTCCGGCAACATGCTCTCGCGCTGGAGTGGCTTCCTGACCAGCGACGGCGAAAAACCCGACCGCAACCGAGACGCAGAATTCGAGGACCCGGAGACGCTGTCGCAAGACGCGCTGCTCGCGCGTTGGGCGAGCGGCTGGAGCTGCCTGTTCGATGCGATGTCGGGCCTCACCGAGGCGGACCTGGATCGCACGATCACCATTCGCGCGCAGCCGCTGTCGGTGGTCGAGGCCATCAACCGGCAGGTGGCACACTACGCACAGCATGCCGGGCAACTGGTATTCCTCTGCAAGCACCTGGCCGGCGGCCAGTGGAAGACGATGAGTATCGCGCGCCGCGGTTCCGATGCCTTCAACGCGGCGATGGAGACGAAGCGCCCGAGCTAGGTTCCGCCGGGCGGACTCAGGCGCTGGCGGACTTCACGGCCGGGAAGGAGCCATTCAAGGATCGAGATCTGTACGTCTTCTGCATGACCACCGACCGCAAGATGGCCGCCAACGGCGGTTTTCCGAAGTACGAAGGGATCTCCGCCGATACCTTGGGGCCTTCAGCAGCCATTGAGTCCGGCGTCCGTGGCGGGCGCTCAATTTCGAGGTTGGAAAGGATCGCGATGACAAAATCTGGTTTCGTCCTGGCTGGTTGCTTGCTGTTCGCCGCCGCTGGCGCCTTCGCCCAAGACCCGATGCAGTTCGGCGTGAAGCACCTGAAGGTCGCGGCCGAGGACGACAAAGTCCGCGTCTTGAGGTTCACTCCGAAGCCGGGAGACAAGACGCCCATGCATTCCCATCCCTCCTCGGTGGTCTACGTGATCAAGGGCGGCCGCGTCCGAACGACGCTGCCCGACGGAACGGTCAAGATCACCGAGCTCAAGACCGGCGACGTGCTGCTTCGCCCGCCGGTGACGCACGCGGACGAGGCCCTCGACGAAGTGGAGATCCTCCTGGTCGAGCTCAAGAAGTGAGCGGTTGGCTGGCTCCGCGGGTCTAGCCGGCGGGGCCTTGCTAGGGGCCCGTCGAGAGGTCCAAACTCGGCCTCGGGCACCATGAGGAGGATCAATGAAACGTTCACTCGTTCTCGCTGTCGTCCTGCTGTTCGCCACCTTGATCCCGGTGAGCGCTCATCCCACCGATGTCACCGTGGGGCCGATTCGCCTTCAACTCGGTATGTCGCCGGACGAGGCCACGCATGCCCTTCCCGCCGGCTACAGGCTCGATCACCGGAAATACTTCTCCGTTACCGGAGAGGCGGGCCACGGTGGCATGTACGCCCAGGTCTACGGCCCGCAGGACTCGGTGAACGCGGTGCTCTGGATGACGTTCGAGCACGGACGCATGACCCGGGCGGTGCGGATCGTGGATCGCGTCGACTACAAGACGGAGAGCGCCCCGGTGCTCACCGAGGCGGTAGTCAAGGCGCTGGCAACGTGGCCGCAGGACGAGCCCATCCGCTCCGAGGCGAAGACCTTCGGCGAAGGCCAGGATCGCTTGCTGGAGCTTCGCTTCATCCAGGGCGAGCGGAAGCTGATCCTGACCGAGTCCGCGCGCTTGGTGCAGCTGGTGGAGAACTTCGGCCGTGAGGACGTACAGGCTGCCGAAACGCTGAGCCAGGCCCACTGAGCCCTGCCGCCGCGCGCGCGGCAGAGATCAAAAGAATCCGGCCCGTCGCAGTCGCGTGGCGGTCCAGAGCTGTACAATTCGAGCATTCCCTCGATCCAGCCGTCGGGGCGACCTCCTTAGGTTGCCCGAAGGAGATGATGCATGTTCGATCGCCAGACTCTGTCCCGTGCCGCCCTCGTGCTTGCCGTCGGTATCAGCTCTGCCGCACCGGGGATGGCTGCGAACGAGGGCTCGCCGTTTGGCGATCGCGCGTTCGCGTCTCTGCCGGCCCGTGCCGGAGGGGCGATGGAGCTTCCGTTGCCGCGGCACTTCCGGGCGCTCGAAGTCGATGGCGCGAGCCTTCGCGCGAGCCTGGCGCTGGCCCCGGCCGAGCGCTCGGGCGGTGTCCCGGTGGTGTTCGCCATTCCGTATCCGGACGGCACGGACAGGCTCTTTCACGTCGTCGAGTCGTCGATCATGGAGCCCGGACTGCAGGCCAAGTTTCCAGAAATCCGCACCTACGCGGGCCAGGGACTCGATGATCCGACGGCCACCGTGCGGCTGAGCATGACGCCGCTCGGCTTCCACGCGATGGTGCTTTCGGCAACCGGAACGGTCTACGTCGATCCGTATCGCCGCTGGGATTCGCGCTACGTCCTTTCGTTCTATAAGAAGGACGCCCGGCGAGCCGCCGGCAAGCCATTTCATTGCGACGTGCACGGAGACCAGCTCGCCGCGGATTTGGCCGAGTCCCTGCCGCCGGTGACCTCCGCCGCCTCGGGAACGAACCTCCGTACCTATCGCCTGGCGCTCGCCGCCACCGGCGAGTACTCGACCGCGGTCTGCGCGCCGAATCCCGCCGCGGTTGCCTGTGCGATGGCCGCGATGGTGGTGTCGATGAACCGCGTCGACGGCATCTACGAACGCGAGGTCGCGATCCGCATGGTGTTGATCGCCAACGACAACCTGATCGTGTACACCGACGGAACCACCGACCCGTACACCAACGGCAACGGTTCGACGATGCTGGGTCAGAACCAGACGAACATCAACTCTGTCATCGGAACCGCGAACTACGACATCGGTCACGTGTTCTCGACCGGCGGGGGCGGCGTCGCGCAGTTGCAGGTGCCGTGCACGAGCAGCAAGGCGAAAGGTGTGACCGGCAACTCGAGCCCCATCGGCGACGGCTTCGACGTCGACTACGTCGCCCATGAGATGGGGCACCAATTCGGTGGCAACCACACGTTCAACGGCACGACCAGCAACTGCGGTGGGGGTAATCGTTCGGCTGGAGCGGCCTACGAACCGGGCAGCGGCACCACGATCATGGCGTACGCCGGAATCTGCGGCGCCGAGGATCTGCAGCCGCACAGTGACGACACGTTCCACAGCAAGAGCTTCGATGAGATCGTGGCCTTCTCGACCGGTGCTACGGGCAGCTCGTGTGCAGTGACGACCGCGACGGGCAATACGGCACCGACCGCGAACGGCGGTGCCGCGTTCATTATTCCGAAGCAGACTCCATTCATCCTGACCGGCTCCGGGGACGACGGCGACAGCGATGCGTTGACCTACATGTGGGAAGAGTTCGATCTCGGAACCGCGGCGCCGCCGAATGACGACGTCGCGGCTGCGCGGCCGATCTTTCGCTCCTTCGTGCCGCTGACGATTCCCAGCCGCACGTTTCCACGTTTGTCTGACATCCTGAACAACGTCTCGACGATCGGCGAGTCGATGTCGACGCGCAATCGCACCATGACCTTCCGCCTGACCGTGCGTGACAATCGCACGGGTGGCGGGGGAGTGAACTATGCGTCCACGACGGTGACCGTAAACGCGACGGCGGGCCCGTTTGCGGTGACCCAGCCGAATACGGCCTTGAGCTGGGCGGCGAACAGCACGCAGACCGTGACTTGGGACGTCGCCGGGACGACCGTTGCCCCGATCAGCTGCGCAAATGTGGCGATCGACTTGTCGGCCGATGGCGGCAACACCTTCCCGAATGCGCTCGCGGCCTCGACTCCGAACGACGGCTCCGAGGCGGTGACGGTCCCCAACATTCAGGGGTCCTCCGCTCGGGTTCGCGTGTCTTGCGTTGGCAACATCTTCTTCGATATCTCGAACGCGAACTTCACCATCACCGCGCCCTCCGCCCTGCCGCCGCCGAGCCTGCTCTCGCTCCTGCCAATTTCAGGAACCATCGCCGGAGGCACTTCGGTCGCGCTCACCGGCACCGATTTCGTCAACGGTGCCACGGTGCTGTTCGGCGCGTCGGCCGCGACCTCGGTCACGTTCAACAGCGGTACTTCGCTAACCGTGTCCACTCCCGCTCACGCCGCAGGGACGGTGTCGGTCACAGTGACCAACCCCGACACGCAGACGTCGACCTTGAACTCGGCCTACACCTACGACGCGAGCGGGTTTTTCGCCTTGACGCCCTGCCGGATTGTCGACACCCGGAATGCGAACGGCCCGACCGGAGGGCCCGCGCTCAGTGGCGGAGTGCCCCGCGATTTCCCCATCGCGGGCAACTGCGGCGTACCTGCACAGGCTTTCGCGGTGGCGCTCAACATCACCGTGGTTTCGCCGACGGCGGGTGGCGGCGTGCGGGTGTACCAGACGGGGATCACCACGCCGATGATTTCGAGCCTCAGTTTCAATAGCGGGCAGACGCGCGCGAACAACGGCGTCATCGGTGTCAACGGGCCGACCGCTGGCAGCGTTACCGTCCTGCCGGACATCCCCGGCGGCCAGGCCGCGCATCTGGTGGTCGACATCATGGGGTACTTCAGGTAGCCACCTGGAAGACGCCGCGCCGAGCGAACTCCAATCCGGAGTCCTCTCTTCCCCGGCCGATGCTCTACTCGGCCAGGCGATCGCGAGGACTCTCGAGGCGCCGCCGTCGGCGCGCGCCGAGCTCTTCGCCCGTCTCGCCCACGAGATCGAAACCTACATGGCGGCACATCCTGAGGAGCGGTCCTGGACGTGCACCGTCTATGCCGGCACCGACGGTTCGGCGGTATTTCGAGGTGGCGTCGGACACTCACTAGTGATCGACCCCGCCGGCACGCTGTGGCGCGCCCGCAGCTACGAAGACTTCGACACTACGTACGTCGAAACCGCGGCAACATTCGAGATCGCCACGCTCACGCCGCGCTATACTGAAATGCGCCAATACCGGAAGGATGAACCCATGGCAAAGCTCGGACGCGTGGCGAAGCGGTCGATAGCCCCCCTGATCGGCGTGCTGGCGGCGATCCAATTCGTGCCGGTGGACCGTTCCAATCCGACAGTTGAAACCGTGGTGCCCGCGACGCCCGAGGTTCGCGCCGTCCTGCGTCGCGCCTGCTACGACTGCCATTCGAACGAGAGCGTCTGGCCCGCCTACAGCCGCATCGCTCCGATTTCGTGGCTGGTGGCTCACGACGTGCACGAGGGCCGGGACAAGCTGAATTTCTCGACCTGGAATCGTCTGGACGCGACCGCACAGGCCAAGGCGCTGCGCGAATCCTGGTCCGAGGTCGACGAAGGCGAGATGCCTCCGAAGCTCTATCTGCCGCTGCACAAGGAGGCCCGGCTCTCCGCCGCCGATCGCGCGCTGCTGCGGGAATGGACTGCTTCCGCGGTCAGCTCCAGCCCGAACGTACCCGCGACGAAGTGACCATACGCTCGCATCCGGGCGCGACATAGAATCCCGCTCCTCGATGTCGGTTCCAGTCTCACTCGCCTCCGAAATCGCCGTCCGCTGCCGCGGCTTGCGCAAGCGCTACGCGGATGTGGTGGCCGTCGACGGTCTCGACCTCGAAGTGCGGCGCGGCGAGTGTTTCGGATTGTTGGGGCCCAACGGCGCCGGCAAGACGACCACCATCGAGATCCTCGAAGGCTTGAACGAGCCCGACGAGGGCGAGGTCGAGATCCTCGGATTGACCTGGGCGCGCGGCGCCCGGGAGCTGCGTGAGCGGTTGGGGATCTCGCTCCAGGAGACCCAGCTCAGCGAGAAGCTCACGGTGATCGAAGTGCTGCGGCTGTTCCGCTCGTTCTACCGGCAGGGGCACGATCCCGAGGAAGTTCTCGGCCTGCTCTCCTTGCAAGAGAAGCGCGATGCCCGGGTGGGCAAGCTCTCGGGAGGTCAGAAGCAGCGCCTGGCCGTCGCTTGCGCGCTGGTCGGCGATCCGCGGATCCTCTTTCTCGACGAGCCCACCACCGGACTCGATCCGCAGAGCCGGCTCGAGCTCTGGCAGGTGGTGAACGACTTCCGCGCGCGTGGTGGCACGGTGCTCCTGACCACGCACTACATGGACGAAGCCGAACGCCTTTGTGACCGGGTGGCGATCGTCGACCATGGGAAGGTCATCGCGTTGGGCACGCCGCAGGAGTTGATCAGCGCGCTCCATGCCGCCAACGTCATCGAGTTCGCCTCGGAGCCCGAGCTGCCGGAGGACGGTCTTCGTCGGCTTCCCGGGGTGAGCGACGTTCATCGCCGCGGGCCGAACAGTGCGCTGGCGGTCGACGCCCTGAACGAGAGCGTGCCGGCTTTGTTGGCGGCGCTCGAGGCCGCAGGGGCTCGGTTGTCGCATCTCTCCACGCACCGGGCGACGCTCGAGGACCTGTTCGTCTCGCTCACCGGACGCGAGCTGCGGGAGACCTGATGAGCCAGAAGTTCTCGCCCCTCCGCGAGCTCACGCTCTGCCGTCTGAAGGAGTTCCTGCGCGAGCCCGAGGCCGTGTTCTGGGTGTTCTTCTTTCCGGTCCTGCTGGCGCTGGCACTCGGACTTGCGTTCCGGCAGAAGGCTCCGGACCAGATCCCGGTGGCGGTGGTGGAGGGTGTCGATGCGGCCAAGACGGCCGCCAGCCTGGCGGCCTCGCCGGTCCTGCTGCCGCGAGTGTTGGCGGCCAAGGAGGCTGGCGAAGCGCTGCGCACGGGACGCGTGTCGCTGTTGGTCGATCTCGGTCCGCCGGCGCTATTTCGTTTCGATGAGACGCGGCCGGACTCGCGCATCGCGAGGCTCGAGGCGCGCGACGCGCTCGAACAGGCGGCGGGAAGAAAGGACGCGCTCTCGATCGCGAGCGAGCGCGTCACGGAACCCGGATCGCGCTACATCGACTTCCTGGTGCCCGGCCTGCTGGGCATGAACCTCATGGGCACCGGCATCTGGAGTCTGGCGTTCGCGATCGCCATGGCGAGGAAGAACGGGATCCTCAAGCGGCTCAACGCGACGCCGATGCGGCGCAGCCACTTCCTCCTGGCGCAGATGCTCGCTCGCCTGGGCTTTCTGGTGCTCGAGGTGGTCATCCTGGTGGGGTTCGGGTGGTTGGCGTTCGGGGTCGCGGTGCGGGGATCGCTGCTGCTGTTTTCGGCCGTTTGCCTGCTGGGAGCGCTGGTCTTTTCGGGCCTTGGCCTGTTGGTTGCAGCACGGCCGCGGACCATGGAGGGAGCCAACGGTTTGGCGAACCTGGTGATGCTGCCGATGTGGCTTCTGTCTGGTGTGTTCTTCTCGGCCGAGCGGTTCCCAGCCAAGGTTCAGCCTTACATCGCGGCGTTGCCTCTGACCGCGCTCAATGACGCGCTGCGCGGAGTGATGACCCAGGCGCGTCCTCTCTCAGGGATCGTGCCGCAGCTCACGGTGCTGGTTGTGTGGGGCCTGGTGTCGTTCGTCGTGGCGCTGAAGATCTTCCGCTGGCGGTGACTAGAGGCTTCCGGCAGCTGCCGGAAGCCCGTGAGGCGCTTTATCTGGCGGTTGCCCGGTCGTAGAACTTCGCCAAGTCGGCCTTCATCTGCGTCCGCGCCGGTGGGTGCACGTAGATCATGTGCCCCGCCGGGTAGTAGCCCCAGGTGATGTTTTTTTCGAGGACCGGCTCGAGGCCCATGTGCGAAACGGTGTATTCGGTCTCGAAGAACGGTGTCGCGAAGTCGAAGTACCCGTTGGCGGAGAACACCTGCAGGTGCGGATTGGCCGACATCGCGATGCGCAGATCTTCGGCCACGTCGGGCATGTCGAAGCGCCGGCCGCCGACTTCGTGACGGTCGTCCCAATCGTGTCCGACCTCCGCGTAGTTGGTGGGTTTATAGAGTTCCTCGGTGTTGTACTGCAGATCCCCGTGGACGTACGAGTTGAAGGCCGCGGTCACGGCGGCGGAGAAGGCGTCCGACGCGGCGTCCGACTCGGGCGCCTCGCCGGCGGCGTCGTGATCGATGCCTTGGAAGCGGCCGTCCAAGCGGCCGATGGTGCGCCGCTGGTCGCGCAGCAGCTCCTTCTGGAAGCGCGAAGGATCGATGCGCAAGTTGCCGTTGCGGATGGCCGCTTCGGGCATGGCGGTGTAGCGATGCAGCTTGGTGGCGATCGCGCGACTCTCGGCTTCGCCGAGATGGCTACCTTGCGCCAGGGCGTGCAGGTATTCACCGAGGGCGAAGGTGCGCACTTCCTGCAGGTAGGTCGCGAGATCCGCAGGCTTGGGATCGAGGCGATCGTGGTACCACGCCGTCGCAACCATGGTGGGCAAATACAGCACGTAGGGCAAGTCGCTGCCGAAGGGCGGGGCGTTCAAGTCGTCGTAGGCGTTCAGGTACGAGGACACCATGATGGTGCCATTGAACGCCATGCCTTTGTCCTGCAGGACGTTCAAGAGGCCCGCGGCGCGCGTCGTGCCGTAGGACTCGCCGAGCAGGAACTTGGGTGAGTTCCAGCGCCCGTTCGTACCTACCCAGCGCTCGATGAACTGCGCGAACGCTGCGATGTCGGCGTCGGTGCCGTAGAAGCCCTTGGCCTCGCCCTTGGTGGCGATCCGCGAGTAGCCCGTGCCCATGGCGTCGATGAACACCAGGTCGGTCTTGTCGAGCAGGCTGTCCGGATTCTCGCGCACCGCATAGGGCGGCGGCGGCGTGGGCGCCGCATCCGTGACGTCGACGCGCATCGGTCCGAACGAGGCCATGTGGAGCCACAAGCTGGCCGAGCCCGGACCGCCGTTGAACACGAACGTCACCGGCCGAGTGGTGAGGTCGGTCAGGCCCTCGGCGGTGTAAGCCACGGAGAACATGCGCCCGGTCACGTCGCCGGTGTCATTCTTGAGCTCGAGCGTCGAGGCGGTCGCAGTGTAGGCAATGACCTTGCCGCCGAGCGTGATCTTGTGGTGCGTAACCGCGGGCTTCGCGACCGGAGGTTCTGGCGGTTTGGCGTCCTTGTCGGCGACCTTGGCATCGGCCGGAGTGTCTGCCGCTGCTGCGGGGTGCAGCGAGCAAGCGCAGAGCAGAAGGATTCCAACGAGGACACGACGCGAGAGTTTGATCATGGTGCGGATTCTACGGCCCGCGTGAGGAAGGGTTGCAGGGAGCGGGCCGAACGGGTCGAAACGCCGCATCCGCGTGGTGACCCGACTCAGCTGTTAGGCTCGATTGCACGCCATGAATCTCAGTGATCTGTTCTCGATTCCGCTTGATCGCGACCCCGAGCGGGTGGCGATCGAGTTTCGAGACGCTAGCGGATCGGCAGCTCTTTCGTACGCCGAGCTTCATGGCAAGGCAGCCAGGTTTGCTGCCGTTCTCGCGCAACAGGGCGTATCCCGTGGCGACCGAGTCGCGTTCTTCCTCGGCAATCGGCCCGAATTCGCGGTGGCGTATCTGGCCGTCCTCCGCCTCGGAGCCGTCATGGTGCCAATCAACCTGGCGTACCGGCAGCGCGAGATCGCCCACATCCTCGGCGATGCCGAGCCGCGCGCCCTGATCACCGAGACCGCGCAAAGAGCCGTGCTCGAGGAATTGGACGCGAAGGAATATCCGGTGCTCGAGCGCGTGCTCTTCGTAGAGAGCCTCGCGGTCGAGATGACGGCAGAGGAGGCTCCGGCAGTGGCGGTCGACGGCGGCGAGCTGGCGCTCATCATGTACACCTCGGGCACCACCGGGCGCAGCAAGGGCGCCATGCTCACGCACGACAACGTCCTCGCCACGGTCTCCGGGTTGCTGGCTGCCTGGGGGTGGAGCCGCGCAGATTCGATCCTGGTGACCCTGCCGTTGTTTCACACCCACGGGCTCGTGGTGGCCATGCACTGCGCGCTCGCCGCGGGAGCGACGATCCATTTGCGGCGACGCTTCGACGCCCGAGCGGTGGTGGAAGAGCTCGGCAGCGGATCGTGCTCGCTGTTCTTCGGCGTGCCGACTATGTACGTGCGCCTGGTCGACGAGCTGCGCGCCTGCGGAGCTGCCGAGAGCCTGCGTGCGCTGCGCCTCTTCTGCAGCGGCAGCGCGCCGCTGTCGCCCGAGACCTGGAGCGCCTTTCGCGACCTCACCGGTCATTCCATTCTCGAGCGCTACGGCATGACCGAGACCGGCATGCTGATCAGCAACGCCTATGCACGGTCTGGATCGACTGACGGGCGCGTGCCCGGCACGGTTGGAGTGCCGTTGCCGGGCGTTTCGGCGAGGATCGTCGATACCTCGGGGGACGACGTCACGCCCGGCGCGGAAGGCGAGCTTTGGGTCGCCGGTTCGAACGTGTTCGACGGCTACTGGCGTGCTCCGGAGAAGACCGCCGAGAGCTTCGCCATGGACTCCGCCGGCCGGCGCTGGTTTCGCACCGGTGATCTCGCGCGGCGGGATTTGGCGAGCGGGCACTACGTCCTGCTCGGCCGCCGTCACGAGCTGATCATCGCCGGCGGGTTCAACGTCTATCCGCGCGAGATCGAGGAGGTGCTGGAGACCTATCCCGGAATCCGCGAAGCGGCGGTGGTGGGGCGGCCGCATCCGGAGTGGGGTGAAGTTCCGTTCGCCTTCGTCGTTGCGGACGGCGAGCTACCCGAGGGAGAGGTCATTGCCTGGTGCAAGACCCAGCTCGCGTCGTTCAAGGCGCCCCACGGCGTGCGCGTGGTCGAGGCCCTGCCGCGCAACGCCCTGGGCAAGGTGCAGAAGCACCTGCTGCCCAAGGATCTCTGAAGACGAGCCCGACGAGGATGTACAATTCGATTTCCTCGATCCGATGAAACCGGCTCCTTTCGAGTACCTGGCCCCGGACTCACTGCCCGCCGCGCTGGCTGCCCTGGCGGCCAGGGGTTGGGATGCGAAGCTCCTGGCGGGCGGCCAGAGTCTCATCCCGGTAATGAACTTTCGCCTCGCCCAGCCGGCCGTCCTGATCGACCTAAATCGAGTGGCCGGATTGAGCGGTGTCGAACGCGTGGGCTCTGAGCTCCGCATTGGCGCCATGACGCGCCAGCGGACTCTGGAAGAAGACCCATTGATCGAGCGTCATGCGCCCCTTCTGCACGAAGCCGTGCCGTTCATCGCGCATCCGCAGATTCGCAATCGCGGCACGATCGGCGGCAGCTTGGCGCACGCCGATCCCGCGGCGGAGTTGCCCGCGCTGGCGGTCGCCCTCGACGCGAGACTCCGCCTGCAGAGCGTGCGCGGAGAGCGTTGGGTAGCGGCCGCGGACTTCTTCCTCGGACTCTTCAGCACCGTGCTCGAGCAGGACGAAATGCTTACCGAGATCGCGATTCCAACGGCTCAGGCAGGCAGCGGTTGGGCCTTCGTCGAGGTGGCGCGGCGCCACGGCGACTACGCGCAGCTCGGCGTCGCGGCTCGGATCACGCTCGACGACCAGGGACGCTGCTCGAGCGCCCGCATGGTCTTCTTGAGCGCCGGCGAGAAGCCGATCGACGCCAAAGCTGCCGCGGCGCTCGCTGGGGCGTCTCTTGGCGAGGAGGTCTTTGACGCCGTTGGCGCTGCTGCCCGGGACGAGATCAACCCCACCGGCGACATCCACGCCAGCGCCGCCTTCAAGAAGCATCTAGCGCAGGTGCTGACGCGCCGGGCGCTCCGCCTGGCAGCCGAGCGGGCGCGGAAGAACGTGGGAGGCACGAGCTCGCGATGAAGGATCTCCACCAGGTGCGAGTGCAAGTGAACGGCCAGGAGCACCTGCGCTCCGTCGAGGCTCGGATGCTGCTCTCGGACTTCCTGCGTCACGAGCTCGGCCTGACCGGCACGCACGTCGGCTGCGAGCACGGCGTCTGCGGCGCCTGCACCGTGCTGATCGAGGGCGAACCGATGCGCTCGTGCCTGATGTTCGCCGTTCAGGTCGACGGCGCGTCCGTTTCCACTGTCGAAGGGTTGGCGTCCGACCCCAAGGATCTCCATCCGCTGCAGCAGGCATTCTGGGAATCGCACGCTCTGCAGTGTGGGTTCTGCACGCCGGGTTTTCTCATGACCTTGGTGCCGTTTCTCGAGACCCACCCCGACCCGACGGAAGACGAGATTCGCCACGCGATCTCGGGCAATCTCTGCCGCTGCACCGGCTATCAGCACATCGTGGACGCCGTGCTGCTGGCCGCATCCAGGCGCGCTCGGTCGCCGGCTACTGACGCCGGGGCGGCGAAGGATCGCTAAGGTGGCCGCCGCGGCGCAGCGCGACCTGGCCGCCACCCTGGGCGCGCTGAGGAGCGGGGAGCTCGATCTGCGTCGACGGATCGACGAACTCGCCGCGAGCTTCGACGAGCGCGAGGCCCGTGTGCTGTCCCTCATGCCGGAGCCGAATCGATTCGAGCGCCTGCATCGCGAAGCGGAGGCCCTGCTCGCCAAGCATCCCGCCCCGGCCTCGCGCCCGGCTCTCTTTGGCGCGCTGCTCGGAGTGAAGGATGTATTCCGGGTGGACGGTTTCGAGACCAGGGCGGGTAGCCGCCTGCCGCCGTCGACCTTCGCCGGGCCGGAAGCGTCGTCGGTCACGCGCCTGCGCCGCGCCGGCGCGCTGGTGCTTGGCAAGACAGTGTCGACTGAATTCGCCTATTTCGCTCCCGGCCCGACGCGGAACCCTCGTGACTCCGCACGCACGCCGGGTGGATCGAGCAGCGGCTCGGCGGCAGCGGTCGGCGCCGGGCTCTGTGATGTAGCGCTAGGCACGCAGACTATCGGCTCGGTGACCCGGCCCGCTTCGTTCTGCGGTGTGGTCGGATGCAAGCCGAGCTTCGGGCGTGTGCCGACCGACGGAATCATTCCCTTGGCGCCGGGCCTCGACCACGTCGGGTGGTTCGCGGCTGAGGTTGCGGGTGCAAGGCTGGTGGCCGCCGAGCTCCTGGAGGCCGCGCCGTCCTCACCGGGCTCACCCGAGGGCACGCGGCCGCGGCTGGCGATCCCGATCGGGCCCTATCTCGATCGGGCGGACGCCGATGGCCGAAAGCACTTCGAAGGCGCCTGCGAGCGGCTTCGCTCCCGCGGATACGAAATCGCCGACCTGCCGGCGATGCTCGATTTCGACGAAATCGAGGCGCGGCATCGCCGGATCGTCGCGGCCGAGACCGCAGCGGTGCACGCCAACTGGTTCGCGGAGTTTCGCGATCTCTACGCACCGCAGACCATCGAGCTGATCGAGCGCGGTCAAAAGATCCCCACGGAGCAGCTCGAGATCGACCTCGGAGGCCGCAGCGCGCTCCGGCGCGAGCTCGCCGCCCTGCTCGACGGCGCGGGCTGTCAGGCGTGGATCTCGCCGTCCGCGCGTGGAGTGGCCCCGCTCGGTCTCGCGAGCACCGGCGATCCGGTGATGAACCTCCCGTGGACGCAAGCCGGCCTTCCCACGCTGGGAATTCCCGCGGGCCTTGGCCAGTCCGGGCTGCCCATCGGCCTGCAGCTCGCCGCCCGCTTCGGCGACGACGCGCCGCTCTTCGCTTGGGCTGAAGCGATCGAACGGACGCTCCAGAAGGGCTGCCCTACTTGAGCCTTTCGCCCGTGCTCCGCAGCGTCATCCGCCCCGGTGTCTACTACGACTCGGTAGTACTCATGCGAGTGCAGCGATCCCTGGCCGCGCTCCCTGATGTTCTGGATGCCGGCGTCGTCATGGCGACGCCTGCGAACCGAGAGATCCTCGCCGCGGGTTCGCTGCTACCGGAGGACCTGGCGAATTCGCGCGCCGACGATTTGCTGATCGTGATTCGCGCCGCGAGCGCCGCGGCCGCAGAGTATGCGCTGAGCCAGTTGGACGAGTTGCTGCGCGCAAGGCGCACTGCTTCCGCGGAGTCCTACCGGCCGCATGCGCTCACGACCGCGATTGGCGAGCTGCCCGACGCGCGGTGGGTGATGATTTCGGTCCCCGGAGAGCATGCCGCGGCGCTTGCCCGCCAAGCACTCGACGAAGGCAAGAACGTGTTCCTCTACAGCGACAACGTGACTCTTACCGAGGAGCTCGAGCTCAAGCAGCTGGCGGGCGAGCGTGGCCTTCTGATGATGGGGCCTGACTGCGGCACCGCGATCCTCTCAGGTGTCGGATTCGGCTTCGCCAATCGCGTGCGGCGTGGCGGCATTGGACTGATCGGCGCGTCGGGAACCGGCCTGCAGGCAATCGCCAGCCGCATCCACGAGCTCGGCGGAGGTCTCTCGCACGCGCTCGGCACCGGCGGCCGCGACTTGCACCAGGAGATCGGCGGTCTTACCGCGCTCGCCGCGCTAGACCTGCTGAGCCGCGACGAGGAGACGAGAGTCATCGTCTTGGTGTCCAAGCCGCCGGCGCCCGGGATCGCCACTCGCGTCCTCGCTGCCGCCAGACGGACGGGGAAGCCCGTGGTCGTTCACTTCCTCGGCCAGCCACGACCGGAGCGTCGGGTGGGAACGTTGCACTTCGCAACCTCACTCGCGGAGGCGGCCGAGATCGCGGCTGGTCTCGCGGAACAGACGGAACCCGCCGGCGCGAGCTTCGCGAAGTCGTCCCCGGGTGCGCTCCTTCGCGGGCTCTTTTCCGGTGGCACGCTCGCTGCCGAGGCCTTGCTGGGCCTGCGCGTTTTTCTGCGGACGATCGCGTCGAACGTCGGTCACGATGCGAGCTATCGCGATACCAGCCAGAACGGTCATCGCCTGCTTGATCTCGGCGATGACGAGTTCACCGTCGGACGGCCGCACCCGATGATCGACCTGACGTTGCTTCGCGAACGGATTCGCGCCGCGGCTACCGAGTCCTCGGTCGGCGTAGTACTGCTGGATGTCGTCCTCGGTGACGGCGCGCATGCCGATCCGGCAAGCGAGCTCGCGCCGGAGATCGCAGCGGGCAAGGCCCTCGCCGCGTCGCAAGGCAGAGCGCTGGAAGTGGTGGTCATCGTGATCGGCACCGAAGGCGATCCCCAAGACCTCGCCCGGCAGGTTGCGGAGCTGGGAGGGTCGGGAGCGACCGTGGTGCGAAGCGTCGGCGAGGCCATCGAGCGCGTGACCGCCGTGCTCGCGGTACCCACCGGGGAAAGGTCGGGCCGGCCAGTGCCGATCGAGGCCTTGCGCCCGCCGGTCGCGGTCATCAACGTCGGCCTCGAGTCCTTCCACGACAGCCTGGTGGCTCAGGGTGCGGCCACGTTACAAATGGATTGGAAGCCGCCGGCCGGCGGCAATCGTCGGTTGACCGAAATCCTCGCCAAGATGGGAGCCCCACGCCGATGAGCGAACGCATCGACATCGACGCCGCGAACCGCACGGCCGTCGACCGCATGACCGCCACGCGCCCGATGCTGATGGGCGTGGAGAAAGCGGCGGACCTCATTCCCGCCCTTCGCGACCGTCGGCTGCTCCACGCGGGACCGCCGATCGCCTGGGCGCAAATGACCGGGCCTTTGCGGGGCGCGATCCTCGGTGCCGCATTGTTCGAAGGTTGGGCGAGCGACGAAGCCGCGGCCGCGACCATGGCCGAGCGCGGTGACATCGCCTTCGAGCCCTGCCATCACCACGCGACCGTGGGTCCGATGGCCGGCGTCGTGTCCGCTTCGATGTCGGTGTACGTCGTCGAGGACTCGGCTTCGGGCAAGCGCGCGTTCTCGACCCTTAACGAGGGTTACGGCAAGGTCCTGCGCTACGGAGCCTTCAGCGCCGAGGTGCTCGACCGCTTGCGCTGGATGAACGGCACCATGGCGCCGCTCCTGGCGGAAGCGATTCGGGAGGGCGGCGCACTCGACATCCGTGCACTCATCGCCGAGGCCCTGCAGATGGGCGACGAAGGGCACAATCGCAACAAGGCTGGATCGCTGCTCTTCCTGAAGACTCTGGCTCCCCATCTTCTCAGCGCCAGTGGCCATCTGAAACCGAAGGCGGAGGTGCTGGAGTTCCTGGGCGGCAATGCGCTTTCGGTTCTGAATCCGATCATGGCGGCGTGCAAGCTGATGGCCGACGCGGCGCATGGCGTCGAGGGCTCGACGATCGTGTCGACCATGGCGCGCAACGGGACCGAGTTCGGAATCCGAGTGAGCGGGCTCGGCGACCGCTGGTTCACGGCCCCGTCGTCGGTCCCCGACGGTCTCTACTTCCCAGGCTTCGGGCCGGCCGACGCGAACCCGGACATCGGCGACAGCACGATCACCGAGACCGTGGGCATCGGCGCCTTCGCGATGGCGGCGGCGCCGGCGATCGTCAGCTTCATCGGCGGAGCCCCAGAGGACGCGACGCGCGCCACCCTCGAGATGTACGAGATCACCGCCGGAGAGCATCCGCACTTCACCATTCCGGCCCTGGGTTTTCGCGGCACACCGGTGGGAATCGACTTGCGCCGAGTGGTGGAGCTCGGCGTCTCGCCCCGAGTCAACACCGGTATCGCGCACCGCCAGGCCGGCGTCGGCCAAATCGGTGCGGGGCTGGTGCGGCCGCCGCTCAAAGTGTTCGAAGACGCGCTGCTCGCTTACGCCGAGAAATATGGCTACTAGGCTTGAAGGAGGAGAGAACGATGTACGTCCCTTATGACATGAGCAAAGTACGGGTCCTCGACCTGTCGCAGAACTTCAGCATGGACTCGCCGGCGTTCGCCTTCTACGAGGGCCCGACGGTGAAGTGGGTGAAGCGCCTGGCCTTCGAGGGCGTCAACGCGCAATTCATCTCGACTACCAACCACATCGCGACTCATCTCGATTCTCCGATCCACTTCTACGATCCGGGTCCGGACATCGCCGGCATTCCGATCCAGACGCTGGTTGGCCCTGCCTGCATCGTTGATCTCGCGGCCATGGGGATCGGCGACTACCAGATCTACGGCCCCGAGCACTTCGAGGCCTGGGAGAAGAAGACCGGGATCAAGATCGAGCGCGGCGACATCCTGATCATCCACACCGGCTATCACCGCTTCTACAACGAGGATTGGTACAAGGAGAAGGCGTGCACGGTGCGCGGCGTGGTCGAGGCGACCGCGCATGAACCCGACCTGCCGCGCATGTTCCTCAAGCACCCGGGACCGCAGGCGCGCTTCTGCGAGTGGATCCTCGATCGCGGCATCCGCTGGCTGGGTGTGGACTGCATCGCCGCCGACCATCCCTTCAACACCAACGTGCGCAAGGCGCGCCCTGATCTCGTGCCGGAGGTCGAGAAGGCGATCGGCATGACCATGGACCAGGCGTTTCCGTGGCCCGCCGACTACCAGTGCATGCACGTGAAGCTCTTCCCACGCGGAGTGTTCCATGCCGAGAATGTCGGCGGGCAGATCGACGAGGTGCTCGATCAGCGGGTGTGGTTGGGGTGCTTCCCATTCCGCTTCAAGGGCGGCGAGGCGGCGTTCGCGCGCATCGTGGCGTTCGTGGAGGAGAAGTAGGCGGATGGCGAGCCCGGCGACCGGAAGCGTGCTCGGTCAGCGCACCAAGCGCAACGAGGATCCACGTCTGCTCACCGGGCAGGCGTTGTTCATCGACGACGTGCAAATCGCCGGCATGTTGCATGTCGCGTTCCTGCGCAGCCCGCACGCGCACGCCAAGCTGGGTGCGATCGACGTCCGTCCGGCGCTCGAGATGGAGGGCGTGGTCGCGGTGATCACGGCCGATGACTTGGGCGCGTACTGGCAGCATGGCCCGCTGCTGGTGCCGCCGCCGCCCGTTCCTGGGATGGTGTTCAACGAGCGCACGCAGGTGCCGCTCGCGCGCGGGAAGGTCCGGCACGTCGGCGAGCCCATCGCTCTGGTGGTGGCGGAGAGCCGCTATCTGGCGGAGGACGCGGTCGAGCGGATCTTGGTCGACTACGAGTCACTCCCAGCAGTGGTCGATCTCGAGCAGGCGATGCTCGCGCCGCCGGCGTTGGTCCACGACGATGTGGGCTCGAACCTTGCCGCGCGCGTGCACCAAAGCAAGGGCGACTATGCCGCGGCTCGTGCCGAGGCCGATCTGGTGGTCAAGCGGCGCTTCTCCTACGATCGCGGAGCCGCCGCTGCGATCGAGAATCGCGGCGTCGTGGCGCAGTGGGATCCGCGGGCTCAGCGTCTGAGCATCTGGGACACGACACAAGCGCCGATTCCGATCCGCAATGGCCTCGCCGGAATGCTCGGGCTCTCCGAACATCAGGTCCGCGTCGTCGCGCCGTTCGTCGGCGGCGGCTTCGGTCCGAAGATCATGATGTTCTATCCCGAGGAAGTCCTCGTGCCTTGGCTCGCGATTCGGCTCGACCGGCCGGTGAAGTGGATGAGCGATCGCTCCGAGGACTTCGTGTCGACCACGCAGGAGCGTCTGCAGATCCACGATGCGGAGCTGGCGCTCTCCAAGGACGGGCAGATTCTCGGCATCTGGGACCGTTTCCTGCACGACACCGGTGCCTATGATCCGTACGGACTGACCGTGCCGCTCAACAGTCAGTGCACCCTGCTCGGCCCGTACCGGGTGCCGGCTTACGACAGCGAATTCCAAGCGGTGTTCACCAACAAGCCGATCGTGACGCCGTATCGCGGCGCCGGCCGGCAGCACGGCGTATTCGTCATCGAGCGCCTGCTCGATATCGCGGCGCGGCAGCTGGGCCTCGATCGCACCGAGATCCGGCGCCGGAACTACCTGCGTCCGGACGAGTTCCCGCATGTGCACGCGATCACCTACCAGGACTTCACTCCGCTCACCTACGACAGCGGCAACTACGAGCCCGTACTGCGACAGGCTCTCGAGCGCATCGGCTACGACGAGTTCCTGCGCGAGGAGCAACCGAAGGCCCGCGCCGCTGGCCGAAGTCTGGGAATCGGCGTGGTGTCCTACGTCGAAGGCACTGGCATCGGCCCGTTCGAAGGCGCGCGAGTCCAGGTGCAGACCTCGGGTACGGTGACGGTGGCGACCGGCGTCGGCACCCAGGGCCAGGGGCACTTCACCGTGCTGGCGCAGATTGCTGCGGCGCAGCTCGGTGTGCAGGTTTCCGACGTCGACGTGGTCACCGGCGATACCGATCAATTCCACTGGGGCACCGGTACCTTCGCGAGCCGCGGCGCCGTGGTGGCGGGGAATGCGGTTCACGAGGCCGCGAAACTGGTGCGGGCCAAGGCCATCCGTTTCGCCGCGGAGCATTTCGAAGTCGCTCCCGAGGCCATCGAATTGGCGGATGGCGTCGCCCGCGTGCGCGACACCGATCGCCAAGTGGCGCTCGGCAAGCTCGCGGGCCTGGCCAACCCGATGCGTGGCGCGGTTAAGCCGGGCGCCGAGCCCGGCCTCGAAGCGACGAGCTACTTCGGCCCCCAGCGCGGTGCCACCGCGAGCGGCTCGCACGCCATGATCCTGGAAGTCGATCGCGAGACCTTGCAGGTGAAGGTTCACAAGTACGTCGTCGTCCACGACTGCGGCCGGGTGCTCAACCCGATGCTTGTCGAAGGACAAGTGCATGGTGGTGTGGCGCAGGGTCTCGGCAACTGCTATTTCGAGCGGCTGGTGTTCGACGACAACGGCCAGCTGATGACCGCTTCGTTCATGGACTTCCTGCTGCCGACGGCGCTCGATGTGCCCCGTGTCGAAGTGGGCCACGAAGAGACCGTCGCGACGCAGAATGAGCTCGGCACCAAGGGCGCCGGCGAAGCGGGCGCGATCCCGGTCGGAGCGTTGTTCGCGCAGGCGCTCGAAGATGCGCTGAATGTGCCGGGGTTCGAGATTCTGGAGATACCGCTCGATCCTGGGCGGCTGTGGGAACTGCTGCGGCAGCATGATTTAGATCGACTTGACATCTGATGCCGATCGTACGAGCATCAGATACATGAGGACAACCCTGGATCTCGATGCTCCCGTCCTGAAACATCTCAAGAGCCTTCAGGAGGAAACCGGCAAGTCGCTGGGCCAGCTCGCCTCGGAGCTCCTGGCGGAAGCGCTGGCAAGGCGAGCCGCCCGTCCCCCATCCGGGCCGACCTTCCGCTGGACGACGAAGGCGATGGGTGCGGTCTTCGACATCGAGGACAAGGAGCGCCTCTACGAAGCACTCGAGAGCGATGACTCCGTGCACGAAGGACCCGCCGTTTGAGCTTCGCGCTCGACGCCAATGTTCTGCTCTACGCCTCCGACCAGGGGAGTCCGTGGCACGCCCCGGCGAGGCGCTTCCTCGATGAGGCGTGCGCCGGCCCGGAGCTTATGTACCTGCCTTGGCCCGTCTTGATGGCGTATCTGCGAATCTCGACCCACGCGCGAGTGTTCGCGCTCCCGCTTGCGCCTGCCGAGGCTCAGGGCAACGTAAGCGAGCTGCTGTCGCTGCCTCACGTACGAGCCCTCGGAGAAAGTGATGGTTTCTGGACGAGCTATCTGCAGAGCGCGAGCGCGTTTGTGACCCGTGGCAATGCGGTGCCGGATGCGCATGTCGCGGCACTTCTTCTGCACCACGGGGTTCGCACGCTCTACACGCGCGACGCGGACTTTCGTCGATTCCCTGGCCTCCGGGTCAAGGACCCGTTCGCCGAGGCGTGAGCGGTCGCTCGCCGTCGAGTACGGAGCGTTCGCAGGGGGTAACGATTGCCGCGCCTGCTGCGTTGCGCTGGTTTCGCGGCGAAGGTCCCATTCGGGTGCTCAATATTTTCGACGGCGCGCTGAATCTGGCCGATGGCGACGGCGCTGTCCTCGCCCTCGTCCGTAGCGAGTCGATGCTGGGTCCCTTTGCGGCGGTCGTCCCCGGGCTCAACTGGCCGCCGGAAGAGCGCCGGATCTCGAGCCGCTTTTCGCTGCCGCCGCTGGAACCCTCGCTCATCGAGTGGAATCCGCGCCCGGACTGGCGGGCGCTCGCGAGCCCTCAGTGGGTGCCCGCTGCGTTGGCGATGCCTGAGCCGCCGAGCACCGCTGCGATGAGGGCGGTGGCTGAGCTGGCCAACGCTCTCGGCAGCGCTGAGGACGCCAGCCGCCTGGAGAAAGTAAGCGTTCGGTTGGCGGGCGTCGGCGGCGGCCTCACGCCGGAAGGCGATGACGCACTGGTGGGCGCGATGCACGCCACCTGGGCGACGCGTGACGAACCGACGGCCCGCCGTCTGTGTGCCCTGATCGCGACCACGGCAGCGCCGCGGACGACTCTGCTCTCGGCCGCCTGGCTCCGGGCCGCGGCGGTGGGGGACGCAGCCATGCCGTGGCACGTTCTGATCCGAGAGTTGGCCGCTTCCTTCGGCGAGCGCTCTGCCGGTCTTGACGCTGCCTGGCAGGGAGTCCTGGCGATGGGGGCGAGCTCGGGAGCCGCCGCGCTCAGTGGCTTTGTGAGGACTCTTGCGCGTTTTCGCGGCTGAAGCGCGCCAGGCTGTCGCGTAGCCAGGTCGGTACGGCGCAGGCGTGGAACTGGTCGAAATCCAGGCACGCCGTCACCACCTTCACCTCGGCCACGGTGCCCGGGTGACCGACGGCTTGTAAGTCGTAGCGCCAGGTCACTGAGGTATTGCCGACGCGCTCGATCGCGACGCCGATCGAGACTTCGTCGCCGTAGCGCAGGGGCTTCCTGAAATCGACTTCGAGATGCACCGCCGGGAATCCGATGCGGTGTTCCGCGATTAGCCGCGGATAGGGGAAGCCCACCGGGCCGGAAAAGAAATCCTCCATCGCGGTGTGGCAGTAGTGCAGGAAGCATGGGTAATACACCACCCCAGCGGGATCGATGTCGGCGAAGCGCACGGTCACGGACGAGCGGAAGGCCATGGGGAGACCCTATCGCAGCCCGCCCTCGGGTCGGTCGGGCGAACGGCCGCGTGCTAGATTTCTCGACGTGAAAATCGGCCGGTTGCGAGGGCGGTGGAGGTGAAGATTGCCATCCTCGGCGGCGGTCCGGCGGGGCTCTACCTCTCCCTGCTGCTGAAAAAATCGCACCCCGAGCACCAAGTGACGGTGCTCGAGCGGAACCGCCCTGACGACACCTTCGGCTGGGGCGTGGTTTTTTCGGACCAGACGCTGGGGAACCTGCAGGCCGCGGACCCGGAGAGCTTCGCCGAGATCTCGCGCAACTTCGCCCGTTGGGACGATATCGACGTGCACGTCAAGGGCGAGACCATCACTTCCGGCGGGCACGGCTTCGTCGGCATCGCCCGGCGGACTCTCTTGCAGGTGCTACGGCGGCGTGCGGCGGACCTCGGCGCCGACCTCCGCTTCCAGACCGAATTCACGGACGATGCGGACCTCGCGGCCTTCGGGCTGGGCGATGCCGACCTCGTGGTCGCCGCCGATGGAGTGAAGAGTGCCGTGCGAACGCGCCACGCCGAGTGGTTCGAGCCCGATCTCGACACCCGGCCGGCGAAGTTCATCTGGCTGGGGACGCGGCAGAAGTTTCCCGCCTTTACGTTCGCCATCGTCGAGAACGAGCACGGCGTGTTCCAGGCCCACGCGTACCAGTTCAACGACGAGATGTCGGCCTTCATCGTCGAGTGCGACGCCTTGTCGTGGAGCAACGCGGGCTTCGACCGCATGGACATCGACGCCACGATGGCGGCCTGTGAGCATTTGTTCGCGCCCTGGCTCGGCGGCTGTCCGTTGATCGCCAACCTGCCGCCGCAGCAGCGCGCCCAACCTTGGATGTCGTTCACCCGCGTGCGCTGCCAGCGATGGTTTGACGGCAAGGTGGTGCTGCTCGGCGACGCCGCCCACACGGCGCACTTCTCGATCGGCTCGGGAACGAAGCTGGCGATGGAAGACGCGATCGCACTGGCCCGTCATCTGGATGCCACGCCAGAGCTCGAGCAGGCGCTCACCGAGTACCAGGAAGAGCGCATGACCGACGCCCTGCGCCTGCAGAACGCGGCACGGAACTCGATGGAGTGGTTCGAGAACGTGCGCCGCTACATCGGCCTCGCGCCGCCGCAGTTCGCCTACAGCCTGCTGACGCGGAGCCAGCGGGTGAGCCACGAGAACCTGCGCCTGCGCGACGGTGCCTATCTCGCTGACGTCGAACGCTGGTTCGCGAGCCGCGCCTCAGGCGCCGCCGGATCCGATCCCGTGCCGCCCATGTTCACTCCATTTACGTTGCGCGGCATGATGCTGCGCAATCGCGTGGTGGTCGCGCCGATGGACATGTATAGCGCCATCGACGGCACGCCCAACGATTTTCATCTCGTGCACCTCGGCGCCCGGGCGCTCGGCGGCGCCGGCCTCTTGATCACCGAAATGACCTGCGTCGCGCCTGAGGCGAGGATCTCGCTCGGCTGCACCGGTCTGTACTGTGAAGAGCACGTGACCGCGTGGCGGCGGGTCGTCGAGTTCGTGCACTCGTCGAGTCCGGCGAAGATCGCGCTCCAGCTCGGGCACGCGGGCAGCAAAGGATCCGCGCGGCGGATGTGGGAGGGCATGGACGAACCGTTGCTCGCGGGGAACTGGGAGCTCGTCGGTCCTTCGCCGATTGCCTGGAGCCCGCAGAATCAGGTGCCCCGAGAAATGACTCGTGCGGACATGGAGCGTGTGCGCGACCAGTTTGTGGCGGCGACCGAGCGCGCGGTCGAGTGTGGCTTCGACATGGTCGAGCTCCACGCCGCGCATGGCTACCTGCTGTCGTCGTTCTTGACGCCGCTGACCAACCAACGGCAGGACCAATACGGCGCCACGTTCGCCAATCGGCTGCGGTTTCCGCTCGAAGTCTTCGCCGCGATGCGCGCCGCCTGGCCCGCCGAGCGGCCGATGTCAGTGCGCATCTCGGCCAGCGACTGGGTGGCGGGTGGGGTCGAACCAGGGGATGCGGTCGAGATCGCGCGTGCGTTCGCCGCGGCCGGCGCCGACCTCGTGCACGTCTCGGCGGGGCAGACCTCGCGCGTCGCGCGGCCGGTTTACGGTCGGATGTTCCAAACCCCCTTCTCGGATCGCATTCGCAACGAAGCGGGTATTGCGACGATCGCGGTCGGCAACATCACCGAAGCCGATCAGGTGAACTCGATCATCGCCGCGGGCCGCGCCGACCTCTGTGCGCTGGCGCGGCCTCATTTGGCCGATCCTCAGTGGACGCTGCGCGCCGCGGCCGAGCTTGGGTACAAGGGCATGGAGTGGCCGGTGCAGTATCTGTCTGGCCGGCAGCAGCTCGAGCGGACGCTCGAGCGCGCCAAGGAGACCCAACGGGCCGAAGCGCGGGCGGGAGTCAACGTCCTATGACGATCGACACCCAGGCGCTAACCGAGTCGCGCTCGGCCAGAGCGCGATTCCTCTCGGGCAAGCACGTCGTCGTTACCGGTGGCGGGAGGGGCATCGGGGCGGCCATCGCCGAGGATCTGGGACGAGCGGGCGCCGATCTCACGCTGCTCGGTCGCGATCTTGCGGCGCTCCAAGCGCATGCCGCCGCCGTCACGGAGCGCTGTGGAGCCCGCGTCCAGGCGCTGGTCTGCGATGTAGCCGACGAGACATCGGTGCAGGCCGCGTTTGCTGCAGCGCGCGAGCATTTCGGCAGCCCCCACGTTCTGATCAACAACGCGGGTCAAGCGCAGGGGGCGCCGCTGCAGCAGACGGCGCGCGAGGTGTGGGACCGTATGCTGGCGGTGAATCTGACCGGCGCCTTCCTCTGTGCGCAGCAGGTGCTGCCGGCGATGCTCGAGGCGCGATCGGGGCGCATCGTGAACGTCGCCTCGACCGCGGGTCTGCGCGGCTACGCCCGGCTCGGGGCCTACTGCGCATCGAAGCACGGCCTGATCGGCCTTACCCGGGCGTTGGCTTTGGAGACTGCGAAGCTCGGGATTACCGTCAACGCGGTGTGCCCGGCCTACACCGACACCGCCATGGCCGAGAGCGCCGTTGCAGCGGTGATGACCGGGACCGGAAAATCGCGCGCGGACGCTACCGCCATGGTGACGCGAGTGATTCCACGTGGCACGCTCATTCAACCCTCCGAGGTGTCGAGCTTGGTCGCGTGGTTGTGCTCGCCGGGCGCTTCGGGAGTTACCGGCCAGGCGCTCGTGGTCGGCGGCGGAGAGCTGTCGTGAGAGGAGAAGTCGATTGAGCCAGACCAACGAGCGCATTCCCCTGAGCAGCATCCAGCCGCGGCACTTCAAGTGGAGCGTCGAGGGCAAGGTCGCGACCATCACCCTCGATCGGCCGGAGCGCAAGAACCCGCTCACCTTCGAGTCCTACCGCGAGCTCTCCGATACGTTCACTGCACTGCGCCGAGTCGAAGAGATCAAAGTCGTGGTGCTCACTGGAGCGGGCGGCAACTTCTGTTCGGGTGGAGACGTGCACGAGATCATCGGCCCGTTGGTCGCCATGCGCGAGGCGCGCCGGATGGATCAAATCCTCGCCTTCACCCGCCTCACCGGCGAGCTCGTGCGCACCATGCGCGCCTGCCCGCAGCCGATCGTGGCGGCGATCGACGGCATGTGCGTCGGCGCCGGGGCGATTCTCGCGATGGCCTCGGACATGCGCCTGGGCACGGCGCGAGCGCGGGTGGCTTTTTTGTTCACCAAGGTCGGCTTGTCGGGAGCCGATATGGGCGCTTGCGCCATCCTGCCGCGCATCATCGGACAGGGCAGGGCGAGCGAGTTGCTCTACACCGGGCGGTTTCTCGAAGCCGACGAAGCGGAGCGTTGGGGCTTCTTGAATCGCCTAGTCGAACCCGAGGATCTGCTCGGCGCGGCACGGCAACTCGCCTGCGAGCTCGCCGCCGGTCCGACATTCGCTCATGGGATCACCAAGCGGGCGCTCCATCAGGAATGGGCGATGGGCGTTGACGAGGCGATCGAGGCCGAGGCCGAGGCGCAGGCGATCTGCATGCAGAGCGAGGACTTCGCGCGCGCCTACCGGGCGTTCGCGATGAAGCAGAAGCCGGTCTTCGACGGCGATTGATTCGGCGCTCCGCGCCCGGTCAGTGAGTCCCGTCCAGCGCGCCGGGCCCTTCGAGCTCGCGCAATCTGCGCTCCAGGAACCGCTGCTCCGGCGCGAGCCGTGCGAGCGCGCGCGCCGCGCGGTAGGCCTCGGCCGCTTCGCTGATTCGTCCTTGCCGCCGCAAAAGATCGGCTCGCGCCGACTCGAGCAGGTGATAGCCCGCCAAAACTCCACTGGCGCGCAGCGCCTCCAGCAGGAGCAATCCGCGGTCCAGATCTCCCGCCATCGCGATGGCCACGGCGCGATTGAGCTCGACGACCGGCGAAGGCGCTCGATGCGCGAGCAGCGTGTATAGCGCCGCGATCTGCCGCCAATCGGTGTCCTGCGGAGCGTGGGCGCGCCCATGCAGCGCGGCGATCGCGGCCTGAATGGCATAAGCCCCGGCAGGTCCCTCACGAAGCGCCGTTTCTACCAGCCCCAGGCCTTCCTCGATACGCGCCGAGCTCCAGAGACGGCGGTCCTGCTCGTCGAGCAACAACACCTCGCCGGCCGCGGAGAGCCGGGCCTCCCGGCGGCTGTCCTGGAGTAGAAGCAGGGCGAGCAGGGCCCGGGCTTCGCGATAGTCCGGGCTCGCTCCGGCGAGCTCGCAGAGGAGGCGAACCAGCCGGATCGCCTCCTCGCAGAGCGCCGGCCGAATCAGCTCGTCTCCCGAGGTCGGCGCATAGCCCTCGTTGAAAATCAGGTAGGCGACAGCCAGTACGCCGTCCAGCCGCTCAGGCAAGTCGCTTGAACCGGGAATCCGATACGGGATACCGGCGGCGCGGATCTTGGCCTTGGCGCGCACCAGGCGCTGTTGCAGCGTCGCGATCGGCATCATGAAGGCGCGAGCCACCTCCTCGCTGCTCAAACCGCAGACAGTGCGCAGGGTGAGCGCGACCTGCGCCTCGAGCGCCAGCGCCGGATGGCAGCAGGTGAAGATCAGTCGCAGGCGATCGTCCGGCCACTCGGCGTCTTGCTCGTCGGTGTCCGTGGGGCCCAAAGCGGGAACCGAGAGATGTCCCTCCGCTTCGATCTCGGTGAAGCGCCGAGCTCGCCGGAGCCGGTCGATGGCGCGCCGGCGGGCTACGGCGACCAGCCACGCCGAGGGGTTCGCCGGCGCGCCCGAGCGCGGCCATTGTGCCAGTGCCACGGTCAGTGCATCCTGGAGAGTCTCCTCGGCGAGATCGAAGTCCCCGAGCAGACGGATCAACGTGGCCAGGGCCCGGCGGCGGATTTCTCCGCCGCCGGATTCGAACAAGCCGGCGAGATCGTCCGGGCTCACCGGGCCGACTTCATTTGGTGGGGAGGATGGGCCGCACCTCGATGGTGCCGGTGCGGGCGCCCGGAATCCGGGCAGCCATCGCCGTGGCCTCGTCGAGGTTGGCGGCTTCGACGAGATAGAAGCCGCCCAACTGCTCCTTGGTCTCGGCGAACGGACCGTCGGTGCTGAGCGTCTTGCCGTTGCGCACCCGCACGCTGGTCGCGGTGCTGACCGGCTGCAGGGCCTCGCCGCCCTTGTAGTGGCCGCTCTTGGCGATGCTCTCGGTGAACGCGTGGTACTCGCCGAACATGGCCTTTTGATCGGCCTCCGATACCCCAACCCAGCTCTTCTCGTTCTCGTAGATCAACAGGACGTATTGCATGAAAGGCTCCCTTTTTGGTGCGCTCGAACAGGTCGGTCCGTTCGGCTGCGCTCAGTAGACGAACGCGACCGGTCAAGATCGACAGTCGAGCGCAGACTACTTCGATGAGCCGCCGAACCGTTCGACTCGATAGGTCGATAGGTCGATAGGTCGATAGGATAGGGGGCATGCCGGACATCGCCAGCATGGCCTGGCCCTTCTTCGACGACGGGCACCGCGCCTTGGATGCCGCCCTGCGGATCTGGGTGGCCGACCGCGGACCGCTCCTCGAGTCGGAAGGCGCCGATCTGGACTCGACTTGCCGCGGTCTGCTCGGCCAGCTCGCCGAAGGCGGCTGGTTGCGCTATGCCGTGCCCGCGGCGTACGGGGGCGTTCACGAGCGCCTCGATTCGCGATCGCTTTGTCTGGTGCGAGAGGCTCTCGGTCAGGCCTCGGGTCTGGCCGACTTCGTCTTTGCGCTGCAGGGTCTCGGGAGCGGACCGATCTCGCTCTTCGGCTCGGACGCGCTGAAGTCCGCGTGGCTGCCGAAGATCGCGACCGGAGCGGCGATACCGGCCTTCGCGCTTTCCGAGTCGGAAGCCGGCTCGGACGTGGCGGCGATGCGCACGACCGCACGCCGGGACGGCGGCGAGTACGTGATCGACGGCGAGAAGACCTGGATCTCGAACGCCGGCCTGGCCGATTTCTACGTCGTGTTCTGCCGCTTGCCCGAGGACGGCGAGAAGAGCTTCGCTGCTTTGCTTGTCGAAGCCGGCAATCCAGGCTTGCGTGTGACCGAGCGCATTCCGCTGCTGGCGCCGCACCCGCTGGGTACGATCCAGTTCGCAGCCTGTCGTGTTCCATCCTCGGCGCTGGTCGGAGAGGCCGGTCGAGGAATGCGCGTGGCGCTCGGCACGCTCGACGTCTTTCGGTCGACGGTCGGCGCGGCGGCGCTCGGTTTTGCCCGCCGGGCGCTCGCCGAGGCGGTCGCCCATACGCGATCGCGACGAGCCTTCGGAAAAGCTCTCGCGGAATTCCAAATGACTCAGGGACGGCTCGCGGATATGGCAGTTGCGGTCGACGCGGCCGCGCTGCTCGTGTATCGCGCAGCCTGGGCGCGTGACACCAGCACGGGGCGGACGACCCGCGAGGCGGCTACGGCCAAGCTCTTTGCCACCGAAGCCGCCCAGCGGGTTATTGATGATGCAGTTCAGTTGTGGGGCGGGCGGGGGGTGGTCGCGGGAGCGCCGGTCGAGCGCCTGTATCGCGAGGTGCGAGCCTTGCGCATCTACGAGGGCACCAGCGAAATTCAGCGTTTGGTCATCGCCGGGCAGTTGCTGGCCGAGGCGGAAGGGCGCTCGTGACGCGCCGCGAATCGCCGGCGACGAGCGTCGTGAGCGCCCATCGGGACTCGTTCTGCCGGGATCGCTTACCGCCCGAACCGCTGCTCCCGGTACTGGAGTTCTCAGGGCTGCCGGAACTGGCCTACCCGGAGCGATTGAACTGTGCCGTCGAGCTCATCGATACCCACCTGCCGGCTGCGGCGGACCGCGTCGCGTTTTATTTTCCCGGCGGTTCCTGGACCTACGCCGAGCTCGCGGAGACGGTCGATCGCATCGCACGGGTCCTGGTCGAGGACCTGAGTCTGATACCCGGCAACCGGGTGCTGCTGCGCGGCCCCAACAGCCCGTGGCTCGCCGCCTGCTGGTTCGCGGTCCTCAAGGCCGGCGGTGTGGTGGTCTGCACGATGCCCCTCCTGCGGGCGCGCGAGCTGCAATACATCGCCGAGAAGGCTCAGATACGCCTCGCCCTTACCGACGCCCGCTTTGCCGCCGACTGCGAACTGGCGATGCCAGAGAGCTCCGGCAAGCGTGTCGTGCGTTTCGGGACGACCGGCGAGGCGGGATCGCTCGAGGACCTGTTGCGCGGCAAGCCGAGTGGCTACGCGGCCTGCGACACGGCCGCCGAGGATGTGGCGCTGATCGCGTTCACTTCCGGCACCACCGGCGAGGCCAAGGGCACGATGCACACCCATCGCGATCTCCTGGCGTGCTGCGACTGCTTCCCACCGCAGGTATTGAAGGCGACCGCCGACGATCGTTTCATCGGCTCGCCGCCGCTCGCGTTCACCTATGGCTTGGGTGGAATCCTGCTCTTTCCGCTCCGCATCGGCGCCTCGACGGTTCTCCTCGAGCAGGCGTCGCCGCTGCTGCTTCTGAAGGGTATCCACGAGTTCCGCGCCACGGTGTGCTTCACCGCGCCCACCGCCTATCGCGCCATGCTGCCGCTGATCGCCGAGGATCCTACGCTCGACGTCTCGTGCCTGCGCCGCTGCGTCTCGGCGGGGGAGACTCTGCCGTTGCCGACCTTCGAGGCCTGGCGGGCGGCGACCGGTCTTAGCATTATCGATGGCCTGGGCTCGACCGAGATGCTCCACATCTTCATCAGCTCGTCCGGCGATGACATCCGGCCCGGTGCGACCGGCAAGGTGGTGCCGGGTTATCGCGCCCGGGTGATCGACGCGAACGCCGAGGAGGTGCCCCGCGGTACCCTCGGGCGGCTGGCGGTACGCGGTCCGACGGGGTGCCGCTATCTCGACGACTCCGATCGCCAGCGCGCTTACGTCCAGGATGGCTGGAATCTGACCGGCGACGCCTACATCGAGGACGAGGACGGCTACTTCTGGTACCAGGCGCGTACCGACGACATGATTGTCTCGTCCGGCTACAACATCTCGGGACCGGAAGTCGAGAGCGTGCTGCTCGACCATCCGGCGGTGCACGAATGCGGCGTCGTCGCGGCGCCGGACGCCGAGCGCGGCCACGTGGTGAAGGCGTTCGTGGTCCTCTCCAGCGGCGCCGCTCCCGGGGAGGCCCTGGTGAAAGAGTTGCAGGACTTCGTCAAGCGTGAGATCGCGCCGTACAAGTACCCCCGGCGCATCGAATTCGTCCAGTCCCTGCCGCGTACCGCGACAGGCAAACTGCAGCGCTTCGAGCTGCGACTGCGGGAGGCCCCACGGTGAAGCCACCACAGATCATCGAGCCGGAGAGCTGGGCGCGGCCGCTCGGCTATGCGAACGGCGTCGCCGCGAGCGGCCGCACCTTGGCGATCGCCGGACAGATCGGGTGGAACCCTGCGACCTCAAAGTTCGAGAGCGACGATCTCGTGGCGCAGGTGACGCAGGCGCTCCGCAACATCGTCGCCGTCGTGCGCGCAGCCGGCGGAGAGCCCCGGCATCTGGTGCGGCTCACCTGGTACCTCCTCGACAAGTCGGCGTACAGCGAAGCCCGGCGCGAGATCGGCCGGGCGTATCGAGAGGTCATGGGCGACCACTACCCGGCGATGTCGCTGGTCGTGGTCGCCGGCCTGCTGGAGGACCGGGCACTGGTCGAGATCGAGGGGACGGCCGTTCTGGATAGTTGAGCGTCTCGCCGGCGCCTCAGTGCGGCAGGGCGGCGATGCGATCCTGCACCCACTTGGCGGCCGGTTGCTGTGCGAGCGCCCGCTCGTAGAGAACGCGAGCTTCGTCCGGCCGTTGTTGCCGTGACCGCAGATCGCCGAGCGTGACCAGCGCGAGGACCCGCGTCGGCTCGCGCTGGAGCGCATCCACGAGCGCTTTCTCGGAGGCCTCGAGCTCGCCTCGATCGAGATGCAAACGGCCCAGGTGGGTCAAGGCTTCCGCGACGTTCGAGCCGCCGGCCACGACGCGCTCGAGCTCTTCGACCGCGTCCTGGGTTCGCCCGAGGCGCTCCAGCGTCAAGCCGTGCTGGAAGCGCGCCCCGGGAAATTCCGGTGCCGATTCGAGCAGCGCGCGGAGTGAAATCTCCGCGCGCGGGATCTCGCCCTGAGCGAGGGCGTCGTGCGCGTGGCGAGAGAAGGCCTGCGCCGCGCGTTGGTTGTAGATCGCTGCCAGATCCTGGCGCCCATCCTCCGCATAGCCGAAGGCGAGGATGCGGTCGAAAGGCGCTTCATCTTGCCCACCGGCGTATGGGTTGGGCACGCTGACCAACGCCGTCGTCAGCGCGAGCACCGTGAGCGCCACGAGCAGCGAGCGCCGCTGCACAGTACCCGGCTCGCTTCGCCAGGCAGCCGTCAGGTCGTGCACAAACCGACAGCCGAGCACGATGAGCAGGGGCACGATCGCCAAGCGGTAACGGTCGGCGACGTGGAAGAGCACCACCGACAGCATCCAGAGCAGAACTACGCCGGCGAGGATCCGGCGCTCGGCCCCGTTCCGCAAACCGGCCATGGCGCCGGCGAGCCCGAGCGGCCCGATCAGCCAGAAGCCGAGGCAGGGAATCCACAGGAACGGGATGACCCGGCGGGTGTACGGAAGGCTCAGATCGTCGGCGGCCTCGAAGTGATTCCAGAAGAGCACGAGCTTCGAACCCATCAGGCGCAGCCAGGCGACGGGGGAGGCACGGATGTACTGGGTCGATTCCTGAAACCAGAAGCTCGAGGATTCGACCGCTGAAAGCGCGCGCCCCGCGCGCCGCGAGGCTTCGGCGATCGAGTCCGCTTCTTCGTGCTCGGGGTCGGTCTGAATGTAGGTCGGAATCTCGAGGCCACCCGTGGCCTCGGCGTTGTTGCCCTGGTAGAAGTTCATCCCCGCGCCGGTCGTCAGGAGCCAAGCGCCGGAGCGCGCGTGGTTGAAGGCCAGCAACGGAACGATTGCAACCAGCAGGGCGGCCGCGAACCCGCCGGCGCGCAGCGCCTTCCCGCGGGGAGTGGCCCACCAGGCGGCGGCGATCACCAGCGGAGCCAGGACCAAGAAGTTACCGCGCAGCAGAACGGCGATCCCGAGCAGGGCGCCGACGCCGGCGAACTTCGCGACCGACGGGCTCCGCCAAGCCGCAAGGAGCAACCAGCCGATGGTCGTGAGGAGCAGGATCTCGAACGAGGTCTTGAGCACCATGGCGTCGTAGAACACCAGGGGACCGTAGAGGGCGGTTGCCAGGCCGCAGATCCAAGCCCCCCTGCGATTGCAGATCCGCTCGCCAAGGGCAGCCGCGAGGACGGCCGTCGCGGCTCCGCCGAGCGCCTGCAGGCCGCGCACCAGCCACAGCTGATGGCCCGCCATCCAATAGGTTGCGGCGAGGAGGTAGGCGTACAGCGGCTCGACGAAAAACGCCCCGGTGTGCGGCGTCCCGGCGCCGATCGCGAGGGCAATCTGGTCGTAGAGACGGGAATCCAGGTAGAGGTAGCGGCCGAGCGGGTTCTGGGCGAAAAGGATCGCGAACCCGGCGCGCACCAGGAGCGCGACGGCCCCCACGGTCGCGTAGACGCGAGCCGGAGAGGACGTGCGCGAGGCTGCAGGATCCACCACGGGAAGGTTACCAGGCGAGGCTCTGGGGGAATCCGGTGGCGAGCGGCGGTGCCGGTGGAACAGAACGGTCCGAATGGACTGCTCCGCGGGCCGTGTCAGAGATAGGATCTCGGCTGGCGTTAGCGGTCCAGTTCAACTCTTTGGAGGTCTCTCGGATGCGTCGATTTCTGGTCGTCGTGCTCTCGCTCGCTGCGTTCGGCGTGCCGCTCGCAGCTCAGCCGCGGGTTCCGGCCGAGCTCAAGCCGGATCTTCAGCAGCCCATGGACGCGGACGCGACGGCGCGGATCCGCAACTACACCACCGCGCCGGAATTCAACTCGCCTCTGACCAGTTACCTGCCGGCCTCCAAGACTGTTCCCTCACCGAGCGCGGTGCTCGGCGATGTCGCCGGCGCGCCCGGCATCCTGCCCTACGCGGCGGACGTGCATCGCTACTTCCGCATGCTCGCGGCGGCCAGCCCGCGCGTGCGCGTGGTCTCGATTGGCACCAGCGAGGAGGGCCGGGAACGAATCGCGGTGGCGATCAGCTCGGAGGCGAATCTCGAGCATCAGAAGGAGAACGACGCCCGGTTGGCGCAGCTGGCCGATCCGCGGACGTTGAAGCTCGACGACGCCAAGGCCGAAGACCTGATCACCGGCAGCGTGCCGGTCTACTACATCACCGGCACCATCCACTCGCCGGAAACCGGCGCGCCGACTGCGTTGATGGAGCTCGCCTACCGGTTGGCCGTCGACGAGAGCCCGTACATCCGTTCGATCCGCGAGCACGTGATCACCTTGATTACGCCGGTGGTCGAGGTGGATGGTCGCGATCGTATGGTCGACGTCTATCGCTGGCACCTTGCCCATCCGAAGGCGACGCCGCCGCGGATGGTGTATTGGGGACATTATGTTGCCCACGACAACAACCGCGACGCCATGGGCATGACGTTGTCGCTCACCCGCCAGGTGCTCGACACCTACCTGGGCTGGCACGCGCAGGTGCTGCACGACCTCCACGAGTCGGTGCCGTTTCTCTACGACAACACGGTGGGTGACGGCCCCTACAACGCCTGGGTGGATCCCATCCTGACCAACGAGTGGCAGCTCTTCGGCTGGATGAACGTGGCGCAGATGACCAAGTTCGGCATGCCCGGCGTGTACACGCACGGCAACTTCGACACCTGGAGCCCGGGCTACCTGATGTTCCTGGCGGCGATGCACAACGGTGTCTCGCGGCTGTACGAGACGTTCGGCAACGGTGGAGCGGACACCGAGGTTCGCGAGCTCGACCCGAGCGAGACCGCGCGGACCTGGTACCGCCAGGATCCGCCGTATCGCTCAGTGAGCTGGTCGCAGCGCAACAACAACAACTACGAGCAGACCGGCCTCTTAGTCTCGCTGTCGTTCGTCGCCGAGAACCGCGAGATGCTACTGCGCAACTACTGGGCGAAGAGCAAGCGCTCGATCCAGAAGCCCGAGCGCGAAGGCCCGGCGGCGTACGTCCTTCCCGCGGACGATCGACGGCCGGGAGCGCAGGCCGAGTTGCTGCGCGTGCTGCAGCTCCAGCACGTCGAAATCTCGCGCGCCGACCGCGCCTTCACGGTCAATCTGCCGGCGAGTCCGGACGCGGCTGACGCCAAGGCCGACACGAAGGTCGACGCGAAGGTCGCGGCCAAAGACACAGCCAAAGACGCCGGCAAGGACACCGAGAAGGCGAAGGCGCCGGCAACGCGGACGTTCCCGGCCGGCAGCTACATCATCCGTATGGATCAGCCGTACAGCCGCGCCGCGGATGGCCTGCTCGATCGCCAGTACTGGAGCCCCGACGATCCGCAGAAGCATCCGTACGACGACACCGGTTGGAGCTTCGGCGAGCTCTTCGACACCCAGGCCGTGCGCATCACCGATCGCCAGGTGTTGACGGCGCCGATGTCGGGTGTCGCCCCGACCAAACCACGTGGCGGCGTGAGCAGCGGCGGTCCGGTCTTCGCAGTCGCGCAGCACGGCGACGACTCCATGTTCAGTCTGCGCTTCGCGCTCGGCGACGCCACGGTGGAAGCCTCCACCGAAGCCTTCCACGCCGCCGGCAAGGACTATCCGCGCGGCAGCTGGTTGGTGCGCGGCATCGCCAGGGACGCGCTCGACCGCGCTGCTGCCAGCGCGGGCGCCGCGATCGACGGGCTGGATGTGGCACCCACGGTCGGCACACGGCCGGTCGCCAAGCCGCGCATCGCGCTGCTGCACAGCTGGCTCGCGACGCAGACCGAGGGTTGGTGGCGGCAACGGCTCGACCTGCTGAAGATTCCCTACGAATACATCAGCACCCAGGACGTGGCTGCTGAAACCAACCTCGGTTCGCGCTTCGACGTCATTCTCTTCCCGCCGGTCGATGCCGGGGATCCGCAGCGCATCGTTTCGGGTCTGCCGATGTGGGGCGAGCCGATGCCCTGGAAGAGCACTCCCGAGACTCCCAACCTCGGCCGCATCGATTCGACCGACGACCAGCGGCCGGGTCTCGGCTTCGCCGGTCTCGGGCACCTGCATGACTTCGTCGCCGGCGGCGGGTTGCTGATCGCGGTCGACGATACGGCGCGCTTGCTCATTCGTTCGGGCTTCGCTCCCGGCGTCCGCGTCGCGGATTCGGGAACTCTCAAGGTCGTCGGCAGCGTACTCGACGCCCGTTTCACCGACCCGGCCTCACCGATGCTGGACGGCCTCGGCGATCGCCTATCGGTGTACAGCGCTGAAGGGTTGAGCTTCGAGCTCAGCAATTCGGCATCGGGTGGCTGGGCCGACGAGGAGAGCGATCGCCCGACCGGTCGCGGCGGTGCCAAGGATGCCGACTTCGCGCAGGGCCGCCCGGGCCAGCCGGCCGCTCCCACACCGGCCAAGGTCGAGCGTTGGGAAGCGCATCCGTTGGGCGTGGAGGAGCTCCGCCACAACCCCAACGTGATTCCGGACGCCATGCGCCCGAGGACGGTGGTGCGTTTCGGCGACGCGGACGATCTCCTGGTTTCGGGACTTCTCGAGCACGGCGGCGAGCTCGCCAAGCGCGCCGCGGTGGTCGAGGTGGCGGTGGGGAAGGGGCGTCTGGTGCTCTTCGCGATCAACCCCATCTGGCGCGGCTCGACCATCGGTAGCCATCCGTTGGTGTGGAACTCGATCCTGACCTACGGCGCTGGTGCCACCGCGCCAGCGGCGGCAGCAACGCGGTAACCGGGAACGGGGAACGGCAAACGCGACGATGAGCCCTCGAACCGTGGCCGGCGTGGCACTAGCCACGGTCTTCGGGCTGCTGGCATTGCTCCATGTAGCGTGGGCTTTCGGCTGGTTCTCGACCGGCGGCGGGGCGATTCCAGAACTGCAAGGCAAGCCCGTCTTCGTGCCCGGGCGGGTCGCGACCCTGGCGGTCGCGGTTGCCTTGCTCGCGGCGGCGACGGTGGCGCTCGCGCAGGCGGGTTTGATCCTCACCGGCTGGCCGCGTTGGATCCCGCGGCTCGGCGCCATCGGGCTGGGATGCATCATGGTCCTGCGAGCGATCGGCGATTTCAGGCTGATCGGTTTCTTCAAGTCGGTTCGCGGCACCCAGTTCGCGACGCTGGATTCCTGGGCGTACTCGCCGCTCTGTCTGGCTCTCGGCGTGACCGCTCTGTGGCTGGCATACGAGGCTTCATCGGGCTCGGTCGGCGGACCCCGGGCCGCTCCATGAGCTCGTCCCCAGACCGGCGCGTCATCGATCCGAAACAGGTCGCCGTGGTCATCCCGTGCCACGACGAGGAGCTCACGGTGGGCAAGGTGGTGCGCGATTTTTGCGCCGCCCTGCCCGGCTCGCAGGTGATCGTGGTCGATAACGCTTCGCGCGATCGCAGCGCCGAGGAGGCGGCGCGGGCAGGAGCGCGGATCATTCGCGAAGTTCGCCCAGGCAAGGGCTTCGCCTTGATCGCCGGGCTGCGCGAGGCGCGAGCGGGCAGCGCCGAGTACTTCGTGATCGTCGACGGGGACGACACCTACGAGGCCGGGGAAGCGAGCAAGCTGCTCACGGCTGCCGCCGAGGGTGCCAGCATGGTGATCGGAACTCGACTCGCGGGCGCCGATGCCGGGGCCTTCCGGCTCGGGCACTCGCTGGGCAATCGCTTGTTTATCGGGCTGGTGCGCCTCCTCTTCGGCATTCGCACCGAGGATCTCTTCTCGGGCTATCGGGTGATCAGTCGCCAGTTCTTGGAGTCGACGCCGCTGATCGCCCAGGGCTTCGAGGTCGAGGCCGAGCTTTCGCTCCAGGCGGCGGTGCGCCGCTTTCCGGTCGCCGAAGTTCCGGTTTCCTATCGCGCCCGGCCGAAGGAGAGTCCCAGCAAGCTCAACACGTATCGCGATGGCTTCCGCATCCTGTTCGCCATCCTGACCTTCTTCCGCGACTACAAGCCGCTCACGCTCTTCGGTCTGCTGGCACTGGCGTTGTTCGTGCTGTCGCTGGGCTGCGGAGGCGTCGTGTTGGCGGACTACCTGCGGATGGGCTCGGTCTCCAACCTGCTCATGGCGGTGCTGGCGGCGGCCTTGTTCATGCTGGCGGCACTCTCTCTCGCCTGCGGGGTCTTGCTGACCACGATCAACCGGCGCGCGGCGGAGATCTCCGCTCGACTGCCGCTCGGGTGACCTTGAAGGTCCTGATCGTCTACGAGCGGGTCTATCCCGATTTCATCGGCGGTATCGAGCATCGCAACTACGAGCTCGGCGCCGCGCTCGCCCGGCGCGGCCACGGCGTCACCCTGGTGGGATTCTGCCGTCCGCTGCCGGGCGTTCCGCCGCGACTCGAGGTGAAGTCGCTCGGCCCGTTGGCGTCGGTCTATCGCGACGACGGCCGGCGCAGCACGCGACAGGCGTTGCGTTTTGCGTCGCGACTCTGGCGGCTCGACGTGCGCGGCTTCGATGTCATCGAAACTGCCAGCGTGCCCTATGTCCACCTCTTGCCGCTGGCGCTGCGCTGCCGACTCGCCGGGAAGCCGCTGATGGTGACCTGGTATGAGTATTGGTCCGCGTATTGGAAAGGCTACGTGGGACGTTGGCGGGCGCCGATCTACCGCACCATCGAATGGCTGGCCGCGCAGCTGGGTACCCAGGCGATCGCGACCTGTCTCTTGACCCAAGGCCGGCTGACTCGCCGCCGATGGCGCGGTGGCGTTGGCCTGCTGCCTTGCGGGATACGCTTCGCAGACGTCCAGCAAGCGGCTGTGACGGCGAGTGCGGCCGCGGGAGGGCCTCCTGGGGCTGCGGCGCCGCCGCTGATTTTCGCCGGCCGCCTGTTGGCCGAGAAGAGGGTAGACCTTCTGCTGCGCGCCGTGGCTCTGCTCGCCGCGACTCGGCCGGGAAAACTGCTCACCGTCTTCGGCGACGGGCCCGATCGCCGCCGGCTGGAGGCGATGGCCGCTGACCTCGCAATCGCAGCCCGCGTGGACTTCCACGGTCACGTGGAGACCAGCGCCGAGGTCTGGGGTGCGTTGGGGCGGGCTCGAATCGCGGTGCAGCCGTCAGAGCGCGAGGGCTTCGGTCTTTTCCCGCTGGAGGCCATGGCGGCGGGCCTGCCGGTCGTTTACTGTCAATCGCCCGAGAGCGCGGTCCCCGAGCTGGTGCGCGACGGCATCGAGGGCATCGAGGCGGCGGCGACGCCGGAAGGTCTGGCCGCCGCGATAGCCGGACTGCTCGACGATGAGACCGCCCGGACTCGTTTCCGCCAGCGAGCCCTCGATCGCGCCAGTCAATACGACTGGGAGCTCGTCGCGGAGCAGTTCGAACAGGCCTGCCTGGCGCTACTTTCGCGCCACCGCCAGTAGCGAATCACCGAATGCCGGTGTGTGGATAACCCGCCCGATTCTCCGCAGTGGCCTGAGGAATTTGGCGGACTCTCCAACCGAGCAGAAGTTCGATTCGGTGACCAAGCGCTCGACCGCGAAGCCGGCCGTCTCCAGGGCGCCGCGGAGCATCTTGGGGCTGAACATGTGCACGTGCGTTGGATCCTGATGCCATGCCCAGCGCCGGCCGAGGAGCGGCCGAGCGAGGCTGTGCGCGTTGAGGGTGATCACGATCAGCTTGGCCCCGGGCTCGAGACAGCGATGGCAATTCTCGAGGGCTCGCCCGTAGTTTTCGAGGTGCTCGATGACATCCAGCATGGTCACGGCGTCGAATGTCGCGTCCGCGAACGGAAAGGGCGCCTCCGCACTCTGCCGCACGAGGTCACCGCGCACGCGCTCACGTGCCTTGGCGGCGGCCTGTTCGGAAATCTCGATGCCGGTGGCGGAATAGCCTGCGCGCTCGAGGGCCTCCATGAAAAAGCCGTACCCGGTGCCGACATCGAGCACGCGTCCCGCCGGTACGCCGCTCCGGCCGAGCAGGTCGATCAGGTAGCGCAGGTACTTCACCTTCCCGGGGTGGAGCTCGAAGTACTCGCGATCGAAATAGGCCGGTGCGTCCACTTGCGGCGACGCTAGCACTCGATGCCTGGGCGCCCGGAACTCGCCTCGGTCTCGACGCCGATTTGACCGGGACTTCGAGCCGGCCATAGCATCGAACGCATGGTGGCAATCAAGGGGAGCCCGCACTTGCGCAACATTCCGCACGGCCTGATCGACGATGCCTACCGCCACGTGTACGAGGCGGCGATCCGCACGCCGCTGGTCCGCTTCAACCATGACGGCCCGGCCGAAATCTACCTCAAGCTCGAGTGCCTGCAGCCGATCGGCTCGTTCAAGATCCGCGGGGCTTACAACGCGGTGCGGTTGCTGCCGGAGGATGAGCGGCGGCAAGGCGTGTGGACGGTGAGCGCCGGCAATGCGGCGCAGGGCGTGGCGTTAGCGGCCCGCAAGGTGGGTGCGACATGCAAAGTGTTGGTCATCGAGACCGCGCCGCAGGCGAAGATCGATGCCGTTCGCCGCCTGGGCGGTGAGGTGGTGAAGGCCCCCTTCGACGAATGCTGGAAGGCGCTGTCGGATCGCAGCCATCCCGCGATGAGCGGCGCCTTCGTGCATCCGTTCGAGGATGACGCGTTTATTGCAGGGAATGCCACGGCGGGCTTGGAGATTCTCGAGGATCTGCCGGACGTCGACTCTATCGTCGCGGGCTTCGGCGGCGGCGGCTTGTCCTGTGGCATCGCCGCCGCCATGCGCGAGCGCAAACCCAGCGTGAAGGTCTTCGCCGCCGAGCCCGAGACCGCGGCGCCCTTGGCGCGCTCGCTCGCCGCCGGCACGGCGCAGAACTTTCCCGGGTGGCAAGCGAGCTTCGTCGACGGGTGCGGCGGCAAGTCGGTGTTTCCGCGCATGTGGGACATCGCGCACCACCTTCTCGCTGGCTGCATCGTGACCACGCTCGACGAGTGCGCGCGGGCGATGAAGCTCGTCGCCCAACGCAACCGCGTGATCGCCGAGGGTGCCGGAGCTTGCGCGGTTGCGGCCGGCTTGAGCGGCAAGTGCGGCTCCGGCAAGATCGTCTGCGTGGTGAGCGGCGGCAACATCGACCTCGCCAAGTTTTGTGAGCTGGTGAACGCCTGAGGCTCTGCTGCGAGCCCGGCTCGAAGACAAGCCTGGCCGCGCGCGCCTGCTAGACTCTCACCGTCCGCAGCACACCGGGGCCGGCAGCCGCAGGCTTTCCCCCGCCCGCGGGCAATTCCGGCAATTTGAGAATGAGGGAGGCAGCGTGAAGATTCACGAATATCAGGCGAAGGAGATCCTGCGCCGCTATGGTGTTCCGACACCGCGGGGCAAGGTCACCGCCGATCCAGCGGAAGCTAAGACGATCTGCGCCGAGTGGGGCGGTCGTTGCGTGGTCAAGGCCCAGATTCACGCCGGCGGCCGCGGTAAGGGCGGTGGCGTGAAGCTCGCGAAGTCGCCGGACGAGGCCGCGGAGCTCGCCGGGAAGATCCTCGGCATGCAGCTCGTCACCCATCAGACCGGAGCGCATGGCCAGAAGGTACTCAAGGTTCTCGTCGAAGAGGCGGCCGACATCGCCTCGGAGTTCTATGTCGCGGTTACGCTCGACCGCGCGGCCGGCAAGCCGGTGGTCATGGCCTCGTCGCAGGGCGGGATGGACATCGAGGAGGTGGCGGCGAAGGATCCTGACGCCATCCGCCGGGTCGCGATCGATCCGCACCTCGGCATTCAGCCGTTCCAGGCCCGCCAGGTGGCCTACGGCCTCGGTCTCAAGGGCGAGGTCGCGGCGAAGGCGGCCAAGCTCGTCGTTGGGCTCGTGCAGGCCTACCTCGACACCGACGCCTCGCTCGCCGAGATCAACCCGCTGATGATCACCAAGCAAGGCGACGTTCTGGCGCTCGACGCCAAGATGACTTTCGACGACAACGCCATGTTCCGCCATCCCGACATCCTCGCCATGCGCGACGTCGCGGAGGAGGATCCGGCGGAGGTCGAAGCCTCGAAATTCAATCTCAACTTCATCAAGCTCGACGGCAACGTCGGTTGCATGGTCAACGGCGCCGGCCTCGCCATGGCCACCATGGACATCATCAAGCTCTACGGCGGCGAGCCCGCGAACTTCCTCGACGTCGGCGGTTCGGCGAGCCAGGAGGCGGTCAAGAATGCGTTCCGTATCCTGGTTTCCGATCCCGGCACCAAGGCGGTGCTGATCAACATCTTCGGCGGCATCGCGCGCACCGACCGGATCGCGAGCGGCGTCGTCGGTGCGATCGAGGAGCTCGGTAACGTCAAGTTGCCGGTGGTCGTTCGCCTCGAAGGAACCAACGTCGAGCAGGGCCGCGAGATCCTGCGCAACGCCAGCTTCAAGTTCATCGTCGCTGACGACATGGCTTCGGCCGCTGAGAAGGTCGTCGCGGCCGCGGGTGGGAGAAAGTAAGCGATGGCAATCTGGGTCGACAACGAAACCCGCCTCATCGTCCAGGGCATCACCGGCAAGGAGGGCAAATTCCACGCTCTCGGCTGCCGCGACTACGGCACCAAAGTTGTGGGCGGAGTAACTCCGGGCAAGGGCGGCGAGCTGGTCGAAGGCATTCCCGTGTTCGACACGGTGGCGGAAGCGCGCGCCCAGGAAGGTGCGAACGCCACCATGATCTTCGTGCCGCCGCCGTTCGCAGCCGACGCGATCATGGAGGCCGCCGACGCTGGCATCGAGCTCATTGTCTGTATCACTGAAGGTATTCCGGTGAACGACATGCTCAAGGTGAAGACGTTCCTGCGCAACAAGCGCTGCCGGCTGGTCGGGCCAAACTGTCCGGGCGTGATCTCGCCGGGGATGGCGAAGATCGGCATCATGCCCGGTCACATTCACAAGCAGGGCTCGGTCGGTGTGGTCAGCCGCTCGGGAACGCTGACCTACGAGTCGGTCTGGCAACTCTCGAACCTCGGTTTCGGTCAGTCCACCTGCGTCGGCATCGGCGGCGATCCGGTGAATGGCACCAACTTCATCGACGTGCTGAGCGCGTTCAAGAACGATTCCTCGACCGAAGCGGTGATCATGATCGGTGAGATCGGCGGCAGCGCCGAGGAAGAAGCCGCGGCTTGGGTCAAGGCCAATTTCGACCGTCCCGTCGTGGGCTTTATCGCTGGACGAACCGCACCCCCGGGCCGCCGCATGGGCCACGCGGGAGCGATCGTTGCCGGCGGCAAGGGTACGGCCGATGAAAAGTTTGCCGCCCTGCGTGCCGCCGGCATTCACGTCTGCGAGAGTCCGGCGGATCTCGGCTTGACCGTGAAGAGGGCGCTTGGCCGCTGAGCCTTCCCAACTCCACTTGGCCCGCATCCCAGGTTCGGGTTGGCTGGCCTTGCTCGGCGGCGGCGAGTTCAGCTTTGGCGAAACGCTCGTGGCCGATCGCGCTTGGATGGATTTGGTGCCGCCGGGGCCGATCGGGTTCGTTCCGGCGGCAAGCGACTCGGCGGACTACGGACGGCATTTCACCACTTACATGGAAGAGGCATTCCAGCGCGAAGTCGAGGTGATTCCGATCTATCGCTCGCGGGACGCCCGACGCGGCAAGAATTCGGAGCGCATTGGTGCGGTGGCGGCGGTCTACCTCGGTGGGGGAGTGGGCGATCACCTTCTCGATGCGCTGGCGCAGTCTCCGGCCGCCGAGGCGCTGGCCGAGAAACTGCGCGATGGTGGCGTTCTGGTCGCGATCGCGGCCGCGGCGCAGGCCGCGGGCCACTCCATCCGCAGCATCTTCGGCGGCAAGCCTCTTCCGGGCCTCGGCTGGCTACCAGGAGCGATCGTCGAAACGAACTTCGATCCGGCGCACGACCGCCGCTTACGGCAGTCGCTGCGGCAACCCGGAGCGCAAACCGCGGTCGGCATCCCCTCTTCGGGCGCCTTGTTGCTCGGCCCAGATCAGGTGCGAACGGTCGGCCCGGTGTTTATGCTGTCGGAAGAGAACGGGGACCTGTCCATCGTGGACACCGATGGTCCAAAGGAGACATTGCAATGAAGAAGAAGACGTGGTTTTCGCTGGCTCTCGCCTCGATGCTTGGAGTTTTCTCTGCGGTCACCGCCCGCGGCGCGGAAATCGATCTCGGAGCGGCATTGCCCGCCGTCGGCGGCGTCGATCAGGACGGCAAGGCGGTGGATCTGCAGAAAGACGCCGGCAAGGGCTTCACTCTGGTGTACTTTTACCCCAAGGCCGACACGCCGGGCTGCACCAAGCAGGCGTGCAGCCTGCGTGACGGCTACGCCAAGCTGCAGGACAAGGGCGTGCGAATCTACGGCGTAAGCGGCGACGATGTCGAGTCGCAGAAGGCGTTCGAGGTCAAGTACCACCTGCCGTTCCGGCTCATCGCCGACCACGAGGAGAAGGTGATGGACGCGTTCGGTGTGCCGCACCACGGCACCTTCGCGACCCGTCAGGCGTTTCTCTTCAAGGACGGCAAGCTGGTGTGGCGCGACCTGAAGGCGAAGACCGAGCAGCAAGCGGCTGACGTCCTGGCGGCGATCGGCTCGCTGTAGCCGCATTTGTCCGGTACCGGCCGGCTGCGATAGTCTGACGGGTGACACGGCGCCATCTCGGCGCCGATTCCCCCTCGGCAGCAAGCCTTCGAAGCGGGTCGCCCAGCGGTTGCGACCGCTCGCCCGGCGAACGCTGCCGAGGCCGTCCGAACCGGTGAACGAAAGGAAGTTCTCACAATGGAAATGACACTTGCAATTCTCAAACCCGATACCGTCGCCGCCGGCAACAGTGGCAAGGTGCTCGCGTTCCTCGAAGGCAAGGGTTTCAAGGTCCGTGGCCTGCGCGTCGTGCACCTCACGAAGGATCAGGCGGAAGCCTTCTACGCCGTGCACAAAGAGCGTCCCTTCTTCGGCAGCCTGGTTACCTTTATGACCGAGGGTCCGGTGATTCCGGTGGCGCTCGAGCGCGACAACGCGGTCGCCTATCTGCGTGAAGTGATGGGCGCCACCGACGTCGCCAAGGCGGCCGAAGGCACGGTGCGCAAGCAATGGGGCACCTCGATCGAGCGCAATGCGATCCATGGCAGCGATTCCGCCGAGAATGCGGGCGTAGAGCTCGGATTCTACTTCGCGCACACCGAGCTGATCTCGGCTCGCTGACGAGTTGGGAGTCTCACGATGGCGATTCAATCGACGTCCCTGGCACCGCAGAGCATGATTCCGCCGGAACGCCGCGGCGCGGTGCAGGGCAAGTTCTGCAAGACCTGCGCGACGGTTTTTCCGCTGCAGCTCGGGCGGCATGCCGGCAAGGGGGTCAACGGACACGATCACATCGCCTCGTCCTGTGCGCACGAGGGTGACACCTTCGCCGCCGGAGCCCTCTGGTGGGAGCCGGCGGTAGTCGTTCTTCCGGCGCCCCCACCGCCGCCGGTCGCGGCCGCTCCCGCAGCACCACTGGCGCGATAGCTGACCATGGCGGAAAAGGTCTACAAGGTCGTCTTCCAGAACCAGGGCCAGGTGGTCGAGCTGTACGCCCGCCAAGTCGGCCAGGGGTCGCTGTTCGGTTTCGTGGAGGTCGAGGACTTGGTGTTCGGCACGCGCTCGGAGCTAGTCGTCGATCCGACCGAAGAAGGGCTGCGTAACGAATATGGGAATGCTCGACGCCTGTACCTGCCGCTCCATGCTGTGCTGCGCATCGAAGAGGTCGAGCGCGCGGGCAGTCCCAGAACGCAACCCGCAACGGGAGGCGGCGGGCAGGTGACTCCGTTCCCGGTGCCCGTACCAACCACCCGAGACCCTCGCCCGCGGTGATCGTTCCGGACGCGGCGGCCCTCGAGGATCACGTCCTCAGGGTTCGCGCTTGTCGCAGGTGTTCCAGCGTGCAGCCGCCGCCGGTCGTGGCCGACGCGGTCGCCGGCGCCGAAGTGATGCTGGTGGGGCAGGCGCCGGGTCCGCACGAGCGCGATAGCAGCCGCCTCTTCGCCTTCACCGCTGGAACCCGGCTCTTTTCCTGGTTCGCGAGCCTCGGAGTCGAAGAGCAAGATTTTCGCGATCGGGTCTGGATGTCGGCGACCATTCGCTGCTTTCCGGGGCGACAGACCGCTGGCGGCGACCGCGCGCCGACGCCACTCGAGATCGCAACCTGCCGACCATATCTGGAGCAAGAGCTCCGTATGCTCCAGCCGTCGTTGGTGCTCGCCGTGGGAACGCTCGCGATCGCGAGCTTTCTCGGCTCGGGCGCACTTGCCGATTGCGTCGGTCGAATCTTCTCGGTCGAGCTCGCCGGACTCTCGTTCGAAGTCTTGCCGCTGCCGCATCCGTCGGGGCGCAGCACCTGGATCAATCAACCGCGCAACGCCGCGCTGCTCGGGAGCGCGTTGTCGCTCTTGGCCGACGCCCCGGCGTGGCGCCGGACCTTCGCCGATCGCGTTGATCCGAATGGGCCGAAGGGGTCGAAGGGACCGGATGGGCCCGATGTGGCCCGCCGCGGCTATAATGGGAAACCGTGAGTGTGTCTGATTTGCCGGGGCCGCGGGTTCTCGCCCGCTCCGAGCATCCAGTCTCCCGCTCCCTCATCGACAAGAACGCTCTGAAGGTGCTGTATCGCCTGCAGAGCGCGGGCTACAAGGCCTATTTGGTGGGCGGCAGCGTGCGGGACTTGATGGTCGGACGCAAGCCTAAAGACTTCGACGTCGCAACCGACGCCCGTCCGAACGAGATTCGGCGGGTGTTTCGCAACGCGCGCATCATCGGCCGGCGCTTCCGCTTGGCGCACGTGATCTTCCAGGAAGGCGTGGTCGAGGTTTCGACCTTCCGCCGAGTGCCGACGCCGGCGGAGCGCGAGCAGGAACAGGCCGGCGCGCCGCGCGACCTGCTGATCACCAGCGACAACACCTTCGGCACGCCGCGCGAGGACGCCTTCCGGCGCGACTTCACGGTCAACGCGCTGTACTACAACATCGCTGACTTCACGGTCGTCGACTACGCCGGCGGAGTCGACGACCTCGAGAGCAAGCTGATCCGCGCCATCGGCGACCCCGACGTTCGCTTCCAGGAAGATCCGGTGCGCATGGTACGGGCTTGCGAGTTCGCTGCCCGCCTGGGCTTCGGCATCGAGCGTGGCACCCAAGAGGGCATCGAGCGTCAACGCCGCGAGCTCCGCAAGGCCTCGCCGGCGCGGCTCACCGAGGAGCTGCTGCAGCTCCTGCGCTGCGGCCGGGCGGGGGCTTCGCTGCAATGGATGCTCGAGCTCGGGCTGCTCGAGGTCCTCCTGCCCGAGGCCTACGCCATGCTGACCGCGGGCGCCAAGGGACTCGGCGATTTCGGCCGCATCCTGCCGGCGCTCGACACCTTCGTGGCCGCGGGCCGTGAGATGCCGGAGATCGGCCTCCTGGCCGCCATCCTGCTGCCCAGCGTTCTGTTGCGGCGCTTCGAGATCGAACAGGCCGAGCATCGACCGATCACGCGCTTCCGTCTGCAGAAGGTGGTGGAAGAGACCGTGGCGCCATTTTTTGCCCGCTTCACGCTCTCCGGGCTCAAGGCGACGCAAGCCGTGCATGCGATCCTCGCGTTCAGCCGGATGTGCGAGCCCAAGTGGACTCCCGGGGAGCGCGCGCGCTTCGCCCTGCGCCCGAATTTTGGCGACGGCTACTGGCTGTTCGAGCTCCTGGTGGAGGCGACCGGCGAAGGCGGCGAGACCCTGGCGGACTGGCGGGCCGCGGCCGGGGGGGCCAAACGCCATCAGCGCGCGCACGGCAGCCACGCAGTGCATGCGGTGCCCTCTCCGGAGCCCAGCGCACAGCGCCCGAAACGGCGTCGCCGCCGGCGCTGAGGGCAGCTCTCGTGCAGATCCTGGCCGGCACCAGCGGTTGGAGCTACAAGGAGTGGAAGGGGAGCTTCTACCCGGAGGATCTTCCGGCCGCGAAGATGCTCACGTACTTCGCCGGTCAGTTGCGCACGGTGGAGCTCAACAACACCTTCTACCGGCTGCCCAAGCGCGGCCAGCTCGCTTCCTGGGCCGAGCAGGTGCCGCCCGAATTCCGATTTTCGGTCAAGGCCTCGCAGCGCATCACGCACATTCGCCGACTAAAGGACGCCGACCAGGAAACGGCGTATCTGCTCGAGGCCACGGCGGAGCTGGGCGATCGCCTCGGCGCGATTCTCTTCCAGACGCCGCCTAACCTGAAGCTCGACCTGCCGCGTTTCGAAGCGTTCCTGGCGACGCTGCCCGCCGGCACGCGGGGTGCGTTCGAGTTTCGCCACCCGTCTTGGCGTGACGATGCCGTGCTCCGCCTCCTGCGGGAACGCAACCTCGCGTGGTGCGTCGCCGACGTCGACGGCGAAGAGCCGGCCGAGGTCCTGGCGACCGCGGATTGGGGCTACGCGCGGCTGCGGCGGGTGCTCTACGAAGAGCAGGATCTAGCCCTGTTCGCCAAACGTTTCGGCGCCACCGAATGGCGCACGCTGTACGTCTACTTCAAGCACGAAGACGGCGGCACGGGGCCGCGGCTGGCGCGCGAGTTCCTGGCGCTCGCTACTTCCTGAACCAGAGCCGAAGGCGGCGCAGGCGTCGTTTGAACGGCGTGACGCGAGCGCTCTGCCAGTCCTCGGCCGCCTTCTTCAGCACTTCGCCCTGAGTCGGATAGGGGAGGACGGTTCCGGCGATCTTCTCCAAACCGATACCTTGAGCGATGGCGATGCACACGCCGGCGATCAAGTCGCCGGCGTGCGCGGCAACCAGCGTTGCTCCGAGGATGCGATCGGTGCCCTTTTTCAGGTGCAGGCGGAGGAAGCCCTGCTCCTCGCCGTCGAGCACCGCGCGGTCGATGTCGGCGAGATTGGTGGTGACCGTCTCGATGGCGACGCCGCGCGCCCTGGCTTCGCGTTCGTCGAGACCGACGTGAGCGACCTCTGGACTGGTGTAGGTGCACCAGGGCATGACCAGCCGGGAAGACCGGGCGCCGCCGGATAGCAGCGCGTTGGCGACCACGATGCGCGCTTGCGCCGCCGAGTTGTGGGTGAGCTGGTAGGCCGAACAGACGTCGCCCGCGGCAAAGATCTTGGGGTTGCTGGTCCGCAACCGATCGTCGACGGTGACGCCCTGCGCGTTGTAGGTGACTCCCGCGGCTTCGAGCCTCAGCGCCTCGATGTTGGGTTTGCGCCCCACCGCCACCAGGATCTCGTTGGCGACGAACTCTTCCGCTTGCGTGGCGATGCCGCCGCGATCGAATCGGATGACTTTGTCGCGTCCGTCCCTGCCTCGCGGCGCCACCTCGACGATCTTCGCCCCGAGCTCGATGCGCACGCCATCGCTTTCGAGCGACGCCTGCACGATTGCAGCGGCGTCCGGATCGTCGAGCGGGAGAAGCGTTCCGCTGTCGAACAATGCAACGTGGGCGCCGAAGCGCGCGAAGGCCTGAGCGAGCTCGCAACCCACCGGCCCGGCGCCGATGACCGCTAAGCGGCGAGGCAGTTCGGTGAGATTGAACAGGGTCTCGTTGGTCAGATATCCGGCGCCGGCGAGGCCCGGAATTGGCGGCGGAGCGGCCCGCCCGCCGGTCGCGATAACCGCATTGCGAAAGGACAGTCGCTGACCTCCGACCTCGACCGCATCGGGTCCGACGAAGTGCCCATCGCCCACGAACACATCGACGCCGAGATCGCGATAGCGCGACGCGCTGTCCTTCGCGCTCAGTCGCGCCCGCAGTTCACGCGTGCGTCCCATGACTTCCGCGAAATCGCCGGTGCCGATCGATCCCGCGGCCGCGAAGCTCGATTTGCCCATGGTGACGGCGTTCCACGCGCGCGCCGCGCGGACCACGCTCTTCGACGGCACACAGCCCACGTTCAGCCGGTCGCCGCCCATCAGGTGGCGTTCGACGAGCGCGACGCGCGCTCCTATGGCCGCAGCCTCGGCCGCGCAGACCAAACCCGCGGTGCCGGCGCCGATCACCACCAGGTGGTAGCGGCTTTGGGGCTCAGGATTCACCCAGGATGCCGGCCGGACGTTGTCGAGCAGGCGTAGATTCCGCTCGTCGGTGGGCAGTCCGAACGAACCCGAATTCGAAGACATGAATGACCTCTTTTTCGCGCAGCATACCAACGCAAGCCGGCACCTGCCGGAGTCTGGGCTCAGGATCGGTGTTCGGGGCGCAGCAAATCCAGGATCGACTTGACCGGGGCGAAGGTGGCTGCCGGCGCCTCCACGAACACGGTGTTCCAGTGCGCCATGGCGCCGTTCCACAGGCCGGGATGCTCGAGTGCCTTCAGACGCCGTCCTCCACTCGACTTGGTGGAGACGAAAACGGCCTCGGGATCGCGGTAG
>JBDTNL010000024.1:0-54201 GCA_039933785.1 Acidobacteriota bacterium
GCTATCCATGGTCGCTGGGTCTCGAAGAGCGCGCCGAGAACGACACGCGAGCGCCGCACGTGGCCGCGGCCGGACCGCTGCTGTCGACCGTGGATCACTGGCTCAACCTGCCGGCCGAGCGCCAGTTCACCTACCTGCACGACGAGGCGAGCGCCCAGGCTGCGGTCGCCTCACTGAAGGCTTCCGGCGCTCGATTCGTCAAGGTGTGGTTCATCGTCGACAACGACGCCGAGGTCGCGAAGCTCGAACCCCTGGTACGGGCCGCGGGCGATGCGGCGCGCGCGGCTGGGTTGCCCTTGATCGTGCACGCTACCGGGCTCGCCCAAGCCAAGGGAGCCCTGCGCGCCGGAGCACACCTGCTGGTGCACTCGGTGTGGGAGCAGCCGATCGACCAGGAATTCCTTGATCTTGCGAAGACGAGCGGCGCGATCTATTGCCCGACGCTGACGGTCGAGAGCGGCTACCTGCGCCTGTTCAAGGCAATCGCTGCTGGCAAGGCGCCTGAGATCGACGACCCCGGCCATTGTGTCGACGCTCAGACACGCGCTCACGTCGCCGAGTCCGCGACCCTCGGCGCCGACATCCTCAAAGGCCGCGATCTCGCGGTCGCGGCAAAGCGCAGCGCCGAGCACTCGCGATGGGCCGCCGAGAACCTCATGCGGGTCCAGGCCGCGGGCATTCCCATCGCCATGGGCACGGACGCGGGAAATCCGCTCACCTTCCAAGGCCCGTCCGTCTACGCCGAAATGGAAGCCATGCAGGCAGCCGGCCTCTCACCGAAACAAGTCCTTCTTGCCGCCACCCGAGGCGGTGCCAAGGCGATGGGCCGTGAAAAGGACCTCGGCACGCTCGAGGCCGGCAAACAAGCGGACCTGCTGGTCTTGGACGCCGACCCGCTGCTCGACATCAAGGCGCTCCGCCGCCTGCGCTACGTGGTGCGCGGCGGCGAGGTGCGGCCGGCGGCAGAGCTGAGGGCTGCGGATGCCCCTGCGGCGCGGCCGAAGCCCTAGCTGGCAATTTAGGGCTTCGCCGGCACGATCTTCGTCACGTGGATCGTGTCGTCCTTCAAAGTGCCGGTGACCACGACCTTGGCGCCGGCGAATTCCTTGGGCGCCTTCTGATCGTCCAGCAGGTAGACCTTCTTGTGCTCTTTGTCGGCGAGCACGAAGTCGCTGCCTGACTTGGTGCACGAGAGTGTGCAGGCCTTCTCGTCGGTCTCGCCCATGGCGGCGTGATCGAGGCCGCACATGTCGTCGCTGATGACGCCGGTGAACGACTGCTCTTCGACGGTTGTGGCAGAGTTCGCTGACGGGGCGGCGGCGTCCGTCCGGCTAGCGCCGAGGACAGTTAGCGTGGCGCAGGCGGTGGCGAGGGTGAACAGTGTGAGTTTGCGCATGTCGATTCGATCTCCTGGCGGAGATTTTTGCACATCGATGCCTGTCCTTCATGGCCAGGTTCTCGGGGAGTCGAGCGATGCCTATTGAAACCCACCGGTACAGCAACGGCGAAGTGACTGTCGTCTGGAGGCCGCATGTTTGCGTCCATTGCGGCACGCCGGGTGATGGCTCGACAGAGGGCTAGGGATTGATGACGGAACCCGCTACCACACCGCGCCAGAACCCCTGGTCGCCCATGCGGCAGCCGGTGTTTCGGGCGCTCTGGCTGGCGAGCCTGTTCTCCAACATCGGCACCTGGATGCACGAGGTCGGCGCCGGCTGGCTGATGACCTCGTTGGCGCCAACGCCGGTGCTGGTGTCCGCGGTGCAAGCGGCTTCCAGCCTGCCGATGTTCCTGCTCGCGCTCCCCGGCGGCGTGGTCGCCGATCTCGGCGACCGACGGCGCATTCTGCTCGTCACTCAGAGCTGGCAGGCTTCGATCGCGCTGGCGCTCGGAGTCATGACGCTCACCCACGTGGTGACGCCGTGGGTGCTCTTGCTCATGACCTTTGGGCTCGCCGCGGGGACCGCGCTCAACGCCCCGGCTTGGCAGTCGATTCTGCCCGAGCTCGTGGGGCCGAGCGAGCTTGCCTCGGCGGTGACCCTCAACAGCATCAGCTTCAACATCGCTCGGGCGCTCGGCCCCGCGATCGGCGGCCTGGCGATCGCGGCGCTCGGTTCGGCGGCCAACTTCATGTTCAACGCGGCGTCGTTCTTCGGCGTCCTGATCGTGCTCTATCGATGGAAGCGCGACGATAGCGGCGACAGCCGGCTGCCGGCCGAGCATTTCGTGGGCGCGCTGCGCACCGGGGCGCGTTACGTGCGGCACGCGCCGTACCTGCACGCGGTGATGGTGCGGGGCGGCTTGTTCGTCTTCTGCGGCAGTGGGCTGTGGGCGCTCTTGCCATTGGTGGCGCGCTTTCGGCTGGGGGTGAATGCCGGCGGCTACGGCCTGCTGCTGGGATGCTTCGGATGCGGCGCGGTGGCCGGGGCCGCGTTCATCACGCGCTTGCGCCGCAAGCGCTCCGCGGATTCGCTAGCGTTTGCGGGATCGGTGGTCTTCGCGGTCGGTATGGGAGCGCTCGCCTGGGCCGAGGCCTTCTGGGTCGCGGCCCTGGGACTGGCGCTCGCTGGCGGCGCCTGGCTCACTGTCCTTTCAGGCTTCAGCGTCGCCGCGCAGACCGCGGTGCCGGGCTGGGTGCGGGCCCGGGCGCTGTCGTTCTACCTGTTGGTGTTTTACCTGAGTATGGCTTCCGGAAGCGCCCTCTGGGGCTTCGTCGCCAAGCATTCGAGCAGCCAGATCGCGCTCTCGGCGGGTTCGGTCGGGATCTTGCTCGGACTCTTCGCACGGCTGCGGTTTCGCGTCCGTAGCGCCGACGTGTCGAGCCTCGCGCCGTCGCGTCACTGGCCGGTCCCTCTATTGCCCACGGAGCCCGAGGCGGATCGTGGGCCAGTCCTCGTCACTCACGAGTACTTGATTGATCCGGCCCGGGCGGCCGACTTCGTGACCGTAATGCGCCTCTTGCGCCGCAGCCGGCGGAGCGGCGGAGCGCTGCGGTGGCACCTGTGGAACGATGCGGCGCGCCCCGAGCGCTATCTCGAATCGTTCGTCGACGAATCCTGGCTCGACCACCTGCGCCATCGCGAGCGCTTGACGGCTCAGGACCGCGAGATCGAGGCCCGGGCGAGTGGATTTCACGTCGCTGACGAGCCGCCCCGGGTGCAGGTGTATCTGGCACCCGACTGAAGCGAGGAGAGACCGCATGAGTTTTGTACGCGACCCGCATTCAGGCTGTCCCTTGCTTCACGCCGGCAGGCCGCTCGCCGACGCCAGGATCGCCATGATCATGGTGCACGGGCGCGGTGCAACCGCGGAGAGCATCTTGGAGTTGGCGAGCGAGTTTCCAGGTTCGGAGGTCGCGTATCTGGCGCCCCAGGCCGCGGGCAACACCTGGTATCCACAGAGCTTTCTCGCCGAGATCCCGAGGAACGAACCGTGGCTGAGCTCGGCCCTGGCCGCGCTGCGGGATGTGCTCGTCCGCGTTGGCAGCGCCGGGATTCCTCCGGAGCGTACGATCCTCCTGGGCTTCTCGCAGGGAGCGTGCCTGTCGTTGGAGCTCGCGGCGCGCTCGGCGAAACGCTACGGCGGGGTGGTCGGGCTCTCGGGAGGTCTGATCGGTCCGCCGGGAACGGCGCGAGAGTATCCGGGAAACCTCGCCGGGACGCCGGTGTTCCTGGGGTGCAGCGATCGTGATCCTCACATCCCGCTGGGGCGCGTCAAGGAGACCGGCGACGTGCTCGGGCGTCTGGGTGGAGCGGTCGAGATGCGCATCTATCCCAACTTCGGGCACTCGGTGAACGAGGACGAGCTCGGGTGGGTTCGCGGTCTGCTGAGCGCCTTCGAATGAATGCGGGTCGTTCTAGGATCCCCCGCATGGTCCGCATGGGACGTGAAGACTTCGAGGCCTTGGTCGGCGAGGCGCTCGACGGTCTCCCAGAGGAGCTCGGTGAGCTCGTCGAAAATCTAGTCGTGGTGGTCGAGGACGAGCCGTCCGATGAGCTCCTACGCGAGCTCGACATGGATCCCGAGGAGGACAGCCTGTTCGGGCTCTACCAAGGCGTCGAGCTGCCCGAGCGCGGTCTCGGGAGCTACGGCGGCGCACTGCCGGATCGGGTGGTGATCTTCAGATTGCCGCTGCTCGAGCACTGTTCCTCGCGTCGCGAGCTGTTGCGTGAGATTCGCGACACCGTCGTGCACGAGATCGGGCACTACTTCGGGCTGGACGAGGATCAGCTTCCCTAGCGCCTCTCGCCGCCGCCGGGCTGCGTGAGCGCGTACACCGAATACCCCGAGTGACCGTTACGCAGGCGCTCGACGCGCCAGCCCGCATGCTCGAGGGCCGCCACGAAGCCAAAACGCTGTTCCCACTCCGCGAGCGTCACGAGATACGTGGCACGGGCCGCGGTCGCGATGTCGGCGATCGCTTCCCCGCGCCTCGTGCCGCACGAGGGCAGGGTGATCTCGCGATGCCGAACGGCGCTTCCTGGACTCTTCAGTCCCACCACGTCGATGAGAGTGAACGGTGTTGCGAAGGCAACGTAGCCCGCGTCATGGACCAGGACACGCGCGTTCGCGGGGAGGTGTTCACGCAGCCAGCGCGCGTTGGCAGCCGTCTCCCCGCCGATGAACGAGCGCGCCTCGCGATTGAGTGCGAAGGCCTCGGGCAATCGGGCCAAGTCGTACGCCGTAGCGACGACGAGCAACACGGTCGCAAGCCGGCGGAGCAAAGGCCGCGCCGCGCTCAGGCCCAGGCCGAGGCCGTAGACGAGGAGCGGCACGAAGAGCACAGTGTAGCGGCCGTCCTGGAGCCCAGTCACGAAAGGAAAGAGCGTGAGCGCCGTGACCAGGAAGAAGGCGACGGCCGCAATGCCGGCGACTCCCGCCGCGTCGAGCGGCAGGAAGACCGCGCCCACCGCAACGGCTCCCGGCAGACGTTCGACCAGGCCGCCCCAGAGAGTTGCCAGCCGCTCGGCCATGGGCAGACAAGAGTCCGCGCGCCAGGCGCTCTTGACGAGCAGGGTCGACGGCCACGGTGTTCCGGTGGTGAGCCCGTATGCCAGAGCCCACGGCGCGGCCGCGAGCAGAGCGGCGGCGAGCTCCCGCAGCCACGCAATACGTGCGGTGGCGCGGTCTGCTGCGCGCTGCGTCTCGCCGAGGCGCAACAGCATCAACGCGGCCGAGAAAGGCGCGAGCTCGGGCCGCAAATAGGGCAGCGTGCCGATGAGCACAGCGAGCCCGAGGCGGGGCCGATCATGGCTTCCCGGCCGCGCGCGAAGGAGCGCCAGAGTCCAGGTGAAGGCAGCCATGGCGAGGCCAGTCTCGAGACCGTTCAGCGCATGGAGGGGGAGCAGTAGACCGGCGGTGAGTCCGGCGAGCACGAGGAGAGCCTGCCAAGGCGCGCCCAGCGCGAACGTGCGCGCCAGGCGCACCAGAACCAGCGCGTAGAGCACGAGCGCCAGCCAGCCCAGCGCGAGGACGCTCGACTCTCCGGGTGCGATCGCTTGCGTGATCGCCACCAGCACGAGGTGCGGAGCACTGGTGATACCCGAGAGAATTGGGCTGCCGTAGCTCGCGTCGCCACCGGCGAGCAGAGCTCGCGCGCTGTGCAGCGTGATGTAGGCGTCGTCGATCGTGAGCACGCGCGGGACGCCGCGCATGGCCCAAGCGGTCGTCGCCAGCACCGCGATGGCGACCAGCGCGGGCAGCGCCGGAAACGAAACCAGCCTGCCCCGACTGGGGACAGGCTGGCTGGGGGACAACTCGTGCACGACGTTGCCGGTCGCGCGGGGCCGGTGTTCTACGGGAAGATGCCGAGGTCGGCGTACGTGACCACGATCTTGTTGATCGCGTTGATGAAGGCGCCGGTGCGCAGGTCGCACTTGGCGCCGTGGAGCATCTTGATCTCGCGGATCTGCTGGTAGGAATTGATCATGGTCTCCTCGAGACCCGAATTGACCAGATCTTCCTCGTTCGGTCCCGCGGCGGCGGCGATCATTTCGTCCTCGGTGAGCTTCTTGCCGGTCATCGATTCGACCATGGTCAGGAGCTTGCGATAGGCGCGCTCCTCGAAGCGCTTCTCCATGCGGCCGAAGCGCACGTGCGACAGGTTCTTCAGCCACTCGAAGTACGAGACCGTGACGCCGCCGGCGTTCAGGTACATGTCGGGGACGACCATAACGCCCTTCTGCAGCAGGATGTCGCCGGCCACCGCCGTCGAGGGGCCGTTGGCGCCCTCGCCGATGATCTTGGCCTTGATGCGCGGCGCGTTCTCATCGTCGATCTGATTCTCGAGCGCCGCCGGGACCAGGATGTCGCAGTCGAGCTCGAGCGCGTCGAGGCTCCGCGGCAGGTTGGTGGCGCCGGGGTAGTTCATGATCGATTTGGTCTCGCCGCGGTGCTTCATGACCTTCTCGAGGTCGAGGCCCTTGGGGTCGGCGATGGCGCCTTCGTACTCGGCCAGGCCGACTAGAATCGCGCCCGCCTCCTGCAGGAACTTGGCGGCGTAGTAGCCGACGTTGCCGAGCCCTTGCACCACGACCCGCTTGCCGGCGAGGCCCCTGGTGAGGCCGAGCGCCTTCATGTCCGCGGCGATGTCGCAGGCCTCGCGCAGGCCGAAGTAGACGCCACGACCGGTCGCTTCCTTGCGGCCGCGCACACCGCCTTGCGGAACCGGCTTGCCGGTGACGCAGCCGAGCGCATTGATGTCCTTTTCCGCCAACTGGGCGTAGGTATCGGCGATCCAAGCCATTTCGCGCGGGCCGGTGCCGTAGTCCGGCGCCGGGACGTCGATCGAGGGTCCGATGAAGTTCTTGCGGTGAAGCTCGAAGGTATAGCGCCGCGTGATGCGCTCGAGCTCGCCGTCCGAGTACTTGGCGCGATCGATGCGCACGCCGCCCTTGGCGCCGCCGAAGGGCACGTCGACGATGGCGCACTTGTAGGTCATCAGCGCCGAGAGCGCCATCACTTCGTCTTCGGAGACCAACAGGCCGTAGCGGATGCCGCCCTTGGTGGGCAGTTTGTGCTGGCTGTGCTCGGCGCGCCAGGCGTGGATCACTTCGATCGAGCCGTCATCGAGCTCGACTGGGAAGGCCATGTGGTAGACGCTGTTGCAGATCTTGATCTGCTCGAGCATGGTCTTGTCGTGCTTGGTGTAGGCCGCCGCCTTGTCGAAGTTGGCGGTCACCTGGGCGAAGAATGGGGTCGTTGACATCAGGCAAGGTCTCCCTGTTGCTGTGCGATGCGAGTTTGGCACCACCCAGAGCGGACTGGCAAGGCGAGGTTAGTATGCCCGGATGTCGATTTCCCGGCGCCCGCGCCTGGCGGTGGATCTGCGGGCCCTGGTTCCGGCGCCCACTGGGATCGGTGTCTATACCCGTTCTCTGCTACTCGAGCTGGCCAGGCGCGGGGCCTTCGAGCTCGTCGGGATGGCTCATCGGGAGCCCCATTTCGCGGATGAGCTCCGGGCCGCCGGAGTCGAGATCGAGATCCACGCGGCGCCTCTCGGAGTGCTCTGGCAGCAGCTTCACGTACCGCGACGGTTGCGGCGCGGCGACATCGACCTCTTCTGGTCTCCGATCACGACGTTGCCGTCCCGGCTGCCGGTTCCCGGAGTCGTCACCGTGCACGATCTGACGGCGGTGCTCCTGCCGGAGATGCACCGTTTCAAGGTGCGCTGGAGCGTGCTGCCGTTCCTGCGGCGGAGCCTGGAGGAGGCTCGCGCCGTGGTGGTGATCTCCCAGGCGACCGCCCGAGACGTGCGCGCGCAATTTCCCCAGTGCGCCGCCAAGGTGCACGTGATCTATCCCGGAGTGGACGCGGAGTTTTGCCCCGCCGAGCCGGCCGACATCCAGGCGACGCGCGCCGCGCTGGGCGCTCCCGAGGGCTACCTGTTGTGCGCCAGCACACTCGAGCCACGCAAGGGCATCGGCCTGCTGCTCGACGCCTGGGAAGCGTTGCGGTCCCAGGATGCCAAGACGCCGCCGCTGGTTCTCGCCGGAGGCTACGGGTGGAAGAGCGAAGAGCTGGTGCGCCGGATCGAGTCCCTGCGCTCGCAGGGACTCGTCGCACTCGGACGAATTCCGCGCCAACGGCTACTCGAGGTGATGCAAGGGGCGCGCCTTTTCATCTATCCGTCGCTCTACGAAGGCTTCGGTTTTCCCCCGGCCGAAGCGCTGGCCTGCGGCGTGCCGGCGATCGTTGCGGATTCGACGAGCCTGCCCGAAGTAGTAGGCGACGCCGGCATCAAGGTGCCCCCCGGAGACCCGGCCGCGCTCGCGGGTGCGATTCGCAACCTGCTCTCCGACGGCGCGCTCGAAAGCCGTCTGCGCTCCGCGGCGGTGCCGCAGGCGGCGCGTTTCCGTTGGTCGCTGGCCGCGGAACAGCTCGAGGCGGTGCTGCTGGAAGCGCTTCGCTAGAGCAGCCGCTTACCGGCCCACGCCGAGCGCATGTCTCTAGTTCTTCTCGGGACAGAGCTTCCCGGCCGGAATGCGCAAGAGTAGCGGTTCACTCGGCTTGAAGACGTTGAAGTCGCCCTTGGCCTTGCGAAACTTGCCGTCTCCGCTGTTGGCGACGAAGACGAAGCCGTCCGGCGTGACCGTGCCGAGAGTCGGCTCGTCGAGCCACGGCGTGTTCATCTCCAAGACCTCCGTGCGGTCGATGCCCAACCCATCGCTGGTGAGGTGAAGGCTCAGAACTTTGTTGGGCTCGAGGCCGTTTTGCACCGCCACCAGGCAATTGCCGCTCCGCTGCAGGCCGTCGAATCCGAGCAGCGCCATGCCCTCGGGGACGCGCAGCCGGATGACGATGCCCGCTCGTAGCTCGATCGCGAAGATGCCGCGGCCGTAGTCCGAAACGTACAGGCGCTGGCCGTCCGCGGAAAGCGCCATCCCCTGCGGTGAGCCCAACTGCCCCGGCGGGATCAATACATCCAGCCGCCGCGCGTCCGCTGTCGCGGTGAAGATCGTGCCGCTCGCCGAGTCGGAAACGTACACGGCGCCGGCGGCGCCGAGCGCCACGTCGTCGAAGGTCGAGTCCGTACCGGGCGGCGGCAAGAGCTTGCGCTTCAGGCGGCCGCTGTCAAGATCGAAGGCGAAGAGCGCGGTGCGGCCGGCGTCCTCGGCGGTCACTCCTTGCATGGACTCGTCGGCCACGCTCGCCACCCAGAGCGTGCGTTGCGCGGCGTCGGCAGCGATGCCCATCGCCATCCATAGACCATCCTGCGCCGGGCCCACGAGATCGCGAACTTCGCCGCTGCTCGACCGGCGCACGATCTTGCGCTCGTATTGGCTGCTGATCAGGAAGGCGCCGGTGCGGGCGTCGAAGGCGACGCCCTCGGGAACCAACTTGGTGTCGGAAATACGAAAAGCGACTTCGGCAAGGCCGACCCTCTGGTCGCGAAGTGACTGCAGACGGAGCCGGAGTCCCGCGGCTTCGGGGACATTCGCGAGCGACTTGAAATCGTTGGTTGGCGAGACCTCGGTCCACACGCCACGATCGGCCAGTCGGCTGAGCACTCCGATCGCTTCCGCCGGCTTGCCGTTGAGCGCGTAGGCCGAGGCCAGGCGGGCGAGCACCATCGGATGTTCCGGGGCGACCTTGGCGAGGGCTTCGAAGGCGCGTTGATACGCCGCGAAGTCGCCGCGCTCGTAGGCGGCGATGCCGGTGGTCCAGTCGTCCGCGGGCTCGGCGGCGGGGGCCGGAGTCGTGGCCGGCGCGGATTCTTGGACGGCGGCGAGCGATGTGCCGGGTAGTGCAATGGCCATCGCTAGGGCATGAATCGAAGCCAATATCCACGCTGCGTTGCGGCACATCTCCAGTCTCCTAGGCGATCCGTTCGAGAGCCCAGCGGGCAGCGTCGGCGACCAGCGCGCTCGGATCGCTCGACAACGATTCGATGAGCGTCCTGGCCGAGACATCCCGCGCCGCGCCCAGGGCATAGAGCGCGTTGCGTCTCAGCCCATCGTAGCCTGCCCGCATCAAGGCCGTGCCCGCGGCAAGCCGGTCGAAGTCGGCGCGGGTCAGAGCGGCGAGCTCAGTGCTCGACATCTCGCCAATCGGCCGCGGCGCCGAGCGTACGTCGGCCGGGAGCGCTTCGGCGGTGTCGTTGTAGGGGCAGACTTCCTGACAGATGTCGCAGCCGAAGGCGTGGCCTTTGAGCCGCGGCCGCAGCGCCTCGGGGGCCGGGTGTCGATTCTCGATCGTCTGGTACGAAATGCAGCGCCGGGCATCGACGACTCCCGGCCGCGGGAAGGCCCGGGTCGGGCAGGCCCGCAAGCAGCGGTCACAGTCTCCGCAGAGCTCAGCGTGCGGGGTGTCATACGCATCGACTTCGCGATCGATGTAGAGCACCGAAAGCGTCAACCAGGACCCGTAGCGCGGATGAATCAGGCAGCCGTTCTTGCCGATCCAACCAAGGCCGGCGCGCTCGGCCCAGACTTTCTCCATGGCGACGCCGGTATCGACGCAGGCATAGCTGCGCAGTCTTGGGTCGAGCGCCACGAGCCGCTTGCGCAGTGCCTTCATGCCGTCGCGATGGGCGTAGTGGTAGTCGCGGCCGCGCGCGTACCGCGCCACCGGCGAGGCGGACTCCGCTGCTGGATAGGGCAGGGCGAGCGCGATCACCGTGCGGGCGCCGCTCAGCACGACGCGCGGATCGAGCCGCTCGTCCAGCCGGCGATGCATCCACTCCATGTCGGCGGCATGGCCGGCGGCAAGCCAGCTCGCCAGGGGAGCGCTTGCGAGCGCCGCAGCCGGGGCGAAGCCAGCGAGCAGGAACCGGCACTCTACCGTCGCCGCGCGCACGGTCTCGGACGAGAGCACTGGATAAGCGTCCCTCACCGCATGCCCACCGCTTCCACCGCCCGAGACCCGGTGATTGCCGCCGCCGCGAAGAGCCCGAAGCGCGCGAGCCAAAAACGCCAGTCCGTGGTTGCGCCTGCCGCTACGCGCGGGCCGATCACCATGCACACAAAGGGAAGCGCGAGCAGGAAGACTCCCCAGCCGAGGGCGGCGGCGAGCTCGAGGCCGTGCGGGTCGGATGGCCCGGCAGCGGGCTGACTGAGCAGCTGCGGCAGATCGCGGGCAAGCACGCCGCGAAAGCCGGACTCGCCGACCAGGATCGCCGGTACGGCGGCTGCGCGCCGCAGCCAGTCGGGCGCCGGCGGCATCGGCCACTCCGCCTCGGCGCCCCCGAGCTTAGCCAACGAGCGCGGGCCGCGGCGGAACAAGCCGAGCATTGAGGCGATGATCGCGACCAAAAACACCACGGGGCCCAAGAGCGGAATTCTCCGCATGAGGGCACCATCGGTGGTGCGGTCGGCCTTACCGCGGGTGAACACCACCAGGGCGAGCGAGAGGATCACCAGCCAAGCGGTCCAGGGGAAGCCGACCGGTCCGGGCTCGATCCACATTTCCGGGGGCCTCCCGGTGGCGCGCAAGAGCAGCGCCTCGACGACCAGCAACCAGAGGAGCAGCATGGCGTCTTCCCACTGCACCACGCGCGCCCACGACCATTCCTCGCGAGGTATTTTCACGGGAGCGTGCAAACCATGACTCTAGCGGATCACGTACGATCGTGGCTCACTCTCAGGGAGCGCCAGCGATGCTGTCTTTCAACTCCAAGGCCGCGGTGACGCTTGCGCGCAGCTAGTCATCGACGGTCTTTGGCCGGGTGCTGCCGGAGTTTCTGCGCGCTCTTCGCGCTCTTCACGCTCTTCGAGCTCGTCGCCGCGGCGACGAGCGAGGCCTTCGCGGTCGAGGCGGTGTCTGCGCGCCCACCCTCCGCCCCATGGACGATGCGTGAGGGACTCGCCGATAGGCTGCAGAAGACGTCGCCGACGCTGAATCCGCAGGTTCTCGAGCGGACGCTGACGGCGATCCGTTGCGCGATCGCTGGTGTGGGAGTCGCCGACTCCGGCAGGGCGCGCGATGCCGAGCCTCACGTCCTCGCGCTGGTCGACTACTCGCTGCCGTCGAGCGAGAAGCGGTTGTGGCTGTTCGACCTCGACACCGAACGCCTGCTTTTTCATGAGCTCGTCGCGCACGGTATGGGCTCGGGTGAGAATGAGGCCGTTCATTTCTCGAATGAGGTCGGCACGCAGGCGAGTAGCCTCGGCCTCTTCCGAGCGGCCGAAACGTACCAGGGGCGCAACGGCTACTCCCTGCGACTCGACGGGCTCGAAGCGGGCTTCAACGATCGGGCGCGGGAACGGGCGATCGTCATTCACGGCGCCTGGTATGTCGACGGGGAGTTCCTCGCTGAGCACGGTCGTCTGGGGCGCAGCTGGGGCTGCCCGGCGCTCGACATCCGGGTGGCGCGGCAGGCAATGACTGAGGCGGTTACACTAGGCCGTAAAACCCGCCGAGGAGACCCACCATGCGTAGAGTCCTGCCGTTCAGTCTGAGCTGTGCTGCCCTGTTACTCAATTCCTGGGGAGCCCAAGCGGCAAAACCCGCGGATCTGCGGGCCCGAATCGATGCCGAGGCGGCGAAGGTGGCGCCAGCGATGATCGCCGACCGGCACACCATTCACCAGAACCCGGAGCTCGGCTATGAGGAAGTCGCGACCTCCAAGCTAGTGGCCGACGCCTTGCGGGCCGCCGGCCTCGAGGTGCAGACCGGCATCGCCAAGACCGGTGTGGTGGCGATTCTCAAGGGCGGCAAGCCGGGGCCCGTGATCGCCGTCCGCGCCGACATGGACGCTCTGCCGGTCACCGAGGACACCGATTTGCCATTCAAGTCCACCAAACGCGAGACCTATCTTGGCAAGGACGTCGGCGTGGCCCATGCCTGTGGCCACGACATCCACACGACCTCGCTGCTTGGCACCGCGTTGGTGCTGGCGTCGATGCGCGCCGACTTGCCGGGAACGGTGAAATTTATCTTTCAACCCGACGAAGAGGGTCCGCCGCCGGGAGAGATCACCGGTGCGTTGGCGATGTTTCGCGCCGGCGTGCTCGACAACCCCAAGCCGGAGGCGATCTTCGCCCTCCACACCTTCAACGAGGTTGGCGACGGCGTGGTTGCCGAAGTCGGCAAGGTGGGTGTCACTTCGGGCCCCGCGTACGCAGCGGTCGACCAGTTCGTCATCACCATCAAGGGCAAGCAATCGCACGGCGCCTACCCGCACCTCGGTATCGATCCCATCGTGATCGGCGCGCAGGCGGTCGAAGCTCTGCAGACTATTCGCTCGCGCAACCTCCCGGCCACCGAGCCGAGTGTCGTCACGGTGGGCATTTTTCGCGGCGGCGAGCGCTTCAACATCATCCCGGCCGAGGTGCACCTCGAGGGCACCGTGCGCACCTACAGCGTCGCCGCTCGCGACACCGTCCAACGCCGCATGCGCGAGATTCTCGAAGGCGTCACACACGCCGGCGGAGGCACGTTCGAGCTCGAGTACAACGAGAACGCCCCGGTGACGGTCAACGATCCCAAGCTCTTCGATCGCATGCGCTCGTCTCTCGATCGCACGCTCGGCAAGGTCAACGTGGTCGACTCTCCGGCGACCATGGGCGGCGAGGACTACGGTTATTTCTCGCGCGAGGTCCCGGGCTTCTACTACCGCCTCGGCATCGTCAAGCCGGGGACGACGACGACCGGGCTGCACACGCCGACGTATCGCCCGGACGATTCAGCGATCCTGGTCGGGATCCGCTCGATGTCGAACCTGCTGGTCGACTACCTGCAGGGGAACTAGTTCGCGTGCGCATCAGGCCATGACTCGCTTTGACCCGCGGTGGACCGATCTCACGTATACGTGGGTGAGGACCAACAACAAGGAGACCCCATGCGCTCCACCTTGAACTGCTTGCTCGTCAGTTGTGCTCTGTTGTCTCCCTGGGTTGCTTTAGCCGCGGCCCTGCCCGCCGACGGCGGCGATCCCGGCAAGGCATACCGTGCGTGTCTCGAAGCCGTAGCCAAACCCAGCAAGGTGGGGATCGTCGATCTGTGCTTCGCCAAGAACGATCCCTGGCTGGCGGGAAAGAACCTCGACTACTTCGACGACCGGACGTTTGTCGTCGAGGTGCGGCAGGTGTACGGCGCCCTGCAGCTGGTCGATGTCGCCATCTCGGGCGGACAACTGAGCGGCGACCAGGCGGTTCTGCAAGTCGCCGGCAAGCGGCTCCTCCAGCGGCAGGAGCCCACCGGCGACATCGTCGAGGTCAGCCGCTCGCCTGCGAAGGGCACCGTTTCGATGGTGAAAGCAGCCAACGGCTGGCGGCCGTCGCGCAGCGACTTGCACTAGGTTCGTCGATTGCTGCCCCAGCTGCCGCCGCGGCCTATACTGCCGGCAGTGACCAGTGAACCAGCTCCGCCTGGCGAAGTGACGCAGTTGCTGCGCGCGGCCGCCGCCGGGGACCCGCCGGCGGTGGATCGGCTCTTCGAGTTGCTCTACTCCGAGCTCCGGCGCATCGCCGGCCATCAGCGGCGCGCCGTTTCCGGTGGTTTGACGCTCAACACCACGGCGCTCGTTCACGAGGCCTATCTCAAGCTCTCGCAGCACCAGGGGTGGTCGACGCGCGACCGCAGCCATTTCTTCGCCCTGTGCGCTCGCGCCATGCGCCAAATCCTCATCGACGGGGCGCGTCGCCGGGGCGCCGGCCGACGCGGGGGCTCGGTTGGGCCGCTGCTCGAGCTCGACGAGATCGACCTCGGCGTGCCCGAGCCTGAGCGCGGGGTGGAGGACATTCTGGCCCTCGATCAGGCGCTTGCGAAGTTGGCCGGAGTCGACGCCGACCTGGCGCGCCTGGTGGAGTTTCGCTACTTCGCCGGCCTCACCATCGAGGAGATCGCCGAGCTGACCGAGGTCTCGCCCTCCACGCTGAAGCGCGGTTGGCGCACGGCTCGCGCGTTTCTCCACAGTGAGCTCATGGCGCCGCCGCAGGCGGTGGCCCGTCCCGCACCGTGAGCGGCGCCCCTGAGGTGGGCTCGAGTCCTCCGTGGGCGGCTCTTCGCGCGCGCTTCGAAGAGCTCGTCGAGTTGGCACCCGCTGAACAGGAGCAGCGCCTGACCGCGCTCGAGAACGAAGAACCTCGGCTGGGTCGCGAGTTACGCCGCTGGCTAGCCGCCGACGTGGCGGCCGGGTTGCTCGACCGGCCGGCGGTGGATGCCGCCGCCGAGCTGCTGTTCACCGAGTCAGGCGCCGAGTCAGGCACGGCGACCGGCGGGGCCGATCTTGCCGGCCTGCGACTCGGCGCCTGGCGCCTGGTCGAACGCCTCGGCGAGGGTGGCATGGGGGAGGTCTGGCTCGCCGCGCGCGCCGATGGTGGCTTCGAGCAGCAGGCCGCCATCAAGCTGATCAAACGTGGCATGGACTCCGAGGAGGTGCTGCGCCGCTTCCGCCGCGAGCGCCAGATCCTCGCCCGGCTCGAGCACCCGCGCATCGCTCACCTTCTCGACGGCGGCATGGCGCCAGACGGCCGACCTTACTTCGTGCTCGAGCGCGTGCGCGGGGCGACCATTCTCGAATGGGCGCGGCGCGGGAAGCTCGGCGTCGAGGCCCGCATCGAGCTGGTGCTGCAGGCCGCGGAAGGCGTGGAGTTCGCGCACCGCAACCTGGTCGTGCACCGGGACTTGAAGCCTTCGAACATCCTGGTCGGAGAGGATGGGCAGGTCAAGCTCCTCGACTTCGGAATCGCCAAGCTCCTCGACCCCGGCGAGGACGCCGACGCGACGCGCACCGCGGCGCAGATGCTGACGCCGCTCACCCCGCGCTACGCAGCACCCGAGCAGATCCTCGGCGAGCCGGCGACCACCGCGACCGACGTCTATGCGCTCGGGGCGGTGCTCTACGAGCTCCTGGCGGGCGAACTCCCGCACCGACCCGCCGCGAGCAGCTCGCTAGATCTTTCTCGGGCCGCTGCGCACGAAACGATCGATCGGCCATCGGTGGTGGCGGCGCGCACCGGTCGGACGCTCGGCTGGGCGAGACGGCTGAGCGGAGACCTCGATACCATCGTCTTGCGCGCTCTCGCCCGCGAGGCTGACCGGCGTTACCCGTCGGTCGCGACCTTCGCCGAGGATCTGCGACGACATCTCGACGGCCGCCCGGTGCTGGCGCGCGCCGACACCCGGGGCTACCGTCTGTCCAAGTTCGTCCGCCGCCATCGTCTCGCCGTGGTCGCGGCGGCAGCGGTGATCGGGGCGCTCGTCGTCGGCCTCTCGATGGCCCTCTGGCAGGCTCGTCGCGCCGAGAAATCGGCCTCGATGGCGCTCGCCCAGGTGGCCCGCGCCGAACGCGTGCGCGGGTTCTTGATTTCCGTGTTCGATGCCGCGGACCCTGCGCGGACACTGGGCGAGAAGATCGAAGCCCGGACACTGGTCGATGAGGGCGTGCGCCGGGCCGACGCCGAGCTCACCGGCGCGCCGGAGCTGCGCGCCGAGATGCGCGATGTCTTCGCCGGCCTGTATCGCAAGCTCGGAGATCTCGCGTCGGCGAAGGCACTGGCCGAGAAGGCGCTTGGGGAGCGGAGCCGGATCTTCGGTTCCGAGTCCGTGGAGGCGGCGAAGTCGGAGTGGACGCTGGGCTGGGTTCTCTCCAACCAGGGGGAGTTCGCGCCCGCACGGCAGCGGCTCAAGCATTCGATTGCCGTGCTCGAGAGCGCCGAGGGTCCGCTGAGTCTCGCCGCGGCGGACGCGCGCGAGCCGCTCATGGAGTTGCTCTTCGGCGCCGAGGGCCCGGCCGCGGCGCTGCCGGTGGTCGAACGACGCCTGGCGACTTACCGCGCGGTGCTGGGCGAGCGGCACGAGAAGACTGCGCTCTCGCTCTCCGATCTCGGTGTGGTCTTGAACGAGGTCAAGCGGGTCGACGACGCCGAACGCGCCTATCGCGCGAGCGCGCAGATTCTCGACGCCCTGCTGCCGGCGGACGACCCCCGCCGGGCCTATCCGCACAGCAATCTCGCCGGGCTCCTGCGCGAGAATGGCCGGCTCGAGGACGCGGAACGCGAGGCGCGTGTGGCGCTTGCCATACGGCGCAAGTCGCTCGGCAGCCGCCACCCCGAGACCGGCTTGACGCTCAGTCAACTAGGCCGCGTGTTGCTGGATCTCGGCCGCCTCGACGAGGCTGAGGCGGCGGCCCGCGAATCCCTGGCGATCTGTGAGGGCCGCGATCGCTTCGCCGCGACGCAGGCGCGCTCCAACGTGGCCTCCGTCCTCTTGCGCAAGGGACGCGCCGCCGAGGCCCTGGCGCTGTTCGACCAGGTGCTCGCCGAGCAGCTGGCGCTGTTGCCAGAGGAGCACCTGCTGGTCTACTCGGTGCGCGTCAACCGACTCCGGGCCCTGCAAGCGTTGGGTCGAGTCGAGGAGGCCCGGGCCGGAGTCGACGCTTTGGTCGTGCGGCTCGAGAGCAAGGGCGTCGAGCACGCGGCGGTGCTCGCGGATGCGCGGGCCCTGGCAGTGAGTCTGGACGGCAAGCCGATTCCCTGACCCATTCCTCTCTGTAGTTGCGTGTACGGGGCAGAGGAGATTCCGATGTCCCGCTCACGCCTTAGCGCCGTCTGTTCACCGGCTGCAGCCCTGCTCGCCGCCGTGTTTCTCCAGGGCGGGTCGGCCGTTCTGGCCGACCCGCTTCGACACCCCAGCTCGGATTGGGTCTCTTCGATCGAGAGCTCGCTCGCCGCGCGCGAGTACCAGGCCAGTGCCACCACTTTGGGCCTGCAGGCGCCGAACCGGGCACAGGGGTTCCGCACCTACTTCGAAGCCGACGGCCTGCGCGTGGTGGACCGCACGGCGCGCGAGCAGCCGGAGCTGTTGCGGGTGCGGCTGATCAAGGTCGAGCTCGACGGAGTCAGGCTCGACAGCGCTGCGGTCACTGGGTGGGATGGCTCGGCGCCCATCGCCCCCGCTGCGAACGCCGCTCAGGTCGAGACCTCCCGCGGTCGCGTCACCGAGCTCTCAGTCAATGGTCCGGAAGGCCTCCGATTCGGGGTACGAGTTCCCATCGCAGGGCTGGTCGGCGCGCCCGGGCGGTTGGTCATCGAGTGGAAGATCTCCGGACCCTCCCTCGGACGGTTCGAAACCGACGCCGCGGGTTGGGATCGGCTGCCGCTCACCACCGCCTCCGGGCGCCGACTCGAACTGGGGCGCTTGCCGGTGGTCAAGGAGGGAAGCCAAGTTCCGCTACTTTCGCGGTGGAGAGCAACCGAGCGCGGCCGCGTGCGGTTGGTGATCGAGCTTGGTGCGTCGGTTCCTGAGCAGCTAGCGATCGTCGCGCAGCTGATCCTCACCGGCGCGGCGGACGACATTCTGGAGTCCAACCAAGTGAACGCGTTCCTGGGCGAGAGCGTCGCCGGAGCCGGGGATGTGAATGGTGACGGCTACGCCGACGTCATCGTCGGTGCTCCGGGTTATGACCTGGGGACACTCAACGAGGGTGCGGCATTCATCTTCCTCGGGAGCGCCGCCGGCATCGCTTCCGGCAATCCGGCGGGCGCCTCGACGACCCTGCAGTCGAACCAGTCGGACGCGCAGCTGGGATCGAGCGTCGCTGCCGCCGGGGACGTGAATGGCGACGGCTACGGCGATGTCATCGTCGGGGCGCGACTCTACGACGCGGGCCAGACCGACGAGGGCGCGGCGTTCGTGTTTCTAGGCAGCGCCACCGGTGTGGCCGCGGGCGATCCGTCGAATGCCTCGGCAACTCTCCAGTCGAATCAGGCGGGCGCATTCCTGGGAGCGAGCGTCGCCGGAGCCGGAGACGTGAACGGCGACGGCTATCAGGACGTGATCGTAGGCGCGCACCACTATGAACTGGGCGAGCCGAACGAGGGCGCGGCGTTCGTGTTTCTGGGCGGCGCCGCTGGAGTTGCCTCAGGCAATCCGTCGACTGCGGCGGCGACGCTGCAGTCGAATCAGGTCGGCGCGGAGATGGGTGGCAGCGTTGCTGGCGCCGGGGATGTGAACGGCGATGGCTACGCGGACGTGATTGTCGGGTCGCCCTACCAGAGTCTGGGCGAGGTGTCCGAGGGCGCAGCCTTCGTGTTTCTCGGCAGTGCCTCGGGAGTTGCGGCCGGGAACCCATCGAACGCCGCCGCAACCCTGCAGTCGAACCAAGCTGACGCGAATCTGGGGACTTCCGTTGCCGCGGCGGGAGACGTGAATGGTGACGGCTACGGTGACGTGATCGTCGGGGCGAGCGGCTATGACTCGGGTCAAGTAAATGAGGGTTCGGCTTTCCTGTTTCTTGGCGGCAGCGGTTCCGGAGTGGCCTCGGGCAATCCCTCGAGCGCCGCGGCGGAGCTCGAATCGAACCAGGCGGGAGCGCGCCTGGGAACCGGCGTCGCCGGGGTCGGAGACGTGAATGGCGACGGTTACGCCGACGTGGTCGTCGGCGCGCCGTTCTACGACTTGGGCGACGACGAAGGTGCGGCGTTCCTGTTCCTGGGCAGCGCCGCCGGAGTTCCCTCGGGCAATCCATCGAGCTCCGCAGCCACTCTGCACGTGAACCTGGCGGCCGGTCAGACCAATGGACAGCTGGGGTCGAGCGTGGCGGGCGCTGGCGACATCAATGGCGACGGCTATGGCGATGTGATCGTCGGCGCGCCGAAGGACGGGTTCGGGCAGACCTGGGAAGGTGCGGCGTTTCTCTTTCTAGGTGGCGCCCGGGGCGTCGTGGCCGGAAGCCCGACAAGCTCCGCGGCGAACCTGCAATTGAACCAGGCGAGCGCGCAGCTGGGCTTCAGTGTGGCCGCTGCCGGTGACGTGAACGGCGACGGCTATGGCGATGTGATCGTCGGGGCGCCGCTGTGGGACGCGGGCCTGGCCGACGAGGGCCGGGCGTTTATCTACCACGGCAGCAGCGCCGGTTTGACCTTCGTGACCACGAGCCTGGGCTCCAGCCAGGCGGGGGCGCGGTTTGGCTCCAGCGCCTCCGCGGCCGGCGACGTCAATGGCGACGGGTACGGCGATGTGATCGTCGGAGCGTTCTTGTACGACTCTGCCGCGGCCGACAGCGGTGCGGCATTCATCTTTCTCGGCAGCTCTGTTGGAGTGCCGTCGGGAACTGTGGCTAGTGCCGCGACCGTTTTGCAGTCGGCGCGGCCCAGCGCACAGTTCGGCTACAGCGTCGCAGGGGCGGGCGACGTGAACGGCGATGGCTATGGCGACGTGATCGTCGGGGCCGACCAATACGACCTGGGCGAGAGCAATGAGGGCACCGCTTACGTGTTTCTCGGCAGCCCTTCCGGGGTGGCTCCCGGCGGCCCTTCAACGGCAGCCACGACGCTGCAGTCGAACCAGCCTGACGCGCTCTTCGGGTGGAGTGTCGCTGGCGCCGGTGACGTGAATGGAGATGGCTACGCCGATGTGATCGTCGGTGCGATCCAATACGACCAGGGTCAGACCAACGAGGGCGCGGCTTTCGTGTTCCTCGGCAGCCCTTTCGGAGTGGCCTCCGGCGGCGCGCTCAGCGCTTCAGCGACCCTGCAGTCAAACCAGGCCAGCAGTTTCTTGGGCTGGAGCGTTGCCTCCGCCGGGGACGTGAACGGGGACGGCTATGCGGATGTGCTCGTTGGAGCGCCGTTTTACGACCTGGGCCAAGCGGACGAGGGCGCGGCGTTCGTGTTCCTCGGCGGTGCCGGTGGAGTGGGCGCGGGCAACCCGGCGAACGCGGCGACCACGCTCCAGTCTTTCCAAGCAGACGCACAGTTCGGGTGGAGCGTCTCGGGGGCGGGCGACGTCAACGGCGACGGCTACGGCGACGTGATCGTCGGCGCGCCGGCGTATGACTCTGGCCAGTCGGGCGAAGGCGCCGCGTTCGTGTTTCTGGGCGAACCCTCGGGTGTGGCGACGAGCAGTCCCGGTCTCGAGTCGAATCAGGCCGGCGCGCGGCTGGGGGCGAGTGTCGCGGGCATCGGAGATGTGAACGGGGACGGCTTCGGCGACGTGGCGGTCGGCGCTCCTTTGTACGACTCGGGGCAAACCGACGAGGGTGCAGTGTTCGCGTTTGCTGGCGGTGGGGGCGGAAACGCCCGGCAGGTCCGGATGCAACAGCTTCGTGCCGGCACGTCGATCCCGGTGGCCCCCTGGGGCTCGAGCCGCGACGCCAAGGCTTTCAAGGTGAAGATGTCGGTGACAACTCCAGCCGGGGGCGGCCGGGTGAGGACCGAAGTGGAGGCTTGCCTGGCGGGCAAGAGCTTCGGCGATCCGTCGTGCGCACGCCGCTTGTCGCCTGCCTGGGGCAATCTCACCGGCAGCCCGACCGGGGCGCAGGAGACCGCGGTCAGCTCCCTCACCGCCGCGCGCCTCTACCACTGGCGTGCGCGGGTGCTCTATCAACCCGCCTCGGTGCTGGCGGCGGGAATTATCGTTCCGCCGCATCCACCGCACGGGCCCTGGCGTCGCTTCCAGGCGCAGGTCAGCGCGGCGGATGTGCGCACCGAGAGCGGCGTCTTCTACGCCCTGACTCCGTGCCGCTTGGTGGACACGCGTGGCGGATCGCCGGTGCCTCCGATCGGCGGGCCGATCCTGACCAGCGGCAGCCAGCGCACCCTGACGCTGGCGGGAAAGTGCTCCATTCCACTCACCGCTCGCGCCGTGTCGCTCAACATCACCGCCGTCGATCCGCTCGGCCGCGGCGAGCTGGTCATCTACCCGATCTCTGGGCAGCCGACCGATACCTCCGCGGTCAGCTTCGCGGCCAACCGCACGCGGGCCAACAACGCGGTCTTCGGACTGAATCTGAGCGGGCAGATCCAGGTGTTGCCCTGGGTGTCGAACCCCAGCGGGCCAGACCAAGTGCACCTGGTGGTGGACGTCAACGGGTACTTCGAATAGCGGTGCTTCGAATAGCCAATGAACTTCAATAGGAGAATTCTCATGCGACAGACCCTCCGCGTATTCATGTTGCTGTGCGCAATCGGCGCGCTCGTGCCGGTGCCGACCCAGGCCACCCCCGGCGACACCTGCGCCGCGGCCACCTTCGAGCTCGGGCTGTTGCCCATCTCGGATATCGACACCACCATCGGGCGCAACGACACCAACAGTCACGGAGGCCCTTGCGCCGACGGCTCCACCGGTGTCGCGGGAAGCGCGGTCGGCGCCGACCTCTATTACCGCATCCGGCCGAGTGCGAGCTGCACTCTCCAGGTCACAATGAACCCGGTAGGGACCACTCCAGTGAAGAATCTGGGTCTCTATATTGCGTCCGACTGCGCACCGCTCACTGCTTCCAACTGTATTGCGATGGATGACAACGGCGGCGGGGGCGTTACCGAGGTCGTGACGTTCGCAGCCACGGCCGGCACGGACTACTACATCCTGGTGGACGGAACGAGTGCCGACGAGGACGCGTTCAGCATGACAGTGTCCTCGGCGGTCGGCGACTGTGGCAGTCTCGTCAGTGGGCCGGCGCAGCCATTGGCCCCGACGATCACCAACGGTCCACCGCAGAACGGCACAGTTGGCGTCGCCTACAACTTTGCCTTCACCTCCACCGGCTCGCCAACCTTCAGCGTGACTTCCGGTGGCCTTCCGCCGGGCTTGGCCCTCAGCCTCGCAGGTGTCATCAGCGGAGTTCCCACTGGTGGAGACGGCGCTGGCACGGTCACGGCCACCAACGGCACCCAGCCGGATGCCCAGCAGGCCTTCAACATCGTGATTTCGGCACCTGGCGCGACGGCGATTCCCACGCTGGGGGCGTGGGGAGCGATTTTCTTGGCGCTGGCTTTGATGGGGCTGGCGTTGGTGAGGATGCGCTAGCGGCAGATCGCCCTCCTGAGGGGAGGCTCCAGGCTTCTGGACTGGCCGCGACCGGCGCCCAACGGGTAGAATTCACCGGTCCGTCGCAGATTTCCCCCTGAGGAGACATAGCCGCATGGAGAATCACGGTCCGTCCATCAGCCGCCACGGCCTCGAACCCCTCGGGTTGGCCGGCGCGCGGACTGCGTATTGGAATCTTCCCGTCGCCGCGCTCTACGAGCAGGCGGTGCGGCGGGGAGAGGCCGAAGTCGCCGAGCACGGCCCTCTGCTCTGCAAGACCGGCGAGCACACCGGCCGGTCGCCCAACGACAAGTTCACCGTGAAGGAAGCCGGCAGCGAAGCCGATATCTGGTGGGGCAAGCACAACCGGCCGATCTCCGAGGCTCAGTTCGACGCCCTGCTCGCCCGCGCTGGTGAGTTCGTCGAAGGCAAGGATCTCTTCGTATTCGATGGCTACGCCGGCGCCGATCCGGCCTACCGGCTGTCGGTCCGCGTGGTCTCGCAGTACGCCTGGCACAGCATCTTCGTGCGCAACATGTTCCTGCGTGAGAGCGACGGCGTTAAGCTCGAGAGCCATCTGCCGGGATTCACCGTGATCGACCTGCCCGGTCTGAAGGCGGATCCCGCCGTCGACGGCACGGCGAGTTCGACGTTCATCCTGCTCAACCTGAAGAAGAAGATCGTGCTCATCGGCGGCACCGAGTACGCCGGCGAAATGAAGAAGAGCATCTTCAGCGTCATGAACTACCTGCTGCCGAAGCAAGGCGTGCTCTCCATGCACTGCAGCGCCAACTACGGCAAGACGCAAGACGACGTGGCCCTCTTCTTCGGCCTCTCCGGCACTGGCAAGACGACGCTCTCGGCCGATGCCGCGCGCGCGCTCATCGGCGACGACGAGCACGGCTGGAGCGATCACGGTGTATTCAACATCGAGGGCGGTTGCTACGCCAAGGTCATTCGGCTTTCGGCCGACGGCGAGCCCGAGATCTACGCCACCACGCGCCGCTTCGGCACTATTCTCGAGAACGTCGACTACGACGCGACGAGCCGCCGGCTCGACCTCGACAGCGCCAAGCTGACCGAAAACACCCGCGCCTCGTACATGCTCGATGAGCTTCACAACGTTGATCTAGGCGGTTGCGCGGGACATCCGAAGAACGTGGTGTTCCTGACTTGTGATGCCTTTGGCGTACTGCCGCCGATCAGCCGTTTGACGCCGGCCCAGGCCATGTACCACTTCATGAGCGGCTACACGGCCAAGGTGGCGGGGACCGAACGCGGCGTCACCGAACCCGCGGTCACCTTCTCGACCTGCTTCGGCGCTCCGTTCCTGCCCCTCCATCCGACGGTCTACGCCAAGATGCTCGGCGAGAAGCTCGCCCGACACGGCGCGCGCGTGTGGCTGGTGAACACGGGCTGGACGGGCGGTGGCGTGGGTGTGGGCAGCCGCATGAAACTGCGCTATACGCGGCGCATGGTGTCGGCGGCGCTCGCCGGCGAGCTCGACCAGGTGCCGACCGCGAACGACCCGATCTTCGGCCTGGCCATCCCGGTGGAAATCCGCGACGTGCCGACGGAGATCCTCACTCCGCGCCAGACTTGGGCCGACAAGTCGGCGTACGACGCGCAGGCGAAGAAGCTGGCCGGGATGTTCGTCGAAAACTTCAAGCAGTACGCCGACCACGCCGCCGCGGAAGTGCTCGCCGCGGCGCCGAAGGTCTGATCGGCAGAGCTGGAGCGAAGAGGGGCCCGTGCCGTCCAGGCGCGGGCCCTTTTCTGTCAGTCCAGTATGAAGGTGAGCTTCATGCTCACGCGATAGCGCACGATCTTGCCCTTCTCGATATCGACCTTCTGCTCGTTGACCCAAGCTCCGCGGATGTTCTTGATGGTTTTCGAGGCCTTGGCGATGCCTTTCGAGACCGCATCGTCGAAGCTCTTTTCTGAGGTGGAGAAAATTTCGATGACTTTGGCGACCGACATGGGAGTCTCCTTTTGAGGGCGTAACGGCCCGCGATGGGCGGACAGCGCTCTCGTAGGCTACACCCGGCCGTGGCCGCTGCCCAGGCCGGCCCGCGCGAGCGCCAGCTCCGTAGCTTGGCGACCGAGCGTGATCATTTCCTCGACGGGATCGAAGTCGGTGAACGAGAAGGCCGCGAGCGCAGGTTGCACGGTCACTTCGGCCGGCGTCTGCGCTCGCTGGTTGCCCTGAATGAGCAGGGTGATGCTGCGCTCCCAGACTTCGAACAGGCTTTCCGGAGCGCCGAGGGCGCGCCAGGCAGGGAGCAGGTCGATCGCGATCACCGTGTCGGCTCCCATCCGGCGGACCACATCGATGGGCAGATTGTTCACCACGCCGCCGTCCACCAGAAGCCGATCGCCGCGCTCGACGGGCGGAAAGACGCCGGGCAGAGCGCAACTCGCCAACACCGCGGACGTGAGGTCGCCGTCGCGCAACACGACTTCTTCGCCGGCCGTGATGTCGCAAGCGACCGCGGCGAAGGGGATCTCCAGTGCCTCGAAGGTGGTTAGCTGAAAGCGTTCGCCGAGCAGACGCTCCATCGGCTTCACGTCGAAGAGGCTCAGCTTGCGCGGCAGGGACGGCCCGAGGAGAGAGCTCCAACCGATCTCGGCGAAGACCTCGGCGAGGTCGCCCGCCGGATGACCGGCCGCGTACAGAGCTCCCACCAAGGCGCCGATGCTGGTGCCGGCGATGAAGGCCGGTCGCAGCCCCGCGTTCTCGAGCGCCATGAGTGCGCCGACATGCGCCGCGCCGCGTACCGCGCCGCCCGACAGTGCAAGCCCCAGTCTCAACGTGTACTCTCGCTAGATGGTGGCGTTGAGTGGCGCGGCCGTGCCGGGCTGATCACCTGCCCGGCCCTCTATCGCGGATGATCGCGAGGTTCGGCCCGGTGATTGCGATCTCGATATCTTGGCTCTGGGTAGCCTCGATGAGGCCGCTCCAAGAACAGTTCTTGTCTCCGTCTCGCCAAGCAAGACTGACCGGAACACCCACGCTGCGTGTCGGCAGCCGCAGGAGCGGTCCGGGGCGCGCGCCAGGCACCAGCTCGGGTGCGGAAACGGTGGCCTGTCCGATTCGGGCTTCGAGCTGCTCGACACGCACTTTGCCCCCGGGGCCACAGGCGACGAGCAAGCAAACTGCAACCCACAACTTCGAGCGATCGGTCCCTGACCGCAGCATGAAGGTTGGGTGGCTTCTATTCCAAGGCTAGATCATCGAGTCGTTGAGCGGCTGCGGCCGCGCCAGGTGGAAGCCCTGAGCGTAGTCCACACCGAGGCGCTCGAGCCGGTCGAGGGTGGCCGCGTCCTCGACCGCCTCGGCGATGGTGCGAATGCCCATCACGTGGCCCACCTGATTGATCGACTCGACCAGGGCTTCGTGGATCGGGTTGGTGGTGATGTCACGCACGAACTCGCCGTCGATCTTGAGGAAATCGACCGGCAGGTTCTTGAGGTACGCGAAGGTCGAGAAGCCGGTGCCGAAGTCGTCGAGCACGAAGCGCACACCGAGCCCGCGCAGGATGGAGATGAAGTTCATCGCCCGGCCATGGTGCGCGATGGCCGCGGTTTCGGTGATCTCGAAGTACACCCGCTCGGTCGGTACACGGGCCGAGGTCAGCTTCTGCACGACGTATTCGAGGAAGCTCTCCTCCGAAAGCGACTGACCGGAGAGATTGATCGTGAAGGCGCGTTCTTTGTCCGGATGAACCGCGATTGCGGCCAACGCGTTGTGCACTACCCAGCGGTCGATGGCCGGCACTAGCCGATAGCGCTCGGCCGCGGGAATGAACTCGGTGGGCAGGACGATTTGTCCGTTCTCGTCGATCAGCCGGAGAATCAGTTCCGACATCTTCAGGCCGTCCTTGATCGCGAGCGGCATGATGGGCTGCGCGAACAAGCGGAATCGTTTCTCGTCGAAGGCCTTGTGAATGCGATGGATCCACTGCATCTCGCCCGAGCGCTCGGCGAGCGCAGTGTCGTCGGGCTCGTATTCGTGGAGCCGGTTGCGGCCGCCTTCCTTGGCGGCATAGCAGGCGGCATCGGCGGCGATCATGAGTGCGGTCAAGTCGCCGCTGTCGGGGCCGATGGGTACCAACCCGATCGAGGCCGAGGTCTCGAAGGCGCGATCCTGCCAGCGGAAGCGCAGGCGCGAGATCTCCTGGCGTAGCGACTGGGCGATGCGCCGGGCCTCGGGCAAGGGGCGTCCTGCGATCAGAACGCCGAACTCATCGCCGCCGAGACGGGCGAGCGAGAGGCCTTCGGGTGCCTTCCACTGCAGGAGAGCGCCGATCTGTTTCAGCAACTCGTCCCCGGCGGTATGCCCGCAAGTGTCGTTCACCACCTTGAACTGGTCGACGTCGATGTAGCACAGGGCGTGGCGGGCGCCCTGTTCGCGCGCTGTCTTCAGGGCATGCTCCAGGCGCTTTTCGAACTCGCGCCGGTTGAGCAGTGCGGTCAACGGGTCGTAGCTTGCGAGGTAGGCGACCTCACGCTCCATGCCACGCAATTCGGTCAAGTCCTTGAAGACCAGGATGGCGCCGATGATGCGTCCGGTCCGGCTCTTGATCGGCGCCGCGGTATCGCGGACCACTGATTCAGTGCCATCGGCGCGGCGCAGCAACCGATTCTCGAGCGGCGTCACGATGCGCTCCTCGCGCAAGCAGAGCTCGATAGGGTCCGGAATCGCTTGGTGCGTCGCCAGATCGACGATGTTGAAGACTTCCGGCACCGCGCGGCCGTAGGCCTCGAAGGTCTTCCAGCCGGTCAAGGCCTCGGCGGCGGGGTTCATGAAGTCGATGTGCCCGTTGGCGTCGGTGCGGATGACGCCGTCACCGATCGCCGCCAGGGTCACCTGAGCGCGCTCTTTCTCCTGGAATAGCGCCTCTTCGGACAGCTTGCGCTCGGTTACGTCACGGCCGACCGCGATGATCTCGGTCAGCCGGCGGGCGTTGCGCACCGCCTTGGCGTTCCACGAGATCCAGCGCCAGCGCCCGGCGACCAGCACGCGCTGCTCGAAGTGCGCGGTTCCTTGCGGACGGAGCAGCTGGCGAGCGGCGGCGCGCACCGCGGGACGGTCCTCGGGCGGCGTGATTTCGACGAACTTGCGGCCCAACAGCCGGGACAGATCGCTCTGAAAGAACGCGCTCACCGAGGCGCTGAAGAAACTGATCTGGCCGCTGCGATCGAGCCGCACCACGAGGTCGGTCTGCTGGTTGACCAACTGCCGGTATTGCTCCTCGCGCGCTTGCAGCGCGAGCTCGGCGAGCTTGCGCTCGGTGATGTCGTAGCCGGTGCCGAGAACGAACGGTCCATCCTCAGCCTCGATGACCGTCGCCGACATCGAGATCCAACGGCTCTCGCCGGACTTAGTGAGCACATGCACCTCGTGCTCTCCCGTCGTCGCATCGCCGCTGAGTCGCGCCGCGACGCGTTCGCGAGCCCAGTCTCTTTGCTCCGGGTCGACCAGATCCCAAACCCCGAGATTGCGCAGCTCGGCGAGCTCGTACCCGGTGAGCAATTCGGTGGCGCGATTCGCCCACAGCAAACGCTCGCGATAGGCGAACAGGCCCACTGTCGTGTGGTCCGCGAGGACGCGGAACCAAGCGTCGCTCTCGAGCGCCATCACTGGGCGCGACATGGTCTTGGCCAAGAGAGGCATAACTATAGGTCATTTGGCGTCTGTTACACTCGATTTTCCCGCCAATGAGTTCGTCGCCAGAGTCCGGTCCGAAGTCGCCTTTGTACGTCCTGGCGCTGGGAGCGCTGGGTGTCGTGTATGGCGACATCGGAACCAGCCCGCTTTATGCACTGCACGAGGCCTTCTCGGGGCCGCATGCCTTCGCGGTCACCCCGGCCAACATTCTCGGCGTGCTGTCGATGGTGCTCTGGGCACTGTTGTTCGTCGTCACCTTCAAGTATCTCGGCTTCATCCTCCGCGCCGATAACCGCGGTGAGGGCGGCATCCTGGCCCTGATGTCTCTGGCGCGCTCGGAAGGCAAGCGTGGCAAGAGGCAGTGGACCATCGTCGCGCTAGGCCTCTTCGGAGCGGCGCTGCTCTACGGCGACGGCATGATCACTCCGGCGATCTCGGTGCTGAGCGCGGTCGAGGGGCTGAACGAAGCGACGACCTTCTTCGAGCCCTATGTGGTGCCGATCACAATCGTGATCCTGATCCTTCTGTTCTCGATCCAACGCCGCGGTACCGGCGGCATCGGCGCGATCTTCGGCCCGGTGACGCTGGTTTGGTTCGCGGTCCTCGGCGTGCTTGGCGTGCGCGGTATTCTCGACACGCCTTCGGTGCTGGCGGCGATCAATCCCCTGTACGCCGTGCATTTCTTTCGTGAACACGGCTGGCACGGACTGCTGGTGCTTGGCGCCGTCCTCCTCGTCATCACCGGTGCAGAAGCGTTGTACGCCGACATGGGCCACTTTGGCCGGCGACCGATCCGCCTCGCCTGGCTCGCGGTGGTGCTGCCGGCGCTGGTGCTCAACTACTTCGGACAGGGCGCGCTGCTCCTCAAGGATGCGAGCGCCGCCGCGCGGCCGTTTTACCGTCTGGCTCCCGAATGGTCGCTGATCCCGCTCGTCGTCCTCGCCACCGCCGCAACTTGCATCGCGTCGCAAGCGCTGATCTCGGGGGCGTTCTCGCTCACCCGGCAAGCGGCTCAGCTGGGCTTCTTTCCGCGTGTCAACGTGGTGCATACCTCCTCCGGAGCTATCGGGCAGATCTACATCCCGTCGGTGAACTGGATCCTGATGCTCTGCACCATCGGCCTGGTGCTGGGCTTCCGCAAATCGACCAATCTGGCGGCGGCGTATGGCATCGCGGTGGCGCTGACGATGCTGATCACCACGTTGCTCGCCTTCCTCGTCGAACGTCGAGTCTGGCGCTGGAGTCTGGTGGGCGCCGGCGTCTTGACCGCCGTCTTCCTGTTCGTCGACGTGTCGTTCCTGAGCGCCAACGTGTTCAAGATCGCCCAGGGCGGATGGTTTCCGCTGATGGTGGCGGCCTTCGTCTTCACCCTCATGGCGACCTGGCGCCGCGGGCGCGAGCTCTTGCGCGGCCGCATGGCGCAGAGCATGCTGCCCATCGCTGCCTTCGTGGCCGATGCCGCCCGCCGCCCGTTGACGCGAGTCGCCGGGACCGCCATCTTCCTCAACAGCGATCCGGACGGAACGCCGATCGCCCTGCTGCACAACCTCAAGCACAACCGGGTGCTGCACGAGACCAACATCTTCCTCACCGTGCAGACCGACGAGATCCCGCACGTCGCAACCGAGGACCGTCTGCGCGTCTCGCATCTCGCACCCGGCTTTTGGCGCGCCGAGCTGCACTATGGATTCATGGAGGACCCGGACGTCCCTGAGGCCCTGGCACAGGCGGGTGCGCAGGGCCTAGAGCTCGATCCGCGCATGGCGACATATTTCCTCAGTCGCAATACCCTGCTCGCCAGCACGCAGCCAGGGATGGCGATCTGGCGCGAGAACCTGTTCATCTTCATGACCCGGAACGCTTCGCGAGCCACCCAGTTCTTCCGCTTACCGCCCAACCGAGTGGTCGAAATGGGGATGCAGGTGGAGATCTAGCGCCGGCTAGAGTTTTCGAAAAGAGCTCGGCCGGATTCCGCGCTCGTTCAGCTGCTCCAGCCGCTGAATCGAAGCGGGCCGCGCCCTCGAAGGGACGCGGCCCGGGAGCCTGGCGAGGCGCTAGAAATCGTCGCGTTCGAACGACATCTTCTCGTCGAACTCTTCCTCGTCGTCGTCCTCGTCGTCCTCGTCGAATGAGATCAATGGAGCCGCGGGCTTGGGTGGCGCGACCGGAGGACGGCTGGACGGCGGTGGGTTGAACATCGGTAGGGCCATCGCCGCCGGTGAGGCCGGCTTGACCGCGGCGGGCTTGAGGGCTGCCGGCATGGTGACCGCAGGCTTGGCTGCGACTGGCTTGGGCGCGGCCGGCATCGGCGCCGCCTTCTTGGCGACCTTCTTGGCCGCCTTCTTGGTTGGCCCCTTCACGCTTTTCCTGGCCGCCTTCTTCTTGGGTTTCGGCGCCGGCCGTTTCTTGGCCACCGGCTTGCGGACGGCGGCTCGCCTGCCTTTTTTAGCGGCGGGCTTAGCGCGCTTTCGAGTCACCTTCTTGGCAACTCGCTTCGCGGCCTTCTTCTTAGCAGCCTTCCTCGCGGGCTTCTTTTTCATCGCCATCGGTTCTCCTCCTCCAAGAGGGTGCTTGAGTGGCCGATTGGAAGAACGAAAGTTGCGCGAAATGTTACCCGAAACCTCGCGCGGGAGGGAGTGGGCCGGACAATCCGGCCGGTCGCCGGTGTAGGATCCGTCACGGTCCTTTTTGGGGTCAATATGAACGACAGCGCTCCACGCCCGGGCTCGACGGCAGGGGCGGAGATTCGTCCCCTACTCGACCGCGCCCCTGTCGTCTTTTGGACCACCGACTGCAATCTGCTGTTCACCTCGAGCTCGGGCGGGGCCCTGCCGAGGCTGGGTCTGCGCCCCGGCCAGGTCGTGGGCCTCTCTATCGCGGACTATTTCGGCAGTAAAGACCCCGAATTTCCGCCGTTGAAGGCTCACGTCGATGCCTTGGCCGGCAAGCCCGCCGCCTATGAGTTCGTCTGGGAAAGCCGTGTCTTCCAGAGCTTCGTCGAGCCCATTCGCGACGCGGCGGGAGAGGTGATTGGCCTGGCCGGCATGGCGCTCGACATCACCGAGCAGCGTCGAGCCGAACACTCCCAGCTCAGCAGCGAGAGCCTCTACCGCCAGATGTTCCAGACCAACCAAGCGGTCAAGCTGGTGATCGACCCGGAGGATGGGCGAATCGTCGACGCCAACGGCGCCGCGGTCGAGTACTACGGCTATGCCATCGACCGCCTGCGCGAGATGCATATCGGCGAGATCAACGCCATGCCCGAGGAATCGGTGCGCACGGAGATGGGTCGCGCCGCGAAGGGTGAGCAGAGTTTCTTCGAATTCCGTCATCGTCTGGCCTCGGGCGAGCTGCGCGACGTCGAAGTGCATTCGAGCCCGCTCGACGTCGCCGGCCGGCGGCTGTTGTTCTCCATCGTGCACGACATCGCCCAGCGCCGCCGGGCCGAGCGTGTGCAGGCGGTGCTTTACCGGATTTCCGAGATCACCGCCACGGCGCGTGACATGAACGAGTTCTACGCCGCCTTGCACGGCGCCCTCGGAGAACTCATGTACGCGCACAACTTTTATGTCGCCTTGGTCGATGGGCTGGGCACGCACCTCGAGTTCCCCTACTACGCCGACGAGCAGGACGAGCCACCGGTCGGCCCCCAAGCCCTGGGCCGCGGTTTGACCGAGTTCGTCCTGCGCACCGGCCAGTCCTCGGTGGTCGATCGCGACAAGTTCGACGCCATGGTCGAGCGCAACGAGATCGACGTGGTCGGGACTCCCGCGGTGAGCTGGCTGGGCGTCCCCCTGATGAGCGGCGGGCGTACCCTCGGCGTGCTCGGTCTGCAGAGCTATCGCGACGACGTGAAGTTCGGTGAGGACGAGCGCGAGCTTCTGACCTTCGTCTCGCGCCACATTGCGACCGCACTCGAGCGCAAGGCGGCGGAGCGCGAGCGCGAGCGCGTCCTCTCGCTGGTGCAAGCGGCGCTCGAATCGACGGCGGACGGCCTGCTGGTGGTCGACAGCGCCGGCGCGATCGTGAACTTCAATCGCCGCTTCGTCGAGATGTGGCGGATTCCGAACAGTATCGTGGCGAGCGGTGACGATGGGCGCGCCATCGCCTTTGTGGTCGATCAGCTGAGCGATCCAGAAAAATTTGTCGCCAAGGTGCGCGAGCTTTACGCCAATCCGGACTCCGAAAGCTCCGACGTGCTGGAGTTCAAGGATGGGCGTATTTTTGAGCGCTTCTCGCTGCCGCAGAGGTTGGGCGGTGAGAGCGTGGGGCGGGTGTGGAGCTTCCGCGACGCGACCGAGCGGCGGCGCGCCCAGGGCGCTCTGGCGACCAGCGAAGCGCGGTATCGCACGTTCGTTGGCCAGAGCAGCGAGGGGATCTGGCGCATCGAGCTTGACCAGCCGTTGCCGATCGATCTGCCGATCGAGGCCCAGCTCGAGTGGTGGCGAGCGCATGGTCGGCTCGAGGAGTGCAACGAGGCCATGGCCCAGATGTACGGGTTCGCCTCGCCGCAAGAGCTCGCCGGGATGCCACTCGCCGATCTCATCCCGCCGTCGGATCCACACAATCGCGACTACTTCACCCGTTTCGCCGAGGCGGGCTACCGGCTGGCGGACGCCGAATCTCACGAAGTCGGCGGCGACGGCCGCCAGAAATTCTTCCTCAACAATCTCGTCGGCGTGATCGCGAACGGCGCCCTCGAGCGAGTGTGGGGCACCCAGCGCGATGTTTCAGAACAGCGTCGCGCCGAGGCCGCGCTGAGGGCCTCCGAGGAGCGCTACCGCCTGCTGTTCGAGGAATCGCGCGACGCGATCTACATCAGCACGCCCGAAGGCCGCCTGGTGGACATCAATCCCGCGGGTCTGACCATGCTCGGCTATGGTTCGATCGAGGAGATCCAGAGTCAGCACGCGAGCCGTCTGTACGTATTTCCCGAGGAGCGTGAGCGTCTGGTCGAGGCCTTGCGCAAGCACGGCTCGGTCGCTGACGTGGAGTTCGAATCACGCCGCCCGGACGGCGAGCGGGTCATCCTGCTCGAGACCGCGACCGCGGTGAAGGACGCGATGGGCGAGCTCAGGTTCATCCGCGGGTTCCTGCGTGACGTGACGGCGCAGCGCACACTCGAGGAACAGCTTCGCCAGGCGACCAAGATGGAGGCGGTGGGTCGCCTCGCGGGCGGCGTGGCGCACGATTTCAACAACCTGCTGACCGTGGTCTCGGGCTATAGCGACCTGCTGCTCGCCCGCCTGCCCGACGCCAGCCCGTTGCGCAGCGACGTCGAGGAGATCCGCCAGGCGGGCCGCCGGGCGGGAGACCTCACCAAGCAGCTGCTCGCCTTATCGCGCCGTCAAGTGCTGACGCCGAAGCTGCTCGACTTGAACCGCGTGGTGGTCGACATGGAGAAGCTGCTGCGGCGTCTGATTGGCGAAGACGTCGATCTGGTCACCCGGCTCGATCCCGCGCTCGGCGCGGCCCGGGTCGATCCCGGGCAGATCGAGCAGGTGATCCTCAATCTGGCCGTCAACTCGCGCGACGCCATGCCCCAGGGTGGCACGCTGACGCTCACCACCAGCAACGTGGAGCTCGATCGTGGCCAAGGCCTGCGGTCGATCGGCGTCGAGCCGGGGCGCTATGTGGCGCTCGCGATGCGCGACTCGGGTGTCGGCATGGATGAATCGGTGCGGCGGCACATCTTCGAGCCGTTCTTCACCACCAAGAGCCAGGGCAAGGGCACCGGCCTCGGGCTCGCCACGGTGTACGGCATCGTCAAGCAGAGCAGCGGGCACATCACGGTCGATAGCCGGCCGGGGAAGGGCACGGAATTTCACATTTACCTTCCCCGTGCCGACGGTACCGCCGAGCCCGGCGCCGCCGCAGAGCGTGCGACCCAGGCGCCGGCTGGACGGGAGACCGTCCTGTTGGTCGAGGACGAAGCGTCGGTGCGCGGGCTGGTCGCGCGCTTCCTCGAACGCCTGGGCTATCGGGTTCTCGAGGCGGGGGACGGCATCGAAGCGATGGAAAAGTTCGCCCGCGTCGCCGGCAAGATCGACCTCTTGCTCACCGACGTGGTGATGCCCCGCCTCGGTGGCGCCGAGCTCGCCGATCGCCTCATGCGGCAGAAGCCGAATCTGCCGGTTCTCTTTGTCTCTGGGTATACCGAAAACAACGAGCACCTGCTCCGCGCCGGCACTCTGCGCGGCGGAGTCCGGTACTTGCAAAAGCCCTTTTCGACCGAGCTCCTCGCCCACAAGCTGCGCGAGCTGCTGGACGAGCAGGAGCCCGCCAAGGCCGTCCCCGACTAGCGGCCGGTTTGACCCTGCCGTCATACAAGACTAAACTTGTACAGTTTTGATACGAATCACCAAACAGACCGACTACGGCATTGTCCTGATGACCCATCTGGCGCAGACGCCGGATGGCCAACACAGCGCGCCTGAGCTCGCCGAAGAGCTGCGCATCCCCTTGCCCATGGTGAGCAAGATCTTGAAAATCCTCGCCCGCGAGGCCCTGCTGGCTTCTCATCGCGGAGTTAACGGTGGCTACAGCTTGGCGAGGCCGCCGGCCGAGATCACCGTGGACCAGATCGTCGGCTCCCTCGAGGGGCCGATCGCGATGACCGAGTGCGTCGAGGATCATCACGATTGCGCCCGCGAGGCCTTCTGCTCGGTGCGCGGCAATTGGCAGGTCATCAATCGTGCGATCCAGGGCGCGCTGCAAGGGATCAGTCTGGCGGACATGCTGCGTCCGATTCCGGAACAGAGGCGCTTGGTGAGTATCGGCGCGAGCCGGGTTTCCTTGGAGCAACGATGAGCACCGAAACGCAGACCATCGAGCAGTTGGCGACGCAGGAATACAAGTTCGGCTTCACGACCGATGTCGAGCAGGACACCATCCCGGCGGGCCTGTCGGAAGACACCGTGCGGTTGATCTCGGCCAAGAAGGACGAACCCGCATGGATGCTCGAATGGCGTCTGAAGGCCTACCGCCACTGGCTGACCATGCGCGAGCCCACCTGGGCCAACGTGAAGTATTCGCCGATCGACTATCAAGCGATCTCGTACTTCTCCGCGCCCAAGAACACCGCGGGACCGAAGAGCCTGAGCGAGGTCGACCCCGAGATCCTGAAGACCTACGACAAGCTCGGAATTCCGCTTCGCGAGCAGGAGCTTCTCGCCGGCGTCGCGGTCGACGCGGTGTTCGACAGCGTCTCGGTCGCGACCACGTTCAAGGCCAAGCTGGCCGAAGCCGGGATCATCTTCTGTAGCTTCTCCGAGGCGGTGCGCGAGCACCCCGAGCTGGTGCAGAAGTACGTCGGCTCGGTGGTGCCCTACAGCGACAACTTCTTCGCCACGCTGAACTCGGCGGTGTTCTCGGACGGTTCGTTCGTGTACGTGCCGAAGGGCGTGAAGTGCCCGATGGAGCTTTCGACGTACTTCCGCATCAACGCCAAGAACACCGGCCAGTTCGAGCGCACGCTGATCGTCGCCGACGAAGGCGCCACGGTCTCTTACCTCGAAGGCTGCACGGCGCCGATGCGCGACGAGAATCAGCTGCACGCCGCGGTGGTCGAGCTCATCGCGCTCGAGGGCGCGACCATCAAGTACTCGACGGTGCAGAACTGGTACCCCGGCGACAAGGATGGCAAGGGCGGCATCTTCAATTTCGTCACCAAGCGCGGCCGCGCCGAGCGCAGGGCCAAGATCTCGTGGACGCAGGTCGAGACCGGTTCGGCGATCACCTGGAAGTACCCGTCAGTGATTCTCAAGGGCGACGACTCGATCGGCGAGTTCTACTCGGTGGCGGTGACCAACAATCGCCAGCAGGCCGACACCGGTACCAAGATGATTCACATCGGCAAAAATACCCGCTCGAACATCGTCAGCAAGGGCATTTCCGCCGGCCATGGTCAGAACACGTACCGCGGCCAGGTGAAGATCCTCAAGGGCGCCGAGAACGCGCGCAACTTCAGTCAGTGCGATTCGATGCTGATCGGCGACCAGTGCGGAGCCCACACGTTCCCGTACATCGATGTGCAGAACCCTACCGCGCAGATGGAGCACGAGGCTTCGACGTCCAAGATCGGCGAGGACCAGATCTTCTACTGCAACCAGCGTGGCATCGACACCGAGGACGCCGTGTCGATGATCGTCAATGGTTTCTGCAAGGAAGTCTTCCGCGAGCTGCCGATGGAATTCGCGGTCGAGGCGCAGAAGCTGCTGGCGATTTCGCTCGAGGGGAGCGTGGGCTGACGCCCAGCGCACCCTCACCCCAACCCTCTCCCGCTCAGCGGGAGAGGGAGACTTGAGACAGATCCAACCACTAGGACACAGACAATGCTGCTCGAAATCAAGAACCTACACGCCAAGGTCGAGGGTCGCGAGATCCTTCGCGGCGTCGATCTGCAGGTGAACGCCGGTGAAGTGCACGCCATCATGGGCCCCAACGGTTCGGGCAAGTCGACCCTGGCTCAGGTCCTCGCCGGGCGCGACGAATACGAAGTCACCGAGGGTCAGGTGCTCTTCAACGGGCAAGACTTGCTGGAGATGGCCCCCGAGGACCGCGCCCGCGAGGGCGTGTTCCTGGCGTTCCAGTATCCGGTGGAGATCCCGGGAGTCTCGAACACCTACTTCCTGAAGGCGGCGCTCAACGCGACGCGCAAGCATCGCGGCCAGCCCGAGCTCGATGCCATCCAGTTCCTGAAGCTGGTGCGCGAGAAGGTCAAGCTCGTCGGCATGGACGAATCCCTGCTCCAGCGGCCGGTGAACGAGGGCTTCTCGGGTGGCGAGAAGAAGCGTAACGAGATCTTCCACATGGCGGTCCTCGAGCCGGTGCTCGGAGTGCTCGACGAAACCGACTCGGGCCTCGATATCGACGCCTTGAAGATCGTTGCCGATGGAGTCAATACGCTGCGCGGCAAGGATCGTGCGTTCGTGGTCATCACCCACTACCAGCGACTGCTCAACTACATCGTGCCCGACTTCGTGCATGTGCTGCTCGACGGCAAGATCGTGCGCTCGGGCGGCAAAGAGTTGGCGCTCGAGCTCGAGCAGAAGGGCTATTCCTGGCTCGAGCAAGGAGTCGGGGCCTCGGCATGAGCACCGAAGGAACCAAGACGGCCACGATCGCGGCGCCCTTTGTCGGCGGCCGGCCAGTCAATCGCGCGGGTGAAAGCGCGCGCTTGGCGACCTTGCGTGCGTCAGCCGCCGAGAGTTGGGCGGCGCGGGGCTTTCCCTCAATCCACGAGGAGGCGTACCGCTTCACCAACGTCGCGCCGATCGAGAAGGCCGGCTGCCGGCCAGCGCCCGGGACTACCGTGCCGGACGCCGACACGCTGACCCGCCTCAGCTATGACGGCTGCGATCGCATCGTGATCTGCGACGGCCGCTTCGAGCCGTCGTTCTCGCGTCTCGAGGGATTGCCGGCGGGAGTCCTAGTGTCCGGTCTCGCCGAAGCCTCGGCGAGCCAGGCTGAGCTGGTGGATCGCTATCTGCATCGGGCCGAGGCGCTCGCCGACGGTCCCTTTGCGGCGCTCAACACCGCAATGTTCGAGGACGGCGCGTTTGTCTATGTGCCGCGCGGTGTGACCCTTGTTCGGCCGCTCCAGGTGATCGTGCTCTCGACCGCCGAGCGCGTCGAGACTTCGCCCCCGGTGGCGTTCCCGCGTCTGCTGCTGGTGGTCGAGGAGAACGCCGAGGCCAAGATCATCGAGACCTACGCCGCGCACGACGAAGGTACGTACTGGACTTGCGCGGTAACCGAGATCTGGGCGGGAGATAGCGCGCGCGTCGAGCACTACAAGATCCAGCGCGAGGGGTTCGAGGCATTCCACACCGCGACCCAGACCGTGCGCACCGGGCGCCGGACGGCGTTCTCGTCGCACTGCGTCTCTCTCGGCGCCGCGATCGCCCGCCACGATGTCAACGCGACGCTCGACGGCGAAGGCGGCGACGCCATCCTGAACGGACTCTACATGCTGAGTGGCGCGCAGCTCTGCGACACCCACATGCAGGTCGAGCATCGCCAGCCCCATTGCAGCTCGCACGAGCTCTACAAGGGCGTGCTCGAGGGCAAGAGCCGCGGCGTGTTCAGCGGCAAGATCCACGTTCATCCGGGAGCTCAGAAGACCGACGCCAAGCAGACCAACCGGAATCTGCTGCTGTCGAAGGACGCGCTCGCCAACAGTCAGCCTCAGCTCGAGATTTATGCTGACGATGTGAAGTGCACACACGGCTCTACCGTCGGCCAGCTCGACGCCGACGCGGTTTTCTACCTGCGCTCGCGGGGCATCGGCGTCGATGCCGCGAAGAGCCTGCTCACGTACGCCTTCGCCAGCGACGTGGTCGAGCGGATCGGAATCGATGCCGTGCGGCACGACATGGAGGCGTTCCTCTTTTCCTGGCTCCCCATGGGCGACGTGGTGCGGGACGCAGTCTGACGCATGGCCATGACCGCGACCACCATCGCCGATCAGCGTGATTCCGCGCTGGACGTGACGCGGCTGCGGGAAGAATTTCCCGTGCTGCACCAGACGGTGCACGGCAAGCCGCTGGTTTACCTCGACAATGCCGCGTCGAGCCAGCGCCCGCGGGTGGTAGCCGAGGCGGTGGCGAGCTACTACGCCGAGTACGCATCGAACGTTCACCGCGGTGTGCACGCGCTCGCCGAACGCGCCACCGCGGCCTACGAGGGCGCCCGGGCCGAGGTGCAGCGTTTCCTGGGCGCCGCCGATCTGCGCGAGGTGGTGTTCACTCGGGGCACCACCGAGGCGATTAATCTGGTGGCGCGGTCGTTTGCACGACCGCGTCTTCGCCCTGGCGACGAGGTGTTGATCACTGCCATGGAGCACCACTCGAACATCGTGCCCTGGCAGCTGGTCTGCGAAGAGGCCGGTGCGAAGCTGGTGGTCGTGCCGATCGACGATCGTGGCGACCTGATCGTCGAGGAGTTCGAGCGACTTCTTTCGCCGCGCACGAAGATTGCCGCTGCGGTGTGGATCTCGAACGCGCTCGGCACCGTGAATCCGGCGGTGGAGCTGGTTCGGCTGGCGCATCAAAACGGCACGCCGATCCTCATCGACGGCGCCCAAGCGGCGCCGCATCGGGAAATCGACGTCCGCGCCCTGGGCTGCGACTTCTTCTGCTTCTCGGGGCACAAGACTTACGCGCCCGGCGGAATCGGCGTGCTCTACGGTCGCCTCGAGCATCTGGAGGCCATGCCTCCCTGGCAGGGTGGCGGCGACATGATCCTGTCGGTGAGCTTCGAGAAGACCGAGTTCAATCATCCGCCCTACCGGTTCGAGGCCGGCACGCCCAACGTCGAGGGCGCGATTGGGTTGGGCGCCGCACTCGCCTGGTTGCGCGGCATCGGGATGGAGCGCATCGAGCGCCATGAGCACGGTCTGCTCGAGCGGGCGACCGCGCGGGTGTCCGAAATTCCAGGAGTGCGCCTGATCGGCACGGCGCGCGCGAAGGCGAGCGTGCTTTCCTTCGTCATCGAGGGCGTGCACGCCCACGACATCGGAACGGTGCTCGACAGCGAAGGGATCGCCGTTCGTGCCGGTCACCACTGCGCGCAGCCGGTTATGGAGCGCTTCGGCGTCGCGGCGACCGCGCGCGCCTCGTTCGCGCTCTACAACACCTTCGCCGAGGTCGATGCCCTGGCCGAGGGAATCGGCCGGGTGCAGAAATTGTTTTCCCTGTCATGAGCGACTCGGCTTCCCGGAGTGACGTTCGGGACCTCTACCAGGAAGTGCTCCTCGAGCACTACCGGCATCCGCGGAACTTCGGCGCCCTGGCCGCATCGACCGCAAGCGCGGTGGGCAACAACCCGCTCTGCGGCGACCGGGTGACGGTGTTCGTCGAGGTCGCCGACGGTCGCGTGCGCAATGTCACGTTCGAAGGCTCCGGCTGCGCGATCTCGACCGCTTCGGCCTCGCTGATGACTGAGACCGTGAAGGGCAAGACCCTGGCGGAAGCCGAGCAAGTCTTTCAGGAGTTTCACGCCTTGCTGGCTGGCGACGCCGCGAGCGTCGATCGCGACCAGCCCGAGCTCGAGCGCCTGGCCTGTCTCGAAGGCGTGCGCGCGTATCCGATGCGCGTCAAGTGCGCGACCCTGGCGTGGCACACGCTGCACTCGGCCCTGGCCCAGGGCCAGGTCGTTTCCACGGAGTGAATGCGATGAACGACGAAATCAGCAAGAACCCGTTTTCGCCCGCCTTCGAGGCGGCGCTGGACTCGGTCACGACCGCTCCACCAGCGCCCGTCGCGAGCCCTGCCGCCGAGCTTCCCGCGGTACCCACGACAGCCGTCGCAGCTGCACAGAATCCGCTGCTCGCGGAAGCCGTGCTCGATGCCATCAAGACGGTGTTCGATCCCGAAATCCCGATGAACATCTACGAGATCGGACTGATCTACAACGTCGACGTTCAGCCGGATGGCAAGGTCGAAGTGAAGATGACCCTGACCTCGCCCGGATGCCCGTCGGCGCAAGAGCTGCCGGTCGAGGTCAAGGATCGCGTCGAGGCGGTTGCCGGAGTCACCGGCTGCGACGTCGAGGTGGTCTGGGATCCGACCTGGACGCCGTCGATGATGTCCGACGCGGCCCGGCTGCAGCTCGGCTTTTTCTGATCCATTGGATGCCCTGAGATGACAGCGGACGCGAACCCCATCCGCAACGTCTCCGACACCGCGCTCTGGGTGGCGATCTATCGCGCCATGGAGAGCGAACGGCCGGACGCGATCTTCTCCGATCTTTACGCGCGCCGTCTGGGCGGCGAGCGCGGCGAGGCGATCGTACGGTCGATGCCTAAGGGGCAGGCGTTTGCGTGGCCCATGATCGTGCGCACTGCGGTGATGGATGAGCTCATCTTGAGTTGCGTCGCCAACGGAGCGGTGACGGTGCTCAATCTGGCCGCCGGGCTCGATACGCGCCCGTATCGACTCCCGCTTCCGCCCACTCTGCGGTGGTTCCACGTGGACCTGCCGCCGATGATCCAATATGTAACCGAGAAGCTCGCCGGCGAGACGCCGCGCTGCGTACTCGAGTACGCGGCAGTCGATCTTCGGGATGCGGCGCCGCGCAAGGAACTGTTCGAGCGTGCCGCGGCGTCGGGTCCGGTGCTGGTGATCACCGAGGGGCTGCTGGTGTATTTGACTTCCGAGCAGGTGGCGGGTCTTGCTGCACAGCTCGGCTCGCTGCCGGGGATGCGGTGGTGGATCCTCGACCTCGCCTCTCCGCGACTGCTTCAGATGCTGGCGAAGAAGTGGGGCAAGCAGTTGCAGCAAGGCAACGCGCCGTTCCAGTTCGCCCCCCCAGAAGGCCCGGCGTTCTTCTCGCCGCACGGCTTCCGGGAGGCCGAGTTCCGTTCGACGTGGGACGAGTCGACCCGTCTCAAGCGCGGAATGAAGCTCTCCTGGATGTGGAACCTCCTCAGCCGTCTGCAGCCGAAGGCGAAGCGCGAAGAGGGTCGCAGGATGTCGGGCATCGTTCTGCTGGAGCGCGCGTCGTAGCGCCGGCGCCAAGGCTGGAACTCAGAGCCAGCCGCTGCGCTTGAACATGCCGTAGAGCACGGCGCACGAGCCCGCCATGGTCGCCAGCGCCGCCGGGTAGCCCCAGGTCCACGAGAGCTCCGGCATGTGCTGAAAGTTCATGCCGTAGATGCCCGCCACCATAGTGGGCACGGCGATGATCGCCGCCCAGGCCGCCAAGCGCTTCATCTGCTCGTTCTGCGCCACCGCGATGAGCGAGAGATTGGCGTCGAGCGCGGCGCTCAGGAGCTCGCGCAGGGTGTCGATCATTTCGTTGCTGCGCAGCGCATGGTCGTACACGTCGCGGAAATACAGCCGCACCGGCTCGGGCACGAGCTCGTCGGGAAAACGCGCTAGCTGGCTGCTGACGTCGACCAGCGGAAAAACGGCCCGCTTGAGGCTCAGCAGATCGCGCTTCATCCCATAGATGCGGCTGGTGGTATCGCGTGTCGTGCCGCTGCCGAAGATCTCGCCTTCGAGCGCACCGAGCGCCTCGTCGAACGCATCGACCAGCGGCAGATACTGATCGACCACCGAGTCCATCAGCGAATAGAGCACGAAGCTCGGGCCGTACTTGAGTAGCTCGGGTTGGGACTCGCAGCGCGCGCGGACGGTGTTGTAGGAACGCACGGTGTCGTGCCGAACGGTCACGATGTAGTTCTTGCCGACGAAGATGTGGGTCTCGCCGAACGCGGTCCGGCCGCCGCTTAGCATCTGGCCCGGCCGCAGCACGACGAACAGCGAGTTGCCGTAGCGTTCGAGCTTGGGCCGCTGGTGCGCATTGCGGGCGTCCTCGATGGCGAGATCGTGGAGGCCGAACTCGGACTGGACCTCGTCGAGCAGTGCATCGCTGGGCTCGTAGAGCCCGATCCAAACGAACTGGCCGGGATTCTGGATGACCTCGCTGATGTCGGCGATCGGCACGTCGCGCACCCGGACGCCATTCTCATAGGCGACGCATGCGACCACTCCGCAGGCATCCGGAGAAGGCTCCGGCAAGGTTGCGGGTGTGGTCGATCGAGTCTCCGCCATAAGGCGCATGCTATCCAAAGATCGGCGCGGCGCGTCCTAGCGCAGCCCGTGCCTCCGAGGCAGGATAGGCGCATGACGACCGCCGCGACCTCTTTCATGCGCCAACATCGGGCCCTCGCTGCGGCCCTGCCGATTTTGACCTTGACCTTTGCCGCCGCTGGATTCGCGGCCGAGGAGCTCCTCCCCGGCGTCGACTGGATACCCGGCCGGTACGTGGCCACGGCACAGCCGGACGGCAACACGGTCGTCTTCCGCGCTCCCGAGGGTCTGGTGGTCGTGGACACCGGCCGGCACGCCGACCACACCCAGGCCATCGTCGACTTCGCCGCCGCCCACCACGCGCAGGTGAAGGCGATCGTGAATACGCACTGGCATCTCGATCACATCAGCGGCAACAAGATGTTGCGGGACGCGTTCCCTGGAGTCCGCATTTACGCCAGCGCGGCGCTCTCGGATGCGCTCCAGGGCTTTCTCGCCGACTACCGCGCCGAGCTCGATTCGATGGTGAAGAAGACCGCCGACGAGGCTAAGACCAAAGGATGGCGCGAAGAGATGGCGCGCATCGATTCGGGGCCGGCCCTCGCACCCGACGAGGTGATCAAGTCGTCGGGCAGGCGTGCAATCGCCGGCCGCACGCTCGATCTCGAGCTCGAAGACCACTCCGTAACAGCGGGCGACGTCTGGATCTTCGATCCGGCGACGCGGGTTCTGGCCGCGGGCGACCTGGTGACCCTGCCGGCACCCTTCTTCGACACCGCCTGTTCGGAGCACTGGAAGGCCTCACTCGACCGCTTGGCGAAGTTCAACTTCGAGATTCTGGTGCCTGGCCATGGCAAGCCGATCCGTCGCGCCGAGTTCGAAACCTACCGGCGGGCGTTTGACAATCTGGTCGCGTGCGGGACCTCGAAGCGCTCGAAGGCGGACTGCGTCGCCGGCTGGCAGCGCGACGCCGGCAGCCTGATCGCCAAGGAGGACGAGGCTGCGGCAAGGGGCTTGGTGGACTACTACGTGGAGAACTCGATGCGCGGCGATCCGACCGCCGCGGCCAAGCTCTGCGGTCGCTGACTCGACGCCGCTGACTCGACACCGCTGACTCGATGCCGCTGACTCGAGGCCGCTAACTCGATGCGCTACCGGCGCGAGCGCAGCGCGGCGGGCGAGGTCCCGAAGCGGCGCTGAAACCAGCGGCCGAAATGCGCCTGATCGTAAAACCCCGCGTCGGCGGCGATCTGCTTGATCGGCCGCTTGGACTCGAGGAGCGCTGCCCGCGCCTGACCCAGGCGTAGCTCACGGATGTGCTCTCCGACCGAGGTCGAGAGGAAGCGTCGGAACGCCGCGGCGAGCGTCGCCGGATGCACGGCCACGTGCGCCGCGACCGAGGTCAGCGAAATGGGCTCCAGATACTCGCGCTCGATGTAGCGCACCGCGTCGTCGAGCCATGGTGGCGTGCCCCGCGCCGATGAGCTCGCCGGCCGATCCTCGTACGCTTCGTCACAGAGCAGGCGCTCGGCGCGGGAGAGCAGCAACAGCGTCCAACCCTCGAGCGCGGTGGCGGCTCCCGGGTCGCCGCGCCGGATTTCGGCCAGCATCTCGGCGCGCGCCTCGTTGAGCAACACCGAGTGCAGACAGCACGCCGAGGTGCCCCGCCGTTCGAGGCTGGCGAAACGGTCCCCGTCGAGGGTGACGATCAGGGTCAGGGCATCGTCGCCGCCGTCCACGGAGTTCGCGTGCGGAGCTCGTGGCGGTCGAAACCACGCGTTCCCGGGGCGCAGGGCGTGGGCACGGCCGTGGGAGGTTTCGGTATAGCGGCCTTCGAGCAGGAAATAGAGCTGCGCCCCTTCGTGCCTATGCTCCGGCACGGTCAGGCCGGCGGGCATGCGCACCTCCTCGACGCTCAGGCCGTTCCAATGGCGACCGCGCAGCACCGCCCCGAACGTGTGGGCGGGCACGACGGTGGCGTCATGACGCGGGGGTTCGCCTCTCATGTCACAACTGCCTACGGCGTCCCGTCGACCAGGTTGCAAGTGGGGGTCAGGCCGGGGGAGGCGCCACGGCTGGGCCGGAGCGGTCAGAGGTAGCTCAGCCAGCGCTCGTGCCGACGGCTTTTCAAGCGGGCGAACCAGCGGCAGGGGAGGTAGAGCAGGGCGATCGTGAGCAGCCACATCGCATACATGAACGGCAGGCCGTGGCCGTAAGCCTCAGGCGTCTCCCGCATCCAGAACGCGCCGTGGAGGAGCCAATCGTAGGGCTGCCCGACGAGCGCCGCGGCCAACACGGCGAGGAGGTGGATCAGGTACAGATGGAGCACGTAGAAAAAGAGCGGCACACGTCCGAAGACCGCCAGGAACCGCCCCAGCGCGCCGAGCGAATGCCCTTGCAGCCATGCCAGCAGGATCAGCGATGGGCCCAGCGTCATGAGCAGGAACTGGAGCGATGCCGGGTACTTCTCGGTGTCGAGAAAGAGGATGACCGACTTTGTGATCGTCGGCTGCAGACTCCAATCTCCCGGGGTCACTCCGCCGGGTAGCGCCGGAGGGTTGCCATAGAGATTGGTCGCCCGCAAGAGCACGAAGAGCAGGGTCATCCCGAGTCCAGCCCAACCGATGCGCAAGCGCAACTCGGGCCGTTGGAGCACCGCCCCGAAGGCGAACCCGAGCCCCATCACGGCGCACCAGGGGATCAGCGGGAAGAGTACGAACACGCCTGTTCCGAGTACTTCGATGCCACCTTTGACGTGAAGGACGCGCCACAGGGCGTCGAGTCCGGCGTGCCCCGCGGGCCGTACCGCGTCGAAGAGATCGTGGGCGACGACGACGAGTGTGCTCACGAGCGCCAACCAGCGCACCGGAAGGCGCACGCCGAGCGCCAAGATCACCATGGAGGCGCCGAGTGCCCAGATCACGCCGAAGAATCCCCAGGGCGCGACGAAGGTCCAGCCGAAGCCGACGACGGTGAATTCGAGCAGGATCAGCCACAGCCCACGAGTCCAGAGGAACCGGCGTAGCTCCGCGCCGGTCCGCCGAAGGCCGTAGAAGTACGCCCCGGTGCCGGCGAGGAAGAAGAACAGGGGGGCGCAGAAATGGGTGATCCAGCGGGTCAGGAACAAAGCGCCCCACGTGTGCTGGAGATCCTCGGGCTCGAAAGGCAGATTCGAGAAGTAGTCCCGAGTGTGATCGATCGCCATCAGCAGCATGACCACGCCGCGCAGGATATCGATCGACTCTAGGCGGCGGGGCCGGCTTTCGGGCGGAAGGCTTCCGGACATGGATTCCTCCTGGGCTCCCTGGCGACGATGGTGCGGGCGCAGTATGGCCGCCGATGGCCATAAAGCCAAGAGCCGGCCCCGCGACCGGTGTTCTCGGCTACCGCATGGCTTCCATGGGCGACAGCCGTGCCGCCTTGAACGCCGGGTAGAGCCCGAAGGTTATCGCCAGTACGAGCGCGATCGCCCAGGCGGCGAGGAGGCCATAGGGATTGACCACCAGGCCATAGGGGAATTTGTCCGAGAGGCCGTTGCACAGGGCCTGCCCGGCGAGTGTGCCGACCGAAGCGCCGAGTGCCGCGAGCACCACCGATTCGAGCAGGAACTGCACGAATACCTGGTGGTCCGAAGCGCCCATGGCCTTGCGCAGGCCGATTTCGTAGCGCCGATCGGAGAACGAAATCAACATGACCGAGAGCACTCCGACTCCGCCGACCAGAAGGACCGTGCCGGCTAGGCTGAACAGCACCACCGACCAGCCGTGCATCTGGTTGTCGAAATCGCCGCGGGCCTTGGCGAGCTCGGTGTCTAGATCCTTCACTTCGACGTCCTCGATGCCATGGTGGGCGGACTTCACGCGGCCGAGCATCACGGCCGACACCTCATCCAAGTCGCGGGTGTTCTTGAGCTTCACCGACACCTGCGCCAGCTGGTGATCGGGGTCCATGCGATCCATGTAGGTCTCGAGCGGGATGAGCACGCCGTTGGCGTCCATCCACATTTCGTCGTTGAAGATCTGACCGGACGCAAGGACGCCGACGATCCGGAACGGCATGCCGTCGATCACCGCATCGCGGCCCACCGGGTCGGCGCCGCCGAACAGCTTGGCGGCGAGCGTCGCCCCGACCACGGCCACCGTCGAGCGCCGCTTCTGGTCGTCCTCGGTGATCCCCCGGCCGAGGCCGATCGGGCGGTCCATCAGCCACTCGTACTCCGAGGTGACGCCGTTGACGAAGATGCGTTCGGTGCCGCCCGCCACGCGCACCACACCGCGCTTGCTGGCGCGCGGCGAGAACCCGAGAATCTTCTCGTGGGGCTGCGTGATCCGTTGCAGATCTTCGTAACGCAGGCCCGGCGACATGGCGAAGCGCTTCTGATCCTCCGAGGTCTTGGCGTCCTTGGGCGCGATCATCAGTGTGCCGTCCCAGCTCATGCCGGCGAACCCGGTGGCGATCTTGTCCTTCACGCCATCGAGCACCGAGGTCATCACCACCAGCGCGAAGACGCCGAGCATGAGCAGCGTCAGCGTGAGCAGCGAGCGTAGCTTGTGCGACCAGAGCTCGAGCAACCCGCCGCGGATGACCTCGAAGACGAGCGCCAAGCGAGCGCCGAAGCCGAGCCGGCGTCGCCGCTGCGGCGCCGTGTCGAGGATGGGATTGGTGAGCGCCAGGTCACTCATAGCGCAGGGCCTCCATTGGCGACTGGCGAGACGCCTTCCAGGCCGGGTAGATAGCGAACAGGAAACCGAACACCGAAGCCATGATGGTCGCCCAGAGGAAGCTCATCGGCGCGAGCGACATCGGGATACCGATAGCGGAGGTGATGGTCTTGGCGAAGGCGATGCCGAACACGAAGCCCGACAGGCTGCCGAGCAGTGTGATCATGCCGGCCTCGGTCATGAATTGCTTGAAGATCTCCTTGCCGGAGGCGCCGATCGCCATCTTCACGCCGACCTCGCGTACGCGCTCCTTGAGCGACGCCAGCTGGATGTTCACGTTCACCATGCCACCGCCAATCAAGGCCAGCACGCCAGAGAGCATGAAAATAATGTTGTAGACATCACCCTGGCTGCGCTGGCGCTGGATGCGCTTCGCCACGTCGTCGAGGCGAAAGTCGCGCTGCAGCCGATGGTTGGCGGTCACCAGGCCGGTGAGCTCCTTCGAGAAGTCGGCCATCTGGGCGAGGTCGGGCATGCGGAACGTGATGCGATCGACGCGATGGTAGTCATCGCCGTTCATTCGCGACGCCACCAGCTGAGACGGCACGGCAACGATGTGATTGCGCCAAGCGAAGATGTTTTGCTGGCCCTTGCGAAAACGGAACACCTTCTCGCGAAAGACGCCGATCACGGTCGCCGGCACGTCGCCGAGCTTGACTGGACGACCCACCACTTCGCCGGTGGGAAAGAACGTGGCAGCCGCCTCGGAGCCCAGGATGACCACCGGCGAGCCATTTTCGTAGTCGTTGGCGGAGAAGCCGCGGCCCTGCTCGATCTCGTAGCCGTTGAGCGCGATGTAGTCGCCGCCGACGCCAGTGATCCGGCGTGACTGATCCGCGAACTCCGAGCGTACGCGGCCGCGCGCCTGGCGCTGCATGCTGGTGGCGTCTAGCGACTTCGCCGACGACAGCTGAGAGCCGTCAGTCGCGTCTGCCAACCGCAGGCCGAGATTGGCGTTCTGAAGTGCGCTCGGTGTGCCGCTCGTTGCGAGATCGGTGGGCATGACGTTCAACTTGTCGATGCCGCCGATGCGGGCGAAGATGCGCTCCGACTGTTTCCTCTGGCTGTCGGAAATCGAGAACCCGCCGAGCACCGAGGCGACGCCGAGCATCACGCCGAGCGCCTGGAGGATCGAGCGGCCGGGGTTGTCCCGGATCTCGGCCCACGCCTCGTCCAAGCGGGCGCGGAAGGCGCCTGACAGGTTCATGCCGCCTCTGCCTTCTCGACATGAATCACGCCGTCGCGGATCTCGACCTGGCGCGAGGCCAGGGACGCGATCGTCGGGTCGTGCGTGACCAGCACCACGGTGTTGCCTTGGGTGTGGAGCTCACTGAACAGAGCCAGCACTTCCTGACCGGTCTTCTGGTCGAGTGCGCCGGTAGGTTCGTCGGCGAGCAGCATGGCTGGCTGGTTGGCAAGCGCGCGCGCGATGGCGACGCGCTGGCGCTGACCGCCGGAGAGAGTCGCCGGCAGCTTGTCCGCCTTTTCAGGAATGCCCACCTTCTCCAGGAGCTCCATGGCGCGCTCGCGGCGTTCTTTGCGACCAACGCCGGCATACAGCATCGGCAATTCGATGTTGCGCAGGATGGAGGCCTTGGGCAACAGGTTGTAGCTCTGGAACACGAAGCCGATCTTCTCGTTGCGAATGGCAGCGAGGTCGGCGCCCGAGAGCTGGTCGACGCGCTCGCCGTCGAGCGAATAGGTGCCCGCGGTCAACGTGTCGAGGCAGCCCAGGATGGCCATCAAGGTCGACTTGCCCGAGCCCGAAGGTCCGATCAGAGCGACGAACTCGCCCTTCTCGACCTCGAGATCGACACCGCGCAGTGCATGGACGGCAGTCCCGTTGCTGCCGAAGACCTTGGTCAGCCCGGAAGTCTCGATGATGCGTTTCGAGGTGGCCATGGCTAGTTGTTCTCGTCGTCCTTCTCGACCTTCTTGCGGGTCGGGTCTTCGAGGCTCACCTGATCGCCATCGGCTAGGCCGGCGGTGATCTCGACCCGCTCGAGCGTAGCGATGCCCGCTCCGACCTTGATCGGCTCGAAGTAGTCCTGCCAGTGCTCGGACAGCCAGACAAACTTGCTGCGACCGCCCAGACCTTCCTTGGCCGCGGCGAGCTTGTCCTTCGGCAGGTCCTTCTTCAGGCGATAGGCGACCACGTCGCCGTCCTTGCGCTGCAAGGCTTCGAGCGGGATCGACAGCGCCTTGTCGCGCTTCTCGCCGAGGATCTCGACGTTGGCGCTCATGCCGGTGCGGAAGGCCTCGTCGAGTTGATCGAGCGCCACCTCCACCGGAAACACCTTGATCTTTTCCTGGAGCTTCGCGGCCGGCGCGACGAAGCGCACCTTGCCGGAGAAGGTCTTCTGCGGGTAGGCATCGAGCGTGATGCGCACCGGCTGGCCGACGTGCACCTTGGCGATATCCACTTCGTTCAAGTTCACCCGGATGATCAGCGACTTCAAGTCGGCGACCGTGAACAGCACTGTGCCGGCGTTGAAGGACGAGACGCCTGAGGTCACGGTCTCACCGAGCTCGACGCCCTTGGTGATCGCGACACCGTCCATAGGAGAAACAACGCGCGCGGTCTGCAGGGCCGAGGATCCGGAGATCGGAATCCCGTGCTGCTCGACGATGTGGTAGCGCGCCTTGGCCGCGTCCACCGACTGCGACGAGAGGTCGCGAGCGCTCTGGAAGTTGCGCAGGATCTCGCTGCCGATCAGGCCGTTGTCATAGAGGGCCTGCTGGGCGCGCAGCTCGCGTTCGGCGTTCTGCAGCCGCAGGGTGGCCTCGGTGACGGCCGAATTCACGTCCGACAACGACTGCGCCTGAGTGACGTCGGGCTCGACTTCGGCCAGCACGTCGCCCTTCTTGAGCACGTCGCCTTCTTTGACCTTCAGCGTGATGATCCGGCCGGAAACCGTCGACTTCACGTCGACCTTGTTCTCCGGGTCGACCGAGCCAACCTCGCGCACGCTCACCTGGAGCTCCTGGCTCTGCACCTTGCCCAGCCGGAACGGCAGGTCGTCGGCCTTGGCGTCCGGCTTGCTCTTGCTGCGGGCGGCAAACAACGCACCGGCGACGACGATGACGCCGAGAATTGAAAACATCCACTTTTTCTTCATGGTCACTGGATCTCCCCTGGGGATGGACTGCTCAAGAAATCAACGCTCGCGGAGGGGCCTTCGTTAACACCAGGCTTGACCGGCTGCTTGGTCAAAATTGAGTTGCCTCGCCGCCCTGAGGATCCTTACGGATCGGGGCTGGGAAAGTTCCGTTGCTCAGGCGGGAATCAGGAAAAGATGCTCGGGCTGCGCGTCGCGAACCGCGGCCAGTGGAATCGCGCGATCGAATGTCGCGAGGCGGCCCTGGTGGTGGACCGCGAGAGCGAGCAGAACGACGTCGGTCAGCTGGCGGTGACCGCTGAGCGCGCCGAGGTTGAAGGCGGCCGGGTCACACGGCGAAGGGGCCTCCGCCCAGAAGAGGTGGTCGCCGCTGGTGCGCATTTGCGCCAGGCGAGTGACGATCGCCGCGGGGCGCTCCGCGGCGATCGAGTACGCCGGATTCGAGAGCACTCGAATGAGGCCAATCTCGGTCATCGCACACGTCGCCCAGCCGCGGCTGCGCTGGCGACTGAACCAGCGATGCGCCGGCTCGTGGTGAATATGGTCGGGATCGAACAGCGCCACCAGGACATTCACGTCCAGGAGGGCGGCTGGATTCAAGACTCGTCCTCGCGCAGCCTCTGCACTCGCTCCATGGTCGCCTTGGGCTCGCCGAACGGTCGACGCGGGAGGAGCGGGACGCCATTGCGGACATCCCCGGAGTGAGACGGCTCGAGTGCCTGTCGCGCGAGGATGGAGAGCACCTTGCCGGCGGTCGTGCCCCGGTTCGCCGCGATCTCCTTGGCGGTTTGCAAGATGTCGTCATCGATGTCGAGGGTGGTCCTCATGCAAGCGAGTCTACATCATGCATCAGATGCGAGATGCACGCTCTAGCTTGGGATTCCAGCGCTGCCTGGCATCTAGAATGGAAGGCATGTTGCGTTTGCGGCGCTGCCTGCTCGGTCTCGTCATTCTGTTCTGTTCGGTTCGCACCGCCCGCGCTGGTTGGCTGGTGTACGTGGGCGGCGGCGTCCAGAAGACTCAGGGCGAGTGGCAAGTGCACGATAGCCAGGTCGTCTTCCATGCCAACGGCACCCTCCTCTCCGTCCGGCTCGAGGACGTCGACGTCCCGGCAAGTCAGTTCCTGAGCTGGCAGTTGCTAGAGGATCGGCGGCGCACCCAGGCGCCCGCTGGGGGGGCGATGGGCGCCGTGCGGCAGCCAGCTCCCAAGGAGCCGACCCTTCGGGAAACCGGCGCCCGCAGGCCCGCCGCGAAATCGGGCTGGGCGGGACTGCCCGGGTTCGTCGGGAAGGATGTTGCTTGCGTATCGGCGCGGGTCGAGCGCGTGGTTTCGGCCGAGACCCTCGAGGTCTCCGCCGGTGGGAAGACCGAGACCGTGCACGCCGCGTGCCTTGGCGCGCCGCAAGTGCAGCAGCGCTATCCGGAGCTCGCGTGGTTTGGTCGGGCGTCGACCACCGGCGTAGCGTCTCTGGTGCGCGCCGGTCAGACTGTGTGCCTGGCCGAGGAGCAGCCGCCACTGCGGGACCCCTTGGGCCACCGCCGTCTCTACATCGAGCTCGCCGGCGGTCGCGATCTCACGGCCGAGGTGATCGGCCGCGGTCTGGGTGTCTTGCGCAGCGGTGTGTGCAGCCGGGCGGAGCGCTATCGCCCGATCGCCAAGGAGGCGTTTCTCGCCGAGCGCGGACACTGGGGCCCGACATCGTTCGACGCCGCGCTCGCGGTGCTCTCGAACGGCCCCATACTTGCCGCGGGCCCGCCGATCGCGTCGATGCCCGGCGCCGGTTGACGGCGCTGACGACCGAGAGCCCGGGCGGCTCTCCTCAATCTGAGCTGCGAACGACAGGATGTTGGGTCACCGGGCGTGATCACGTTGCCGCGGCCGGCGCGCACCGTGGGCCCGGGGAGTGCATGTTCATGGTTCGCGGGCGTCGATCTGGGGATTTGGAAGGGTACGCTGGGGTTCAGCGCCCCAGCTTGCGCAGTGCCGCGATCTTCGGTACCCGGCTCCTCGGGCTGTCGAGGCTGAACGAGCGCGCGTCGCCGAGCTCGTCGCGCACGAACGCTTCGGTCCGCGCGATCGCCGAGTCCAAGGCCTTGTCACGAGACCCGAAAACCGCCGCCACGAGCTCTCCAGCCTCGGCGTCGAACTCCCACAAGCCGACGATACGGCCGCGATCGAGTACGGCGTGGCTCGGTAGGTCACTGATCGCGGCACCCGCGGCGGATGACTTCTCGGTCGGGAACGTCCGTTCGTGGTCCTTCGGATCGAGGAAGCTCCTCACGTCGCGCCGATTGGCGGTGATGGGATCGAGGCTGCTCACCAACGCAAAGCAGGGCTTCGTCGGCGCTTTGAACTTCTTCCAGGCCGCGACGTCCTCGGGTAGCAAGAGCCGCTCGCTGCCCGCCTCGGCAGGCACGAGTGCCAGCGGCTCGAGGATCTCGCGCGCCGCCTTGACGCCGAGCCCCGCGAACCACTGGAACTCCGCCGCGGTCGCCGGACCCACCCAGCGGAAGAATCGCCGCGCGAGCTCACGCAGGGACGCGGTCGAGTCGAGCCGGTGCTTGGCGAGCGGGCTCGGTGCCCAGGCGACGTACTTGTAGCGCTGCTGATCCAGGCGACCGTTTACCGGCACCCGCCGAATGTCGCCGGTCGCCTGCAATCGGCCGAGTGCCAGAGGCAGAGTCGTCGTGAGGCCCTTCGTCTTACCTCTCTCACCCAAGCTGCGCGAGGCCTTGCCGGTTGCCTGTCGAATCTCCTCCGGATCGAGCGCCTCCTTCGCCGTCGCCAGCGCGTGCATCACCGCCTCGCAGAGTGCATCGACCTCGCGCTCGGTGACACCCAGCTTCAACGCCTGCCTCATGTCACCCTGGCCGAAGCCGCGGCCCACGGCGAGTGCCAACGTGAAGTCGCTCTTGGGGACCACGTACGTGCAGCCCCGCGCCGCGGGCAGCTCGTGGATCTGAAGCTTCGCGACCGCCTTGTCGGCTTCGGTTCTAGCCGTTCCGGCGCGAGAGAACAGCGTCAGGTAAGGACCGACACCGCCAACCGAGCGCGACCAACCGCTGCGCTCGAGCACGTCCGCCGACGAGGCGCCGACCAGGGATCCATCGAGACCCTGCCGTTGGAACCACCAGGCGCGCAGCTTGTTCTCATCCATGCGACGAATCGTGCCGGAAAGCCGGCGGAGCGGCAAGCGCAGACCCAAGGCGCTAGGCGCCGAGTCTTCCCTCTGCGTACGCCAGCTCGGCGTTTAGCAGGCTTGCGCCTGCCGCGCCGCGCTCGGCGTTGTGTCCTAGGGCGACGAATTTGATCCCCAGCACGGGGCACGGCCGAATACGACCGAGGTGGACGGTCATGCCCGTTGCGCGATCGCTCGTTTGGCCGCTGTCGGTGAGATCGAGCCGCGGCTGCGGGCGCTCAGGCCGTTCGTGAACGACGATCGGTGATGCGGGCGCGCTGG
>JBDTNL010000025.1:0-53050 GCA_039933785.1 Acidobacteriota bacterium
TCACGATGTTCGCATTGGACATGGTCTGGCTCGGCGTCGTGGCGAAGGGCCTCTATGCGCGTCAAATGGCCACCCTGCTGCGTCCCGATGTGAAGTGGGTGCCCGCCCTGATCTTTTACCTGCTTTACGTCGCCGCAGTCGTCGTGTTCGTAGTCATGCCGGCAGCCGAACGCAATTCACTCGCGCGCGCACTGGCCTTGGGTGCGTTCTTTGGGCTTGCTGCGTACGCGACATATGACCTGACGAGCTTCGCGCTCATTCGCGACTTCCCGCTGCTCATCGTGATCGTCGATCTCGCGTGGGGCATGGCGCTCACGACCGTGGCTGCCGGCGCCGGCTACTGGGCTGTCACTCGATAGGCGACGGCAGGGGGAGACGGGAGGCGGCGAGCTGCTGCACCTCAGCTTCGGATCACTCCTTGGCGCCAAGAAGCCCGGCCTGCTTCAACGCGCTCCTACCGACCAAGAGCACACCTACCGTACAGCCGGCGCGCTCGTCGCCGGGGGTACCAGTCGGCCGAACTCCACTCCGCTGTAGTAATGCAGAAGAATGTCCGAATAGTCGTGACCACGTAGCGCCATGCCGTAGGCACCCACCTGACAGAGACCAACGCCATGCCCCCAGCCGCGGCCCGAGAACAGCCAGCCGGCGGGGCGCCCTTGCGGTGAGAGGCGCTTGAAGGTGAAGAGGTTGTCCGGTACATCGAGCGTCCATCGCACGGCCAGGCCGTTGACGTCGACCACGTCTCCCTGCTTGCCGTGGAGACGCAGGCGGGCGACCCGGCCCGAGCTGCCGCGGGAGATCACTTCGAAGCTTGCGAAGTCGAGGCCGGGATAGCGCGCCTTCACCAGTGTTGCAAGCTCGGTGTCGGTGCGGAAGCGGGTCCACGAGCTGCGGTTGCTGGTGCGGTCGAAGCCGACGCCTTGCGGCTGGATCTCCTGCACCAGCGCGCTTAGCTGATCACCGCGCGAGTACAGGCGCAGGCGATCGCCGGGCACCAGGGACAGATCGCCGCTCAACGTCTCGACGCCCTGGCGGCGGAAGGTCGCGAGCTCGCCCGGCAGTGGCAGTGACTTCTCCTCGTCCTTGAGCGCCACGCGCAACTCGCCCTGGGCGAGACCGCGGAACGAGCCCTCGTCCTCGCGCAGCACGCCGAGATAGACCGCCAGCCGCAACAACAGCCCCTCGGCTTCGTCGGCCGCCAAGGGATGATCGAGCGCCGGGTCGAGCAGACCGGTCTTGGAGAAGTAGCTCGCGATCTGAATGTCCTGCGCCGACCAAGCCGCGGGCGGATCGGCGACCAGGTAGGCAAGGTCCGGTGGCGCGACGAACAAGCGCGCGTCCAGCGCCAAATCGAATATCGAGGCCAGGTACCGTTGCACTTCCCCGCGGTCGAGCGACGCGAGCCGATCCTCGGGAGGGGTCAAGCCCGCGAGGCGCGCGAGCTGCGTCAACCGGGCGCCGAGGTCGGCGGCGGGAGAGAGGCCCGGTGCCGGCGGTACGAGACGCCGGGTGAGCGCCGCGGGAAAGCGCTCGCCTCGCGGCAGCGTGCCGCCGAGTGCCGACATGCCCTCCTCGTAGCACGGCACACCGCGCAGGTACGGCGCGACCTTCAAGGGGAACATCACGCTCACGTCCTCGGTGCGTCCACCGCAGGTCGAGCTGTAGAGGGCGTCGATCGGCTCGCCACCGTAGACCAGGATCTGTCCCGCGGTCGCGGCGACCGCCTGGTCGGTCAGCGGATCCTCGCTCTCCATGCCGCGATAGACCTGGCAGCGCGGGGTCGCGCAGATGTCGTAGCCCTCGTCGCTAAACTCACCGAGGGTGCGCACGGTGTAGGTTCGCGCCGCCACGGCCTGCGCCTTGAGCGCCTCGAGCTGATTGAACACTCGGGGTCCCATCTCGTTGGGGATCACCCCACGCAGGTAGTCCTCGAGGGTGAGCTCGTTGATCAGGTTGAGCGTGCCGCGATCGTTGAGATAGACCAGCACGCGCCCGCGATAGCGGCCGCTGTCGAGGCGAATGCCGTCACTCCCGGCGGACTGCAGCATCAGCCAACGGCCCGCGACGTGAGTCTCCTTGCCGCCTTGGGTCACCTTGAGTCCGCCCTTGCCGACGCCCGAGCCCTCGCTCACCACCCAGCCCGCATCGAGGCCCAAGGTCTGCAGATGTTTGAGCGCGGCCTCCGCGGCTTCATGCGTCGCGTAGCGGCCGATGCGCACCCGATAGAGATCGGTGCGGGCGTCGAACACCGAGTCGGCGGCTTCTCCGGACGAGCGCTGCAGCTTGTCCGCCAAGCCCTTCGCCTGGCCTTCGTCCTTGAGCGCGGCGACCTGGAGACGGAAGACTTCGTGCCCAGCGACCGCGGAGAGCGGCTCGACCCGGAGCGGTGAGATCACCGGCACGCGAGCAGTTCCCAATTGGGCGGTGACCTCGGAGCCGCAACAGGGCAACATGATTTGCGCGAGGTCGGTGGCCAGGCCGACGCGGATGCGCTCCGGCGAGACCACGGTCACCCCCGGACGGACCGCGGGCGGCGACGCCGGCGGCTTCGCCGGCGCCGGCAGCGGCGCGAGCGCCGGAGGCAAGGGCGGCGGAGGCGCCGGTACGACCACGGCAAGCGGCTCCGGCGGAAGAGGTTCGGCGGGCGCCTCGGGAACCGTGTGCACCGGCTGCAACGAGCGGGCGCACGCCGCGCTCAACAGGACTGCCGCCGCCAGCCCGCGAAGCCGGGCTCGCCGGCGCCAGGTCAACGGACCTCCTCGCGGGCTTCGTCTCGAACCAGCGCCACCAGGGAGGCGGCCAGCGCCACTTGGAGCGCGCCGCTCACACCCCACTGCACGAGGTACATCACACCCTTCAGCACCAGGCCGCCGAACATCGCATCACGGAACGCGAGATCGATACCGAGCGAGAGCGGCACGAACACCATCGAGACGACGACCGAAGCCACCATGCCGAGAAGCATGATCAGCAGGAGTCCGCCGAGACGTTTGCCGAGCACCCGCCGCGCGCGCCGTGAGGCGACCCTCAGGCTCGAATCGCTGTTCGCGAGGTCCGCCTGCGCGACGCCGACCCAGAGGCCCATCAGAAGCATCAGGAAGAACAAGGGCAGCACGCCGCCGCAACCAACGCCCACCGCGGCGACGCCCCCCCACGCCTGGCCCGCCAGGGCGACCAGCCCGGCGAGCAGGATGAAGCCGGCGAACAGCACGGTGAAGAGCATGAGCACCAGATTGAAGAACCAGAAGAATCGCCAGACGTGACTCGCGCCCCAGCCGCGAAAATTCTCCGCGGTGAAGGTGCGGAACAAGCGCCAGTCACCCGGCGGCCCCGCGGGCGACTGGCGATCGCCTGCCACCAGCACGCCGTACATGCCGGCCTGGAAGAAGCACCACACGATCATGCCGAGAGTGCCGATGGCGACGACCGCAATCAGTGCCAGTGCCATAGGCACCGAGAAGGCGAACAACTCGGTCACGAAGCGCCCGCCCCAATCGCTCACCCACTGGCTGATGTCTTGCGGCGAACGCAAGGCGGTGAATCCGGCGAACCCGATTAGGAAGAGCAACGGCAGCACGCTCGCGACGGTCAGGATCGCCGACAGGGTCAGGCCGACCCACTGCGCCAGCACCAGCTCCCAGTTGGCGCGGGCGTTGGCGACGCCGCGCCGGACACACTCGATGGCCGGCAGGCTCATGCGGATCCGGGGCCAGCCATGCGGATATTGCGCCGGAAGTCCTCACCTTCAATAACAATGGGCTGTGCCATCTCATAGAGGCGCGACAGCAACATGAGGGGAATGCGCGCGGCGAGCAACTCCGGAGCGACGAGCACACTGTCGGCGCCCCGATCCAGGGACCGTGCCGGTGCCGCTGAGGACTCGAGGCGAAAGTTCGTGGTGAAGATTGTAGGTAGGCGCTTTGTGTAACGGGTGTTAAGGATCAGGTAAAGAGTGTCCGTCACCCAGGCGGTAGGCTTCTGCGCTCCGAGCTCGTCGAGGACCAACACTTCAGCGTTGATCACCGGGTCGAGCACGTCGTGCTTAGACTCCGCCGAGGAGGGATCAAATGTTGATTGGATCTGCGCGATAAGCGAGGTGAAGTCGACGAAGCGGCCGCGGATACCGTAGCGTCGAACAAGCTCGCCAAGGACCGCCACGGCAAGGTGCGTCTTGCCTACGCCGGGCGTACCGATGAACAGCAGCCCTTGCTCCCGAAACTTGCCCTCGTCGGTAATAAAACCGTCCACATAGGCTTGCGCCAAGGCTTTCGCTCGCACCTGACTCGGCCCACGAGGCCCGGCCCTAAAATTCGCAAGTCCACAGGCTTGATATCGCAAAGGAATGCCCGTTTTCGCGAGCAACTGTTCGAGGCGCCCGCGTTTGCGGCAGTCACAGGGAATGGCGGTGCCGTTGCGCCCATCCGGCACGACGACCCAGCCTTTGCCCTCGCACTCCGGGCAAACACCTTCCGGAAGAGGCTCTTCAACCACGGCGAAATCGTAACACGCAGCTCGCGGCGGACTCAGTTCCCGCTGCCCCGCGCTACTGCCACTTGGCGAACTTCAGCTTCAGCTGAGCGCGATACCGGGCGAGCGGCGCAGACAATCCGTCTATGAGCTTCAGCGCCTGTGCGCGGTCGAGGTGGGTCGAGTAGGAACCCTGGAGCTTGGGATCGGGCAAGTCCACCAGAATGGCCTCGCCGTCCTCCGCCTTGAACTGCAGTGTGGTGTCCTGCGCATCGACGAAACCAACGAAGTCGTCCTTGGTAGCCAGGGCCCGGCGTGCCACGGCCATGGCGTTTCCAGAGACCACGGGCTTTTCCGGAGTGGTCTCCTTGCAGGGTCGCCCGGAGTGGATGCAGTAGAAATACTTCAGCTGGCTCTGGGGGCCCGCCGAGGCCGCAGCAGAAACCGCGAGGCCTAGGGTCAGCAGCAAGAAAAACGCTCGCATGGTCACCTCGCGCCGGTCGATCCGCTGGGAACGGAGTCAGTGTACTGCGAGTTTGGAACGGCGCGGAAGCGCAGCCACTCACCGGGCAGCGGCCAGGTGAAGCCCGGCTCGGATGGGCCGCACACCGGATCGAGAGGAGGGCGCACCCGCTGGCCGCTCTCCCCCAACGTCTCGCGCACCCGCTGCAGATAGGTATCCACCAGGTCGTCGCTCAGCAGGGGAACGAACCGCAGAGGATCGGTCCGCGGAATGAAGAAGTCCTCCCAGTGCGCCAGCATCACGTGCGCCGGCTTGGCTCGAGCGAGAATCCATTCGGGCGCTGCGGTCACATACTGATGCGAGGCGACGCAGAGCACCGCCAAATCGACCGACTGCTCGTCTTGCGGACCGGGAGCGGACGGCCAGCCTTGCCCGACGTCATTCGCCGAGTCCTGGTAGTACATGCGGAATCGTGACTGGCCATCCGTCGGATCGAGCAGGTCGATCAGGAATGCCCAAGTGCCACCGTCGCGAAGATCGTCGACCGCGTGCGCTTCCCAGGGCGTCGTCCAGGGCTTGGTGTCGAATCCCTTGCCCCAGGTGTAGTGATCGAAGTGCGGCGCGTGTCGGGAGGGAATCGGCCACAGGCGAAATATCGGGCGGCCCGCGGGGCCGTCGACCACGATCCACTCGCGCGGCTCGACGTCGATTCGCGCCACCCGTGCCGCGAGCTCCGGGTAGGCGGCCAGCGCCGCAGCGCCGCTGCCGTTCACCAGCAAGCGAGCCTGGGGCGTCTGCTGGCGCGCAACGAAGGGCAGGTCGCCAATATGGTCGTAGTGCGAATGGCCCGCGAAGACGGCGCGTACCTTCGCTATCGGAACGTCGGCCAGGCCTTGGCGAATCGCAGCGGCGTCGATACGCAGTTTCCCGAGCCCGACACGGAGCAGCGATTCGTTGGAGAAGAACGGCCCGGCGAGAAGAGCGCTCCCCTGCCACTCGAGGTAGAGCCCGCCGGCGCCGAGATACTTCACGCAAACGTCGTTCGGACCGCACGCCGGCCGCTTCGCCGCCGGACACGCGCCCTCGGTGGGCGGTGCCGCGACGTCGAAATCGCGGCCACCGTGGTTGAGGACGTAAGTTCCCCGGATGACATGGCCGCCCCGGATGTAGAGCAGCCCCGAACCGCTGGCCGCCGCCGCGACGCAAAGGGCGACGACCGCTCGCCGGCCCCACCTCGACCCACGGGATGGCGCGACGATCAACGCTTGACCAGGGCGCCGCGTTCGACCTTCACCAGAGCGTGCTGGCGATCGATGCCCGCCCGGCGATCGAGAAAGTCCTCCTCGACCCGCCGCACCAGACGCTCGACTTCACCCTGCATCTGGGCCAGCTGCTCGCGCATGTTGAGGATCACCTCGACGCCGGCGAGATTCACGCCCAGGTCCCGGGTCAGGTTCAGGATGATCTCCAGGCGCTGGATAGCGGTCTCGTCGTAGAGGCGGGTGTTGCCGTCCGAACGCGCGGGCGTGATCAAGCCTTCGCGCTCGTACATACGGAGGGTCTGCGGATGAATCTGATAGCGCTCCGCGACGACGCTGATCATCACCAGGTGATGCGGACGCCGGGTACGTTTGGCGCGCGCCATGTCAGCCGCCGGTCGATGAATCGCGAATCGGAATGGTGCGTGCCTTGCTCGCCGGTTGGCGCTGCTTGGCGGCTCTGACGGTCAGCACGCCGCGATCGAAGGCGGCCTCGACCGAGGCCGGATCGAGCGCGTGCTCCATCTCGAAAGAACGCCGGAACGGACCGTAGTTGCGTTCCATGCGCACGAACCCTTGCCCTTCCTCCAACGGTTGGCGCTGGCCGGAGATCTCCAGTCGGCGGTCCTTCACCGCGACTTCGATGTCTTCGCGGCGCACACCGGGGAGCTCCGCGACCAGGACATACCCGTCACCGGTCTCCAACACGTCGACCGCTGGGGCCCAGGTACCGGGAGAACGCTCCTCGCGGACCGGCAACCCGGCCCCGAGGAGCGCTTCCTCGAACAATGAATTGACGCGCAAGCGGATCCGCTGCAACTCGTCCAGGTGAGCTCTCTTGATCGACATGATCACTCTCCTCACGTCGCCGCCCGCGCGCCGGCAGTACGAAGCGCTTTGGAAAAAGCGCGGCGGGTCAATTCTTCTTGTCGTCCACGTCCACGTACTCGGCGTCGATCACGTCGCCCGAGTCCGCAGCCTTGCCGTTGCCCGGCGTCTGCGCCGTCTCACCATTGCCGCCCGGAGCCGAGCTCGACTGACGATAGACCGCTTCGGCCAGCTTGTGCGAAGCCTGGGTGAGGCGCTCCGCCGCACGGACGATCTCGGCGCTGTCGTTCGATTCGAGCGACTTCTTGGCCTCGGCCAGCGCTTCCTCGAGTTGGCCCTTCTCGGCCGCCTCGAGCTTGTCCTTGTGCTCGGCGAAGGTCTTCTCCGTCGAATACACCAGGCCATCGAGCTTGTTGCGCTCTTCGACCGCCTCGCGGCGCTTCTTGTCGTCCTCGGCGTTCGACTCGCCCTCGCGCACCATGCGCTTGATCTCGTCGTCGCTGAGACCCGAGGACGCGGTGATGGTGATCTTCTGTTCCTTGCCGGTGCCGAGGTCCTTCGCCGACACATTCACGATGCCGTTGGCGTCGATGTCAAAGGTGACCTCGATCTGGGGCATGCCGCGTGGCGCCGGCGGGATGCCCACTAGGTGGAAGCGGCCCAAGGTGCGATTGCCTCCGGCCATCTCACGTTCGCCCTGCAGCACGTGCACCTCGACCGAGGTCTGGCTGTCCGCCGCGGTCGAGAACTTCTCGCTCTTGCGCGTCGGGATGGTGGTGTTGCGGTCGATCAGCTTGGTGAACACGCCACCCAAGGTCTCGATGCCGAGCGACAGCGGCGTCACGTCGAGCAACAGCATGTCCTTCACGTCGCCGCGCAGCACGCCGCCCTGGATCGCGGCGCCAATCGCGACGACCTCGTCCGGGTTGACGCCCTTGTGCGGCTCCTTGCCGAACAGCTCCTTGACCAGGGCTTGGATCGCCGGCATGCGGGTCTGACCGCCGACCAGCACGACTTCGTCGATCTCTTTGGCGGTGACGCCGGCGTCCTTCATCGCTTGTTGGCAAGGGATGATCGAACGCTTGATGATCTCGCCCACCAGCTGCTCGAGCTTGGCGCGCGTCAACCGCAGGTTGAGGTGCTTCGGGCCCGAGGCATCGGCGGTGATGAACGGCAGGTTGACCTCCGACTCCATCGCCGAGCTGAGCTCGATCTTCGCCTTCTCCGCCGCTTCCTTCAGGCGCTGCATGGCCATCGGGTCGCGACCGAGGTCGATGCCCTGGTCCTTCTTGAACTCCTCGAGCAGCCACTCGATGATCCGCTGGTCGATGTTGTCGCCGCCGAGGTGGGTGTCACCGTTGGTGGCTTTCACCTCGACGACTCCCTCTCCGACCTCGAGGATCGAGATGTCGAAGGTGCCGCCGCCGAAGTCGTAGACCGCGATGGTCTCGTCCTTCTTCTTGTCGAGACCGTAGGCGAGCGCCGCCGCCGTGGGCTCGTTCACCAGACGCTCGACGGTCAGGCCGGCGATCCGTCCGGCGTCCTTGGTGGCCTGGCGCTGGGCGTCGTTGAAGTACGCCGGCACGGTGATCACCGCGCGCTCGACCTTCTCGCCGAGGTAGTCCTCCGCCGCCTGCTTGAGCTTCTGCAGGATCATCGCGGAGATCTCGGGCGGGGAGTACTTCTTGTCGCCTTCGATGGCGATCTGCACGCCTCCGGTCCCGGACTCGACCTTGTAGGGAACCATCTTCAATTCGTCGGTGACCTCGTCGAAGCGCCGCCCCATGAAGCGCTTGATCGAGAACACGGTGTTGGTGGGGTTGGTGACCGACTGGCGCTTCGCCACCTGGCCGACCAGCCGCTCGCCAGCCTTGGTAAACGCGACCACCGACGGGGTGGTCCGGCTGCCTTCGGAATTGGGAATCACCTTCGGTTCGGAGCCTTCCATCACGGCGACCACGCTGTTCGTGGTGCCCAAGTCGATGCCGATGATCTTGCTCATGAGAAATCCTCCTGTTCCAGTTAGAACGATACACGATCTCAGCGGATATCAGTCAATTTCCGTCTTCTCATGATCTAACAACGAGAAGCTAAGATTTCTTCCCGGACCGGCCCATCCCCGGCAAAGCCAAACGCGCAATGCCGTGGATCATTGCGGCTGTGGCTCGACAACGACCTCGCTGCCCGCGTGAACATTCACCGCGGCCGACCACCGTTGGCCGTCGCTGCCCGTCACCTGGACCGTCCATGAGCCCGCCGGCACTCCCTCGATGCTCGCTCTGCCGTGCGCCAAACTCCACGTTGACAGCACGACGCTCGAGTTTGGGGAGCGGAAGACATGTCCTGCGCCATCAGTCAGAGAGACAGTTGCAACGGTCGAGTCGGAATCCAGGTCGGCCACGTGGACCACGACACGCGCGCCTGCTTGCAAGCGAACTGGTGTGGCCGGCCCCGCGGCTACAGCGCGGATGTCAGCCACCGCCGTCCCATCGGCTGCAAGAAGGACCTCGTAACTTCCCTGGGGTACGTTTTGAATCCGGACCCGACCCGTATCCGTGGCTTGGAAACGCCCGATAGAGACAACGCCGCCGCCGCCGTCGAGCACCGCAGCCTGGACCGTCGCAGCGGGCCCTGCCGGCGTAGCGACCTGCAGAACCAGGCCTTCAGTTGCCTGCATGCGTATGTCCGTTTCCGCATCCTGTCCATCGTCTATGGTCGCGACAGCCGTCGTGGCGGCGTAGCCCGCAAGCGATCCGCGAAGTGTCCAGCTCCCCGCGGACAGGTCTCCAATTCGGAATTGCCCCTGTGCATCGGATCTCGCCCTTGACGTGAATAGGTTCCGCATGTGAGAAGCGTCTGGGACCGCCGACTCGAGTGTCAACGTGACACCGGCCAGTGGACTACCATCCTCTGCGTCCAGCACTCTTCCATGCAGGCTGCCCACGCCGAAGGCGATTTCAATATCGCGATCGTCCTCGAGATCGAGTGAGTCGCTCCATGAACTTCCATGGGCCAGGACCGAGACCGTGTAGGTCCCGGCCGCGAGCCCTTCCAGGCGGAACTTGCCATCCGAAGTTGTGTCGGCTGAAAGTCGTGCTGCAACGCTCTGGCCCATCACGTAGACACTTGCATCACCCAAGGGGACTCCACCGCGGATCACGTGACCGGTGAGCGTTAGACCCTTCCCGAATTCGAGATCCAAGACGCTATCGCCGAAAGTCTCCGGCACCGTCACGCGACCATTTGCACGGCGGCCTCCGTGCACATTCGCGTCGACAGACCACAGACCGGCGGGGACGTTCGCGATGGAATATCGGCCCGCCGGATCGACCACGCCTTGCAACCATGGACCGGGATCGCCGACGCGCTTGGCGATGATACGAAGCGCGGCGATCTCAATGAGATTCAGCCCCCGCAGGGCGCCGACAATCCGGCCGCCCTTTTGCAGTCTCACCTCCAGGCCAGTCATAGCCACGCCTGCGACAGTGAACGCCGGAAGATTTGTCTGAGCGTAGCCGTCCGACCACGCAACCATCCGGTACTCGCCATCGTGCACGTCCTTGAAAGCGAATCGTCCGTCCGTTGCGGTCTCAGTACGCTTGCCTTCACCGCCGCCAGACCGGCTGGTTGACGACAGCGCTACGTGGGCGCCACCGACAGGCCCGCCACGGTCATCGACCACTGTCCCAGAGACCTCGACGCCCCCTTGGAAGCGCAGGTCGAGCTCGTTTTCCCCTGGCTTCACATCCAACTCTCGAGCTGTGCGGCCGCCCTCCGGTTTTGCTGCCGAAACCGTTGCATGGCCAGGCGCCACGGCAGGGAGGCGGTAGTGCCCATCGCCATCGGTTGTATCCACGGCCGGAACGCCGGTCGTGGTTCCACTGGGGCTGACGCCGGCGCTGACCGAGATTCCCGGCAAGGGCGTACCGTCGTAGTCGTAGACCGTGCCGTGCACTGCACCGCCCGCCCGCAACACGACCTCCAAGCCATCCACGTCCTTCCCCGGCAGGACCTGGATGTCGCCGACCTCTGCCGCGAGAAAGCCCGTCAACGACGCGAATAAGTCGTAGGCCCCTGTCGGGACGTCGGCGAGGTCGAACGCGCCATCGGATCCACTGCGGGCAACCCACGGCCCTCCCCAAGACTCCGTAGACGCGCCGGTCTGGTCACCAGCCTCGAGGTCGATTCTGGCGTCGCCGAGGGGTCGCGACTGGTCGTCGAGCACCCGCCCCCGAATGTGCACCCGAGGCGCCATAACGAGGCGGACTTGCGCCTCGCTCGGTACTGCTACCCGGCTGAGACGGGAATCGCTCCACCCGGCCGCACGAGCCAGGAGATCGACGGGCTTCCCAGCCGTGAGATCCACAAGGCGGAATCGGCCGCCTGCATCCGTCAACGCGGCAGGCTCTCCATCGAATCCTCGCGCGGAGGAGTACACCTCGACCCCCGCCAGCGGCTTACCCGCGAGGTCGACAACGATCCCGTCGAGCACCGCCCCCGGTGAGAGGCGGACGGTGCCGAAATCACTCACCCTCGCCGGAGGCTTCGGCACCTTCACCACGACACCCGGAAGACGGAGCGGTGCAAAACCCGCAGCCTGGAGGGTGATGTCGTAGGTGCCCAGCGCCAGGTGCTCCCAGACGACGACGCCGTGCGCGTCGCTCTTCGATTCTGGTGCGTGGCCCCATGGCACCCCGTACCGGCTTAGTAGCAAAAGGTCTGAGTCGGTCGTCTCCAGGGCCGCGAGCGCTCCAGCGACGGCCTTGCCGCGAGCATCGGTCACGTGCAGTACGCCTCGCTCGCCAAGGGTCAACACCAAACTTAGCTGCGCGCTGGCCGAACCTTCCCCACGAGAAAAAACGGTCGTGAACGCCGCCGCGTACCCCGAATGACTCGCGCGAATCCGGTAGGTCGCGCTCGTGGGCATACCCTGGATGCGAAATCGCCCGAGAAGATCGCTGCGCGCCCTCAACGGACTCCCGTGCGGGCTCCACCAGCTCTGAGGTAGTCCCGAGACCACGATCACGTCCGCACCGCCGATTGGGTGTCGAGCCTCGTCGGTCACACGGCCCTCAAGGACTCGGGTGCGGGCCAAGAGGAATGTTCTGCCTTGTCCACTAGTCGTAGACGAGAACTGCCATGAGGTTCCATGCCCCGTCGCTGCCGCGAACGTGATGACTTGTAGGTCCGTCGCCAAGCTAAGGCTGTAGCGCCCTTGCCCATCAGTCCGTGCAAAATCGTCCGGTTGATCGGACGCCCACACCAGCGCCCCCGCGAGCGGTGCACGCGTACCATTCTCAAGTACACGTCCCGCCATCGTCGTGCGAGCTGCCAAACGAACAGCCTCGGGAGGGCGAGCTACCTCTGAGGTCCCCGTCTTGGGCTTCCTGACAGCGCGCTCTGAGCGGATGTCCGACGGCAAATGATCCGCCGCCAGGAATCGAACTGTCTGCCCTGGAGCGACTGCAATTGCGACGCTCCCGTCCTTCGCTGTCGAAGCGAGCGGAAGTCGCGAACGTGAATCCGTCACGATGCCCGCGAGCGCTTCCCCTTGAGCACCTCGCAAAGAGAACCGACGAGGCATGCCTGGCGGGGCCAGCACAACGGTCGCGGCGACACTCGCACCCGCGGCGAGAGCTTCACCTACGGACCTCACACTCCAACCCTTCGCTGACCCCTGGGCAAAGACCTGAAGGCGTTCGCCCGACAAGCGAGCCACGCGTGCCGTCCCGTCGATGCCGGTCACTGCGATGCGGCCCGCAGGAGTCCAGCTCAGACGCGAGCTTTTCTGTGAGCGGCCCGCCACGGCCGGCACCACGTTAACGACCGCGTTCGCAACCGGAGCGCCCGCGCCGTCCTGCACGTGAACAACCAACCCAACATCCCGACTTAGACCAACCTCGCCGACGTAGACGTCGTCGTCGAGGGGCCCGAGCGAGCACATCATCGGTACGTAGCCGGCGGACCGCACGACCAACGAGTAGAACCCCGCGGCCGGAACGTGAAGAGCGAAGGTACCGTCAGCCAAGGTCGCGGTCTGTGCCAGCAGCGGCGCAGACGTCTGACCTCTCAGAACCCTCTCGCTCCAGCGGAGTTCTCCTTCGAGAGGAGCGAGTTCGACGACGGCGCTCGAAAGGGGCTCCCCTGCAGCGCCAACAACAGTACCCGTCACGGTCTGACTGAGCGCTGCTCTTGCTTCGGAAAGGGGCCAGCCCAACACCAAGACCAACAGCGGGGTTATTCGGTGACACCTCATGGCTCAGGGCCTCCAAGTCAAACGACATGTAGCCGCAGCATCGACGCCAAGAACTCACCTGAGGAGACGGACCAAATCCGCGTCTTCCAGACGTACAGCGGCGAGCTGACTACTGGAACGGGATCCCGACAGCAGACCTGGACACTAACCGCAGCACCAGCAGCGGCGTTTTCAGGGAGGAGTTTTCTGCTGGCGAACACTACGAAGGCTACCTTTGACCTTCCCGCGGCCTTTCGACCCAAGGGCCAACCCGATGCCGAGCCTGTCTATGCCTTCCCGGTCATCAAGTGTACGGCGGCGGAAGGCCTGGACTGCCACACGCTTCGCTTCAGCGCAATGGACACTCTCTTTTCAAAGCAACTCGGCACCGCCCCGAACTCGGTTGACCACCTCTTCGCCGACGCATTGCCCGCCGAGGCTGTGCTGGGTTTCCCAGATTCGACTGAGGTCCCCGGATTCTCCCCCAAGGCCTTCGACGTTGGCGTCCGACCTCTCGTGCATTTCAACTGCTGTCTGGATACGGTTGTAAATCCGGGAAAGTGTGTCTGCAAGAACTGTCCGATGCCACAGGGTGAGGACTGCCCATTCGGGTGCGACTCGTGCGTAGTCGATGGCTGTTTCGATTGCAGGGACACTCAGGGGGCCTGCGACGGATGCATCTAGACGTACGGGCGCCGGTTTGCCTCCCGGCGCTATCGCTTGTTCGAGTGGACGCGCAAGGCGTCAATCGAGCAATACGAGGGGCGCATCCTGATTGCCATGAGGCACCTTCAGGAAGTCCGGATCGAGCAGGAAATCTCCTGTAATGGCCTCTGCCGAGCCGAGCTCGGCCAGGGCCTCCCCTTTTTCAAGGGGTTTGAGCGTGTACCCGACCCCGTCCGTGGCATAGGCCAAGGTTCGGCCTGCGGCGTCCCGCAGGTCGCGGTGGTCGAGCAATCCCAGGGCCACCAACTTGTCGAGGTCATCCGGATACCGGCCCACCAGCAAGAAGTGGTTGCGCGTAGCGCGGTCGATCTTCTGGAACTGAGCCACGCGTTGGGTGCGGGCGAACTCGTTGCGCTCGCTGTCTTGAAAGGACACCGGGAAGAACAGCCTGCCGGACTGCCAGAGCGCCGCCGCGACGAGCAGGCCCGCGAATCCCGTGGCGAGCAGCCGCCCGACGAGGAGCGGCGGGGTCTCGGCTGTCGCTTCGCTCTCGTTGCGAGCGGCGCGCTCGGCGGACTTGCGGTCCTTGATCGCCCGCTTGGCGCTCAGCCGGGCCTCCTGCGGAGAGCGCGGCGTCGCGAGGCCCGGCCGGGAGCCACGATCGATGCCGGAATCGGTACCCGGCTTGGTCGCCGGTTTCGCGATCTGGCGGGGTACCGCGGATTCGACTGGCTTCCGACCCGGCCCCGACTGCCGTCCTGCGTCCTGGCGCGCCGGGGCCTTGGCAACCGACGGTGTCGCAACCCGGATCGGCGCCGGCAAGGGCGGCTCGACGACGCGCGCCAGACCTTCCTCCTGTAGCCGGTAGAGCGAGTAGCGCAGCTTGTGCTCGTCGATCCCGAGCTCGCGGCCCAGGGACTCGGCATTCCGTTTGCCGTCGAGCTTCTCGAGCAGCGCCTTCTCTTCCGCCTTGAGCCAGACGCCGCTGCCTTCGCGGATACCGGCGAAGGTGTGGTCCATCATGCGAAAGCTGCGATCGGACGGCATGGCCTCGTACGTCAGCTTGGGGTCCGGAAGCTCGGCAGGATCCTGAACTTCTGACAACGAACGGATCAGCAGCTCCTCGACCGAGATCGCCTGGAAGCCCTCCTCATAAGAGACCTCTTCCCCGCCATAGAACTTGAAGCTGCCGTCCTTCCAGCGCAGGGTCTGGATTAGCAAGTTGTAGGTCTGCGACCGCAACGCAGCCAGCAGCTGCGGTCGCGTGAGCAGCTTGCGCTCGAGCAGCGCGTCGACCAGGCGGCCGCCGCCGGTCTGGTGTTCGGCGACCACGGCATTGAACTGCGCGGGCTTCACCAAGCCTTCGGCGGCGAGGATGTGGCCGAGGCCCTCCTCGGTGGTCTGGTTGAGCGCGTCTGCCGCCACCACACCGCCGTGGAGGAAGGAGATCGCGATGATGTCCTGCTCGCCCTGCACGGTGAGAATGCCGGTCTTGTTCTGCAGCGCCACCATCTGCAGGATTTCAGGCAGCTGGAATACGGCGAGACTGCCTTCGAGCGCCATGCTCAGGCCCCGCTCTCGGCGGCCAACCGCCATTCGCGCCGCACGCGCCAGCCGAAGAACAACGCCAGTCCGCCGATGCAGGCCAGCCAGCCGGCGAGGTGACCCGCTTCGTAGCCCCAAGGAACCCGCCAACCGAGCGCCGCGGCGTGAGGCAGCAGGAGCAGGCACACCGGCAAGAGCACGAGAGCGAACGCGGTGACGCCGTGACCGTCCTCGCTCGCCGCCAGCCCGGGCACGAAAGCGCGCAGATGGCGCGCCGTCCAGTCGTCGCGCAACATCAGATCGAACTCGGGATGGCCGTATCCACGCCCCCGGCGAATGAGATGCAAGCCGAGTGCGAAGAGCGCGGCGATGGTGGCCACCACGAGCGGCAGGAAGCGATGCCAAGGCGCCGGCTGCTCCTCGTGCTCGTGACGCGTGGCGGCGAACTCAGCGCGGATTTCAGCCGCTCGGCGCAGCCCGCCGTCCACGGTGGCCACACGTTCCGGGGGAGCCGACGCGATCCAGCGTCCCACCTGGCGATCGTCGAGATTCTGGGCCTGCGAAAGCGCCCGCCGCGATTCGTCGAATTGATAGGACTCGGAATAGGCGACGCTCAGATTGAAGAACGGCGTCGGGTCCTGCGGATCGGCCTCCGCGGCGCGTTTGTAGAACTCGACCGCCTTGGCGAACTCGCTCTTGCGGAAATAGAACGCTCCGAGGTCGATCAACGCGGCCGCGTTCCTGGGCTCGGTCTCCAGCACCCGGTTGTAGACCGAGCGCGCGAACTCCCATTGGCCGAGAATGCGATGCAGGTCGCCCACAAACTGGAGCGCCGCGGTGCTGTGCGGCAGAGCCGAGCGCAGCACTCCGATGTCGTTGAACAACGAGCCCGACAGGCGCCGTTCGAGGACGTGAGTCATGGCGCGCGACGGCGGCGAAAGCTCGAGTGCGACCCGGTGCTGCTGATCTGCGACGACCATCGGCACTGCGGCGCTTGCCACCCACAAGCCGGCGAGGATCAGGCGTTCCGAGGTCGAGCCGTATCCCCACAGCAGCGTCGACCAGTAGAGCGCCAGCCAGAACATTCCGCCGGGCAGCGCGAGCGGCCAGAGCAGCGCAATCATCGCGATCAGATACGCCGCCGGTACCGGCATGCGGCGGCGGAGCCCACGCAACAGGTCGCCCAGTAACGCGCTGCCCTTGGTCGCCATCTGCAAGGCTACGAAGAGACCGCCGGCGAGCAGCAGCGACGCGCAGAGCCACAGTAGCGCCTGCTCGAGCCAGAGCAGCCGTAAGGAAGGCAGCGCGAACATCCGCGCGTACCCCTTGAAGTACCAGCGAACGGCGTCCAACCAGTGATGACCCAGGCGGGCCACCGTAGAGCCGGCGAAAGCGGTTTCCGGGCGCTCGGGATCGAGTTTCTCCGCAGCGTCGAGCGCCGCCTGAGCCAAAGCCGCCTTGCCCTCGCGGGCCGCTTCGACCGCGCGCACGCCGGCGGCGAGGCTCAAGTCGGGAAGCCGCTTCATGCCGAGCTGCTGCGCGGCGCCCAGCATGGAAGTCAGCGCGGAATCGGCGCGGGACTGATTGCCTTGATAGAGGGCGCTCATCCACTGCAGCCACTGCTCCTGCAAACGCTGCAGTGCCTGACTCACCGGCACCGAGAGCTCGAGGCCGGTCTGCCCCGAGGAGCCCGAGTGATCCACCGCCGGCGCGGCGGGCGTGGCGGTCGACGCCGCGGCGGATACCGCGCCAGACAAGGCCAGAGAGGCCACGACGCAGGCGAGTGCGCGTCGCAAGGCTAGGGCTCGTCTGGCCGCCATGGTGATCTCTACCCTCGCTTCTGCACGTAGCGCAGACGCAGCCGGTAGAGCAGGTCCTCCAGGAATGCGGACTCCTGCCCAGTCAGGTTGCCCACCGTCTTTTGACGAAGCACGCTGAGGACGTCGATGTGCAGGCGCGCCATCTCGAGGTTCTCCGCCGACCCGCCGTCGGGCAAGGGAAGATCGCCGAGATACACCTGCACGGGCTCGGCGAGGATGGACGCCAAATCGTAGAAGCTGGGCTGACCGAGGCTCGAAGGACCGGTATCTGGAAGCTCGAGCGGCGGGCCGCTCGTCGGGACACCGCTTTCTGACGAATACTGCGGCGGCTCCGCGGCCGCATACGGCGGAGGCTCCGGCGCTGGCGCTTGGGCCGCGGGCTCCGGTGTCGGCAACACCTCGGGCTCGTCGCTCGAAGCCTCGCCGACGTCGCGATACTCCTCGCGCAATTGGCCGTCCGGGGTGAACATGCGCTTATCGGTGACTTTGATGTCGCTCACGTCGGAAGTCGTTCTCCTTGGATGAGTTATCGTAACATCATGCCCTCCCCCGATCTCAGTCGGCTCACCGACTTGGTCCGGCGCCTGCGCGCCCCGGAGGGGTGTCCGTGGGACCGCGAGCAGACCCTCGGCGACCTGCGCGCGTACCTACTGGAAGAGGCCCACGAGACCGCGGCGGCCATCGATTCCGGCGATTCCGCCGAGCTCCTCGCCGAGCTCGGCGACCTGTTGTTCCAGGCGAGCTTCATCGCCGTGCTCGCGGAGGAGGCCGGACAATTCACGGTCGGCGACGCCATCGAGCACGTGCACACCAAGATGGTCGAGCGCCACCCGCATGTCTTCGGCGACACTCAACTGGCGGATTCGGCGGCGGTGCGCGAGGTCTGGGAGCGTCGCAAGCTGGAGACGAAGAAATCCTCGGGCGGCTCGCTGCTCGACGGGGTGGCGCCCTCGCTGCCCGCGCTGACCGGCGCCTATCGGATGACCCAGAAGGCGGCCGGTGTGGGCTTCGACTGGGCCGAGACCGACCAGGTGTTGGAAAAGATCGAGGAAGAGATCGACGAGTTGCGCGCCGCGGCGGACAAGGAACAGCGGCGGGAAGAACTCGGCGACCTGCTCTTCACCGTCGCCAACCTGGCCCGCAAGCTCGACATCGATCCCGAGGCCGCGCTCGCACAAGCGAACCTGAAGTTTCGCCGCCGCTTTGCTGGCGTCGAAACCGGGTTGGCGGCCCAAGGCGAGCGTCTCGGCGAGGCCAGCCTGGAGACGATGGACGCGCTATGGGAAGCGGCCAAAGCCGCCGAGCCCGGGCGCACCTGAGGGCCGCTGACTCGTTCAGGCGGCGGTCTTCAGCGACAACAACAGCTTCTCGAGGTAGGGAGTCACCGTCCGGGCGACAATCTCGGCGCCCTCTGCTGTCGGGTGGATTCCGTCGGCCTGGTTCAATCGCGGCTCCGCGGCCACACCTTCGAGCAGGAACGGCAGCAGCGCAACGTCCATCTCGCGCGCCAGCTTCGGGTACAAGGCCGCGAAGCCGTCGGTGTATTCGCGGCCGTAGTTGGGTGGCATCTTCATGCCCACCAGCAGGACCTTGGCGCCCGCAGCCTTTCCCCGTCGCACGATCTCGCGCAGATTGCCCTCGATACCTTCGAGCGGCTGGCCACGGAGCCCATCGTTGGCGCCGAGCTCGACCACCAGGATCGCCGGCTTCTGCCGCAGCACCCAATCGAGCCGTGAAAGGCCGCCTGCCGTCGTGTCTCCCGAGACGCCCGCGTTCACCAGGTGAATCGGAGTCCCCAAGGCGGCGAGGTTCTTGGCGACGCGAGCGGGAAAGGCTTCATCCTCCGCGAGTCCGTATCCGGCCGCCAGGCTGTCGCCGAGGAACACCACCCGGGGCGCAGCCGGCGCGGGGACCCGCGACACCGCTCCTGCTGGGGGGAGTGGGTCGGCTGGCGGTGCAGCGGGCGGCGCCGCCACGACTCGGTCGCGGCAGCCGGTCGCCATCGACGTCAACAGCAACAACCCAAGCAACAGCTCAGGTAAAACGACATCCCTTCGCGCTGGGCCCGTCATGTACGAATGATACTCATCGGACGCCGGCCGATGCCCGCCGGCGCCCGGAACCGTGCTGCAACCTTCGGCGCGGCGCGTCGTACTGCGCTTGACCGGCCGGTCACGCTGGCCGGCTATGATCCAAGAGAGTATGCGTACGAATCCTCCCCCTGATCCAGCCGCTGTCGAATTCGCCCTCGAAACCCGCGCGCTCACCAAGCGCATGCCCTCGGGCGGCAAGCCGCTCACCATCCTCGATCAAGTGACCCTGAGCATTCCGCGGGGCGAGTTCGTCGCCATCCTCGGTCCTTCAGGCTCTGGCAAGTCCACGCTCCTGGCGCTGCTCGCGGGGCTGGACCGGCCGACCTCGGGCGAGGTGAGGCTCGACGGCGAGGCCATCCAGGATTTGTCCGAGGACGAGCTGGCGCTGCTTCGCCGGCGCAAGGTGGGCTTCGTGTTTCAATCCTTCCAGCTGCTTTCGAATTTGACCGCACAGGAGAACATCCTGCTGCCCATGGAGCTCTTGGGCGTCAGCGACGGCGAGGCTCGCGCCGACGAGCTCCTGGCCCTGGTCGGGCTCTCGGAACGCGGCCACCACTATCCTTCGCAACTCTCCGGCGGCGAGCAGCAGCGCGTCGCGCTCGCCCGGGCCTTCGCACCGCGCCCGGCGATTCTCTTCGCCGACGAGCCGACGGGGAATCTGGACAGCGCGACTGGCGAACGCGTGCTGCAATTGCTCACCGACCTCCATCGGCGCGACGGGACCACCCTGGTGTTGGTGACTCACGATCCAGCGGTCGCCGCCCTCGCCGAGCGGCGCGTGCATCTTCGCGACGGACACATCGCGCGCGATGAGCGCGGCGATTCGACCCTGACCGCGTCGAAGCAATGAACTTCGCAGCGTTCCTGCGCAACATCCGGCGCGAGACTCGAGGCGCCCGCGGCCGCTTGATCTTCTTCACCGCCTGCCTCGCGATCGGTGTCGCCGGCGTGGTCGCCGTGGCCGGGCTCTCGGCGAGCCTCGATCAAACGATCCGCGGCGAGGCCAAGCAGCTCCTCGCGGCCGACCTCGCGATCGAAGGCCGCAAGCCGTTGCCGCCGCAGCTCGACTCGCTGATCGCGAGCGTGGCCGGCGCGCGCCGCACCGACGTGCGCGAGATGGTCACCGTGGTCGCGGCCAAGAGCAACGATGGATCGGCGGGCCGCAGCCAGCTGGTCGAGCTCAAGGCGGTCGGCGAGGGCTATCCGTTCTATGGCACGCTGACCACCGAGCCGCAGCGGCCGCTCGGCACACTCCTTGGAGCGCAGAACGCGGTGGTGGCGCCGGAGCTCCTGACGCGCCTCGGGTTGCGGGTTGGCAGCGAGCTCAAGATCGGCACTGGCACGTTCACGATCTCTGGCACCGTGTCCAAAGAGCCCGATCGCCTGGGTGGTGCCTTCAGTCTCGGGCCGCGAGTGTTCATTGCGCTCGGCGCCGTCCCGGGAACAGGTCTCGAGGGCAAAGGCAGTCGGGTCTCGTACCGCGCCCTCGTGCGGCTGCCGGATGGCTCGACACGCGCCCAAGCGACAGCGCTGGTCGATCGCCTCGATACCGCGCTCGAACCGCTCGGCCGCTTTCGAGTCGAGAGCTACACCGAGGCTCAGCCCACGCTGCGCAACGGCTTGCATCGCGCCGAGCGTTTCCTCGCCTTGGTCGCTCTACTCTCGCTCTTGATCGGCGGAGTCGGCGTGGCGCAGACGGTGCGGGCCTGGCTGGCTGGGCGCATGGACGCGATCGCGATTCTCAAATGCCTGGGCATGCGTCCGCGCGAGGTGCTGCGCCTGTATGTCGCGCAGACCGTCGTGCTGGCCGGTATCGGGAGCGCCCTCGGATGCATTCTCGGCACGGCGGTGCAGTGGGCAGTTCCCGCATTGCTCGGCAGCCTGCTGCCCGCCGGGCTCCCACGCACGCTCGAGCCGGTCGCGCTCCTGCGTGGCCTGCTGCTCGGCATCGGCGTCGCTCTGCTCTTCAGCCTACCGCCGCTGCTCGGTGCGCTCCGCGTGCCTCCGGCGCGCGTGTTGCGTCGCGATGCGGAGCCGATTCCGTTCTCGCGGGCGGTTCAGATCCTGCTCGGCTCGGTGCTGCTCGGCGGTGTCTACACGCTGGCTGTCGTGCAGTCTCAGTCATGGAGTCTCGGGGCTGGCTTCACCGGCGCCTTGGTGGGGGCCACCGCCGCGCTGGCGCTCTCGGCATGGCTGGTGCGCAAGGCGATCGGCCGATTGCCGCGCGGGAGGCGCGGCCGCGGCATCGGTTGGCGACACGGTCTGGCCGCGCTCACGCGGCCTGGCGCCGGGACGACCTCGGCGATCGTGGCGCTCGGTCTCGGCGTCGTCGTGGTGCTCGCCATGCGTCTGGTCGAGAGCCAGCTGGCGGGACAGCTCGAGCACGATCTCCCGGCCGACGCACCGAGCGCCTTCCTGATCGATATCCAGCCCGACGAGTGGCCCGGCGTACAGGAGGTTCTGAATCGCAACGGGGCGACCCACATCGACGCCGTGCCGGTGGTGATGGCGCGACTCACGGCCATCGACGGCAAGCCGGTCGAAGAAATTGCCGAAGCGCAAACCGCCGAAGCACCAGCCAAGAAGCCGGCGAACGGGTCGGCAGGCTCAAGTAGCGAGAACACCCGTCGCGGTCAACGAGGCGAGCGCCGAGAGGGCGGCGGCGGAGGCAATCGCCGCTGGGCGCTCACCCGCGAGCAACGGCTTACCTACATGGCGACGCTGCCCGCCGACAACCGCATCGTCGAAGGCAAGCTCTGGAGCGATCCGGCGAAGAGCGAGGTCAGCCTCGAACAAGACTTCGCACGCGACATCGGAGCGCACCTGGGTTCGCGCCTCGACTTCGACGTCCAGGGAGTACCCTTCGAGCTCGAAGTGACCACCATCCGCACCGTGAAGTGGGAGAGCTTCGGGATCAATTTCTTCCTCGTCGTCGAGCCCGGGGTGCTCGAGCAGGCGCCGCAACAACGCTTGGCCGCAGCGCGCCTGCCGCAGGGCGGCGAACAAGTCATCCAAGACCAGCTCGCGGCACGCTTCCCGAACGTCACCATGCTGCAGACGCGCGACATCCTCGACCGCATCCGCACCGTCATGCTGCGGATCAGCTCGGGCATCCGTTTCCTTGGCGGCTTCACCATCCTCGCCGGCATCGCCATCCTCGCCGGCGCGGTCGGCGCGAGCTCGGCTCGCCGCGGGCGGGAAGTGGCGCTGCTCAAGACGATTGGCATGACGCGGCGGGGAGTGATGCAGGTCTTCGCCACCGAATACGCGCTGCTCGGCCTCGTCGCCGGCGTCATCGGCGCAGCTGCCGGCGGCGTCCTGGCCTGGGCGGTGCTCACCCAGCAGATGCAGGTACCGTGGCATTTCGAACCCGCTCCGTTCGTCGCCGCGGTGGTCGGCGCCGTCGGGCTTGCGGTGCTCGCCGGCCTCGCCGCCAGCGCTGGCGCGCTACGCCGGCGCCCGATCGAGGCGCTGCGCGCGGAATAGCGGAACCGAAGCTGGGAGACGCGGGGCTTGCCTATTCGGGAGCTACGTCGCGGCGATCCACGAGATAGCTCACCGGCACGAACTCGTACCCCGCCGCTTGGGCACGCGGCAGCTCGCGAGCGAGAACTTCGAGCGTTGCCGGATGTGGATGCCCGATCGCGATCACGAGACCCTTCTCGGATGCGATCTGCAACATGCGGCGGAATTCTTCCGCGATGGCGTCCGGATGGAGGTCGTCATCGAGAAACACCTGGCGTTCGGCGGCGGGGATGCCCAGGCGCTCGGCCTCCTGGTAGCCGACACTCTCGGCGCTGGTGCGCGAATCGAGGAAGAACAGTCCCTTCTCGGCGACCGCCGAGAGAATGGCGACCATCGCCGGACGGTTGGCGGACAACGCCGAGCCCATGTGATTGTTCACCCCCACCGCGCCGGGTACCGCTTCGAGCGCCGAGCGGGTTAGCGCCACCAGCTGCGCGTTGCTCATTCCGAGATGTAGCGCGCCGGGGCCGGGATCGGCGTTCCCTTCCGCCTCCATGGGCAGGTGGCAGAGCATTTCGAGCTGTCGCTTGGTCAACTCCTCGACCACCTTCGGAGTGAGCGATTCGAACGGCAGCACGGCATAGGTCAGCGGCACTCCGAGATGCTGCAGCTGGTCGATCTCGGCCACGCTCCGCCCGAGGTCGTCGATGACCAGCGCTACGCGGGCGGGATGGCCGCCGGTGGGTGGCAGGGGGAGATCTGCGCTCTCTACCGGGGCTTCCGACGCGCTCTTGGGCTTGCCGCTCGCCTGCGCCGGAGAGCTTTTCGCCACCGCCTTGGTGCTCGACGACGCTCTTGCTCCCGGCGGAATGAATGACCGGTGCTGCAAGCGTCCGCCGAAGTAGACGCCGCCGGCAAACAGGAGGAGGCCGACGACGAGGAGCGGCCCCCAGCCTCTACCCCGGGTCGTTTTTGACTTGGTCTTGCCCCGGGCTGCAGGGCGGCGCGGCTTTCCTGCCATCGTCTAGTTGGCGGTCACTCAGGCTGCCTTCTTCGCCGGCAAGGGGTCTTCGCCGAGCAGCAGGCGCAGAGCGCGCTCGCGTACCACCGTCGCCAGCGGCACGTCCTTCTCGGCGAACGAACGGACTCGCTCGTCGACGGTGAGGTCAGGCTGCAGACCCTCGCGCAGGGGCTTCTTGTCGGGCCCGCTGAAGAAAGCGTCGGTGAGCTCCAGCTTGCCGCCCTCGCGCACGTCAACCACCGCTGAGCGGCCGGCGTGGCCGAAGGTCGGATCGTCGCCCACCAACTTCGCGCCCGCGGCCTGACGAAGGACGGTCGCCAGGACCTCGCCCGCGCCGAGCGTGCCGCGATCGATCAGGACCACGATGTCGCCCTTCCAGACCGGATCGGCCGGCGAGTTGAACGCGGTGACCGTATCGCCGCGGCGGAGCAACGCACCGAGATCGCCGTGCGCGAAGAGCTGAGCGACTGGATAGGCGGCGCCGGAGTCGGTCCCCGACGTGTCGCGCAGATCGATCATCAACTTGGTGATTTTCCGGGAGCCGAGATCGCGCAGCGCGATCTCGGTCGCCGCTGCAGTCTTCTCATTGATGTCGGCGATCCGCAGAAGCATCGCCCCGCCGCGCAATTCCTCGACCCGCGGGCCGGGGGCCGACCAATCGGCCAGCGTGAACGTGAGCTTCTTGGGCTGGGCGCGATGGATGAGCTCGAGCTCGATCTTCGCCCCCGGAGCGCCGGCGAACACCTCGACCAGCTCCCAGAGCGGCATGATGCGCGTTGGCCGGCCGTCGATCTTCGACACCAGATCGCCGAGCTCCAGGCCGGTCTTCTCCGCCGGGCTGCCTTCGCCAATGCCGATCACTACCGCGAAGCCGCGTTCCTTGACCAGCCGGAGACCGCTGCGGCTGCTGCCCACCGCGGCGGCGCGCTGGTACGCCGCGAATTGATCGGCGGGAATGTAGAGCGAAAACGGATCGAGCGCATCGGTGACGCCGTCCATGGCGTTCGCCATCAGGCTCTCGCTGGCGGTGTCGTCTACGTAAGCCTGGCGCACCAAGTTCAGGGTCTCCGAGAAAACCGACAGGTACTTGTAGATCGAGCCGGTGTCCTTGGTCTTGCCGCCGGTCTTGTCGGGCGCCACGGCGAGCAGGCTGCCGCTCAGCAGGAGCAGCATGAGGACCACCGAACAGGTGAGGAAAAGGAGGCGACTGCGGACTTGGCCGGACATGATCGGGTGAGTTTCTCCGCCTGTCGTTCGAGACTGTTTCAGCGTAGCCAGCGCAACGGATCTTCGGGCTTGTTGTCGATCCGCAATTCGAAGTAAACCGCGTCGCCAGCGCCGCCCAACGACGCTCCCAACGCTACCACATCGTCCTTGGCCACTCGGGTGCTGACCAGGCCGCCGTACAGGGTGATTCCGTGTCCCGCGTGGTGCACGACCACGGTGGTACCGAAGCCCTCGAAGGGCGCCGCGAACAGCACTTTCCCGGGATAGACCGCATGCACTTCGTCGCTCGCGACCTCGGGCACGATATCGACGCCGTTATGCGGAACCTTCGTGCCGTACCGCGGATCGAGGCGCGGACCAAACGGCACGACGACCTTTCCGCGCACCGGCCAATCCAGGATGCCGCGAAAATCCTCCAGTGGCTTGCCGGCGAATTCCTTGGCGTCGCGATACAGAAGATCGAGGAAGCTCGACAGCTTCTTCTCGCGCTCTTCGAGAGCGCCCCTGCGTTCGGTGAGCGAATTCTGCTCGCTCCGCGCCCCCGCCAGGAGCGAGGCCTGGCGACCGCGCAGGCGCAAGAGGTCGGTGCGGCGGGACTGTTCGCGATCGACCCAGGCCCCGACCTCCTGTCGCTGCTTGACGAGCCCATCGCGCTCGAAGTTGAGCCGGGTCTCGGTTTCGCGAAAGGAATCGAGCGCGTTGGCATCCCGGCGCGCCACGAAGCGCAGCAGCCGGATCCCGGGCAGCAGGCTCTCGCTCGGCTTGAGCGCCAGGAAGAGCCGCAGATAGCCATTGCGCCCCATCCGGTAGAGGCCGATAAGACTGCCGCGAAGCTCCGAGCGAATCTGCTCCAGGCGATGCTCGAGATCGGCCACCCGGGCCTCGGACTCGGCGGCCTTGCCCTCTGCCAGCTCGTGCGCCGCGGCCGCCTCGGCCACCCGCTGTTCCTGCAACGCAAGCTCGGCCGAGGTGCGTTCGAGGTCTCCAGCGAGGCCGCTCTCCTTCTGCTTCGCCTGGTCGAACTGCGCCTGCAAGCGGGCGATCTCGCCGCGGATGTGCTCGAGCTCTTCCTCGCGCGAGCCCTGATCGGCCAGCGTCGGCAGCTGACCGACGAGCAGAACGATCAGCGTGGTCGCGGCAACCAGGCTGCCAAACGCCCGAGGTCTCCTCGCCGGCATGGTCAAGCCCACACGATATCGATGCCGTAGCTTTCGAATTGTCGGTCGGAGGTCAGGAGCAGAAGATCCTCGAGCTTCGCCTGTGCGATCAGCATGCGATCGAATGGATCGGCGTGATGAGGAGGGAGGCTCCCGGCGAGCAAGGCATGACTGTGCTCGATGCTAAGTGAGCTCGCGCCGAGCGCGGCCAACCGCGAGGGTACGAACAGCTCCGGTGGAACCGGCAAACGGAGCTTTCCGCGCGCGTGCTTGATGGCGATCTCCCATGAGCTCGCCACCGAGACGAAGAGATCGACCTCCGGATTCTCAATCAACTCACGCGACGCAGGCGATAGCCGGCCCGGCGACAGGTGCGCCCAGAGCCAGCACTGGGTGTCGAGCAGCAGCCTCATTCGCCTTCGAAGTCGCGGATCAAGTCAGGCAACGGTGCGTCGAAATCCTCGGCGATCCATCCCTCACCTTCGTCTCCGCCCAGCTCGCGCTTCTCCTTGCGTTGCTCGAGCGGAACGAGGCGCGCGACCGGCTTGCCGCCACGCGAGATCGTCACTACCTCGCCGCCTTCGACCCGGCGCAAGAGGCGCGAAAAGTGCGTCTTGGCTTCGTGCACATTGACTTGGGCCATGGAAGTAGCATGGACTAAGTCTACGACTAAGTCCAGTGACTTACTTCTTCCACAGGCTCTTGCCGTCGAACTTGATCGCCGATTGCACGCCGTAGATGTCGAGCAGGGTTGGCGTCATGTCGCCCATGTACGGAGCGTCCGCGCTGAGCTTGCGGTTGCTGAACAGGATGCCGTTCACTAGCGGAGGGTAGACCGAGCAATGGTCACCGCTCCAGACCTCGAGGTTAGGCTCGGTGATCTGCTTGGCGATGCCGCCGAGCGAATCCTGCCAACCCACGCGCCAGCCTTCGCTGTTCGAGAGGAACATGTCGGGGATCAGGACCGGATCGTAGGTGCCGTAGGCCTCGTCGCGGGTGAAGACGTGCGCCACCGGCTTCTCGCCGGTCTCGGGGTCGGTGTAGGCCTCGAGCTTGGTCTTGAGCTCCTGCACCAACGCGGCGTAGTCGGCACCCGGCTTCACGATGCCCTGCTTCTCGCGCCCGGCAAGATTGATGTAGAGGTCGCCGAGGCCCATGGCGTAGGCGCGCGTCTTGCTCCAATCGACGTTGGTGAAGAATTCGCCCTGATCGAAGAGCATCTCGAGGTTGACGCGGCCTTTCTGTTCGCCCTTCAACACCATGTAGCCTTCCTTGGCCAGCCAGGTGTTGTAGTTCATCGACCGGCGCCAAGACTGGAAGCCGTGGTCCGAGGCGACGAAGAGCACCGCGTCCTTGGGCATCTTCTCCATCGTCTCGCCGACGATCGAGTCCATTTCCTGATAGGCCTTGAGAATCGTGCCACCCCACTTGGCGGCGCCTTCGGCGGTGTAGCCCGGGTGCTTGGGGTCGAAGAAGCGGAACATGATGTGCTGCACGCGGTCGGTGAACTCGAAGTACTGGAAATAGACGTCCCAGTCGTCGGCGAGCAGGCCGTCGAGCATCTTCCTGTCCTGAGCCACTGTCTTCTCGACGTCCTCCATGAAGATCTGCTCGTCGATCGTCCCTTCGCTGATCGACCAAGTGTCGATCGTCCAACCCTTGGTCTTGTAGAGACCGAAGCGCGAGGCGAGACTCTTGGCGAAACTCCCCGGCGAGGTGATGGGCAGGATGGGCGGCAGGTTCTCGGGATCGAACTCGATCGGCGACAAGTACAGCCGGATCTCGGGCTCCAGACTGATCAGTCGGAAGCGCCCGATGCCATGCAACTTGATCAGCGAGTTGAAGGGAAACGTGAAGCGCACCCAGTCGCTCCACTCACCCGGCTTGAGAGTCAGTTTGGTGCCGTCGACCGCGATGTCGAGCTTCGATTTGTCCTCGGCGACCGAGAGCGTCATCGGGATCGAGATGTATTCAGTCTTGCCCGACGCGCTGGGAAAGAGCTTGTTCGGCGGCCCCTTGATCTCTGTGGGAATCACGCCTTTGTTGTCGAGCAGCTGCTCGATCTCACCTTTGAAGTCGCCGCCGCCCTTGGGCTGGAAGAAAAGTTCCGAGGTGAAGTAGAACGGCTTGCCGATCCGGCCGGAGATATCGGGAGTGCCGAGGCCGGAAAGCATCTCGACGTGCTCGTAAGGCTCCGGAGGGAAGGTCACCGGCATGCGCATCAGCCGGACACGCTTGCCGGCGTTGCTCAACAGACCCCAGAAGGTGTCGCCCTGACGGCGGTTGATCGCCACGGGATAGCTCACCGGCAGGAGCTTCTTCGCTCCCGCGTACATGCCGACGCCCGCGAGCACGCCCAGCACCAGCGCGATCGCGAGCGGTACGGTCTTCACCCGCAGGAGCTTGAGGATCAACCAGCCGAGCAGGAAGACGACGACGGCGCCGATCAGCCCCAGAATCGGAGGATTGCGCGCTCCCCAGAGGAACGGCCGCGTGCTCTCGTCGGAGGGCGCGAAGCTCGGCTGATAGGTGGCGGTATCGCGCTTGAGAAAGTCGAAGATCGCGTGCCGGCCGGGGTTGAGGCCGGTCGAGAAGGTGGACCAGGACACCGGGGTCTGCGAGGGGATGGTCGAGCGCAGCGGCGAAAACGTGCCTTCGGCGCGGAGCTTCGCGAGGTTGGGCAGCTTGCCTTCGTCCATCCACTGCTGCGTCAGCTTGGCGTCGGCGCCGTCGAAACCGAGCACCACGACGCGCGGATCGGCGGCATAGCTCGGACGGCTCGGATTGCCAAGCGCCGTACCCACGAGAATCGCGGCAATGAACACGACCTTCGCTAACTTGCCCGGCAACGGACCATGAATCATCGAAAAGCCCCGATTCGAAATAAGGTTGCGGAATGCTGCGCGGTAAATGCTACCAAATCATCGCCCGCCTGGCCGCCGTCGGCGCCGGGCTGGCAATGCTGGCAGGTGGAGCGTGCAGCTCTGACCGGACGCGCCCCTCGCGCATACCCGAGGACGGCTCGGTGACCGTGGCCATCGAAAGTGCACCGGCCGAACTCGACCCACGAATCGGCGCCGACCAGGCGTCGGGACGCGCGCACGAGCTGCTCTACGACGGGCTCGTCGAATGGGACATGCACGCGCAGCTGGTGCCGGCGCTCGCTGAACGCTGGGAGGTCTTGGACGACGGACTGCGCTGGCGCTTTCATCTGCGCCCGGGCGTGCGCTTTCACGACGGCCGCGCGCTCACTTCGGCCGATGTCGTCTGGACCCTCCAAAGCGTCCTCGACGGCTCGGTCACCACCAGCAAACGCGGCGCGTTGCAGGCGGTGCACTCGGCGGTCGCGGTCGATCCGTTGACCGTCGATCTGGTGCTGACAGAGCCCTTCTCCGCCCTGCTCGCCGAGCTCACCTCGGGGTTCGGCATCGTCCCCGCGGGCACGACTCCGGCGATGACCAACCGATCACCCATCGGCACGGGACCCTTTCGCTACGCGGCCCGTAGCGCCGACGCACTGGAGCTTTTGGCGAATCCCGAAGCCTTCCGTGGCAAGCCCCAGATCTCCCGCCTGGTGCTGAAGGGGGTGCCCGACACTACCGTGCGTGCACTCGAGCTATTGAAGGGATCGGCACAGCTGGTGGTCAACGATCTCGCCCCCGACGCGATTCCCGCCTTCGCCGCCGACCCGCGATTCCGCGTCGCCGAGCAACCCGGCGCGAGCTTCGTGTATCTGGGCTTGAACTTCCACGACCCCCTACTCGCCAAGCGGCAGGTGCGCCAGGCGATCGAGCGCGCCATCGACCGCGAGCAGATCGTGCGCACCCTTTGGCGTGACACTGGAATCGTCAGCGAAACGATCTTTCCGCCCGGCCATTGGGCGCGCGATGAGACTCTCGCTCCGGTGCCGTTCGATCCCGCGGGTGCGAAGCACTTGCTCGATGCGGCGGGCTTCCCCGATCCCGACGGCGACGGCCCGCGGCCACGTTTCCGGTTGGTCTACAAGACCTCGACCGCGGAAATGTCGCAGCTTCAAGCGCAGGCCGTGCAGGCGATGCTCGGCGCCGTCGGCATCGAGGTCGAGATTCGCACGGCCGAGTTCGCGGCGCTCTACGAAGACATCCGGCGCGCCAACTTCCAGCTCTTCAGTTTGACCCGCACCGCCGTGCTCGAGCCCAACGTCTTCCGCCTGATGCTGCATTCCAAGAGTCTGCCGCCCAACGGCCAGAACCGCGGCGGGTATGCCAATGCCGAGTTCGACGCGGCGATCGAGGCGGCCGGCCGCACGACCGATCAGGAAGCGCGGCGAATCCTCTACACCAAGGCACAGGAGATCTTTGCCGACGATCTCCCGTACATCCTGCTCCTGGTAAAGAAAAACGTGGCGGTGATGCCGCGCGAGCTCGAGGGCTACGCGAACTACCCGAACGCGGCGTTCACCGTGCTGCGCGACCTGCGCTGGTCGCGGTGATCCATTTGCGCTGACCGCTTCGCGCTCAGCCCTCGTACTCTTCCACTACCGAAACCGGACGCACCGAGGCTTCCGCCGGGTTGTCGCCGAACTCGCGCTTGGCTCGGCGTTGACGCAGCAGATCCCAGCACTGGTCGAGCTCGACCTTGGCGCGATTGAGCGCCGCCTTCTCATGGTCGTCGAGACCGCCCTTGCCGAGCAAACGGTGCTCCTCGGCGACCAATGTCTCGATGTGATGCATGATGCCGCGCTCGTTCTGCGAATCGTTCATTGGGGACTCCTTCGGCCGAATGCTACACCGCCGGGCGTGGCGGTCGGCAAACATGGCACGACGCCACTGCGGGCTGCTAGCGTTCGACGATGACTTCCGAATCCAAGCCTGAGAGCAGTCCCTATTTCGGCGCCTATCTCGGGGCCGGTCTCCCGCGGACGGTGAAGGCGTTGGGACTGACCTCCTTCCTCCAGGACGTCGCCAGCGAGATGGTCTATCCCCTGCTCCCGGCGTTCCTGCTGGCGCTCGGCGGAGGCCCGGCCATGCTCGGGGCGATGGAGTCGATCAGCGAGGGCGTCAACGCAGCGCTCAAGGGCGCCGCCGGGCGCTGGAGCGATCGACTCGGGCGCCGCAAGCCCTTCGTCTCGGTCGGCTACGGACTCTCGGCGGCGGCGCGACCGGTGCTCGCGATCTTGACCGCCGGCTGGCAGGTGGTGGCGCTGCGCGCGGCGGATCGGGTAGCGAAGGGCCTACGCACCGCGCCTCGCGACGCCCTGATCGCGGAGGCGGTTCCGGCCGAGCAGAGGGCATACGCGTTTTCCTTTCACCAGGGACTCGATCATCTGGGTGCCGCGGTGGGTCCACTGCTCGCGGCGCTCATCCTTTTCTTCGTGCCCGGACGCGTGCGACTGGTATTCGCTCTCGCCACCGTGCCGGCGTTCTTGGGTTGGCTGACGGTTCAGTTGACTACCCACGACGCGCCCAGGACTCGTCCCGCCGAGCCGAGGGCGGCCAAAGGTGGCGGTTCGTTGCCGCGCCGCTTGCGCCTGCCCTTGGTCGCCTTCCTGCTCTTTTCCCTCGGCAACGCGAGCGACGCATTCCTGCTCTTGCGCGCCGCGCAGTTGGGCGTGTCGGCGCTCGGTCTCGCTCTGCTCTGGTCGGGTTTCCACGTCATCAAGTGGTTGGCGTCGGCGCCCGCCGGCCGCTTGGCCGATCGGCAGGGCCCACGGCAACAGATCTTGTTCGGCTGGGCGATCTACGCGGCTTCCTACGTCGGCTTCGCATGGGTAACCTCCGCGCCCGCGGTTGTCGCGTTGTTCGCCCTCTACGCGCTCTACTACGGCCTCACCGAGGGTGCGGAGCGAGCCCTGGTGCTGCGCCTGGCGGGAACCGAGCTCGGCGCGGGCTCGAGCCTCGGCGCGTTCCATCTCTCGACCGGGCTCGGCGCCTTCGTCGCCAGCCTGCTCTTCGGGCTCGTCTGGCAGACCTGGTCGCCGGCCGCGGCCTTTTCGCTCGGCGCGGTGTTCGCCGTCCTCGGGGCTGGGCTGCTCGCCTTCGCGAGCGGAAAGTCATCCGCCGCGCCGGAACCAGCGTAGACCTGAGTGTGAACCCACCCAGGCGAGCTCTCTGGTGCATGCTCGCGGCATGGATCTCGCTCCAGAGCGCGGGCGGCCAGCCGGCGCATGCGCACGAGCTCGGCACCGTGCAAGTGAGAGCCGAGTTCCAACGCGACGGGCGCTACGTCGTAGACCTCCTGGTCGACACCGAGCAAGCCCGTACGCCTCCCGGTCCCGGCCACCCGTATCCACCTGCTGACGCCGCACTCGCCGGCGTCGGCGACAAGGACCGGGCGCGCTTGGCGAGCTTCCTCGCCGAGCTTCAGGAGCGTTCGGAGCTTCGCATCGACGGCCATCGCGTCTCCCCGAGTTCCTTGGAAGTCCTTCCACCCAATGGCGTGCTGATGACGGTCAGGCTGCAGGGTGACATTCCCGCTGGAGCCAAGACCTTTCAATGGGCGAACCGGTTACCCATCGGCTCCTATCTGGCGGCGTTTCATAACCAAGGTGACGAGGCAATCGAGCGCGAGTGGCTCGACAACGACAAGACCGAGACCGCGCCCTTCCCACTCGGCAAGCAGGTCGTCCCGATGACGCGCCGAGAAGTCGTCGCGCGGTACCTCGAGCTCGGCTTTCACCACATCGTGCCCGAAGGCATCGACCACATCCTGTTCGTCCTCGGCATCTTCCTGCTCAGCCGCCGCCTGAAAGAAGTGCTCTGGCAAGTCACCGCGTTCACCGTCGCGCACACGATCACACTCGGGCTCACCATCTACGGCGTGGTCTCGGTATCACCGCGCATCGTCGAGCCGGCGATCGCGTTGTCGATCCTCTATGTCGCGGTCGAGAACGTGCTACGCGCGAAGCTCCAGCCGTCGCGGGTGGCGCTGGTGTTCGCCTTCGGCCTGCTCCATGGAATGGGGTTCGCCGGCGTGCTGCGCGAGGTCGGGCTGCCGCGTTCCGAATTCCTCTCCGGGCTGCTCTCCTTCAACGCCGGCGTCGAGCTCGGGCAGTTGTCGATCATCCTCGGAGCCTACCTGCTGCTCGGGCTTCCGTTCGGCCGGCGCGCCTGGTACCGGCGCGGGGTGATCGTGCCGGCGTCGCTCGCGATCGGCGCGGTGGGCCTGTATTGGGCTGTCCAGCGAATCTTTTTCCTGTAGTTTCGGGGGCATGAACCTCGAAGGCAACAAAGAGCTCGTTCGAGAATTCTTCACCCGCTTCGGCGCCAACGACATCGCCGGCGCCCTGGCCTGCCTGACCGACGACGCCACCTGGTGGATCGCCGGCAAGCCCGGGGCTCTCCCCGTCCGGGGCCTGCTCACCAAGGAAACGATTGCTCGCGTCTTCTTCAACATGGCCGGCCGGTTGAAGGAACCCCTCGAGCTCCGAGTCGTGGACACCATCGCCGAAGGCGACCGTGTGGCGCTCGAGGTGGAGTCGCGCGGCGAGCTCGACAACGGCCGGGTGTACGAGCAGCAGTATCACTTCGCGATGACCTTCCGCGACGGCAAGATCTGCGCGGTCCGCGAATACCTGGATACCCAGCACGTCTTCGCTACATGGTTCCAACCTTGACGGAACGCTGCTGCGGCTGCGACCTAGCTGCTATAGGTAGCCGAGCGACTTGAGGTTCTTCAGATACTCGTCGCTCCTCGCCGACGAGTCGGCGCCTGCAGCGCGCCGGCCGTAGCTCGGCACCTGGGCCGGGGCCGCCGGCCACGCGCATCCGGCGGGCGGTTGCGCCAACTCGGCGCTCTGCGGCAGACCGAGAGCGCGAAGCAGGGCAGCGGCGATAGTGCTCACTTGGATCTCCGCCGGCTTGGTCTCCTTGCACCCCGAGACGCGCCACAGAAGCACCCGGCCCCCGAGCCCGCCTCGGCGACCTGGATCGACCACCACCGCCAAGGTACCGACGCCGGCGAGCGCTTTCGCCACCTCGCGATCGAGTGCGGCGAGCTGCGCGCGCACTACGTCCGCGAAGGGCACCGCGCCAGCTTTCCAACCATCCGCGGCGATATCCAGGCCCGGAAGGTAGAGCGCCGTCGCGCGCGGCTCTGCCGCCACACGCGCTGCGAAAACGTCCAGGTAGAACTGGTCGCCCAAGAACGCCTTGGCGAGCAACGCCCTGGCTTGGTCCGCGGGCAGCGCCGCAGCCAAGGCCTTCGCCGCGGCGACCGGATCGACCTGGCGGCGAAGCGCTTCGAGGCCCTCGCGTTCGCTCTCCGGAGCCACCGCTCCCGCGGCGCTGTCGGCGAGCAGCTGATAGCCACCGTGCGCGACCACCAGGCCGGGCAGCACCTCGGCGGGGTAGGTCCCCCACCAGTCGATCGCCAACACGGGGGCGCCTCCGCGCGCAGCCATTTCCCAGACCGTGAACGCCGTCCGGCGATTCGACAATACCGGGCGGTATTCGGCGATTCGCATTGGCACGGCGACATGCAGCCAGTACCAGCGCAGCAGCCCGCTGTTGGCGAGCGGCGTGCGCACACCTCGCGGCCGGAAGCTGTCGAGTGCCGCGACGCCATGCGCCGAGCTCGGCAGTCCCGTTGCGACGGTCGTCCAGAAGGCGGCCAGCGGCTCGTCTTCCCGCTGGTAGGACGCGAACACTCCCTCGTCGCGGAGGCGGGCAAGCGCCGGCAGATCGCCGTGTTGCAGCAGGTACTCGAGCTCTTCCGGCAACACTCCGTCCACACCGAGAAGGAGCACGCGTTCGCCGGGCGCGGAAGGCAAATTGCTCGGCGCCTCGTGGGTCGTGCCGGGCCGCAGGAGAACGAGGATCGGCACCGCCACGAACAACGCCGCGCCGGCAACCAACAGGGCGAGCCACACGCGCGGTGCGAAGGTCTGCCGCAACGGGGTCTCCACCCAGCGCACGGTGAGGGCGAAGAGGCCGCTTCTCCAAAGGCGCCAAAGCGCCGCACCGGCGATCGTCGCCGCGGCGGCGAGTAGCAGCAAACGCGCCACCGGGGCTTCGATCAGGAGACCTCTCCCTTGCCAGGCCAGCGAGGCGAACAGCGCGGCCACGCCCGCGAGCGCCAGCCAGTCACCTGCCCCTTCGGCGCCCGCGCCGCGGCCGGGCCGCAGGCGCGCGAGCAGGAGCGCCGCGCCCGCGAGCGCCAGAAAGAGGGCTCCCGCCACCACCGCGAGCGGCGGCACGAGATGGAGCACCAGCGGCGCGAGATCGAATGGCGAGCGATCGAGGTTGCCGTTGGCGAGCGCGAGCCCCAGGGCGACCGGCAGCGCCAGCAGGCCTCCGCCCAGCACTGCCGTGCGCAACGCCAGACGCAGGAGGGCCCGCACTCCGGTGCGCGAGCGCAGGGCGTCCTGCAGCAGCATGCGCTCCAACCCGTGGGTCAGGTAGCCGCGCCGCTGGAGCTCGGCGCGGACGCTCGCAAGATCGTGCTCGACCATGCGTCTAGCGCCGCCGCACGCGGACGAATTCGGCGAGCGCGCGAAGTGCCTCGGCCTTGCGGCCGAGGGGCTCGATGGCCTCGATCGCAAACCCCAGCAGCTCGCCCTCGAGCGCCCGCGCGCCGTCGATGCCGAGCAGCTTCACGAAGGTCACCTTGGTCTCGTCCTGATGGCTGTCCTTGCCGGTCTCTTCCGGAGTCGCCAGCACGTCGAGCAGGTCGTCCGAGATCTGGAAGGCCAGGCCGAGATTCTTGGCGTAGCGGCTGACGGTCTCGAGGTCGCGACGCCGCACGTCGGCGGCCATCGCTCCGAGCTCGGCCGCGGCCAGGAACAGCGCCCCGGTCTTGTGCGAGTGGATGTATTCGAGACGCTCGAGGTCGAGCTGCTCGTGGCGGCTCTCGAGATCGAGCGCCTGACCGCCGATCAGACCGTCGGTGCCCACGGCGGCCGAGAGGTGATGCGTGAGGTCGGCTGGAGTATAGCGCCGCAGGCCGAGATGCGATGCCATCTCGGCGACCAGTGCGTAGGCCCGATTGAGCAATCCAAACGCTGCCAGGAGCGCCACCTCCTCGGCGAAGGCGCGGTGCACCGTCGGACGACCGCGCCGGAGCTCGGCGTCGTCCATGCACGGCAGGTCATCGAGCACCAGAGAGCTGGCGTGCACCATCTCGACCGCGCATGCCAGATCGAGTACCTCCGGGCGCTGGCTGCCGAAGAGGTCGGCGACCGCCAGCGTCAGAACCGGCCGCAGGCGCTTGCCGGGGGTAGTGAGCGCGTATTGCATGGCCTCGTGCACGCGCTCGGGACGCGAGGCCGCCGAGGGCAGGAGCACGGGCAAGCGGCCGTCGACGCTCGCCGCCCAAGCGGCGAGACGTCCGGCCAACAGATTCATGGGAGATGAAGGCGCGACGGCCGTCAGAACGACTTGACGGCGCTCTCTTCGTCCTCGAATACCTCGAAGACGGTGATCAGCTGCGTGATCTGAAGGATGTCCTGAAGCTTGGGCGGCAGCTTGAGTAGCTTGAGCTTGCCGTCGCGGTTGGTCACCGTGGTGTACGCGGCCACCAGTTCGCCGACCCCGGAGGAATCGATCGTGCTGACGTCGGCCGTGTTGAGCAGGAGGTTCTTCCTGCCTTCCTGCATCTGTTGACCGATCGAGTCCCGCAGCGCGACGTCGCCGACTCCGATGGTGATCTTGCCCTTGAGGTCGAGAATTGTGACCTCGCCCGACTGTCGCACGGTGATCTTCATTGACCTTCCTCCTTGGATGGATCAGATTTTGTCGACTTGCCCAGGCGCTTGCGCAAGGTCAACACCGTGCCGCCGCCGGGCCGAAAACCGTAGTCGATGCTATCCATGAACTTCTTCATGTAGAAAATTCCACGCCCATCGCGCTTGAAGCGATTCTCCGGCGCCAGCGGATCGTGCACGGCGTCGGGATTGAAGCCCTCGCCCTGATCCTCGACCCGGATGACCACCGCATCGCCCTCGACCGCGAGGTCAATGTCGACGCGCTTCGAGGGATCCTGCCGGTTGCCGTGTTTGATCGCATTGGCCACCGCCTCACGCACCGCCAACTCCATCCAGTGCATCGCGTCTTCGTCGAGCTCGAGCTGGCGCAGACAGTCGTCCAAGACGACTTTCACCAGCTCGATATTTTCGAACCGGCTGCCGATCGCGAGGTGCACCTCGGGTTGCGGCGCATTCATGGCGAAGGGCGAGTTTAGCAGATGAAACCCGGGTCGATCACGGCGCCGGTGGCGAACCGCCGAAGAGCTTGAGCACTCCCGGCACGATGATCAGCAACTGGATCCCGTCGAACACGGCATGCGCCACCATGGCCGGGATGATGGTCTGGCGCATCCTGGTCAGCACGCCGTAGAGCAGCGACAGCAGCGCCACGCCGACGAGCAGGAACGGCTGGCCGTAGGAAAGGTGCGCCAGGGCGAAGAACAACGTCGACAGCAAGATGCCGATGCGCGGTTGCAGGAAGCCGCGGAAGAACGCCTCCTCGACCACGCCCGCGGTCAGCGCCAACCCGATGCGGACCAGGAACGGCAACCCCGCGATCCAGAGAATCGCGGCCGGAGGCCTCTGCGGCAGGGAATCCTCGCCCGCGATGGCGGCGACGACAAGAGCGATCAGGAGAATGCAGAGGATCAGCGCCGACCAAGTGCAGAGTCCGACCGCGAAGCCCAATCCGGCTTCGCGTCCAGGCCGCGGCGACCGCAGCCCGAACTGCGCCGCGAAGCTCATCCCGCCGCCCGCGGTTCGGAAGCCCGAAAATCCGAGCAGGTACCAGAAGACCATCACCGCAACCAGAAGGATGTGCAGCAGGAACAGCCTCCCCATCGAAACCTGGCTGTAGTCGGTGGCTACGGCGTCCGGCTTCGCTCCCAGCGCGCCGAAGATTCCGATCCAGAAGATCCCCGCCACCAGCGTGAAGGCGAGGCCGCGACGGAGCGGATTGGCGAACCCGGGAGGATCGAGGCGCCGGCGGACCGCCATGCGATCGAAAACCAGGGCCGCGGCGCAGGCGAGTAGTGGCGGCCCCACCTGACGAAGCAGATCGAGCGCGGTCATGGAGCGCGAAGGATCCGAAGCGCGGTCATGGAACGCGGAGACTACGAAGAGCGGTCATGTGACCGGGGATGCTATGGGATTCGCGCCCCGCGCCGCCAGCGAGTGGGTTACCATCGCGACAATGGCCAACTTTCCAGGGGGCAGCGCCTACTCGATGGTGCGCGATGTGGCCGAGGGCTACCTGCTGGTCACCGAACGCACCTTCCAACGCTTGCTCGGGCCGGAAATGGACCAGCTGGCGTTCGAGATCGATCGCTACACCCGCGAGCTGCGCGGCGAGCAGCCGGCGATCGACGACATGGCCGCCATCCAGCAGAAGAACCGCCGCATCCAGCGCCTCACCACCTGCGTGATGATGCTGCGCGCCTACCGCCAGCGCCGTCGCGTCTGAGCTCGAAGCTCTCAGGCCGGCGGGCGCACAAAGTATCCGGTGATGTCGATCACCAGATGCGCCGATCCCGCCGTGGCCATGGTCAGACGCGCGTTGAGACCCGTCGCAACATCGTGCCCCACCGACACCACGGCATTGTTGGCCCGCGTGATTCCGGCCTTGAAGTTCGACACCGTAGTCCCCGTCGTCGCGGCCTCCGACGCCCACAACGCCAAGCTTCCGGTAGCGGGTGGCGTGACCACCGTGACGTTCACGGCGATCGCCACGGCGTCGAACGGAACTCCACAACCCGCGCCCAAGGCGTAGCTGCGGGTCGTGCCCGACGGCAGCGGATCGGCGAGCGTCCGCGTGTCGAGCGCCCGGCACGGAGCGAGCGCGAAGAAGTTGAGGGCTCCGGGGTCGAGCTTGAAGTCGGCGACGAAGACGGTGCCCGGGACGATCGAAATCAGCTCGCCCGCCGTGCCCGGGCAGGTTCCCGCACATGGATGGTTGTGCCACATCTGGTCCACGTACTCCCCAGCGGTGAGGACGCCGAGGCGCACCGCGGGCCCGGGCGGCAGCGTCAGGGCGTAGTGCCCGCCGCTCACGAAGTTGTGGCCCAGATCCGTCGGCGCGGCACCGGCGAAGACGTGCGGACCGAAGAACACGTCAGCTCCCGTCGCACCGTTCACCATCCCGCCCTCGATCCTCATTCCAGACGCCAGATGAAAATCCGCCGTCGCCGTGGCGGTGGTGCCGAGCACGATCGCGGTGCCGCCGGTCGGCGGCACACAGCTCGCTCCGAAGCACGGCATGCCGTCGAAGATCTGGCTGGCGAAGAACGAGTTCTGGTCATCGCTCACGAGGACCGCGCGATAACTTCCCGCGGCGAGACCGCGCACCGAGTACGAGCCGTCACCGAAGACGCTGGCGACACCCTCCACCGTGCTGCCCAGGTCGTACACCCACACCGTAAGTCCCAGCGCCGACACCGGCGTCGAGTTCCCAGGTCCGTCGTACGCGTGACCCGAAATCGTGCTGCCGTCATCGAGCGCGAAGTCGAGCACCGGATCGCCGCCCTGCACATCCACCGGCGTGCCGACCGTATTGAGGTCGCACGAGGCATGCGGGCAGGGGATGTTGTTCCAGACTTCGCCGATGTAGTGCGCGTCGATTCCGAAGGGACTGGCCCGCACCTTGTACGTGATGGGGTTGCCGCCGCTCAGCGTTGGATAGCCGGGAATCGAGTAGTGCCCGGCGGCGTCGGTGTTGCCGGTGAGCTGAAAGTTCTGGCTGGAGGGCATGCCGAAAATCTGCGCCTGCAGCCCTGCTCCGCCGACCGCGGCAGTCACGGTACCCGAGAACGTCACGCCCAGCGGCAAGAGAAACGGAGGCGCGATCGTCACCCCTCCCGAAGCCGGTACCGGAATCGCGGTGGCATCGGAGAAGCTGCCACAGGTCTCCTTCGGGCACGGCTCGTCGGGCCAGGCGAGGTCGACCCGATCGTCGTCGTCCTTGCGGGTCAGCAGGTAGTAGTTGCCGGCCGCGAGCCCGGTGAACGAGAAGGTTCCGTCCGCCGCGCTGGTCGTCTGCGCCACCGGCGCGCGCTGAGCGTCGAATAGCAGCACCGCGATACCGGGCAACGGAGCCGCCGGCAGCTGCGGCTTGCCTACGAAGCCGCTGAGGGTGCCTGCCTGGGCCGCTCCCGCGCCAAACGCGAACAGCAGTGAAATCAAAACCAGGAAAACCGCTGGTGGTCGCGTCTGAGCTCGCCTCTCGCTACCTTGAATCATGGATAGAAGAGTATCGCGTTCATAGCCATTCATCGAATAGACCCGGTGGTATCATCCGTCGACAGGCTGGGAGCCACTCCCGACAAGCCGCAACTCCCTCGATTTAGGGAACCCGTTTCGACCGCAAGGAGGTCCTCCGTGCCCCGTTTTCCCGGCGTCGACTACATGGATTTTGACGCGCTCCTGACCGCAGAGGAGCGCTTAGTGCGCGACACCGTCCGCCAATGGGTGGATGACAAGGTAAAGCCGATCATCGAGGCGTGCCACCGCGACGCGCGCACGCCTCTCGAACTTGTGCCCGACATGGGCCAGCTCAACTTCTTTGGCGCCACGATCTCCGAGTACGGTCTGCCGGGGCTCAACCAGGTGGCCTACGGCCTGATCATGCAGGAGCTCGAGCGCGGCGACTCCGGCCTCAGAAGCTTTGCGTCAGTGCAGAGCTCGCTGGTCATGTATCCGATCTACGCCTTCGGCTCCAAAGCGCAGAAGGACAAGTGGATTCCGGCCCTTGCCAGCGGCGAGGCCATCGGCTGCTTCGGCTTGACCGAGCCCGATTTCGGATCCAACCCGGGCGGCATGCGCACCACGGCGAAGAAGTCCGGCGGCGACTGGGTGCTGAACGGCGCCAAGCAGTGGATCACCAACGGCACACTCTCCGCGGTCGCGGTGGTCTGGGCACAGACCGACGACGGCATCCGCGGCTTCCTGGTCGAGAAGGGCACGCCCGGGTTCACTTCGTCCGATCAGCACGGCAAGTTCTCGCTCCGCGCTTCGACGACCTCGGAGCTCGGGTTCCACGACTGCAAGATTCCGGGCGATGCGATCCTACCGGACGCCGCCGGGCTCAAGGGACCGCTCTCCTGCCTGACGCAAGCCCGCTACGGTATCGCTTGGGGCGGTCTCGGATCCGCCATGGAGTGCTACTACACGGCGCTCGAGTACGCCAAACAGCGCATCCAGTGGAACGGCCAGCCCATCGCCAGCCATCAACTGGTGCAGGAAAAGCTCGCCTGGATGATCACCGAAATCACCAAGGGCCAGTTCCTCGTCCTGCAAATGGGCCGGCTCAAGGATCAGGGTAAGTTGAAACCGCACCACGTCTCGATGGGCAAGCGCAACAACGTCTGGGTGGCCCGCGAATGCGCCAAGCTGGCGCGCGAGATCCTCGGCGCCAATGGCATCGTCGACGACTATCCGGTCATTCGGCACATGCTCAACATCGAGTCGGTCTTCACTTACGAAGGCACCCATGACATCCACGGCCTGGTCATCGGCGAGGCGGTCACCGGCATCGCCTCGTACAACGCGCCCATCGTCTCGGCGAAGAAGGTGTCGGAGAAGAATGCCGCGCAGAAAGAGCGCGCCTGATGTCTCTCGATCGCCTGCTCGAACAGGATTTCATCAGGGTCACCGAACAGGCGGCCATCGCCGCCGCCCACACCATGGGCTTCGGCGAGCGCAAGCACTCCGACCACGTCGCCGTCGAGGCGATGCGCAAGGAGCTCAACGGGCTCAACATCGCCGGCCGCATCGTCATCGGCGAGGGCGAGCGCGACGAGGCGCCGATGCTGTTCGTGGGTGAGGAAGTCGGCGCGGGCAAGGACGGCGCGCCGGCGATCGACATCGCGGTCGACCCGCTCGAGGGCACGAACCTCTGCGCCACCGGCGCTCCGGACGCGACGGCGGTCCTTGCCGCCGCTGAACGTGGCGGTCTGCTCCACGCGCCCGACTGCTACATGGAGAAGATCATCGTCGGCCCGACCGCCCGCGGCCGCGTGCATCTCGACGCCCCAGTCGCTGAGAACCTGCGCAACATCGCCGACGCCTTCGAACGCGACGTCGAGGATCTGACCATAGTCGTGCTCGATCGCGAGCGCCACCAGCAGCTCATCGCCGACATCCGCTCGGCGGGTGCGCGAATTCGGCTGATCGGCGACGGCGACCTCTCCGCCGGCATTGCCGCCGCGGTGCGTGGCACCGGCGTACACGCCGTGATCGGTACCGGCGGCGCGCCGGAAGGCGTCATCACCGCCGCCGCCATGCGCTGTCTCGGTGGTGAAATTCAGGCCCGCCTGCAGACCATCAACGCCGATCAGGCGCGGCGGCTGGCCGAGATGGGGATCAGCGACCCGAACCGCATCTTCAAGACCGAGGACTTGGCACCGGGCGAGAACATCGTCTTTTCCTGCACCGGGGTCACCGACGGCGGACTGCTCCGCGGCGTGCGCTTCTTCGGCGGCGGCAGCCGGACCTCGACGCTCTTCATGTCGCTGCGGCGGCGCATCATCCGCTTCGTCGACACGATTCATCGTGAGGACGTTTCGTTCCCGGTCCAGTTCTCCTAACTTCGTCGCCGCGCCGCGCTCCGAACGATGATCAAGCCCGACCGCTGGATTCGAGAGTGGGGCAGCACCGGCGGAGTCTCGCCGTATGTCCCCGAGCAGGTGAACGCGGCGAGCTACGACATCCGCGTCTGCGACCACTGGATCTGCCCGACGCGCGACCCGGAAGAATTCACCGCTCCGTACATCAAGCTCTTCCCCGGCGAGGTCGTGCTCGCCTCGACGCTCGAGTACGTCCGCATTCCTCGCGCCGTGGCCTGCGACCTCAAGCTCAAGTCGACGCTTGGCCGGCTGTGGATCAACCACTCGCTCGCCGGCTGGTGCGACCCCGGATTCCAAGGCACCATCACGTTGGAACTGCAGAACCTCGGCCCCGTGCCCTTCGTCCTCGAAGCCGGACGACGCATCGCCCAGCTCATCTTCATCGCCATGGAGAGCGCCCCGGACGTGGCCTATGGCGATCCCGGCTCCTCCAGCCATTATCAAGGCCAAACGGGCACCACCAAAGCTCGCCGCTGACCCCGCGGGCCCGAGCGCGAAACTTCGCGTGAGGCTCCAATCACAGCGGCTATAATCCTCCTCGCCGATCGCCATGAGCATTACCGGAAACATCAAGACGATGCAGCTCGCCGAGCTGCTCCAGTGGCTCTCTCAGGGCCAGAAGACGGGCACCCTCGTCTTCGACAACGGTCAGGTCCAGAAGCGCATTCTCTTCCGCGAAGGCATCATCATCTCGTCGGCGTCGACCGACCCCAAGGAATACCTCGGGCATTTCCTGGTCAGCCACGGCTTCATCACCGACGACCAGCTCACCGAGGGCATGAAAAAGCAGGCCGAGACCAAGGTCTTGCTGGGCAAGATTCTGGTGCAGATGAAGGCCATCGACGAAGAGAACCTACACAGCATGCTTCGCCTCAAGGCCGAGGAAAGCATCTACGAGATCTTTACCTGGAGCGAGGGCGACTTCCGGTTTCTCGAGGAAGTCCCGGCCGAGCCGATGGTGCTCATGAACCTCGACGTCCAGATGTTGGTGCTCGAAGCCATGCAGCGCGTCGACGAGTGGAAGCGCATCCGCGAGGTCATCCTCTCGCCGCGCGCCATCCCGGTACTGATCTCGCCGGTCGACGATCCCGGTCTGACCCCCGGCGAGCGCCTCATTCTCGGCGGCGTCAACGACCAGGCCACGGTCGGCGACATCAGCCTGCAGACCCACTCGAGCGATTTCTACGCCAGCAAGGTCCTGTTCGATCAGTGGAAGCAGGGCCGGCTCAAAGTGGTGAACCCGAAGAGCGCCGCGCCCAGCGCCGGCGCCTTGCCGATTGCGGTCGATGCGCCGGCACTAATGCGATTCGGACAGACCTACTTGCAGAACGGCGACTACGAACGCGCCGTCCGGCACTATCGCGCCGCGCGCAGCCTCGACCCCGAGAGCAAGGCGGTTCTCGGCGCGGTGCAGAAGGCCGAGGAGCAGATGAAAGCGGAGCTCGAGAAGATGGGCGTGGCGCTCACCTCGGTGCCGGTCCTGTCACGCAAGATGGAAGAGCTCACCACGGTGTCGATCTCGCCGCAGGAAGGCTTCATCCTGTCGCGCATCAACGGTACGTACGATATCCAGTCGATCCTCAAGATCAGTCCGATGCCGTCGCTCGAGGCTCAGATCGTGTTCTGGAAACTGCTGCGCGGCGGCCACATCACGCTGCGCCAGGTCACGCCCGTCAAGCGTTAGTCGCTTCTACTCGACGCGCGGCCGGCCACGGCCAGGGCTTCGAAACATGCCGGTTGCCGCGTACCGCGAAGCGCAATGGCCAGGCTGTCGCTTCGCCGGCGTAGTCGACGCCCACGCGAGGACCGCGCGCCACGACCCGATCCTGGACCGGCTCCCCTGCCGCGAGTCGCAAGGGCTGGTGCCAGAACTTGGCCGCATTGAGCTCGCGATCGATCGCCAGTGCGCGACACAGCCTGCCCGGACCGCCCGCAATCGCGCCATCGCGGACTCGGCCCTCGAGTCCGCGCAGTTCGGCCATTCGAGACGCGCCATCTACCGGCTCGCCAGCACGGAGCAATACGGCCTGCGGCGTCTCGGTCGCGCCGGTCACCACGTTCAGGCAGAAGTGCATGCCATAGATGAAGTACACGTACGCATGCCCGCCGCCGAGATACATGGCCTCGTTGCGGGCCGTGCGGCGGCCGGCCCAAGCGTGGCTGGCCCGATCGCTGACGCCGAGGTAGGCCTCGGTTTCGACGATCCGCAGGATCAGCTTCTCGTCGCCGAAATCGCGCACCACCCAGCGGCCGAGGAGATCTCGAGCCACGAGGTCCGCTGAGCGCTGGTAAAAAGCTCTGGGTAAGGGACGTAGGCTCAAGCGAGGTGCGTTCCGGCTGGCATGGTGGTTTGCAACCAAATATATTGAGCATCGTAAGCTACCCATTCCACTCAGCCAACTTGCGATGACTGCGTTCTCCTTGCCTGAGCTGTTCGCCGCGCTGCCCGCGGAGTTCGCCGACGCGTTCGATGCTGAGGCTCCGTGGGACTTGCTAGGCGCGGCGCTCGACAGGGTGCTCGGGAAGTTGCCCTCTCAATCCTTCGACATCCTCATTCCGCCGGACATCAACCTGCTCGGCGACCAGATCTCGATCGGACGCGGAACTCGGATCTTGCCGGGCGTGGTGATCGAGGGACCGGTGCGCATCGGCTGCGACTGCGAGCTGCGCCCCGGGGCTTATGTACGCGGAGGAGTTTGGATCGGCGACTCTTGCGTCGTCGGCGCCAACGTCGAGATCAAGCGCGCCATCCTGTTCGACGGGGCCAAGGCCCCCCATCTCAGCTACGTCGGCGACTCGATCCTCGGCGCGGGCGTCAACCTAGGCGCCGGAACGGTGCTGTCCAACTTCCGGCACGACGGCGCCGAGATCTCGATCCCCTTCCCTGGGGGACGGCTCGCGACCTCTCGGCGAAAGCTCGGTGCGGTGCTCGGCGACGGTGTCCTCACCGGCTGCAACTCGGTGCTCCATCCCGGCGTAGTGGTTGGCCGCGAGACCCAGATCTACCCTGGTGTCCAGCTGCGCTCCGGCATCTATCCCGCAAAGTCAGTGATCAAACTCCAACAGCAATTGGACGTCACCCCACTGCGCTGACAAAAAACGTCCAAAAGGGGACAGGTTGGTTTCAACGCAAAGTAACCTGTCCCCTTTTTGCCAGCGAACGGTTGAGCTCGCATTCCAGCTTTCCGATGAATTGCCGCGAGCCCGTCGGCCTGCCAGTGCGGCTGTTCTTCCGTAGCAGCGTCTCGGCGGCGGCATCCGAACGCTCGGCGAGCCAACCAGCCCAATCCGGAATAGGGCCGGGGAAGGGTCGGTCACCGGCCAACCTCCACTCGGCTTGCCAGCCGCTGTGGGCCCGGGCGCTCGACCATCGATAGTCCTCGGCGCGAGGCACGATGCCGGCGCGGACCGGATTGCATTCGACATAGCGCACGGCGCTCCACAGATGCCTCTCATCGAGGACGGTCGAGAAGTATCGATTGGCCCAGAGGTGCCCGACCCAATCGTGGCGCAGATTGATGCGCACGGCGTGCGCGCGATGCGCGTTCTGGATCGTTCGCGCCAGCGACTGGTCGTCACGCGGCACGACCAGCCAGTGCACGTGGTTCCCCATCAGGCAGAAGGCCCACAGGGCCAGCCCGAAGCGGTCGCTGTCCGCGATGAAGCGTTCGAGGTAGGCCTGGCGATCCCAATCGTCGAAGAAGACATTGCCCTGCCGGTTGCCGCGGTGCGTAACGTGGAGGGGTACTCCCGGCAGTACAACCCTTGCGAATCGTCCCATGCCTTCTAAGACGAAACCTCTTGCATCAATCTGACGAAAAACGTCAAAAGGGGACAGGTTGCTTTCAGTCGAAACCAACCTGTCCCCTTTCAGTTTCTTTCGACTTCTTTGGTTCCTTAGGTTGGAGGGAGGCGGACGACGACGACGGTGCGGTCGTCTTTGGGGGCGCGGCCACCGCTGAATTTTTCGACGCTGGCGAAGACGGCGGCGACGAGGTCGCCCGCGGGCTTTTGGGAATGCTCGCGGGCCACGGCGACGAGGCGTTCGACGCCATATTCCTCGCGGCTCTGGCCGCGGCCCCTGGCTTCGGTCTCGATGATGCCGTCGGTGTAGAGCATCACCAGGTCGCCGGCCTGCATGCGGACGAAGCCGCGCTCGTAGGTGGCATTCTGCAACGGACCGAGGACGGCGCCGCCCTCTTCGAGGAAGCGGTGCGTGCCGTCTGCCGAAAGGTGGAACGGCGGCGGATGGCCGGCGTTGACGTAGATGAAGACTCCGTTGGGCTCGAGCTCGCCGTAGAACATGGAGACGAAACGGCTGGTGAGCGTGCTCTTGTGGATAATCTGGTTCAGGCGCTCGACCGTGCGGACGATCTTCAAGTCGCGCGACAAACCCATGTGCAGACCCATGTAGATATCGCGCACCTGGAGCGCCGCCGGCAGGCCATGGCCCGACACGTCGGCAATCGCGAGGCCGAAAATCTTGTCGGTGATCGGAATGAAGTCGTAGAAATCGCCGCCCACCTGCTCCATGGGCTCGCTGCGGCCGGCCATGTCGAACTCGCCGTACGTCGGCACGCGCCGCGGCAGGATCGAGGCCTGAATCTTTCGCGCCTGCAGGAAGATGCCTTCGATGCGGTCGGTGCGGATCTTCTGGTTGATGGCGTGGCGCAGGATGCCGAGCGAAAACTGCACCGCGTCGCCCTCCTGGCCCGGAGCCACGTTGAAGGCCAGAATGTACTCGCCATCGTCCACTTCGATGGCGGCGAATTGCTCGACACCGAGGACTTCCTCGAGACCGGCGTCGATCCGCGGGTCGCTCGCCTCCATGAATACCGCGCCGTCTTCGAGCACGGCTTCGATCGGAGCGTATGCAGCGGGCACGGCCAAGCCTTCCGGCAGCGCCTTCGCGTCGCCGAAGGTCGCGATCAGCACGTAGTTGCCGCCCTCGCGTCGATACAGTCGGCCGCCGTAGATCCCGAGGTCCTCGCGGAAGCGCGCGATGATGGCCTCGGCGGTCGAGTGCACGGTCGAACCCTTCTCGTCCGAGCGCTCGATGGCGCCGACCACGTCCTGCACCTGCTTCATCAGTGTGCGGTAGTTGAGCGGCTTGCTCTCCGCGGGCGCCCGCTCTTCAGCCATTGTCGATCAGTGCCCGCACGATGGCGTCCTGAGCCCCGTGGGCATCGCCGCGCACGCCATTGCACAGGATCGAAAAGACGTAGAGCTTGCCCGAGCGAGCCTTGACGTAGCCGGAGAGCGCCGAAACTCCGGAGAGCGTGCCGGTCTTGGCGAACACGTTGCCGGCGTAGGGGCCGCTCGACAACCGCCGCTGCCAGCGCAGACCGCGCTCGCCGCTGTAGGCGAGCGAGCGCATGAACTCACCGCCGTACGGCTGGCCGTACATGTACTGCAGAAGCTTGGTCACCTGACTCGGCGCGAAGCGGTTGTTGCGCGACATGCCGGAGCCATCGGCCAAGCCGTAGGAGCCCGGAACGAGACCGACCTTGGTGAGGAACTCGCTCACCGCGCGTGTCCCCGCTTGCCAGCTGCCGATGCCGAACTTGGCGCGGCCGAGCAGCTTGCACAGGCTCTCGGCGAAGAAGTTCTGGCTGTGCTTGTTGGTGATGTCGATGGTCGAGATCAGGCTCGAGCGCAGCTCGGCGACCTCGAGCCAGGCCCCCTCGGACAACTGCGCCACGCGGCGAGTGTCGCCTTCGATCGCGATCCCCTCCTGCTTGAGCGCATCGCGGAGCGCGTCCCCGAAGACTCCAACCGGGTCGGTCACCGTCACCTGTGCTTCGCTGGTGCCCGCGTGCAGGTACATCTGCCCCGACACGTAGATGTTGTTGCTGCCCGCCGTGCGCCCGATCGCGAGTCTCTGCCGGCCACGACTCGCGGTAGTCACCGCGTTGTTGATCACGCCGAAGGAGACCAACGGCGGTTCGGTCTCGATCCGCACCGGCGCTCCCGGCTTGCTGCCCGGCGACACTTTCACCAGGATGCAGTTCTCGTTGAACGACAGATCATCGACCGGAGCTTCATACCAATTGACCAGTTGATCCTTGGGCCAATCGGGGTGAATCTGCTCGGCGTCGAAGAACCCGGTGACCAGGACCAAGTGGCCGCGAACCCGGTTGATCCCGTTGCTCTTCAGGCTCGCCGCCCAGATCTTGAATACCGCGTAGATGTCCCCGTTGTAACCGCGTCCGGAAATATTCGGGTCGCCGGCGCCGACCACCGCAAGGTCGCCCTCGAGCGTGCCGCTCTCGATCTTGCCGCTGGCCATGACCTTGGTCTGGTACATGTATGCCGGACCCAGCGTGTCGAGCGCCGCCGCGGTGGTGAACAGCTTGTTGTTCGAGGCGACGACGCGGGCGCGATCCTGATCGAGACCATAGATCGTGGCGCCGGTGTCGGCGCGCGCGATGTGAACTCCGACGTCGGTGGCGACGCGGCGCGCCGCCAGAACCGCCGCTTCGATCCGGCTCTCGGGAGTACCCGTTACCTTGGCGGCCGCCGGCTGCGGCTTGACGCGCGAGCGCGTGGATTGATTGTGCTTCGGTCCGCTCGCCTTGGCCTTCGCGACGTCTCCCCGACCACTCGTGGCGAGCAGCATGGCGAGGGCGCAACAAAGCCCCAGAGCGGTCTTGTTCGACTTGCGATCGTTCATCTCAATCGTATTCCTCGAGCCGTCCGCCCACGACGGCCGGTGCCTAAGTGCTCTCCCCAAACGCTTTCTGGACCTGGGCCGCGGCAAGGTCAAAGCGGGCCGCCGGTCGGTCGATTATCGCACGGGAAGCGGTCGGATGGGCCCCGGCCGCCACCATGTGGCACGGGCCGTCCGGTAGTATCGCCCCATGAACGGCATGGATCGAGCGCAGGCCTCTGAGATCGTCGTCGAGCACGTGCAGGCTGCGGGCCTGCGGCGCCACATGGTGGCGGTCGAGGCCGCCATGCGGGCCTATGCCCGGCGCCTCGGGGAGGATGAAGAAACCTGGGGCTTGGCGGGCCTGCTCCACGACTTCGATTGGGAGATCCATCCGACGCTCGAGGGCCACCCGCGCGACGGCGCACCCATCCTGCGCGCCCGCGGCTGTCCGGAGACTGTAGTCCAGGCGATTCTCGCCCACAACACCGAGGGCACCGGCGTGGTCCGTGAACGGCCGATCGACTTCGCGTTGATCGCCTGCGACGAAATCACCGGCCTGGTCATCGCCGCGGCGCTGGTGCGCCCGAGCAAGGACGTGCGAGACGTCGAGGTTAAGTCGATCCAGAAGCGCTGGAAGGAGCGCGCCTTCGCGGCCGGCGTCGATCGCGACCACGTCGAGGCGGTCACCGCCGACTTCAGCGCCGCCTGCTTCGACGGCAACCTGGGGCTGTGGCAGCACGTCGGCAACGTCCTCACCGCGATGCAGGAGCGCGCCGCCGACCTCGAGCTCGACGGCCGCATGGCAAGGAGCTGAACGATGACCAAGCGACTGCCGCGAGCTCTCTTCAGCGTCTCGAGCCTGGCGCTCACGCTGGTCCTGGCGTTGTCGACCCCTCCGCAACTACGCGCTCAGCCCAACTGGCAGGGCGGCGCATCGATCGCCGTCGCGGTGCTCGACAAGTCGGGAGGGCCGATCGTCGGAGCGACCGTGACGCTGCATCGAGGCAGTGAGCTGGCTGGACCCGGGCCGGCCCCCCTGCTCACCGATGGCGAGGGACACGCCTCATTCTCCGGACTCGCCGATGGCGAGTGGGTGCTCGAGGTCACGCATCCCGAGTTCATGGCTTACCGCGCGTATCTCGAGGCGAAGACGGGTAAGGAAGCAAAGTCAACCTTCGCCGCCCAGGTGGCGACGAATCAGTCCTTCTCCCCGATGCGGGTCAGCTTGTACAAGTCTCGGGGCCCTGCAGGCACGGCCATCGCGGTGGCTGCGGCTGTAGCCCCAGTGGCCGCACCCACTACGCCGGCACCGGCAGCGGTGCCCACGCCACAGGTGGTACCTCCGGCGCCTCGGCCGGTCTTAGCGCCGCCCACCACTCCACCGCCAGCGCCCTCCCCAGTCGCGCCGATCCCGGTTCACGAGGTGCCAACCGTTCCGGAGAAGCCCGTTGCGCCTAATCCACCGGCGGCACCCGCGACACAACCGACACCTGTCCCGCCGGTCGCTTCGAACCCTGTGATCGCCCACCCGGTTCCTGTAGCAGCGCCTCCGCCGGCGCCGCAACTGGCCTCGCCGAGCACGCCGCCTCCACCAGCGCCGCAAGCGCCCGCGCCGGTTCCAGTGCCGCCACCGCCGGCACCGATGGCCGCGCCGGTGGCGCCAAGAATCGTGGTCCCGGCGGTCTCAGCAAGCCCCATCGCCGCCGCGCCGGCACGCTCGGCCGCGCGCACCAACTGCCCCGAGTGCAAACCCGGCGAGTCGGCTCTGGCCGTCGACACGATCGCCGCTCCCGCGGCCACATCCGGAAGTTGCACGCCGGCGATAGCGACGGCCGCCGGCTCGGCCCTGCGTGGATCGGCCGCCCAACTCCCCGCCGAGTCTCCTGCCGGCGTCTTCGTCGATGGAACCGGCTTCGGCCTCGGCCTGCCTGCCGCCTCGGCCGCGGCGCTTCAAGCCGCCCTGGCCGCCGTCGTACCCAGCAGCGCCGCATGCCGATTGCTCGCGGTGACACTCCCCGCAGGCGCCAAGTACCTGGGATACCGCTACGACGCGAGCGATACCACGGGCTCAGGAGATTGCATGCGGGGTCAGGAGTGCCCGATCAAGCGCTGCGGCTTCGCCGAGCATGCGGCGATCGAACACGGCGCGAACGGCAGCGTGGTTTGGGTATTGTTCGAGAATCGCGACGTCGAACGCGCGCGCCGCGCCGAGTTGGTCGTGTACTACCGCGCCGCCTCGGGAGCGACACCCTGAGCGAGCCTTCGAATCCCACACCGGCGGTCGAAACACCGCTGACGATTCAGGCCCTGCCGGAGCTTCCAGTCGTTCACGTCGGAAGCAGCGAGGCATTGAAAGCGGCCGCCGACGACTGGAAGCAATCGGACGTCCTCGCTTTCGACACCGAGTTCGTCCGCGAGCGCACGTTTTTCCCTCGCCTCGGTCTGATACAGGTGTGCGACGGCCGGGCGGCGTTTCTCATCGATCCACTGAGCATCGAGGACCTGTCGCCGCTCGGCGACATCCTGCGCGCTCCCGGAATTCTCAAGGTCTTGCACTCGGCAAGCGAAGACGTGGAAGTATTCTGGCGCGCCCTCGGAGTCGTCCCTTCGCCGTTGCTCGACACGCAGATCGCCGCCGGCCTGGCCGGCCTCGCGCCATCCTTGGGCTACCAGAAGTTGACCCTCGCGGTGCTCGGCATCGAGATCTGCAAGGGCGAGACGCGCACCAACTGGCTGGCGCGGCCCCTTTCTCCCGAGCAGCTGGCCTATGCCGTGGAAGATGTGACGTGCCTCCTCTCGGCCTACCGGGTCTTACGTCAGCGTCTCGAGGAACTCGGCCGTTTCGAGTGGGCGCTCGAGGACTCGATGGAGGTTGTCGACACCGAACGCTTCGAGGAGCGGCCGCTCGAGGCCTATCGCCGGCTGCGCGCTGCGGGGCGGTTGACGCCGCCGCAGCTTGGGGTGCTGCGCGCCCTGGCGGCGTGGCGAGACACCGAGGCCCGGCGGCGGGATATCCCGCGCAGCTTCGTGGTCAAGGACGACGCTCTGGTCGCCCTGGCGCAGCGGCAACCGAAGGATGCAGAAGAGCTCGCGCGGGTGAAGGATCTGGACCCCCGGCAAGCCAAGCGTGATGGCGACAGTTTCTTGGAACTCATTCGCGCAGCCCTGCAGCAGCCGGCCGCGGATCTTCCAGCTGCACCCACTGCGGCCCTCTCCACACCCGCGGGACGCGATCTCGAACGGCGCCTGCGGGAAACCGCCCGTAAGCGCGCCGAGGAGCTCGGGATGGCGCCCGAGGTGCTGGTTACTCGCCGGCCGATCGAGGCGCTGGTACGAAGCACCCTCCTCGACCGGCGTCCCCAGTTGCCCGAGGAGCTCGCGGGGTGGCGTTTACCAGTGATCGGTCAGGCCCTTCTCGACGACGCGAAAGAGGCCGCCGCGCATGGCGGCGACCTCTAGCTAACGCCTGAGCTAAGCGGCAGCATCAATCGCGAAGCGATTGATCTGTCCGCTTGAGCGAGTAGTTAGGCGGAAATGTGCCGGAGCGAGGAACAGCCGACAAGGCCGGACTGAGTTTCGTTGTGCCCGC
>JBDTNL010000026.1:0-52954 GCA_039933785.1 Acidobacteriota bacterium
ACCGCCTGCGGGTGACATTCGCACTCTCCGCGCCGGTGCCGGTCACGCACGTGAAGGCCGACGGCGTCAAGGTGCTCGGCGAGCACAGCGGCCTGGTGCCGGGAACGCTCGAGTACGACCCCGACCACGGCTGGCTGATTTGGACCCCGTCCGACGATCTGCCCCGGGACGATGTTTTCCACGTCACCCTGGCGACCGATGCGGTCGAGGACGACGAAGGCAGCGAACTGCCATCGCCGATGACCTTCACCTTCCGAACGACTCCCTAGAGCCCTCTCGGTTATCGGAGCATCCGATCGAAGCTGGGTCGGGTCGGAGATATGCACGCTTGCGCATATTTGACTCCATGCTCTCTTTCGCGGAGAATCCGCCCAGCCTTTTGCACCGCACTGCTCGGTTTCACGGAGGTCGCTTGCTCGAAAATCGCGTTCGCCCTGCCCAGGATCGCCGCCGATCCAACCGTCTGGCGTTTCTGGCGGTGCTGTTCGCCGCCACTACCGCGCTCAGTCTCACCGCGACCGCGACCGCCCAGGGCAGTCTCTCCTTCTATGCCGTCAAGCCTTGCCGAGTTCTCGACAGCGCCGATCCGAACGGTTTCTTCGCCGGCCAGCCCCTGCTTGCCGGGCAGTCGAGACCCTTCACGCCGCTTGCCTCCTGCGGCATTTCCACCTGGGCCGAATCGCTCTCACTGAACGTGACCGTGGACAAGGCGACCGGAACTGGGTACGTCGGACTCATGCCGGCTGGCTTCGCGGGAGTTCTCGCGACGGTGAACTTCAAGGCCGGCGCGACGAGAGCCAACAACACAGTGGTCAAGGTCGGCGACTTCGGCCGGCTGGCCGCCATTGCCTCGGCGACCGCCGGCTCGTTGCGATTCATCGTCGATGTGAACGGCTACTTCGCGGACGCGACCAAGGAAGGTTCGATCACCGCGCCGCCGGTGTTCATACCGCCGCCTGGTACGTACACCGGAGCCCAACAGGTGGGGATAAAGACCAGTACGGCGGACGCGGTGATCCGCTATACCACCGACGGCAGCGCGCCCACTCCGACGCACGGCACGGTGTACACCGGCGCCGTCCTGCTGGTGTCCGACACCCAGTTGCAAGCCATCGCCTATCCGCAGACGCTGCCTCTGGCGCCGAGCAACGCGACCAATGGTCAGTACGTGTTCAGCAACGCTCCGACACTGCTGATCGCTACCATGGTGCCGCAGAGCACCTGCGCCACGCAGTCGCTGGGGTCGGGCTCGGCGACACTGGTCATGGCGGCAAACCATTTGTCGGCGTCGCTTCGATTCAGCTACAGCAATCTGACCGGCGCGCTCTCGGGCGCGCACGTGCATGGAGCGAACACCAACATCCTCTTCGACATCGATGACCCGCCGGTGGGATCCCTGCAGGCCGACGGGTCGCTACTGTGGACCTTCGTCGCGGCGGGCGGATATACCGCGACTGAGATCGCCAACAATCTGTTGCTCGGCACCTCGTACATCAATCTCCATACGGCCGCTTGCCCGAGCGGCGAGATCAAAGGGTTCTTCCAGATCGCCAATGGCTCGAGCAGCTTCGTCCCGCCGCCCGCGCCGCCGGCGCCGGGCAGCCCGGGTTGGGTCATGGGCGACGCTGTTCACACGCCGAGCGAGACCGAAGCCGCGCGGTTCTTCATGCAGACGACCTTCGGCGGCACGTACTCCGAAATCACCACCCTGCGCGGCGTGTGTCAGGTTGCCGGCAACCCTTGCGCAGCGGATCCGCTGAAGCCGTATCGCGATTGGGTGAACGCTCAGCTATCGATGACGCGTGCATCGAGCGCAACCCACCTCTACTCCACGACCCACGTCTTGCCGGCCGACGACACCTCCAACGATCACATGATGGAGAGCTTCTGGAAGCAGGCGCTCACCAGCCCCGATCAGCTGCGCCAGCGGGTGGCCTTCGCGCTCAGCGAGATCCTCGTGGTCTCGGACAATGACGGCGATCTCTACAACCGCTCGGACGGGCTTGCCAAATATATGGATCTGCTCGACACCGGTGCTTTCGGCAACTTCCGCACGCTGCTCGAGGACGTGACCAAGAGCCCGGCCATGGGCGCCTATCTCGACCACATGAGCAACGATCGCGAGGATCCCGAGAGCGGGCAGAACCCGGACGAAAACTACGCGCGCGAAGTCATGCAGCTGTTATCGGTTGGGCTCTACAAGTTGAATCCCGACGGCACGCTGTTGCTCGACAACAATGGATTTCCCCAGGCCACCTACAACCAGGCGGTGGTCCAGGGGTTGGCCAAGGTGTTCACCGGATGGACGCTCGCCAACCAGGACATGACCGTCAACTGGCGGTTCTACTGGCCGGACGGCGACCCGCGCGCGAACTGGCAGACACCGATGGTCCAATGGGTCGACAAGGACACGCAATCCGAGACCTTCAACCAAGAGGTCCATCACTCGCCCGCGGCCAAACTACTGCTCGACGGTACGGTGCTTCCGGCCGGACACACGGCCCAGCAAGACCTCACCGACACGCTGAATCTGCTGTTCAACCACGCGAACACGGGTCCGTTCCTCTGCCGCGGATTGATCCAACGCCTGGTCACCAGCAATCCGAGCCCGGGCTACGTCTACCGATGCGCCCAGGCCTTTGCTGACAATGGCTCGCAAGTGCGCGGCGACATGAAGGCCGTCCTCCGCTCGATCCTGCTCGACTACGAGGCCCGCAGCCTCGAAGCGGCCGGCAAGCAAGGCTTCGGCAAGCTGCGTGAGCCCGTCTTGCGGATGAGCGCCATCCTGCGCTCCCTCGGTCTCAAGCACCCCGCGGACGAGATCTACCGGATCTGGGACCTACAGTCCGTCGATTGGCTCGACCAGAATCCGCTGCGTTCGCCCACGGTGTTCAACTTCTTCGGACCGACCTACTCCTCGCCCGGCGCTATCGGTCAGGCCGGCCTGTATTCGCCGGAGTTCCAGATCCTCAACGAAACCACCGGCATCGCCGCGCCTAATCTGTTGCGCGACGTGGTCTTCTGGGGCGCCTACAACTGGGTCACCGACAGCGCCCTCTTCCCGAAAGTCGACTGGGCTGCATTCCACGCGCCGTTCCTGCCTCTCGGCACCGTGGCGAAGGACAACCTGATCATCGACCGCCTGAATCTCTTGCTCGCGGCCAACGCCGTGCCGGCCGACTCCAAGGGCTTCCTGCTCCAGGCCGCGGTCAATATGCGCAACAATGCTTTCTACTGGCCCTACAGCGACGCCGGGGGCTGCTGGCCCACGGACTTCCCCGGCTGCGCCGAGCAGGAGCATTTGCAGGAGCTCGCCTGGCTGATCGCTATTTCTCCCGAAGGCGCAGTGCAGGAGTAGGAAAGGGATTCCGATGAGCCAAAACCGCCGCGACTTTCTCCGCCACTCCGTTTGCGCCGCCGTCGGCATGACGTCGCTGGCGTCGACGGTCTTCGATCTGCGCCGCGTCGCCTCGGCGTGCTCGTCCGACACGGGCTACAAGGCCCTGGTCTGCGTCTTCCTGTACGGCGGCAACGACAGCAACAACGTGATTATTCCGCGCGACAGCGGCTACGCCGCCTACGCCGCGGCGCGCGGCAACCTCGCGCTCTCGCTCACCGATCCGAACGCGCCGGTGCTGCCGATCAACCCGATCAACGCCGGCGGGCGCCAGTGGGCGCTTCACCCCTCGTTGAAGGGCCTGCAGGGCTTGTTCAACACCGGCCGAGCCGGACTGATCGCCAACGTCGGTCCGTTGGTCGCCCCGGTGACCAAGACGGCGTACGACAACGGGACCGCGGCTCTCCCGCCTCAGCTCTTCTCGCACAGCGACCAGACCATGCACTGGCAGACCGCCATCCCCGACCAGGCGCCCCGTACCGGCTGGGGCGGCCGCGTGGCGGACATGGTGGACTGCCTGAACGGCAACCACAACATCTCGATGTCGATCTCCCTCGACGGCGAAAACACGTACCAGGTGGGCAATCAGGTCACCCAGTACCAGGTCTCTGCCGGCGGCACCATCGACATGAGCGGTTACCGCCAGCCCGTGCCCGACGACATCAACCACCCGCCCTCGGTCGCGCTCCGTAAGTTGCTCGCCAAGAGCTACGGCAACCTCTTCCAATCCGGATATCGCGACGTCGTGAAGCGCGCGCTCGACAACAACGCGCTGTTGAGCACGGCCCTGGCGGCGGAGAGTCCGCTCGCCACGGCCTTCCCGGACAACAACTATCTCGGCGACCAACTGAAGATGATCGCCCGGCTGATTCACATTCACAGCGCCCTCGGCCTCAACCGGCAGGTCTTCTTCTGCTCCGCGGGCGGCTACGATACGCACGGCGACGAGCTCAATGCCCACACCGACCTGCTCACCGAGCTCGACGGCGCCTTGACCGCCTTCAACGCCGCCATCAACGAGATGAATCTCGCGAACAGTGTCACTACGTTCACCGCTTCGGACTTCGGCCGCACGTTGCTCAGCAACGGCGATGGATCCGACCACGGCTGGGGCAGTCACCATTTCGTCATGGGCGGCAAGGTGGCAGGCAACCGGATCTACGGCGGCATGCCGGACCTCACCATCGACGGGCCCAACGATTCGGGAGACGGCCGCTGGATTCCGACCACCTCGGTCGACGAGTACTCGGCGACGCTCGCCAAGTGGTTCGGCGTCACCAACACCGACATGGCCACGGTGTTCCCGAATCTCGGTCGATTCTCGAACCCCGATCTCGGGTTCATGCTCTAGGTCGGCGGCGAGAGCTCTCTAACTCCAACCCGCGGGCCGCTCGATGGTCCGCCTTCGCCTCAGGTAGCCGGCCCAACGCCTCGTACACGCGCGCCCGATTGCGCCGGGCGTTGGCGTCTTCCCGCAAGCGCAGCGATTCGTTCAGGTCAGCGAGCGCTCCGCCGAGGTCGCTCCGCCGGTAGCGCACGGTGCCGCGGTTCGCCCAGGCATCGGCGAGCGACGGATCTCGAGCGATCGCCCCCGAGAAGCGCCTCGTGGCCGCAGTCAAGCGGCCCTCCGCCAAGTCAACGAGGCCGCAGAGGCACCAGAAGCTCGCGTGATCCGGATGCCTCGAAAGACCATGGCGAGCGTCAAGCCGTACGGCCCCCAGATCTCCACGATCGAGGGCGAGGCAGGCACGGTTGATCCTCGCCTGAAGATGCTCCGGGTCGAGCGTCAGCACGCGCTCGTAGTCGAGCCGTGCCCGGTCGGCATCCCCCAGCGCCGCCCACACCTGTGCGCGGTTGAAGTGCGGCTCGACGTAGGGCGGACTCCACTCGATGGCCCTCGAGTAGTCGTCACGAGCTCGAGCCAGCCTGCCAGCGCGCTGGTGCAGAATTCCGCGCTCGAGCGCGGCTTCGCTGTTGCTGGGTTCGCGCTCGAGCAGGGTGGTCAAGACGGCGACCGCATCGGCCGGCTCTCCACGCAGCGAATGCAACCGGGCGAGGTTGTGCAGCAGGATGATGCTCTCGTGCGCCGCTTCGTCTGGAGCTTCCCGAGCCAGCGTGCCCAGTGCCTCGTGCAAGCGTTCGACCGCGCGGCCGTGTCTTCCCTGCCGCAGGTCGACGAGCGCCATGGTGTTCTCGAGGAAGGCCGCATTCACCGTGCGCGTTGGCGACGGCGCGACCCGTGCCGTCCAGGCCTGCGCACGCTCGATCCACTGTGCCGCCGCGTCGTAGTCGCGCCGCGCCGGCGGATAGAGCCGCGCCAGGAGGATTGCCTTCGCGTACGCCACGTGCGCGAGGAGCCGAGGATCCTCCGAGGCGGCCAAGCATGTCGCGCCGAGTGCCTCCACCTCGGCGAAGCGGCCGAGTAAGAGCAGGGCAAACAAAAGATTCCGGGTAAGGTCGGTCTGGAGCTCGCCACTGCTCCCGGCAGCTTGCAAACCGCAGCGAGCCGCGACTAGAGCGGCGTCGTAGAAGGCCAGTCGAAGAAACCGCGACGAGTCTTCGCGGCAGGCTCGCGCGTCTGGAGTCGCGAGCGGCCTCCTCTTTCGCTCGTGCGCTGGCCGTCGCGAGCGCTCGAGTCGAGCGTATGTTCTCAGAGCGGTCGACATTGGCTCCGCCAGCCGATCCGCAGCCGTCGATACGCGAAGCACGAGCGGCGTGCCGCAGGACCGGCGCAGCAGGACGGCAAGGAACTCCTGGTCCGTGGGATCGGACTCATCGACCCGCAAGAATGAAACCAGCCACGCGCCACCCCGAGCTGCCGCATGGTCGAGAACAAAATCCGTCAAACCATGCGCCAGCCGGCGGGTCCAGGATCGTGCATTGCCTTCGCGTGAAAACGAGAACGCGCGGTGCATTTCCGGCGAGACCGGCAACGTCTGCCAGAACTCGGGCACGACCGAGAGCAGGGTGAGCTGGTGCCGAATCAGAAGCTCCGTTGCCCCCGCGGGCGCTGCGGAGGCAATGCGACGCGCGAGCTCGGCGGCGAGGGCATAGGGGCCCGCGCGCGGAGAGGCTTCGATGGTGCATTCCGCGCCCGCCGTGCGACCGCGAGCCGAGCTCCCGATCTCACCGAGAATCCAGCGATGCGGCCGACGAGCGGGTCGCTTCGCGGGCTCGCTCATCGAAGCCGGCGCGGAGCCCGGCTTGGGTCAAGCACCCGCTAGAGGTGACTGACGCAGCTGCCGGTGTCGATCGCCGAAAGCGAGGCGCCGCCGAAGGAGCTCATCCCGCCCGAAACCGATTTCAAGTCGTCGTCCTTGAGCTCCTTCGAATCGTGCGGGGCCTTCGACTCGTGCTTCGCGGTTGCAGGTGCCTTCGACTTCGCAGCCTGCTGGTCTTTCGGGGACTTGGTCGGCATGGAAACTCCTCCTTGGAAGGTGTCCGATTATGGGCGGATTGTCAGCAAAAGTCACCGGCGAATGTCACCGACCGTCGAGCTCCGCTAGAACTCGGGCTCTGCCTCGCTGGCTTCGGCAACCATCGGGCGTGGCCGGCGGTCGACGCTCAGGCGGAAAACGTCCGGCCGGCCGTAGTGCCCAGCGACGTCGAGCTGCCAGCGCGGGCCGGTGATCCTCGAGCGCGCCACCTCGGCATAGAGAATGGTTTCGACCTCGCGCGCCGGCCCCGCGAGCAGCTTGCCGTCGGGATCGACGATGGCGCTGTCTCCAGGGTTGATCCACTCCGGAGCCTCCGCGAGATAGCGTCGCTTGAACTCGAAACGATCTGGGATGTCGGCCTTGCGCAACGCCATACAGGCGCCGATCACCACCATCCGGCCTTCCTTGGCGATGTGCCGGAGCGTCGAGAGCCAAGGCTCGCCGCGATCCCAGGTGGGTGCGACATAGATCTCGACTCCCGCCGCATAAAGCGCGTAGCGCGCCAGCGGCATGTAGTTCTCCCAACAGATCAGCCCCGAGAGTCTGCCGATCGACAGGTCGTGCACCTGCAGCGTGCTGCCATCGCCGGCGGCGTGGATCAGGCGCTCGCCCGCGGTCGGCACGAGCTTGCGATGCACGCCGAGGATCTCTCCGTCGTCGCGAATGTAGAGCAGGGAGTTGTACAGCGACGTGCCGCTCGCCTCTGCATTGCGTTCGTTGATGCCGATTGCGACGTGGACGCCCGCAGAGCGCGCCGCTGCCGCGAGACGCGCGGTCTCGGGCCCGGGCACCGCCACCGATTGCTCGAGGAGCTCGACGTAGAGCTCGCGCAGCGCTGCCGTCTGCCCCGCGGGAATGAGCCAGCACCACAATGGGTATGCCGGCACGAAGCCCTCCGGAAAGACCACCAGCTTGGCGCCCGCGGCTCCGGCCTCGGCGATCAAGGCGCAGGCCTTGTCGATGGTGGCCTGAAGGTCGAGGAACACCGGGGCCGCTTGCACCGCGGCGACGCGAAACGTTGGCGAGTCGGGCATCGGCCAACGATAGCGCGCGCTAGAAGGCGGTGACGTCGATGACGCTGAGGTTGCTTCCAGCCGGGTTGGTATAGATCCGCCTCGGGCAGCCCAGCGGAGAGAGGCCTTGGCAGAGCGGCGATCCATAGTCGATCACCGTGACCACATAGGGCACGTTGGTCATGCTGCCGAGAAAGACCCAAGTGTGCCCGTTGACTGCGGTCCCGTCGAGCATTTTGACGGAGACCTCGGTGTTCGCGGCATCGAAGAACCAGAAGTGACCCGACTCGTCGCTGATCGGGTACCCGTGCGCGAGAGTCGCTGTACCCGCCGCACCCCAAGTGACCGAGACACCGAAGCGCCCGAGCAGCCTCAACGCCTGGGGTTCGTCAGCGTCGACCACACGGATCGTCTGCGCGGCCTCGCCGACTACATCCACGATGTGAACCACATAGAAACCCGCGGCGAGCGGCGGGATCACCGTCTGCAGGGACCAAGGATTGCGGGCACCGGGAATGCAGGGAAACGACGGAAAGCTCAGGCCGATGTCCACCTGCTGATCGTGCACGGCTGGGTACATGAAATTGGGCCCCGCGCAAGTCTCTGCAAACCCATTCAAGATCAGTTGAATGGAATCATGCGAGGTCGGCCGCTCGGGGAGTACGGTGAGACGGTAGCTGGTCTGAGCGCCCACGAGTGTCGCGGAACAGGCGAGCGCGATGCCCATCGCCCAAGGAGTCGATCGATTCATGGCTTCTCCCCCTCTTTAAAAATGTGATTATCACATTAATTGCGCCCTCAGGGCGCTCGTTGTATTACGCCTTAGTTACGCCTATCCTTTGCGCATGCCGGTCAGCAAACCTCCTCTCGGAGCCCCACCCCGGAACATGGGCTTCTCTGGTGAGCCCGCGCACCATCCGGCGAGCAATCCCTTGAACGATGGCGCTTACGCCGGGCCGGGCGCTCGACGGGAAAAGCTTCGCCGGCGCGACTATCGACGGGGTCAGGGCAACGCCGTGCTGCCCTATGCCGAGCTGCGGACGGCCTCGGCGTTCTCGTTCCTGGCCGGAGCTTCCTTACCCGAAGATCTGATCGCGCGCGCCGCCGAAATCGGCTTGTCTTCGGTGGCCTTGATCGACCGCGCCGGAGTGTATGGAGCGCCACGCTTCTACAAGGCGGCCAAGGAAGGCGGCATTCGCGCCCGCGTCGGCGCCGAGGTCGTTCTCGACGACGGGCGGCCGGCGAAGAAACCAGGCGACCGGCCGACCCGATTCGAAATGCCCCGACTCACGCTGCTGGTCGAGAGCCGTCAGGGGTATCGCAATCTCTGCCGCTTGCTGACCGAGGCGGCGCGGGGACATGCCAAGGGCGACGCTCGCGCCACCTGGGCAATGGTCGAGGAATTCGCCGGCGGCCTGCACTGCCTGACCGGCGGCGACGAGGGCCTGTTCGCGCGCGCCCTCGTCGAGCGTGGATTGGACTCCGCCCGCACGGTGCTCGACCGCCTCCTCGGCGTCTTCCCCGGCCGCGTGCATGGCGAGCTCCAGCGTCACGGCCGGCGTGAGGAAGAGGAGCGCAACCGCGCGTTGATCCATGTCGCAGATTCGTTGCGCCTGCCGTTCGTCGCCACCAACGGCGTGCGCTATGCACGGCGAGACGATAAGCACTTGCAGGACGTGATGACCGCGATCCGCCACCGCACCACGCTCGACGCCGGCGGCACTTTGCTCGAGCTCGAGAGCGAACGCCATCTCAAGAGCGCCGCCGAGATGGGGCAAATTTTCGCCGACCGGCCGGATGCGCTGGTCGCCGCAGCCGAGCTTTCCGAGCGACTGGATTTCACCCTCGCCGATCTGGGCTACCGTTTTCCCGATTTTCCCCTGCCCGACGGTTGCGAAACGCCGGGCTCGTACTTGCGCCAACTCACCTGGGACGGCGCCCGCGCGCGCTTCCGGCCGCTCACCGCCAAGGCACAGCGCCAGATCGAACGCGAGCTCCATCTGATCGAGAAGCTCGAGCTCGCGGGCTACTTCCTGATCGTCTGGGACATCGTGCGCTTCTGCAAGGAGCGCGGCATCCTGGCGCAGGGCCGCGGTTCGGCGGCGAACAGCGCGGTCTGCTACGCCCTGTCGATCACCGCCGTCGACCCGGTGAAGATGGAGCTCCTGTTCGAGCGTTTTCTTTCCGAGGAGCGCGGCGAATGGCCGGACATCGACCTCGACCTGCCGTCCGGCGATCAGCGCGAGAGCGTCATCCAATATGTGTATCGGCGCTATGGCTCGGCCGGAGGTTCAGGCGCCGCGATGACCGCCAACGTCATCACCTACCGCGACCGCTCGGCGGCGCGCGAGACCGCCAAGGCGCTGGGCTTCTCCGCCGAGCAGGTCGACAGTCTGTCGAAGCGCCTCGGCAGCTGGGGCTACGACCGCATGCGCGGCGATCCGAAAACACTCCACGCCGAGCTCGCCGCCGCGGGCCTCGACCCGAACGAGCCCCGCGTGCGCCTGTTCGGCGAGATGTGGCTGCGCCTGCAGAACCTGCCGCGCCATCTCGGCCAGCACTCGGGAGGCATGGTGATCGCCGCCGGCCGCCTCGACGAGGTCGTACCGCTCGAGCCCGCCGCCATGCCCGGTCGCGTGGTGGTGCAATGGGACAAGGACGACTGCGCCGACCTGGGCCTCATCAAGGTCGATCTCCTCGGCCTCGGCATGCTGCAGGCGATCGAGCAGATGCTGCCGATGATCCGCACGCATGAGGGCAAGGACGTCGACCTCGCGCACCTCCCGGCCGACGACCCCAAGGTCTACAAGATGCTTCGTGAAGCCGACACCGTGGGCATCTTCCAGGTCGAGAGTCGAGCGCAGATGGCCTCGTTGCCGCGCCACGCGCCGACCAAGTTCTACGACTTGGTGATCCAGGTGGCGATCATCCGCCCGGGGCCGATCATGGGCGGCATGATCCACCCATTCTTCGAGCGCCGCATGGGCCGCGAAAAGGTCGAGTACGCCCACCCGAGCCTCGAACCCATCCTGAAGCGCACACTCGGTGTGCCGATCTTTCAGGAGCAGCTGCTCCGCATGGCGATGACCGTGGCCGGCTTCACCGGCGGCGAGGCCGAGGAGCTCCGCCGCGCCATGGGTTTCAAGCGCTCGATCGAACGCATGCACTCGATCGAAGAGCGCCTGCGCCGCGGCATGACCGAGCGCGGCATCACCGGTCAGGCGCAAGAGCAGATCGTGCAGTCCATCACCTCGTTCGCGCTCTACGGCTTTCCGGAATCGCACGCCGCGAGCTTCGCGCTGATTGCCTACGCCAGCGCCTGGCTACGGTGCTATCACCCGACGGCGTTCTATGCCGCCCTGCTCAACGCCTGGCCGATGGGCTTCTACCACCCCGCGACGCTGGTGAAGGATGCGGAACGGCATGGCGTCGAAGTCCGGCCGGTGGACGTCAACCATTCGCAATGGGATTGCACGTGGGAGGCGAATGGAACGGGCGGAGTCATTGGAGGGGGCGGAGCAAGCGGAGCGGTCCGCATCGGCTTGCGCTATGTGCGCGGCCTGCGCAAACAATCAGGCGAGGGCGTGGCTCGCGCGCGGCAGCGGAATGCATTTCGCGACGTCGACGATTTCGTGCGGCGATCGGCGCTCCACCAGGACGAGGTCGCGGCGCTCGCCGAAGTCGGAGCATTGGCCTCGCTAGGGCTCACCCGGCGGGCGGCGCTCTGGCAGTCCGCGCAAGCCGTGCGTACCGCCGGTCAACTATTCAATGGACCGGACGAGCGGCGAGCGAACGAACCCAGTCCGTTGCCCGAAATGACTCGCCTCGAGGAGACCTTCGCCGATTTCCATGGCGCCGGTTTGACTACCGGAGCGCATCCCATGGCCTACGCCCGGCCAGGTTTGAATCGCCGCGGCGTGGTCACCGCGGCCGAGCTACCGCGAGTCGAGTCCGGCCGGCGGGTGCGCACCGCGGGCTCGGTGATCGTTCGCCAGCGGCCGGGCACCGCGAAGGGGATGCTGTTCCTGACCCTCGAGGACGAGACCGGCATGTCGCAGGCGATCGTCACGCCGGATCTCTTCCGCGAGAACCGCACCACAATCGTCGGCAACGCCGGCCTGATCGTCGAGGGCGTGCTGCAGAAGCGCGACGGTTCGGTCTCGGTCAAGGCAGAGCGCTTCTGGCCGATCCGGGACTTCGCCGAGACCCCGAGCCACGACTTTCGCTGAGTGTCGCTTCAGGCGGCGGCATCGGCCTTCTTGCGCAGACCGAGATCCTCGAGAATCTCGACCGCCACCGCTTCTCCGCTGGCGCAACCGCCTTCCATATAACCCTGCGCCTCGAGCGATGTGTGCTCGCCCGCGAAGTGCAGATTCTTCACCCGCTCGCCTTCCGCGCCGCAGATCGTCGTGTACTGACCGACGCGATACGAAGCGTAGCTCCCGCGCGTGAAGGGGAACGTCGGCCAATGGAACCGGGCCTCGGTCATACCGGCCCGGGCGGCGGCGACACCGGGAAAGACCGTCTCCAGATCCGCCACGCACTTCTCCGCTTGCCAGGACGGCGTTCCCTCACCGAGCTCGACGCCATGCCGGCCGCCGACGAAATTGGTCAGGATCCCCGACGTGCCGCTCTGCCCCCGGCTGCACTCCCAAGTCGACTGGTAGGACAAATCGCTGAACGAACCGCCGGCCGCGTGATCCTTCGTGCGCCAGACGCGCGAGCTAAAGCCCATCATCAGCTTGGCGTTGGTGCCGTACCCGAGCTCCTTGATCGCCCGCTGCTTGACCTCCGGCAGCGCTACCTTGATGTCGACCTCGCGCAACAGCGTGAACGGGATCGCCAGAACCACGTGGTCGGCCACCACCGTGCCTGCTCCGTTGCCCTCGAACGTCCCTTCATAGCGACCGTCCGAACGCTCGGCGAGGGCGACCAGGCGCCGCCCGGTCTCGACCGGCGTCCCCAACCGTCGCGCCAGCTCGCTCGGCACTTGGTCGTTGCCGCCGTGCACATGGAAGCGCTCGTCGCTCTCGCCAAAGACCTCGAACGAATCCGCGTCGGCACCGATCATCTGCAGAAAATTCAGCGACGACTGATCGCCGATCTCGAGACCGTACTCGGTGGTATAGGCGACATCCAGCAAATCGTGGAACCAGCCGCGCACGCCTGCCGCCGCCAGCCACTCCGCGATCGACTGGCGATCGAGCGCCAGGCCGCTGCCTCCGGCTCCGGGCGCCGAGTACGTCACTCCGTCGTCTCCCAGCGGCGCGGTGGCCTTCTCGATCGCCGGCAGCAGATGCGAGAACGCTTCCACCACCTCGGCTTCCTTGCGATTGTGGCCCGCGAAGTGCCACACGTCGCTGCTCAGCCCCACGTCGCCGGCACGCAGGTCGTCCAGCACCAACCCGAGCTCACCGCACAGTCCCCGCAGGTGTTCGTGGCCGGTGTCGATGAGCTCACCGCCGAGCTCGGCCACCTGGTCGTCGGCAAAATGGCCGCGCAGGCTGAACATACGGCCGCCGACGCGCTCCTGCGCCTCGAGGACTCTCACGTTCACACCCGCCTGATGCAGCCGGTACGCCGCGGTGAGTCCGGCGATACCCGCTCCGACCACGAGGACCTCCGGCTTGGCGGGTCCAGGGGCGGGCTTGCGGACCGCCCGGCAGCCCTGGAGCGCAATGAGCGCGCCGGTCGCCGCCCCGCCCCACAACACGCGGCGCCGGCTGATCGCCGCGTCCCGCCAACGCTCGACGACCTCCTGCGGCGGGCGATTCGAGCGCACGGACCAGCGGGCCTCATTGGCGGCGCGAAGAACTGCACGGAACAACGGCGAACGCGGCATGACGTCGTCCTCTCTGCATCAACCGTGGGACTGAAGTTGCACCATGGTACTAGAGCCGGCCCGACTCCGCCGGCTCTGCTAAGATCGAACCAGCCTTCGGTCTGGTCCAATCACGGTAAGGGAGAACACCATGCGGAGAGTTGTCTATGAACTCGCCCTCCTGAGCGCGATAGCTTTGCTCAGCGCCACCACGAACCCCCTGTTGGCGGACGACGCACCCGTCCGTCTGAGCTACGGCTCGCAGCAGATTTCGTGGCAACTACAAACCAGTGCTCAGCGCACCGTGCTCACCGTCTCGACACCCGGCGGAAAGTTCATCCGCCACGAGTTCAACGGTGCCGATCCGGCCTTCGATATCGCGGAGGTCGGGGCTCAAGACGGTGTCTATCGGTGGGAATTGGTGTCCATGCTCTCGGCAAACCCGCGCGTTCGACTCGAGGCGAACGCCGGCGGCGAAAGCACGACCCGTCAGCGCAGTGCCGGCACGATCCAGTCGGGCGTGTTTTCCGTCCGCGATGGAGCCCTCGTGTCGCCCGAACTTCTCGAGCCCAGCCACGGTCAGAGTCGTTCGGCAGTCGTTCCCGGTGGCCTTCAACCTCTCGACGTAGTCACGCCCGATGACGCGATCATCCAAGGCAGCCTCTGCGTCGGCCTCGATTGCGTCAACAACGAAAGCTTCGGGTTCGACACCATCCGTCTCAAGGAGAACAACACCCGGATCAAGTTCCAGGACACGTCGGTGGGGTCGTTCCCCGCCACCAACTGGCAACTCACCGCCAACGACAGCGCCAGCGGCGGCGCCAATAAGTTCTCGATCGAGGACATCACAGGCTCCAAGGTGCCAGTCACGATTACGGCAGGAGCACCGACGAATTCACTGTTCGTGGACAGCTCCGGCCGCCTGGGTCTCGGTACCTCCGTTCCGGTTCTGCCGTTGCATCTCAGCAGCAGCAACACGCCGGCGATCCGGCTCGAACAGAACAACTCGGGAGGTTTCACCGCCCAGACGTGGGATGTCGCGGGGAACGAAGCCAATTTCTTCGTCCGTGACGTCACCGGCGGGTCCCGGCTGCCGTTCCGCATCCGCCCGGGAGCTCCCACCAGTAGCATCGACATCAATGCCAGCGGCAATGTCGGTATCGGCACGGCTTCGCCGGCGAACTCGCTGCATGTCCTACGTTCCGATGGGACGGCGAAACTATTCATCCAGGAGAGCAACGGCACCACTCTCGATCGAGAAATCGCCGAGTTCCGAAACAACGGGGGCTCGAACCTGATCCTGAAGGACTCGAGCCGGGGAGAACGCTGGGCTTTTGGGCTCTTCAACGGCAATTTCATTCTCAACGAACAGGTCCACGGCGGCGTCGAGCTCACCTTGTCCAGCTCAGGCAATCTGACCATCGCCGGAACCCTTACCCAGGGGTCGTCACGAGACATCAAGCAGGACATTTCCCCAGTCGACCAGGCCGGAATTCTCGATCGCCTGGCCTCTCTCCCAGTGTCCACGTGGCGCTATCGCACCGACGAAACCGGCGCCCTGCACCTCGGACCGATGGCGCAGGACTTCCACGCCGCCTTTGGTCTCGGCGAAGACGATACCCACATCGCTCCCGGCGACGTGGCGGGAGTGAGTCTGGCCGCGATCCAAGCCCTGCAGTCGAGCCTGTCCGACAAGGACACGGCGATTCGCCGGTTGGGGCAAGAGAATGCCGATCTGGCTAAGCGCCTGGCAGCGCTCGAGGCCGCCGTGGAAGCACTCACCACGCCGAAGTAGGGGTCTCTCCCGAAAGTGGGAGCGGCTCCTCCGGCCGCTCCCGTCGTTTCACCCTCCTCGCTCTTCCCCCCGCCCGCCCCAATAGCTCTTTCGGCAACGCCTTGACTTGGAATATAAATAGCTAAATACTTATTTTCCACATGGGGCGCCGTCCACTCGTCAGCCGCCAGGAAGTCCTCGCCGCCGCCCGCGCCGCATTCGCCGAGCGGGGCTACGAGGGGACGACCCTGGCGGCGATCGCATCACGGCTCTCGGTCAGTCCGGCGGCCCTGCTGCGCCACGAGCCGAACAAGGCCGCACTCTTCCAGGCCGCCCTCGCCGCGACGGAATCCACGGAGCCGCTGCCGATGGCCTTCCTCGCCAAGCTCACCGGTGAGGAGGATCCGCGCATCGTGCTACGCCGCCTGGCCGAAGAGTTCGTGCCCTTCGCCGAGGCCAAGATCGGCGAGAGCGTCGCGCGCTGGCAGCGCACCGCGGCGGCGCCTTCGGAGATCGGGCTTACCCTGACAGCCCCACAGGCCGACGGACCGCGACGCGGCCTGGCCTTCGTCGAGGCCTACTTCCGCCGGGCGCAGAGCGCCGGCCGGATCGACGTCGAGGACCCGCGGGCCGCCGCGCTCGCCTTCATGGCTTCACTGCAGTCGTACGTATTTCTCCACCGGGTGGCGCGGGTCTTTCCGACGCCGCTGCCCCTGCCGCGCTATCTCGATTCGCTATTGGACATCTGGACTCGCGGGGCGTTGCGGCCCGCCGCCCGGATCGTATCGCCACGAAAGAAGAGGCCGAAATGAAAGCCAGAGTCCTCATCTCCCTTCTCGTCCTCGGCGCCGCCGCCGGGGCGTACTGGTACTACTCCTCCCATCGCGCCGAGCAGGGCTTGGTCCTCGCGGGTTCGGTCGAATCGCGGCAGGTCCGAGTCGGCTCGCTGATCGGCGGCCGAGTGTCCGCGGTGCGCATCGAAGAAGGCGCCACGGTGGCCAAGGATCAGATCCTCGTCGAGCTCGACGCCTCGCTGATCGATCCCCAGATCCAGGCTCAGGAGTCCAAGGTGGCGCAGCTTCGGGCTGCGCTCCAGCGCACCGAGCGCGGCCCGCGCATCGAGGACACCGAGCGCGCCAGGATCGCCTGGCAGGCGGCGGTCACCGATCGCCAACGCTTCGAAGCCTTGTGGAAGGACGGCGTGATCGGCCGCCGTGACTACGATGCCGCCCTGGTCGCCGAGGCCACCACGCAGCAGACCTATCTCGAAGCCCAGCGCGGCAACCGCCCCGAGGACCGTGCCGCCGATCGCGCGGCATTCGAGGGTGAACAGAACCGGCTCGCGTATCTCGAGCAACAGAAGACCGAGCTCGTGGTGCGCTCGCCCGCGGCGGGCGTCGTGCAGGCGTTCGAGCTCCGCCCTGGTGACCTCGTGGGCCCCAACCAGACGGTGGCCTCCATTCTCGAGGCTGGCCAACTCTGGATCCGCGTGTACGTGCCCGAGCCCAAGGTCAATCGGGTTCGCATCGGTCAGCAGGCCTTGGTCACGGTCGACTCGGGCCACCAATTCCAGGGCAAGGTGGTCGAGATCCGCGACCATGCCGAGTACACACCACGCAATCTGCAGACCCTCGACCAGCGCATGGAGCAAGTCTTCGGCGTCAAGGTGGCGATCGACCCGACGCCGGAGCTCAAGCCCGGGATGACCGCCTTCGTGCATCTACAAGAAGTGAGCGCCGCCCTACCACGGAGCACGCCTTGAACACTGCCGCCATTCTGGAACCTGCAAGCCGGACTCCCGCGCCCGGCGAGTCCCCCTACGGCATCGAAGTCGAGGGCGTGTCGCGCGATTTCGGCAAGTACCGCGCGCTCGACGACGTTTCCCTCCGCGTGCCGAGAGGCGAGATCTTCGGTCTGCTCGGACCGAACGGATCCGGCAAGTCGACGCTGATTCGAATTCTCTGCGGGCTGCTCACGCCCACCACGGGCCGCGCGCGCGTCGATGGGCTCGACGTCACCACGGCCGGCGAGGAGGTACGCCGGCATATCGGCTACGTCTCGCAGAAGTTCTCGCTTTACGAGGACCTAACGGTGCTCGAGAACCTGAACTTCTTCGCCTCGGTGTACGGCCTCAAAGGCAATGATCGCCACGAGCGCCGCGAGTGGGCGATGGACCTGACCCAGCTCGACCCGTATCGCGACCGCCTGGCGGCGCAACTCTCCGGCGGATGGAAGCAGCGTCTGGCGCTCGCTGCCGCGCTGATGCACCGGCCGCGGGTGATCTTCCTCGACGAGCCCACCGCCGGCATCGATCCGGTGGCGCGGCGCGAGCTCTGGAACCTGCTCTTCACGCTCGCCGCCGACGGCGTCACCTTGCTGGTGACCACGCACTACATGGACGAGGCCGAGCGTTGCAGCAATGTGGCCTATCTCTACCTCTCCAAGATGCTGGTCCAGGGCCGTCCCGACGATTTGATGCTTATGCCGGAGGTCACCCCGGCGGGCATGCGACGCGTGCAGGCGGATTGCGATCAAGGTGCGGCGGCGGTGATGGGAGCCTCGCGGAGCCTTCCCTACGTCGATGACGTCACCATCTTCGGCAATGCCTTGCACCTGCTGGTGAGCGCCGACGTCGACGACACCAAGATCGCCGGCGATCTCGCGGCCGCCGCACACGGTGCGCGGGTGAAGGTCTCCCCCATCCAGGCCTCGCTCGAGGATGTCTTCGTCCGTCTCACCAAGCTGCAAGTGGCGAAGAAGAACGGCTCCAAGCTGCCGCTCGCTCCAGAGGGTAAGCGATGAGAGGGTTCTGGGCAGTGCTCAAGAAGGAAGGCATGCAGATGATGCGCGACTCCGCGACCCTGCGGTTCGCGATCGCCATTCCAGTCTTTCAACTCGTGCTCTTCGGGCTCATCGACACCAACGTCAAGCACGTGCCGACGGTGGTCTTCGACCAGAGCCGCAGCCCCGACAGCCGCGAGCTGATTCAACAGTTCGTGAACACCAGCTACTTCTCGGTCGTCGGCTACGCGCCCTCACGCGACGCCATGCACGAGGAGATCGTTGCCGGGCGGGCTTCGGTCGGCATCGAGATTCCGGTCGACTTCGCGCGCCGGCGCCTCTACGGGCAGAGCGCCGCCCTGCTGGTGCTGATCGATGGCTCCGACGCGACGATCTCGAGTCAAGCGCTCTCGGCGGCGAACGGCCTGGCGCTCAGCCGGTCGATCACCGAGCTGCTCGAGAGGTCTGGGAACGACGAGCTGCCGATCGGTGTGCATCCGCAGCTGCTGTTCAACCCCGACTCACGTAGCGCGAACCTGTTGATTCCCGGCCTGGTGGCGATCCTGCTCACCTTTTCAGGCACCATCCTCGCCGCCTTCGCCATCGTGCGCGAGCGCGAACGGGGGACGCTCGAGCAATTGATGGTGACGCCGGTTTCGCCGCTCGCTGTCGTGATGGGCAAGCTCCTGCCGTATCTCGTGCTCGCCTTCGTGCAACTTATTTTGATTCTCACCCTGATGACCACGGTCTTCAAGGTCCCGATCCATGGCAGCGTTCCGCTGCTGATGGCGCTCTCGGTGGTCTACCTGTTCTCGCTCCTGGCGCTCGGTCTGCTGGTCTCGTCGCGGTCCAGCACGCAGATGGAGGCCGTGCAGCGGGCCCAAATGTTCCTCCTGCCGTCGATCATGCTTTCGGGCTACATCTTCCCGTTGTCGTCGCTACCGGCTCCGATCCGGGTGATCTCGCAGATTCTTCCCGCGACGCACTTCATCGCCATCTCGCGCGGCATCATCATTCGCGGCGCCACGTTCCACGACCTTTGGCAAAACGTGGCCGCACTGGTCGCGATCGCCGTGGTGCTCGTCGCCGGCAGCACACAGGCGTTCAAGAAGACCATCTCCTAGCACCTAGGCGAACCCCGCGCTACGATGGTGGTCCAACGAGGAGTACGACGATGACCACAACCACCGAACCCCGGCTCTCTGCCGCTGAATGCATCGCGCTGGAGGAGCGCTACGGCGCCCACAACTACCATCCGCTCGACGTGGTGCTCACCCGCGGTCGCGGGGTCTGGGTCTGGGACGTCGAGGGCCGCAAGTACATGGATTTCCTGTCCGCGTATTCGGCGGTCAACCAGGGGCATTGCCATCCCAAGATCGTCGCCGCCATGACGGAGCAGTTGGGCCGAGTGGCCTTGGTCTCGCGAGCCTTCTACAACGACCAGCTCGGCATGCTCTACAAGGAAATCTCCGAGCTCACCGGTTTCCAGCGCTTTTTGCCGATGAACACGGGGGCCGAAGCGGTCGAGACCGCGATCAAGGCGGCGCGCAAGTGGGGCTACACGGTCAAGGGAATCGCCGAGGGCGAGGCCGAGATCCTGGTCTTCGGCAACAACTTCCACGGCCGGACCACGATGATCGTCGGCTTCTCCTCGGAGGCGCAGTACCGCCACGGCTTCGGGCCGTTCCCGGCGGGCTTCAAGCTTATTCCGTTCGGCGACGCCGACGCGGTCGAGGCGGCCATGAACCCGAACGTGGCGGCGGTTCTGGTAGAGCCGATCCAGGGTGAGGGCGGCATCATCGTGCCGCCGGCCGGCTTCATGCAGCGGTTGCGCGAGATCACCACCCGACACAACGCGCTGCTCGTAGCCGACGAAATCCAGTCCGGGCTCGGGCGGACCGGCAAGCTGTTCGCCTATCAGCACGACGGCGTGCGCCCCGACGTCGTGATCATTGGCAAAGCACTTTCCGGTGGCCTCTATCCGGTTTCGGGAATCCTCGCCGACGACGCGGTGATGTCGGTCTTCGGTCCCGGCGATCACGGCTCGACGTACGGCGGCAACCCACTCGCCTGTGCGACCGCACGCGCCGCGCTCTCGGTGCTGGTCGAAGAGGGCATGATCGAGAATTCGGCGCGGCTCGGCAACTACTTCATCGAGCGCCTGCGCTCGATTCACTCACCGGTGATCGAGGAAGTCCGCGGGCGCGGTTTGTGGATCGGCATCGAGCTCAACGTTCCCGCGCGCCCGTTCTGCGAGCGCCTGCGCGACGAGGGTCTGCTGTGCAAGGAAACCCACAGCACCACCATCCGCATCTCGCCGCCGCTGGTCATCAATCGCGAAGAGGTGGATTGGGCCTACGAGCGGCTGGAGCGCGTGCTGACCTCTCCGAGCTCGGTCGCCAACTCCTCTTCCGTCACGTAGCGCCAAGCTCCCGGCGCCAGGTCTCGGAGTTCGAGATTTCCGAACGACACGCGCTTCAGTCGCGTGACCTCATGGCCGGCGGCGGCGAACAACCGACGGATTTCGCGGTTCTTGCCCTGCCGGAGCTCGACGACCAGGTGGGTCTCCCGCCCTGAGGCTTTCCGCACCGTGGCGGTGTGAGCGTGCAGCCGTTCACCTCGATCCACGAGTCCCGCCAAGAGCATGCTGAGCGTCGGCCCCGAGACCCGCCCGCGGACCGTCACCAGATAGACCCGTGGAATCCCGTTGGACGGATCGGTCAACGAGTCGGCGAGGCGCGTGTCATTGGTGAACAGCAGGAGCCCTGCGCTCGCGGCATCCAAACGCCCGACCGGAACCACGTGCGCCTCGAGTCCGCCGAGACAGTCGTACACTGTACGCCGGCCCTCGGGGTCGCGACGGGTCGAGACCACCCCGGCCGGCTTGTTGAGCATGACCACCACCCGCTCGAAGCGCTCCGTGATCCGACCGGCGATCTCGATGCGTGCCTGCTCCGGCACGACTCCCTTGCCCGGATCCAGTACGACCCGGCCATCGATCGTGACCCTCCCCGCCTCGATCAGAGCTCGAGCCTCGCTGCGCGTGGCGAGTCCCAGCTTGGAGAGCGCGCGGACGAGCGAGACCTGGCCGGTCGGATGCGGGTTGCTGGGTCGTTGCTCCAAGAGGCGGGAGTGTAGAGCTTGACGGGCCACGGTCAAAGCATCGATACTTGGCTATAGCCATATCTCCAACAAGGAGCCAATGCCCATGTGGAAGAAAGACGAAGAGCCCCTCACCAAGCCAGGTACCCAGCAGTTCAGCTCCGGCCCGAGCACTCCGAGCGCTGCCGCTGCTTCGAGCGCCTCCAGGGAACCCGAGCCCGGCAGTCTCGAACGCGCCGTCGTGGGAGCGTCGATCAAGATCAACGGTGAGCTCGGCGGCAGCGAGGACCTGCTGATCCAAGGCCAAGTCGACGGCAAGATCGACCTGGCCCAACACACCGTCACCATTGGCCGCTCGGGGCGGATCTCGGCCGATGTCTTTGCCAAGACGGTGCACGTCGAAGGCGAGGTGAGAGGCAACCTTTTCGCCGCCGAGCAGATCGTGGTGCACAAGACCGGATCGGTGAACGGCAATCTCGCGTCGCCGCGAATCTCGCTCGAGGACGGCTGCAAGTTCAAGGGCAACATCGACATGGATCCCCAGGCTGCCGATCCGCGGGCGAAGAGCACCCGGCCCAACCTGCCACCGCCCATCGGAGAGCGGCCGCTGACGGCGATCGCCAAGTGAGCCATTGACCAGGGCGGGCGCTCCACACAGCGAGGCGCACCCGTTCGGCACGGTAAGATTCGCCAGTGAGCTGGTTCAAACGGAACGACAGTCCCGCGGCGGGTGCCCAGCCCGCCGCGCTTCCCGTGCGACATCATTCGCTGGCCTTCGAAACCGCCTTGCGCGAGCTCGAGCGAGAGGCAGCGAGCGGCTCTCGGCCCTTGCTCCTCGACCTCGGCCCGGCGCTCGGACCGAACGTCGAGTTCTTCTCCGAGCGCGCCTGCCGTCTGCAGATCGTCGACCTCTACCGCTCGCTCCCCGACCAGGCCCTGGCGGCCGAGCCCGAGCAACTGGCGCTCGATCTGGCGTCCGCGCTGCCCACGCCGACGGTCGGCGCCACGCTGGTGTTGGCCTGGGATTTGTTCAACTACTTTCGTCTCGAAGCCCTGGCGGCTCTCGGGCTACGCCTCGCCGAGTGCACCGCTCCGGGAGGCATCGTCCTGGCGTTGGTCGCCACCCACAAGGACATGCCGGCCCGTCCGCAGCGCTACCGCATTCTGGACCCCAAGACGCTCGAGACCACGGTGGATGGTGCCTCGACCGCGGCGGCCCCGCGGTATCGCCAGCCCGAGCTCGAGCGCGCCCTACCCGCCTTTCGCGTCGAGACCACGTACCTGCTGCGGGCAGGCATGCAGGAGTACCTGCTGCGGCGGCGGAAATAGCTCTAGGGCCGCTGGCCTACAGGCTTGCAGCGGCAGCCGAGCTTCTCGATCCAGGTGTTGTTGATCCAGTGCCAGTAGCTCGGGTAGAGCCACAGGCAAATTCGCGGCTCGGGCTGGCTGCGAAAATCCAGTGACACGGTTTCGAAGGGTCGCTGGTCATGCAGAACCTGGATTTTGATGCGCCGATCCAGCGGCAGCCCCGAAATCATCGCCATCTGACCATTGCCCACCGTCGCGCGCAACTTGCCGTCGATGCGGAATTCAAAGATCGAGTCCAGTGAGGGGCCCCAAGTTGTTTGCGACATGTTGGGCTCGGTGAGCCCCGGGCTGCCAGGCTCGGCATGAAACGGCGCGATGCAAATCACGCCCTGCGGGGGCGGTCGGTCCGCGGCCCTCGCCGCGAACGGGAACAGGAGCGCGACGGCGAGCAGAAGAACGCTTCGCCGCATCATCGAATCATTTCGTCGCTTGTTTTGAGATGCATTTCCGCGCGAAACAGCGCGCACATCGACTTGGCGTCCGAGATCTCTCCGGTGCGTACCATGCGGATCGCTTCACTCAGCGGGCAGCGCTCGACGGTCAGGCTCTCGTCCGCATCCAGATTCTGCTCCGAGCGCGCGAGCCCGGTCGCCAGATACAGCCAGATGCGCTCGTTGGTAAAACCCGGAGTCGTCCAGATGAAACCGAGAGGCTCGAGACGGGCTGCCCGGTAGCCCGACTCCTCTTCCAGTTCTCGATGAGCGCATTCCTCGAGGGGCTCACCCGGCTTCAAGGTACCCGCCGGAACCTCCAACAGCCAGCCCCCTGTCGCGTGCCGGTATTGCCGGATCAACAGCACGTCGCCGTTCTCTGCCAGCGGCACGATGCAGGTGGCTCCCGGGTGACGAATGAGATCGACCTCGCCGAGATGGCCGTTCGGAAACCGGACTTGCTCGCTGCTCAACGCGAACACTCGGCCGGTGAAGATCTCGCGGCTCGACAAGCGTTCGCCGATCGGTAGCTCGGGCATTGGGGCCATCGGTTACTCCTTCGAAGTTGGTCAGCCCCGGCGCAGCACGACGAGCGTGGTGTCGTCGCTCGCCGGGCGCCCGCCGCGGAAACGCGTCCAGTCCGCAAACAGCGTCTCGAGCACATCGAGGGCGCCATTGCCGGCGCCGCTCTGGAGCACGGTCCGCGCGCGATCGTAGCCATAGACCTCGTCGTCGCCCGCCAGCGCCTCGAACAGGCCGTCGGACGCCAGCACCAGCGCTTCGCCGGGGGCGAGCGCCACCGGCGCGTCCTGATAGGTGCGGGCCGGACCCCGCCCGAGCGGCAGCCCCGGCAGCGCGAGCTCGCGCACGCCGGACGCTCCCCGCACTAGCGCGTAGGGGTGACCCGCATTGGCCATCACCCCTTCACCCGTCACTGGATCGAGCCGCAGAAGCACCAGGCTCGCGAAGTTGCGCACGTCTCCTGCCGTGCGCAGAACGCGGTCGATCTCACCCAGAACCTCGGACGGCGTGGTGCCCGAGTAGACCAAACTGACGAGCGCGGCCTTGGTCATGGCCTGCGTGATCGCGCACGAGAAGCCGTGGCCCGAGACGTCGCCCGCCGCGATCCACAAACGGCCGTGCTCATCCCACACGAAATCGTAGAGATCGCCGCCCACTTCGTTGGCGAGCACCGAACGCGCGGCGATCGTCCATCCCGGAATCTCCGGCAGAGTCTCGGGAAGCAATCCCAGCTGCATCCGCGCCAGCAAGTCCATCTCGTACCGCATCCGGCGCTCGTCCTCCAGCCGGCGGACAAAGCGCGGTACGCCCACCCGTTCGCTGTTCGGATCTTCGCGCAACGCGAGCGCTACGGCGCCGGTCACCGCCAGCGCCAGGCTGAGGCTCGCGCAGAGAATCAGGCCGCCGCGCATCCACCCGAGCTGGCCCGCAGCGAACACCGCGGTCGGCAAACAAAGTGTATTGAGCGCCGCGACCAAGAGAGCGGTCAGCCCGAAGAGCTGATGCGTCCAGATCAAGACGGCGCCCGTAAGCAGCGACACGGCGAGCGCCGCCGGCCAAGGATCCAGTCCCGGCATCTCGAGGACCAGGCCGGTGAGAACGATCGCTGCCGGCACGGCCCACCGCAGAGGCAGCAGACGCCGTGATGCGGCGATCGCCAGTACAACCAAGCCGGCACGCATCGGCGCCTGATAGAGCGGCGACGAGCCGGCGAACACGGAGACCGAGACGCTGGAGTCCGTGGGATGAACGAGGTTGCCGAGCGCCGCGAAGGTGAAGACCAGGAGTTGCACGCCCGCCAGACCCGCACCCATGCCCCAGCCGCCGAGGATGGCGCGACCGGCCCGGGGCCCCAGGCGCCCAGCGCGCACGGCGTCGAGGCTGGTAGTGAAACCGGGCAGCGTCGAGCGCAGCCAGGACTCGGCGGCCGACCACAGCACGAAGAGCGCGAACGCTCGCCCGAACCACACGACGCCGAGGCCCGCCGCCGAGAGCACGCCACCTGACGAGGACGCCTCACCCAGGGCGCCGCTAGTCGCCACGAGAGCGATCAACCCAAGCCAGAGCGCGTTCACGAAATCGAGATGCCGCTTGATGAGCAGTGCGACGAACAGGGCGCCGACGCCGACGACGAGCAGAAACCCGGGAAACGTACGCAGGAACAAGCCTGACCAGGAGAACATCTGGTTGCGTCGGGTCGCTTCGTCGAGGGTACCTGGCAGACGCGTCGCGGCGGCGCCCGGGCCAGGGAATCCGACGACTTGGAGGAATTCCTGGGGTTCCCCGGCCGGTCCGCGGGGCAGCGCGAACACTTGGGCCTCGCTGTTGGCAACCATCATGGTCTGCGGTTTGCCGAGCGGCGGCTCGACTCCCGTCCCGCCGCTCGCGATGACCCGTCGCACGATCTCTCGCACGGGCGAGTCGAAATACGGACGGCCCGCGGACTGGAACCAGTTCTCGGGCATGATCTGCGCCTGCCAGGGCCGCAGATCACCGCAGATCTGAAAGGTGAGCACACTGGGCAGCGAACCCACGGGCTGCGGGGCACTGTGCTGGCTGATCTGGATCGGCAGAGCGCAGCCGCTCTGCGCGAGCCATTCGGCCGCCTGCGAGCCGAGGTTTGCGTACGCTGCGGCCAGAACCTTCGCGTCGCTGCCCAGCACCGCGCGCGGACGGCTGTCGGGCCTTGCCGGCAGCCCCGAGACCTGCAAGAGCTCGGTGAATCGCGATTCTGCGACGGCGGGCTCGGGAAGCCGGGCAGTGCGCCACTCGGGCAGCACCCGGCGCGCGCCGAGCCAACCGAGCAGGAATACGGCCATCCCTCCAGCGACTGCGCCGATCAGGATGCGCCGAGGAGAATCGATCGAAGGACGGGCCATCGCCGGCATTCTATCGAGTGCCTCTCCGGCGGTGACGCGGCGAAACGTCTAGCCGGTGACGAGGCTCTGTCGCTGGAGCGCCAGGAATTCGCCCGCACGGGCTCGAAACTCCCCAGTCCACGCGTGTCCGCCCTCGAAGATGAGCCTCTCCACTCGCACAGAGAGACGACCAAGGCTCGCGCTGTCCTCCTCGAGCCGAGCGGGGGTATACCACTCGTCCTTCGTTCCCGTCGCCGTCAGGACCTGCGGGAAAGCGACCATACCCGTCTCGAGAACGTCTGGCGGGACGTCGCCGGCGAGGGCGATCACGGCGCTCGCCAGGGGGCGGGTCCCGGCCGCCGCGCGGTAGGCCATGGCGACGCCCTGCGAGAAGCCCAGGTAGACCAAGGGGCCGCCAAACCACGGCTCGCGGTGCAACGCCTCGACCACGGCGCGCACGTAGGCCACATTGTCGGCGATCGCAAGCTCACGATCCTGGCGGGTCATCCAGCTCGCGATCACCACCTCGCTCCGCCGGTCGTAGAAGCGGTGCAGTGCCTGCACCGAGCACAGCGCCCAATCCGAGGCGCCGGGAATCGAGCGCATCTCCTCCAAGTGCATGTCGGCGTTGTGGGCATAGCCGTGAAATCCCACCAGAAGGGGATGCGGCCCGCTGCCCTCTGGAACCTCGACTAGATAGCGGCCATGCGTGGTGGTCGAGATCGTGCGTTCGAGCTTCATTTCGAGATCTCCTGTCAGCCGTCCCCGTTCAACGCCGCCGATGCAGGGGCGCCGACAACTCCCGCATGCGCGCCGCCAGGACTGAAGACAGCTCCCGCGACGCTCCGTGCTCCTCAACGACTCGTACCAGCGCGCTGCCGACGACCACTCCCTGGGCGACCCGGCCCACCGCCGCCACCTGCGCCGGCGTCGAAATACCGAAGCCCACCGCGACCGGAAGCCGCGTGCTCTTGCGGACCGCCTTCACCTCACTCTCGAGCGTCGCCGGAATTTCGGCCCGTTCACCGGTCGTCCCGGTCCGCGAGACGTAGTAGACGAATCCCGAGGACCATACTCCGGCGCGCTTGCGCCGTTCGGCGGTGCTGGTCGGTGCGAGCAGAAATACCGCGTCGAGCCCACGGCCACGAAAGACGGGCACCACGTCCTCCGCCTCCTCGACCGGCAAGTCGACGCACAGCACGCCGCTTACTCCCGACGCCTGCGCCTGCTCAGCGAAGCGTTCGATCCCGCGAGCATGGATCGGATTGAAGTAGGTAAACAGCACGATCGGCACCTCGACCGCGCGACGGCAGCGCGAGACGGCGTCGAGGACGCCTGACATCGTGGTACCCGCCGCCAGCGCTCGCGCTGCGGCGCGCTGGTTCACCGGGCCATCGGCGATGGGATCCGAGAACGGGACACCCAGCTCGATCACGTCGGCGCCGTTCTCGGCCAGCACCCGCACCAGCTCGACCGTGGTCGTGAGACTCGGGTCCCCGGCGGTGATGTAGGGGACGAACGCCGCGCGTTTTTCGGCAGCACAACGGGCGAAGGCTTGATCCAGAACGGTCATCGAGCCAGCCCGGCCAGCCCGCTCGTGAACTCTCGCACCGTGTCGAGATCCTTGTCGCCACGTCCGGAGAGATTCACCACCATCACCTTGCTCTTCGCCAGCCGCGGCGCCCGCCGCGTCGCTTCGACGATCGCATGCGCGCTCTCGAGCGCCGGGAGGATGCCCTCCGTCCGCGCCAGCAGGTGGAAGGCAGCGATCGCCTCCTCGTCGCTCGCTCGGGTGTACTCGACGCGCCCGGCATCGCAGAGCAACGCGTGCTCCGGGCCGACCGCGGGGTAGTCCAGCCCGGCGGACACTGAATGCGTAGTCGCCACCTGGCCGTCGTCATCCTGGAGCACCATCGTGCGGGTGCCGTGCAGCACGCCTGCATGGCCGCCGTCGAACCGCGCCGCGTGCTCACCGAGCTCTACTCCACGACCGCCCGCCTCGACGCCGATCAGTCTCACCGCGGGCTCAGCCAGGAAGGCCGAGAACAAGCCAATGGCGTTGCTTCCGCCGCCAACGCAGGCGATCGCGAGGTCAGGCCACGCTCTGCCGGTCTCCTTGCGGAGCTGTCGCCGGGTCTCCTCGCCGATCACCCGATGAAAGTCCCGCACCATGCGCGGGAACGGATCCGGCCCGAGCACCGAGCCCAAGATGTAGTGCGTGCCGCGCACGTTGGTCACCCAGTCCCTCATCGCCTCGTTGATCGCGTCTTTGAGCGTGCGACTGCCCGAATCGACGCTGGTCACTTCGGTACCGAGCAGGCGCATGCGCTCGACGTTCAAGCGCTGGCGCCGCATGTCCTCGGCGCCCATGTACACGCGGCATTCGAGTCCCAGCAGGGCGGCCACGGTGGCGGTCGCGACTCCGTGCTGGCCGGCGCCGGTTTCCGCGATCACTCGGCGCTTGCCCATGCGCTCGGTGAGCAGGGCTTGCCCGAGGGCGTTGTTGATCTTGTGCGCGCCAGTGTGGAGCAGGTCTTCGCGTTTCAGATAGATCCGCGCCCCGCCGAGCTCGCGGGTCAGCCGCTCGGCGAAGTACAGCGGAGTCGGCCGACCTGCATAGTGCGAGAGCAGGTTGTCGAGGCGCTTCACGAACCGCTGGTCGCGTTTTGCTTTGTCATACGCCGCGGCGAGCTCCTGCAGCGGTGCCATCAACGTTTCGGGAACGAACCGGCCGCCGTACGGACCAAAGTGTCCGCGCGCGTCCGGGAGAGTGGCTGCACGTGCCATCAGACGATCTCCTCCATCAAAAGTCGCATCAACCTTTCATCCTTGATTCCCGGCGCGCTTTCGACCCGCGAACAGACGTCCACGCCATAGGCCCGCGTCGAGCGCAGCGCCTCGCGGACGTTGTCGGGCCCCAGGCCTCCGGCTAGGACCAGGCGCACCTCGGCCGCCAGCGGAGCCACTTGGGAGTAGTCCCAGCTTTCTCCCGTCCCGCCGTACAGCACCGCATCGCGCCGCTCGACCAGGACACCCCAGGCGCGAGGATGCTCGCGTACCCGACGCGCGTCGTTGGCATCGCGCCAGCGAACCGCGGGCAAGCCGCGCCGTCCCCACTGCGCCACGAAAGCCGGCGACTCGTCGCCGTGAAACTGCAGCAGGTCGAGTCCGACCCGCTGGTCGATAGCCGTTACTTCCTCGGCGGTCGAATTCACGAACACGCCGACCAGCTTGACCTGCCCGCGTACGGCGTCGGCAATCTCGCACGCTCGCGTCGCGTCGATGAAGCGCGGGCTTCTGGGGTAGAAGTTGAGCCCGAGAAAAGACGCTCCTGCATCGGCAGCTGCCCTGGCGTCGCGTGGGTTGGTGATGCCGCAAATTTTCACTTTCGCGATCATTGGCGCGCTTCATCCAACAAACGGGCCAGAGCCGCACCCGGATCGGGGGATAGCAGAAAGGTCTCGCCGATCAGGAATGCGTCGAATCCGGCGGCTGCAAGCCGGCTGACCTCGTAGCCGGTGCGGATGCCGCTCTCGGCGACCTTGAGCGTGCTCTCGGCGCCCTCCGCGCGTTTCGGAATTCCCTTGACCAAGTCCATGGAATTCTCGAGGTCGACCGCGAAGGTCTTCAGGTTTCGGTTGTTGATGCCGACCATCTCCCACTCTGCAACTTCGAGCTTCTGGACATCGAAGCGATCGTGCGTCTCGATCAGTGGCGCGAGCCCCATGCCCCGCGCCATTTGCGCGAGCTCGACGAGGCTGTTCGCTGCATGCATCGATGCGATCAAGAGGATGGCGTCGGCTCCGGCTGCTTTCGCGCGCTCGAACTGCTCTGGGTGGACGACGAAGTCCTTGGCGATCGTGGGCAGGCCGCACGCGGCCTTGCATCGGGTCAGAAGCTCAAAGCTGCCGTGGAAGAAGTCGGGCTCGACTACGATCGAAAGGGCGACTGCACCGTGTTTCGCGTACGACCTCGCGGTCGCCTCCGGATCGATTCTGCCTACCAGGGAGCCGATTCGAGGAGAACCGAGCTTCACCTCGGCGATCACTGCACGACCCCGGGCTCTCGTGAGTGCCGCCAGGAAGGGGTTTTCGTGCGCTGCCAGGGGAGATCGCCCCACGCTCTTGGCCAGTGGCGGCGGCACGCCGAATTCCTGGCGCCGCCGCGCCACGATGCGATCGAGGATGTCGCTCATCGGCGAAACGCCCGCAGCTGCTCGAGCTTGGCCGCCGCGGCGCCGGAAGCGATCGCCTGCCGTGAGCGCTCGAATCCCTCGAGTAGATTCGCGGCTAGACCCGCGGCGTAGAGTGCAGCACCGGCGTTGACCGCCGTCACGTCGGAGAGCGGGCCGGCCTCGCCGTCGAGCACCGCCCGCAGTTGGCCGGCATTGTGCTCCGGGTCTCCGCCCAGAAGCTTTTCCAGCGGCACCGCCGGCACGCCAAAGTCCTCCGGACGGACCGTCCGCACTTCGACCCGCCCGTGCCGCACTTCCGCGACCCGAGTGGGTCCGGTGAGCGTGATCTCGTCGAGCCCATCGCTTCCATGCACCACCAAAGCATGTTCGCTCCCGAGCTGAGCCAGCACCTCGCCCACGATCTCGACCAGCGACTCCGAGTACACGCCCATCACCTGCCGCCGCGCGCCCGCCGGGTTGGTCAGCGGACCGAGCACGTTGAACACCGTTCGCACGCCGAGCTCGCGGCGTACCGGCATGACCTCGCGCATCGCGGGATGCAGGCGGGGCGCGAACAAGAATGCGATACCGATCTCGTCGAGCGCCTGGCCGGCGCGCTCGGGAGTGGCTTCGATGTCGACACCGAGCGCCGCCAGCACGTCGGCGCTGCCTGAGCGGCTCGAGACGGAGCGGTTGCCGTGCTTCGCGACCTTGGCGCCGGCGGCCGCCGCGACCAAGGCCGCGGCGGTCGAAATGTTGAAAGTGCCCTTGCCGTCGCCGCCGGTCCCGCAAGTATCGACGATGGACTCCTGGCGATGCGGGATTCGCACCACCCGCTGTCGCATCGCCGACGCTGCTCCGGCGATCTCGGCGGCACACTCACTCTTCATCGCCAGCGCCACGAGCAAGGCCGCCTTCATGGCGTCGCTGAGCTTGCCGTCCATGAGCTGACCGAAGAGCGACTCCATCTCCGCTCGCGAGAGGTCTTCTCCTGCCATCACGCGGCGCAGCGCGGCGCCCGGAGCGAGGGGAGCGAGGAGAGCGAGAGACTCGGGAGGCGACGGCAGTTCAATCGTCATCGGGCACACAGGGAGAGAAAGTTGGACAGGAGCCGCGGCCCGTCCGTGGTCAGGACGGACTCCGGATGGAACTGAACGCCATGGTACGGGAGCTCGCGGTGCCGCAGCGCCATCATCGTTCCGTCCTCGCTCCAGGCGCAGGGTTCGAGCTCGCTCGGGAGCGTATCCTCTCGCACCTCCAGGCTGTGGTACCGGGTCGCGACGAAGGGCTCCGGCAGGCCCGCGAACACTCCCTGCCCATCGTGACGGACGGACGATGTCTTGCCGTGCATCAGACGGTCGGCGCGGTCCACGGTGGCGCCGAACGCCGCCCCCAGCGCTTGATGCCCGAGACAGACGCCGAGGATCGGCATTGCCGGGCGCCGCGCGAGTAGCCCGAGACAGACGCCGGCGTCCTCGGGTCGCCCGGGGCCCGGTGAAACGACGATGCCGCGCGGTCGACGGCCGAGCAACGCATCGACGCTCTCGGCGTCGTTGCGGACCACTTCGACCGTCGCTCCGGCGGCGGCGAGCAGCTGCACCAGGTTGTAGGTGAACGAGTCGTAGTTGTCGATCACCAGGAGAGCTGCGTCGCTCATCACCGCTCCTCCGCCTCGAGCGCACGGGCGAGCGCGACCGCCTGCAGGAGAGCCGCGGCTTTATTTTCGGTCTCGCGCTCTTCGGTCGCGGGGTCCGAGTCGGCCACGATTCCGGCCCCTGCAGTGACCGAGGTCTCGCCGTTGCGCACCACCAGGGTGCGGATCGTGATGCAGGTGTCGAGGTCGCCGCTGAACGAGGCGTAGCCCACGGCGCCGGCATACGGGCCGCGCGCTTCGGGTTCGAGCGTGTCGATGATCTGCATGGCGCGGATCTTGGGCGCGCCCGAGACCGTACCGGCGGGAAAGCACGCGAGCAGCGCGTCGAGCGCGGTGGTCTTCTCTGGCAGCTCAGCGGCGACGCTCGAGACGATGTGCATCACATGGCTATAGCGCTCGATCTCCATGAAGGTCTCGACCTTGACGCCTCCCGCGGTCGCCACTCGCCCGAGGTCGTTGCGCCCGAGATCGACCAGCATGACGTGCTCGGCGCGCTCCTTCTCGTCGGCGAGCAGATCCGCCGCCAGGGCGCGATCCGATTCCGCGTCCTGGCCGCGCGGGCGGGTGCCGGCGATCGGCCGGGTTTCGGCGCGGCGGCCGCTCTTGCGCACCAGCATCTCCGGCGAGGCCCCTACCAGCGCGACGTCGGGAAGCTCGAGCAGGACCATGTAGGGACTCGGGTTCACCGCGCGCAGCGCGCGGTAGAGCAACAGTGGAGCCGGGGCGTCTCGGGTCTTCCAGCGTCGCGCCAGCACGACTTGAAAGATGTCTCCCGCAGCGATGTGTTCCTTGGCGCGCTCCACCGCGGCCCGATACTGCTCGCCGCTGAGGCTCGCGGGTCCGAGGTCCGCGGCGACTATCGTCCCCCGCGGCATTGATGCCGCGTGCTCGGTCACGCCACCGCGCAGGAGCTCGGCCATTCGGTCGAGATCGGCGTTGGCTTGCTCCTGGCTCACTTCCCCCTCGATTTCGTTCGCGACCGCGAGCACCCGCTGCCGCGCGTGATCGACCGCCAGGACCGTATCGAAGCGACCGATGACGGCGACCGGCAGGTCGAAGGGATCCGGCGGGCGGTTTGGCAGCGTCTCGATCAAGCGAATCAAGTCGTAGCCGAAGAATCCGACGAAGCCGCCGGCGAAGGGCACCGGTCCATCGCCTGAACGGACCGAGCCCAGCACGCGCTCGAGCGCTGCGAGCGGCACTCCGGGAAGACGGACTCGGTCTCCCGAACCGGCGCCGGTATCCTGGACCTCCAGCCGGTCGGGATAGAGACGGTACAGCTTGCGCGGGGCCGCGCCGAGGAAACTGAACCGGGAGACCTGTTCGCCGCCCGTGACGCTCTCCAAGAGAAAGCGCACCGGCGAGAGCTCGGCGAGCCGCCGATAGAGCGCCAGCGGCGTCACGCTGTCGCCAAGGAACTCACGGACGTGTGCGATCGCGTGCCTGCCAGTCGGCGTGGCCTGGGTCGCCACACCGGTCACGCGACGGCCTCCCGCTCGACGGACGCGAGGTGACGCCGGCGAAGCTCGCTCCCGACCAGCGCCGCATCGACGCCGCGCGCTTCGAGCAGCACAAGGAGGTGGAACAATAGGTCGGCCGCCTCGCTCGCTACGCGCTCGGCGCTGCCGGCCGATCCTTCCGCGAGCGCGGCAACCACGGTCTCGACCGCCTCCTCGCCCACCTTCTGAGCCATCTTCGGGAGACCTTCCGCGAACAAGCGTGCGGTGTAGCTCGAATCAGGCGCGGCAGCGCGGCGCTCGGCGATGATGCCTTTCAACCAGCCGAGCTCGAGGGTCGGCTCCAAGCTCGAGTCGCTCGTACCGAAGCACGTTCGCTCCCCCGTGTGGCAGGTCGGCCCCACCGGATCCACGCGGCAGAGCAGCGTGTCTCCGTCGCAATCGGCGCGCACCTCGCGCACCGTCAGGCTATTGCCCGAGGTCTCGCCTTTCCGCCAAAGGGCGCGGCGCGAGCGGCTCCAGAACCAAGCTTGTCCGCTCGCGAGGGTGCGCTCCACCGCTTCACGGTCGGCGAAGGCGACCATCAGCACGGCGCCGCTCGCGATGTCCTGTACCACCACTGGGAGCAACCCTCGGTCGTCGAAGCGCAACTGCGAAATATCCAAGGCGAGACTCACGCGGTCTCCTCTCGCACCCGGAAGCCGCGCGCGGCGAGGAAGCGTTTGGCTTCCGGGATGCTGTGCCGGCGTTGGTGAAAGATCGAAGCGGCTAGCACGGCGGCAGCCCCCGCTTGGAGCGCCTCCGCCAAGTGCTCGAGCGTCCCCGCTCCACCGGAGGCAATGACCGGCACCGAAACCCTCGCACTCGCCGCGGCCAACAGTTCCAGATCGTAGCCCGCCAGCGTTCCGTCGCCATCGATGCTGGTGAGCAGGACCTCACCGGCACCGAGCACGATCGCGCCTTCGATCCACTCGAGAGCGTCGAGGCCGGTGGGGCGCCGCCCGCCTTCGACGAACACCTCCCAGCATCCGCCCGGACCGCGACGCGCATCGACCGAGAGCACCACGCACTGGGCCCCGAAGCGGCTCGCGAGATCCGCGAGCAACTCGGGGCGCGCGACAGCCGCCGAGTTCACGGCGACCTTGTCCGCCCCCGCGAGAAGCAGGTCCCGCGCGTCGTCGACGCTGCGCACGCCGCCGCCCACGGTGAGCGGTATGAAGACTCGCTCGGCGGTTCGGCGGACCCAATCGAGCTCCGTACCCCGGCGCTCGCTTGCCGCGGCGATGTCCAGGAACACGATCTCGTCGGCGCCATCCGCGGCGTAGCGCGTGGCAGCTTCGGCGGGATCGCCCTGATCGCGGAGATCCTCGAAGCGCACGCCCTTGACGACGCGGCCTCCTGCGACGTCGAGGCAAGGAATCACCCGGCAGGCCAGATCGGTCTCGCCTCGAGCTCCACTCGCCGCTCCATTCGGTGCCTCGCTCGAGTCCGTCGCCGCGTTCGGCGACCGACTCATGACGAGATCTCCCGATGACACGCCGCCAGCGCTTCGCCGAGGGAGAACGTGCCCTCCCACAGCGCCTTACCGACCACCGCACCCGCGATCCCGGGCACTTTGGTCGCCGCACGCAGCTCGCGCAGCGTTCCGACGCCGCCGGAGAGCAGAGCGGGCAGGCCGCTGGCGCGGGCAACGTCGCGCGCCAGTCTGAGGTTCGCGCCCTCGAGCGTACCGTCGCGCGAAATATCGGTGACCAGGACTGCCGCGCAGGGCAGCCCGCGCAGGGAATCACAGATCTCCTCCAGACTGAGCACGGCGTCGCTCGTCCATCCGGCGACCCGCACCCGACCGCGATCGATATCGAGAGCCGGAACCAGGCGCAGGGGAAAGCGCTCGGCCAGCTCGCTGAAAGCGTACGGATCGAGCGCCACCAGGGAGCCGACGACCGCGCGCTCGCAACCCGACTCCAAGGCCCAGGCCACCGCGTCGGCGTTCCGCATGCCGCCGCCAAGCTGTAGGGCCGGGCGTTCCCGCGACGCCAGCATCCGTGACAGCAGCTCACGCTGCGGCGGCTCGCCAAACGCGGCATCGAGGTCCACGATGTGCGCGCGGCGCACCCCGGCGCGGGCGAATTCCCTCAGGGTGGTCACCGGATCCGCCGCGTACACGCTGTGCTCGCCTTCCAGTCCGCGGCGCAGCCGCACCACATCGCCGCGTCGAAGATCAATTGCCGGCAGCAGTTCCATCGAGATCTCCAAGAGCCAGGCTCAAATAGTTGGCGAGCACCCGGAGACCTGCGGCGCCGCTCTTCTCGGGGTGAAACTGGGTTCCCATCACGCGGTCTCGCGCCACCACGGCCGGAAAGTCCACACCGTGCAGACACGAGGCCACGACCATCTCTGCGGGCACCCGGCGCGGGGCAAAGCTGTGTACGAAATACAGGTAGGAGCGGTCCGCGAGCCCACGCATGAGTCGATGGCCGGCCTGGCGCACGTGCAAACGATTCCAGCCGATGTGCGGGAGTGAAACCGAAGCCGGCAAGCTGGCGACAGAGCCCGGCAGCAATGCCAGACCGTCGGTAGTGCCGAACTCCTCTCCCGATTCGAACAGCAACTGGTAGCCCACACAGATGCCGAGGACCCACGCGCCTCGAGCGAGCGCCGCTCGGAGCGCCTCTTCGAGCGCACCCCGCAAGCGCTCTCGGGGCGGCCGGAAGGCGCCGACGCCCGGCAGGAGCAGGCATGGCGAGTCGGCGATGAGCCCTGGGTCGAGGCTGGTTGCGACCGGCACCCCCAACGACCGCACGGCGCGTTCGAGATTGCCCAGGTTGCCGATCCCGGTGTCGACGATCGTCGCCCGCGGGGCTGCTGCTCCGCTCACGAGACCAAGCTCCCCTTGGTGCTCGGAATGTCGGCCTCACCTGACGAGCCTGCCGCACGCGTCGCGACCGCGCGTCGCAAGGCCAGCGCCACGGCCTTGAAAGCGGCCTCCGCCGCGTGGTGGGGGTTGCGCGCCGTCAGGATGTCGAGATGCAGGGTCAGCCGTCCGCGATCCGCGAAGGCTTGAAAGAAATCCGCCACCAGGGTGAACGGGAACTGCGCGGTCACCCAACTCGCCGCGATCTCGGGCGGAGCCGAGTAGACGAAGAAGCCGCGCCCCGAGAGATCGATCACCGCCCGCGCCAGAGCCTCATCGAGCGGGGCATAAGCATGGGCAAAACGCTCGATGCCGCGGCGTTCGCCGAGCGCTTGCGTCAACGCCTCGCCAAGCGCGATCCCGGTGTCCTCGACCGTGTGATGCAGATCGACGTGAGTGTCCCCCTTGGCCTCGAGCTCGATGCCCAGCCCAGCGTGAGTGGTCAAGGCTTCCAGCATGTGGCCGAAGAATCCGTCCGGAACCGCAATCCGGCGCGGGCCGCCAGCCAAATCGAGCTCCAGCCGGATGCTGGTCTCTCGAGTCGATCGTTCCAACCGGCCACGCCGCGTCTGCAAGTCGATCTCGTTCACGACACTCCCCTCCCGATTTCGCTCAGTGCCCGCCGCACCGCCCGCAGCGAGCGACCATCGCCAACGCTCACCCGCAGGCAGCCCGTCAGGCCAACGTACCCGCCGACATCGCGGACGCGAATGCCGCGCGCTTCGAGACCGTCACGCAGACGCTCGCTCGCCTGATGTCGAACCAAGATGAAGTTCGCTTCCGACGGAAACACCTGGAGGCCCGCATCGGCGAGCATCGCCGCCCATTGGCTCCGGCGACCGCGCAGCACGCGAACCCGCCGCTCCGCCACGTCTCTGGCCGCGAGCACCTGCGCCCCGGCAATCGCGGTTCCGTGACCGAGGTTGTACGGCAGCTTGATCTTCAGTAGTTGTTCGACCAGTCGCGGATCGGCAAGTAGATAACCGAGGCGCAAGCCGGCCAGCGACCAAGCCTTGGAGAACGTGCGGAAGATCACCAAGTGCGGGTGGACGTGGAGGAGCGGCAGATAGTCGTGGTTGCAGAACTCGCCATACGCATTGTCGAGTAGTAACGGAGCGCGCAGCCGCTCGAGGAGGCGCTCGACCTCGCACGGCGTGGCCGCGGCGCCGGTCGGATTGTTCGGGGTACAGAGCAGAACAGGACGCGTCGGGTCGCGCTCGATCTCGCGTTCGAGCGCTTCGAGCGGCAGCCTCATATCGCTCGCGGCGCGCACCCCGCGCAGCGCGCCACCGCTCTTGCGCACCAAGGCGGGATAGAGGCCGAAGCTGGGCTCGACGCCGAGCACCTCGCCACCGATCGGCGTCAGAGCCTCGAGAGCGACTCCGAGCAGCTCGTTCGAGCCGTTGCCCACCAACACGCCCGCCGCCGGCCAGCCGTACGCTGCTCCCAGGCGCTCGCGCAGCACGTCGGCGTGGAAGTCTGGATAGCGCGCCCAGTCGCGTTCGACCAGCGCCTCGGCGATCGCACGCTTCAGCCGGCGCGGCAAGTCCCAGGGCACCTCGTTCTGATCCAACTTGTGGGCGCAAGGCGCGAGGTCGAGGTGGTAGGGCTTCAAAGCACGCAGCTCCGGGCGCACGAAGGTCACTGGGTCGATGCCCGATCCCGCGGTGCCCTCCGTGTCGGCCTTCATGCTCGCCTCCTGGCGGCACTGGCGTGGGCCGGCAACCCTTCGACGTCGGCCAAGAGCGCAGCGGGCCCCGCCAGGCGCACCGCGGCCGCCGGCGTGCAGCGGATGACATGGCTCCGGCGGACGAAGTCCTCGACCCCCAGGGCCGAGGCGAAGCGCGCCGTGCCACAGGTCGGGAGGACATGGCTCGGACCGGCGACATAGTCGCCAAAGACTTCCGGCGTGAAGGGACCGAGAAAGATCGCACCCGCGTTCTGAAACGAGTCGACCAGGCTTTCCGCGACTGGCCCGAGCAACTGTAAATGCTCGGGCGCGATCGCATCGACGACCGGCACCGCGGAGCGCAAGTCCTCCACCAGAACCGCCAGACCAAACACTTCCAGGGCCTGTCGAGCGGTCGCGGCCGTAGGCAGAGTTTCGAGCTGGCGTTCGAGTTCCTCACTAACCCGCTGCGCAAGCTCTCTACCGTCGGTCACCAGGATTGCCGCCGCGCGCGGATCGTGCTCTGCCTGCGCCAGCAGATCGGCCGCGACCAGGCCGGCGTCCTGGCCGCGATCCGCCACGATGACGACCTCGCTCGGGCCCGCGATACCATCGATCGCCACGGCGCCCACAACGGCACGCTTCGCCGCGGTCACCCAGGCGTTTCCCGGCCCGAGAATCTTGTCGACGCGCGCAATGCTCTCAGTGCCATAAGCAAACGCCGCCACCGCGTGCGCGCCGCCCATGCCCCAGATCTCGCGGACTCCGAGACGCTCGAGGGTGTAGCGCAGCGCGGCGCTTTCCTCATAGGCCCGAGGTGGCGTCGCCACCGCGATCTCCGAGACCCCTGCCGCGCGCGCTGGCACCACCGTCATCACGACGCTCGACGGGTACACCGCTCTGCCGCCCGGCACGTACAGCCCGACGCGGCGAAGCGGCGCTCGGCGCTCCTCGAGCGTCACACCCTCGTGCTCCAGGCGGAACCCGGCGTGCGCCTGCAAGGCGTGATAACGCTCGACCGACGCGATGGCGCTTTCGATCGCCGCGCGAAAACCCGCCGGCAGATTCGTCCAGCCGCGGTCACACTCTCCGGGACTCAAGCGAAGCTTTTCGGCGTCCACCAGCTCGACACCGTCGAAACGAGCCACCGATTCGAGCAACGCGCGATCGCCGTGGCGGCGAATGGCCTCGACGATCCTGCCCGCCGCGCGCTGGGTGGCGCGATCGAGAACCGCGCCGCCGCGGTCCGCCAACCTGGCGAGCGCGCGACGGCCAGCCGCAGTCTCTGCCTGAACGATCGTCAAGCCGCGACTGCCCAGGCCGGTCACGCCGCCACCCCGGCCTGCTCCAGCCGCGTAAACAGGTCATTCAACCGCGCCCGCTGGCGTTGATACGCGGAGCGGTTCACCACCAGGCAGGGCGTCACATCGCGGACTCGCTGAAGCTCGACCAAGCCGTGCTCGCGCAGGGTCCGTCCCGTCTGCACGATGTCGAGCGCGACCTCCGCCAGGTCGAGCAATGGAGCGAGCTCGAGCGACCCGCGAAGCTCCACGACTTCGGCGCTCCAGGGAGTCGTCGCGAGATAGTTGCGCGCGATGGTGAGGAACTTGGTGGCCAAACGGACCTGCTGCCCGGGGGCCGGCAACGTACCGGGGTGGCCGATCAGCGACAGCCGCGAGCCGCCGGCCTGAAGTCGCACCGGCACGAGGAGATCGCCATCCACTTCTTCGAGCACGTCGCTCCCCACTACGCCGCAGTCGGCGACGCCTTGCTCGACGTAGCGCGGCAGGTCCCAGTCTTTGAGCAGCAGGACTTCGACACCGTCGGCCGGATAGGCGAGAACCAGACGCCGACTGTCGACGTCGATGCCCGGCAAGTCGAGGCCCGCTCCGCGCAACGCCGCCACGGCGGAGTCGAAATTGCGGCCCTTCGGCAAGGCGACACGCAATGCCTGCTCGCCTCTCATCCGAGACCTCCGCCCGCCGGGCGATCCAAGCCGAGAGAGAAACCGGCCGCGGACACGTCGGCGCCGAGCCGGCGAAAGAGCCCGTCATAGCGTCCGCCGGATCCCGCCGGCAGGGTGGCGCCGCCGACGTAGGCGCGATACATCAGCCCGTCGTAGTAGGCAGCTCCTGGCATCAGCGCCGCCAGCCTCGGATCGGTGACGTGTCCGGCGAAATCCGCTAAATCGACCTCTACCGAGAGACCCGGAAACTCGCTCCGCAGCACCCGCGCCAAGTCCAGGGTTGCGTCGAGCTTCTCCGCGGCCGAGCCCAGGGCGGCGGAGCGCACGGGAACACCGCACTCGACCACTTCGGCAAGGACTGGATCGGCCGCTCGCGCCAAGCCCCGTTCCCGGCGGGCCACTGCCGCGGCGAGCGCCACAGGATCCTGCCCACAGTTCAACAACAACTCGTCCAGGGCCCCGGCGAAGCCCAGGACCACCCGCGTGTCCTCGCCGTTGCCCGCGGCCAGCAAATCGAGGAAACGCCTCAGCATCTCGTGTTCGCCCGCTTCTCCGGCGGCTCCGGGAGCGCCGATCCACTCGGCGCCAAGCTGGTAGAACTCGCGCATGCGACCCGGACGCTCCTCGGCGCAGCGCACTACATCGCCGCGATAAAACAAACGCAGGGGGACGTCGAGACCTGGCAGCATCGGCGCCAGAAGCCGGGCCAACATCGGCGTGAAATCGGCGCGGAGCACCAGCAGCTCGCCCCCACGATCGACGAAGCGATAGACCTCGCCCCGCCCGCGGGTCGGCAGGAGGACCTCGTAGGGATCCGCGAAGTCGAGAATCGGCAGCAGCGCTTCGCTGAACCCAGCGGCCTCGAGCCGGGCTACCCAGCGAGACTCGAGTGCCCGCCGTGCCGCGGCTGCCTCGAAGAAGAGCGCGGTAACGCCCGCGGGCAGAGCGGCGGAGATTCTCACGCCGGCACCTCGAGCCCGAGTGCGCGCCGCGCGACCTCGAGCGGGGCTTCGCGCCCGGTCATCAGGCGAAACTGCTCGAGGCCCTGAAAGAGCAGGATCTCGCGCCCGTCGATCGCGGTGATCCCCCGCCGTCGAGCTTCGGCAACGGAAGGCGTGACCTGCTCGTCGTACACCATGTCGATCAGCACCGCCCTCGGAGAGAGGCGATCGGCGGCGACCGAAACCTGGCCCTCGCGCCCCAAGGACGTCGCATTCACCACAATTTCGAATCCCGACGGATCGAAGGTCTCGAACGCGGTGAGCGGCAGGCCGAGGTCCGCCGCGGCCGCGAGCCCTCGCGGGCCACCTCGATTGACCAGCGAGACCCGCGCGCCGGCCACCTGCAGAGCCACCGCCGCCGCGCGCCCGGCGCCTCCGGACCCGAGCACGGCGGCTCGCCGTCCCTCGAGCGCCACACCCCGCGCGCGGAGTGCGCCGACAACTCCCGCCGGGTCGGTCGACTCCGCCTCCCAGACCTCGCCGTTGTGCACCAAGGTGTTGGCTCCGCCGACCCGATCGGCCAGCGGGCTCGCCGCGCCAGCGACGGCGAGAGCCGCGGCCTTGTGCGGAGCGGTGACGCTCAGACCCTTCCAAGGGAGGTCGAGGATCTCCAGACTGCCGCTCTCCACCACCTCGAGCCAGAAGTTGCCGAACGATGGCACCCACAGCGGTAGATACACCATCTCGACACCGAGCTCGCGGTAGAGCGCGTTGTGCAGGCGCGGCGAGAGCGAGTGCTCGACCGGGTCGCCCACGACTCCACACAGCGCCGTCGCCGACCGCAAACGCGGCAGCCCGAAGTCATCCACGAGCTGCTGCAGGGTCGGTTGCCCTGGGGCCCCTGGCGCTCTGCTCGCCGCACCGTAGACCAGCGCGGCACCCAACCGCGGCGCCACCAGTCGAGTCCATGCTCCCAGCCGTCCGGATGCGAAAGCCACCAGATCCGCGCGGCCGAGCGACTTGAGCAGCGCCAACGGAGCGAGCTCCTCGCCGGCCGACTCAGCGCCGGGAACCAGCTTGTAGATCGACGCCGGGATCGTGGACAGTTGAGCGAAGCGCTCTCGTAGCGCCGATAGGTCGCTCGCCGGGCCATGCCACGAGATCACGCGGCGCTCCGGATCGATCGCGGCCAACAACCGCGGATCGCGATCCCGAACGCCTTCCAGGTCGACCAGGTCGTACCGCGATGCCGCCGCCGTGAGTCGCGTTCTCCGCTCGTCGGCGCTACCGTCGAACGCCCCACCCTCGTCTCGACTGCGCAGCGTGAAGAGCAGCCGCCCGGCGAATCTCTCCCGCAGCCAGTCGGGATCGAGCTCGCCGACCAGATCGCCCCGCACCTCGAGCCAGGCCGTCCCGGCCGGGAGGCGCGACAGTTCCTCACCCGAGGCGCTGGGCGCCTCGGTCAGGGTCGCGATCAGGGTCGCATCACCACTTTGTTGCAAACAAAAACTCCTTCCGGATCCGGAAGGAGAATTGAGGTGTCCGCTCTCTGGCAGCCTCTCGTCCCGGATCCACTAGGGCCGGGACGCGCCCGACCTAGAAGAGGGAATGCGCGCCATGCCAATGCCACGCCGAGAGGGCGGGCAAAGCAGAGAGGGCAAGAGCGCGCACGGTCATCGTGCGGGGACTATAGCCGTTCACCCGCGGCGGTTGTCAAGGCTCGGCACCGAGAAGTGTTACGATTCCAGCGCGACAACAAGCCGGAAACCCTTATACGACGGGAGTTTGGAACGATGCCGGAGAGCAGCGAGATTGCCCGCGAAAAGCTCGATATCGACGTTCTCTTCGTCGGTGCGGGCCCGGCGAACCTGGCCGGCGCCTACCATCTGGCGCGTCTGCTGAAGCAGCACAACGCCACCGCGAAGGACAAGCTCGAGGTCTCGATCGCGGTGCTCGAGAAGGGCAAGGAGATCGGCAGCCACGCGCTCTCTGGCGCGGTCGTCGACCCGCGAGCGTTCAAGGAATTGCTCCCCGAGACTTGGCACGAAGCGCCGTTCGAAGGCGAGGTCAAGCAGGAGAAGCTGCTCTGGCTGACCAAGAACGGCAAGTTCTCGATGCCCATCCCGCCGATGCTCGACAACCGCGGGAAATATGTCGCTTCGCTCGGACGTTTGGTGCGCTGGTTGGCGCCGCAGGTCGAAGCGCTGGGCGTCGACATCTTCTGCGAGTTCCCGGCCGTGGAGGCTCTGATCGAGGGCGGCAAAGTCGTCGGCGTTCGCATCGGCGACAAGGGGATCGACAAGCACGGCAAACCCAAGGCGAGCTTCGAAGCCGGCATCGACATCCGCACCAAGGTCGTGGTGCTCGGCGAGGGTCCGCGCGGGACGCTCGCCAAGCAACTCGACGAGACGCTGCAGCTGCGCGCCGGCAAGAATCCCGAGGTCTACGCCCTCGGGATCAAGGAGGTCTGGGACGTTCCCGCGGGCCGCATGGCGGCGGGCGATGTCGTGCATTCGATGCACTGGCCGCTCGGGATGAGCACGTTCGGCGGCGGCTTCATCTATGGAATGCGCGAGAACCAGGTGATCGTAGGGCTGGTCGTCGGGCTCGACTATTCGAATCCCCTGCTCGACCCCCACCAGGAATTCCAGCGCTACAAGACCCATCCATTCCTTCGCGACCTGTTGCAAGGCGGCAAAATGCAGTTCTTCGGCGCGAAGGCGATCCCCGAGGGTGGGTTCTGGTCGATGCCGAAGCTCTCCGGCGATGGCTTCATGCTGGTCGGCGACTCTGGCGGATTCCTCAACAGCCAACGGCTCAAGGGGATTCATCTCGCCATGAAGTCCGGCATGTTGGCCGCGGAGACGATCTTCGAGACGCTCCAGTCAGGAGGCGCGAATGCCTCCGTGCTCGGTGCCGCCGAGCTCGCGAGCTACGAGAGCAAGTTCCGCTCGAGCTGGGCCTACGACGAGCTCTATGCGGTGCGCAACTTCCACCAGGCGTTCGATCACGGTGCGCTCGGCGGGATGCTCCAGGCCGGCCTCGGCCTGATCAGCGGCGGGCGTGGATGGGGCTTGAAGGATCGGCTGGCGACCCGCGCCGGGCACGAGCATCTCCGGCGCCTCGATCTACCCAGTTCGAGCTCGACGGCTCCAGCCGCCGTGCCCGTGGACGGCCGCCTCACCTTCGACAAGCTCGCCGACGTTTACAACTCGGCCACCGCGCATGAAGAGGACCAGCCGGTGCACCTGCACGTCGCCGATCTGTCGATCTGCGTCGACCAGTGCGTGCGCGAGTTCCAGAACCCCTGTCAGCGATTTTGTCCCGCCGCGGTCTACGAGATGGTCAGCGATGCCGCGGCGCCGAGTGGTAGGCGCTTGCAGATCAACGCCAGCAACTGCGTGCACTGCAAGACCTGCGACATCATGGATCCGTACCAGATCATCAACTGGGTGCCGCCGGAGGGCGGCGGCGGTCCGAACTACGGGCGGATGTAGTCGGGCCAAAATGCCAAGCGCCGCTCGACCTTCGAGCGGCGCCGAAGCCTGCCGTACCGATCTCGCGTCAGGCCTGAGGCTTGATGACGCAGTCGCCGCTGCCGGTCTCCACTCGAATCCGGGTCTTGCCGTCGCCTCGCCGCGCACCGTAAATCTCGCGTCCGTGGCGCTTGTAGACCGCATCCTCGTAGCCCACGACCAGGTCGCCACTGCCTTGGTCGGCCTCGATGTCGAACGACGCGTCGGCGCCCGCGAAGATCCGCACACTGCCCGAGCCGGTGTCTACCACGATATCGCGCGCCTTGGCGAGCGAGCTCTTGAGCGTGACGTCGCCCGAGCCGGTGTCGCCCTTGAAGGTCTCGACCTCGACACCCTCGATCCGGATATCGCCAGAGCCGGTGTCCGCGGTAAGGGTCACCACCTCGCCCGTGCCAACTCGGACGTTGCCCGAACCGGTGTCGGCGGCGAAGGTATGACCGTTCACGGTCTTCACCTCGATATCGCCGGAGCCCGTGTCGATAGTCCCGTCGCCGACCAGCGATGCCACGCGCACATCGCCTGAGCCCGTGTCCACCTTGAGATCGGCCCTCATCTCGCCCAGGCCCACGTCGCCGGATCCAGTGTCGATGGAAAGCTTGCCGTCGAAGGCCTCGATCTCGACGTCGCCGCTGCCGGTATCGATACCGAGGTCACCGCTGAGGCGACTTCCGTGCACCGAGCCGGCGCCATTGCGCAGAACCACCGCGCCTGCAGCAGGAAGCTCGATCCGCAGGTCGGCGTACAGCACCGGCACCTGGGAACGCTGGCGCGAATAGATCGAGACCTTGCGGCCCATGTATTCGAGATTGGTGCGGCTGTTGTCGAACCAGGAGCTGCCGCCGTCGCGACTGGGATAGGCGAATCCGTCATACTTGTCGACCGGATAGGAAAGCGCCCATTCGGCGCGTCCCTTGCGATCATGGCTGGTCACGAAAGCCATGGAGTCGACGATCTGACGGATCTCGGCGCTGTCCGAGCCCGCGCCGTGGATCGTGGCTTCCACCACCAACTCGCTGCCCTTTCCGGGAACGACCTGGATCGCCCCGGCAAGGTTCGCGACCCGCAGGGTTTCCCCCGTCTTGAGGGCCAGAGTGTGTCGATATACGCGTGAATAGTCACCGTCAGCCGCGTTGACCAATCCCGCGAAAGCCAGCGCCCCGGCGACCAGCATGCCGGCAACGTCCCTGATTGAGCCCGAGTTCTTGCGCTTTATGGACACCATGGATGCCTCTACGCTCTGGAAAGGCAAAGGTTCCGCCCCGGCGCCCCTCCGGGGCTGAAATGGGGCGATTTGGGGGTCAGCCCAGGAATCGGCGCATGATCAGCGCGCCGTTGGTGCCGCCGAACCCGAACGAGTTGGTGAGCGCCACGTCCAATTGAATCGGCCGCGGGCTGCCGGGGACGAAATCGAGATCGCAACCCTCATCCGCCGTTTCCAGGTTGATCGTCGCGGGCAGGACCTGATCCCGTATGGCCAGGGCCAAGAAACCCGCTTCGAGCCCACCCGCCGCACCCAGCAAGTGGCCGGTCGAGGACTTGGTCGACGAAACCGCCAAGCGATGCGCGTGCTCGCCGAAGACTTGGTGGATGGCCTTCACCTCGGCGAGGTCGCCGAGCGACGTCGAGGTGCCGTGGGCATTGATGTACTGAATGCTTTCCCTCGGCAATCCGGCGTCGGCGAGCGCGGCGCGCATGACCTGGACCGCTCCGCGACCCTCGGGGTGGGGCGCCGACATGTGGTACGCATCGGCGCTCATGCCGTAGCCGACGATCTCGCAGTAGATTGCCGCCCCCCGCTGCTTAGCCTGCTCGAGCTCCTCGAGCACCAGGATCCCGGCGCCCTCGCCGATGACGAAGCCGTCGCGGTCCTTGTCCCATGGGCGCGAGGCCTTTTCAGGCTCGTCGTTTCGTTCCGACAACGCGCGCATCGAGGAGAACCCGCCCAGGGCGAGGGGCGACATCACGCTCTCGCTGCCGCCGCAGAGCATGGTGTCGGCATAGTCCATCTGGATCTGCCGGAACGCGTCGCCAACCGCATGGAGGCCCGTGGTGCAGGCCGTACACGGAGCCGTATTCGGCCCCCGAGCGCCATATTTGATGGAGATCTGCCCCGCGGCGAGATTCACGATCAGGCCGGGGATGAAGAACGGCGAGATGCGGTCGGGGCCCTTCTCGATCAGCGTCGAGTGCGTGCGCTCGATCAACGGCAAGCCGCCGATTCCCGAACCGACAATCACGCCCACACGCTCGGCGTTCTCCTCGGTGACCGCGAACCCCGCATCCTCGAGCGCGAAGTGCGCGCCGCCCAACGCGTAGTGGATGAAGGTGTCGCACTTCTTGACTTCCTTCTTGTCCATGTAGAGCGTGGGCTCGAAGCCCTTCACCTCACCCGCGATGCGAGTGGCGAAGGCGCTGGCGTCGAACCGCGTGATCGGACCGATACCGCTCTTCCCGAGGAGCAGCGCATCCCAGGTTTCGCGCGTGCCGACGCCGAGGGGAGACACCAGTCCAACCCCCGTCACGACCACGCGCCGGCGCCCGCTAATCGTCATGTTTAGGGACCTGACTCGGCGGACCGGTGATTCAGTTCTTGGCGGCAGTGCCCGAGTGGGCTTCGATGTAGTCGACCGCTTCCTTGACCCGGCCGATCTTTTCGGCGTCCTCGTCCGGGATCTCGATCCCGAACTCCTCTTCGAACGCCATCACCAACTCCACGATATCGAGGGAATCAGCGCCCAAATCGTCGGTGAAACTGGCGTCCAGAGTGACTTCATCGGCCTCCACGCCCAGCTGTTCGACAATGATGCTCTTTACCTTGTCAGCAACCGACATGCGAATGCCCTCCTTGAGTTTTGAACGGAAGTTATGCGGCACGGTTTCTAGCACAGCAGGCGGGGCCTGTCGACCGTCGCCACCGCACCAATCGCTAGCCGGGAGGCTACCACGGTGCGATCATTCGTCGAGTGAAAAACGAGCACTTTGCCCTCCGCAGCAGGCGTGTGGTCACTCCCGAGGGTGTCCGGCCGGCCCTCGTTCGGGTGCATCGGGGAAAGATCGAATCGATCGCGGTCTATGAAGGAACAAACGATCCGAGTGAAGACCTTGGCGATCTCGTCTTGCTCCCCGGTATGGTCGACTCACACGTTCATATCAACGAACCCGGACGCACCGACTGGGAGGGCTTCGCAACCGCCACCCGCGCCGCGGCAGCGGGAGGCATCACCACCCTCGTCGACATGCCGCTCAACAGCATCCCCGCAACCACCCGCGTCGCAGCCCTCGCCCTGAAGCGCTCCGCGGCGGCCGGACAGCTCCGGGTGGATGTCGGCTTCTGGGGCGGTGTCGTCCCAGGCAATGAAGATGAGATCGAGCCCTTGTGGCGCGCCGGCGTGCTTGGCTTCAAGTGCTTCCTGGTGCCCTCCGGAGTGGATGAGTTCGAAGCGCTGTCGACGGCAGATCTCGAGCGGTCCATGCCCATCCTCTCGCGGCTCGGTGCTCCGCTCCTCGTACACGCCGAATCCCCAGGTGAAATCGAACGAGCCGCCCACGCCCAGACCGTTGGGGATCCTCGCCAATACGCCCACTACCTCCTGACCCGGCCTCCAGAGGCCGAGGCCATGGCGATCGCCGAGATCGCACGCCTAGCACTGCGGCACGGGACTCGGGTCCACATCGTCCATGTATCCTCGATCGCCGGGCTCGCCGAAATTCGACGCGCCCGCGCCGAGGGCGCCAGGATCTCGGCCGAAACCTGCCCTCATTACCTGAGCTTTTCAGCCGAGGAAATCCCCGACGGCGCGACCGAGCTCAAATGCGCCCCACCGATTCGGGAAGCAAAGCATCGCGAGGGGCTCTGGAATGCGCTAGCCGAAGGTCACCTAGAGCTCATCGCCTCCGACCACTCCCCCAGTCCGCCCGAGCTCAAGAATCGAGACGAGGGGAACTTCCTCTCCGCCTGGGGAGGCATCGCCTCATTGCAGGTCGCGCTAGCCGCCGCGTGGACAGGCGCCCGTCAACGGGGCCACGCGCTGACGCAGATCGCCCGATGGATGTCGTTGGAACCGGCGCGCCTGGCCGGGCTCGATCGGCGCAAGGGAGCGATTGCCCCGGGCCTCGACGCCGATCTGGTGGTCTTCGATCCCGATCGCCGGTTCACCGTGCACGGGAGCGACCTCGAGCATCGCCATCCGCTGACCCCTTACGAAGGCCGCGAGCTCACCGGAGTGACCGTACGAACCTACGTTCGTGGACAGTTGGTCTACGATGAAGGTCGTTTCCCGAGTCCGCCCATTGGAGAGTTGCTGTCGCGATGACTGACTTCACCGAGTTGCCGGATCTCGCCGCCGAACGACTGGGCGGGACCGTGATCCACGCCAACGACGAGTTCTTCGCCGAGAAGGAAAATCTGCTCCTGGCGAAGCCGGCGATCTTCATCGCCGACCGCTACACCGATCGCGGAAAGTGGATGGACGGCTGGGAGACTCGCCGGCGCCGGACCCCGGGCCACGATTTCGCAGTCGTCCGCCTCGGGCTTGCCGGCGTCGTCCGAGGTGTGGTCGTCGACACCGCCTTCTTCAAGGGCAACTTCCCGGAATCGTGCTCGATCGAAGCCTGCTGTCTCGATCGCGATCCCCAAGCGGAGGACACCGCGGAGTCGACGCGGTGGATCGAGATCCTTCCGCGCTCGATCCTCGCCGGTGACTCGGCCAACCTGTTCACCGTCGACAGCCCGCTTCGATTCACCCACCTGCGGCTCAATATCTTCCCGGACGGCGGCGTCGCGCGCCTGCGCGTGCACGGCGAGCCGATGCCGCATTGGCCCGCTGTCTCGGCGCGACTGGATCTCGCGGCGCTTGCCAACGGAGCCTGGGTGGTCGCGGCGAGCGATCGCTTCTTCGGGCCGCCCCATAGTCTCGGCCTACCCGGCCCATCGATCGGGATGCACGACGGCTGGGAGACCCGACGACGGAGGGGTCCGGGCCACGACTGGGTGATCGTTCGCTTGGCGACCGAGGGCGTCGTCGAGAGCGCCTGTGTCGACACCAGCCACTTCAAGGGCAATGCCCCGGGCAGCTGCACGTTGGAAGGCTGCTCCTCTCCCGATCGCGTTCCCCGGGCCGACGTGGCCTGGCACGCGCTCGCCCCAGAGAGCCCATTGCAGCCCAACACAGTGCACGATTTCAACGACCTCGTCGCAGGCTCCGCGATCACGCATGCCCGGCTCGCCATCTACCCCGATGGCGGCGTCGCTCGTTTGCGCCTCTATGGCGCAGCCACCGAGCGCGGCCGAGTCGAGGCCAGCCTGCGCTGGCTCAACGCTCTGCCCCCATTGGCGGCGGCGACCGAGCTCAGTGCCTGCTGCGCGGCCAAGAGTTGGGCTCGAGCCGTGACGGCGGCTAGACCCTTCGCCACTCTCGAAGAGCTTCACGCCGCGTCCGCACAGGCTGCTCGGGACATGGGCCGCGAAGATCTCCTCGAGGCGTTCTCTGCCCATGCAACTCTCGGCCAGCTCAGCGAATCGCACGGGTCGAATCAGGAGCAGGCCGGCGCCTCGCTGGCCTCGCCCGAAACTCGTACCCGCCTTTCCGAGCTCAATCGGCGGTACGCGGAACGCTTCGGGTACGTGTTCCTGCTCTCGGCGACCGGCAAGAGCGGCGACGAGATGGCGACCCAGTGCGCGGCCCGCCTGGACAACGAGGCCGCGCGCGAGCTCGAAATCGCGGCCGCCGAGTTGCACAAGATCACCGCACTACGCCTGCAGAAGCTGCTCGGAGGATCCCCGAAGTGAGCGCCATCACGACCCACGTCCTCGACCTCACGCGGGGCCGCCCCGCTGCTGGAATCAAGGTCCTCCTCGAGTTTTTAGACGGCCACGACTGGCGTCCGGCGGGCTCCGGCATCACCGACGCCGACGGTCGCTGCCGCGAGCTCCTCGCCTCTCCACCCTCGAACGGAACGTATCGCCTGCGCTTTGACACTGGCCGCTATTTCGTGACGCAGGGTGTGGTTCCGTTCTACCCGGAAGTCGTGGTGAGCTTCGTCGTCGAGACCACCGCGGCGCCGCATTTCCACGTGCCCCTCCTGCTCAGCCCCTTCGGCTACAGCACGTATCGAGGAAGTTGAACGCGATGACCGAGCTCACCGACAACGCGTACGGCAAGTCGAACATCCACCTCTTCCGCGTCACCCGCGGAGCCTCCCGGCACGAGGTGCGCGACTTCACCGTCGGCATCCGATTCTCCGGCGCGTATCAAACCGCGTACTGCGAAGGCGACAACAGTCACGTGCTCCCGACCGACACCATGAAGAACACGGTGTACGGCCTTGCGAAGGAGCTCCCGTCGAGCGAACCCGAGGATTTCGCCCTCGCTCTCGCCAGGCATTTCGCAGCCGGCAACGCCGAGGCGCACCAAGTCCGAGTGGACATCGCGGAGCGCAAGTGGGACCGCCTGGGAGATTTACCCGGACATCCACACGGCTTCACTCCGAGCGGCGGTGGAAAGCATCTCGCGAGCGCGACCGTGGCTGGCACCCGAGCGACGATCGAGAGCGGCGTCAGCGACCTGGTCTTGCTCAAAACCACGGACTCCGGATTCGCCGACTTCCGCAAAGATCGCTTCACCACCCTGCCAGAGACCTCGGATCGAATACTCGCCACCACTGTCGAGGCGAGATGGAGCTACCTCGCAGAGGGCACGATCGACTACGGAGCGACCTGGCACGAGGTCAACGAACATCTGCGCGCCGGCTTCACCGCGGCCTACAGCCCGTCAGTGCAACAGACGCTTTGGGCGATGGGCAAGTGCGTACTCGACACCTGCCCAGCGATCGCGCAGATCCATCTCCGCCTGCCGAACCTCCACCACCTGCCGGTCGATCTATCTCCATTCGGCCTCGAGGGAAAAGGCGAAATCTTCGTCGCCACCGAGGCGCCCTTTGGGCTCATCGAAGGCACGGTGAGGCGGTAAGACGAGCCGGCAGATTTCCTGTCCGATGAGAGCGGACCCGATTCGACAAGGGGTCGGCTGTGCGCCGGCGTCCCTGCGGTTGCCGTCGTCCTGCCGCGGGCGTAGCCTCTCACCGTGCTTCGTGCTCTGGGGCCAGTTCTGCTGCTTGTTGTTCTACCGCTCGTGTTCGCGGTGCTCGTCGCTGGGCGCTTGGGGGCCCTTTTCTGACTGGCGCAGCCCTAGGAGACTCAAAGCGGTCGTCCGAGGGAGGGGTGAAATGACCAAGCGCGAAGTCGTTCTCACTTGTGGTCTGGTGCTCGTCGCAGGTGTGTCGTTGGCAATTCCGCAGATCGCAAATGCAGCGCGGAGCGGCGAAAGGAAAGTGACTAGGGGCGCCCCCGCCATTTGTTCACCGAACTCCATGCCTGAGTCACAGACACTCCCACTCACTCGAATTCCTCCCGGCGGGTTCGGACTAGTCACTAAAACGGAAAAACCGCCGCCCTTCGAGTCACCCTGCATCGCTCTCGCAACGGATCCCCAGACACCGCCCCACCCCGGGTTCCAGGGCCCGTCTGGGCTCACGCCCGGCCGCCGCTGAACTTGGGCTGGCGCCCGAAAGAGCAGAACCAACTCGCAGCGGTATTCCCACTTGCACCATGACGGGCTCGGCTGCCGAGGACGCCTGGTGCACACCTGCATGGTTACTATCTTCAGTCAGTAGGAGGAGATTTCTATGAGCAAGCCTGCAAGAAGGGTTACCGCCGGGGGCGGTAAGGGATTCAGTGAGCAGGAGCGAGCCGCCATGAAGGAGCGCGCCCAAGAGCTGAAGGCGGAAGCGCGCGCGGACAAGGACAAGGCGGCAGGAGAAAGCGACGTGTTTGCCGCGATCGCCGCGATGCCGGGACCGGAGCGCGTCATGGCCAGGCGGCTCCATGCGATCATCCAGATCAGTGCGCCAGCCCTCGCGCCGAAGACCTGGTACGGAATGCCCGCCTATGCCAAGGACGGTAAGGTGGTCTGCTTTTTCCAGAGCGCGCAGAAGTTCAAGACGAGATACGCCACCCTGGGCTTCAGTGACCAAGCGAACCTAGACGATGGCAGGATGTGGCCCACCGCCTTCGCGATCAGAGAGTTGACTGCGGCCGAAGAAGCAAAGATCCGCGCCCTCGTGAAGAGAGCGAGTGGTTAAGGGAATGGAGCGGGCTCCAGCGAGTTTGAACGGCTTAGCTGCGCGGAGGGAATTTACCAACCGCGTTTGAACCGATCGGGAAGAGGGATAGAACATGCGCAACTCCGGCAAAGCTCCGACCATGGCTGTGTGGGTTATATCGCTGGGCCTGTATGTAGTCGCGCTCGTGACGCACTTCGGCGTGCTCAAAGTTGACGGCCAAGTTGCGGCCTGGTCCTGGATCATCGGATTCGGCCTTCTTCTCATCGCTTGCCGAGTTCGCGGGCTCTAGGCTAGACGGCTCGCACCGTCCGTCTCGCCTCTGTGTTCCGACCGCTGGCGAGTCCGCCGGCCGCCGATCGGTGTGGCCATGGCGTCATCCGAAAGGATGATTTGGACCCAGTTCGCTGAAAATCACCCGAACGGGTGACGCTCGGAGTTTGGGCGAGTCGTTAGACTCGCCCAAACTCAATCTCTTCGGAGCTGCCATGCGAAAGATCGTGCTGACCTTCGGACTCATTG
>JBDTNL010000027.1:0-52188 GCA_039933785.1 Acidobacteriota bacterium
GACACCATCGCGATGGCGTTCTCGATCATGAACGCGCGCCAGAAGCAGCGCTTCAAGGAAGAGTTCGAGATCGACATCGCGTACTCGGTTCCGGGTCTCGGACGTTTCCGCTGCAACATCTTCCAGCAGCGCGGAGCCGTGGGCTTGGTACTGCGCGTTATTCCGGCGCGAATCTTGACCACGCGCGAGCTCATGCTGCCGCCGGTTCTGGAGCGGATCTCGGAGGAGCGCCGCGGTCTGGTGCTCTGCACCGGCACGACGGGCTCGGGCAAGTCGACCACGCTGGCGGCGATGATCGACTACGTCAACGGCTCGCGCACCGAGCACATCATCACCATCGAAGATCCCATCGAGTTCCTCCATCGCGACAAGAAGTCGATCGTCAACCAGCGCGAGATCGACGTCGACACGCATGCTTTCTCGGGCGCCCTGCGCTCGGCGCTGCGCCAAGACCCCGATGTGATTCTGGTCGGCGAAATGCGCGACTATGAAACCATCGAAACCGCCCTGCTGGCAGCGGAAACCGGCCACTTGGTGTTTTCGACCCTTCACACTCTGGATGCCACCGAGACCATCAACCGCATCATCGCCGTGTTCCCGCCTCACCATCAGAAGCAGATCCGCATTCAGCTCGCCGCCGTGCTGAAGGCCGTGGTTTCCCTTCGCCTGCTACCGCGCGCTGATGGCATCGGCCGCGTGCCCGCGGTCGAAGTGATGATCGTGACGCCCTACATTCGCGACTGCATCGAGAACAAGGAAAAGACCAAGTACATCCGCGAGCAGATCGCGCTCGGCACCAGCCAGTACGGCATGCAGACCTTCGATCAGTCGCTCTACCAGCTCTACAAAGCCGGCCTGATCACGCTCGAAGAAGCCATCCGGCGCGCCAGCAACGCGGACGAGTTCAAGCTGCGCATCGAAGGCGTGCAGTTCACCGCCGACGTCTCGCGCGGCCAGATGGAAGAGTCGCTCGATCTCGGCGTGGACGCCGGGCCGGGCGTGCTCGAACAGGAGAGTCCATTCGAGATCGAGCGCATCGAGCGCCCGAAGGGTTGACGCGCGCCACCGAGCGCCGGGAGACGAAATTGTTCGAGGGCCTGTTTCAACCGATGCATCTGCTGTTCATCATGGGCATCGCCCTGATTTTCTTCGGTCCGAGCAAGCTGCCCGCCCTGGGCAAGGGGCTCGGTGAATCGATGCGCAACTTCCGCGAAGCCATGCGCGACGGCGGGCGCGACGAGCCGGTCGCGCAGTTGCCTGCGGCCAAAACCACCGGCAAGCCCGAGGTCTAGACGACACCCCCTCCCAAGCGCTCCGCCTACGACCAGGCGGCGAAGCTCCTCGGGGTCCGGGCCCATTTCCGGCGCCAGCTCGAGCAGAAGCTCGCGCAGCGCGGCTACGAGCCCGAAGAAATCTCACAGGCCCTCGACCGGCTGACTGAGGACGGCTATCTCGACGACGCCAAGCTCGCGACCCAGTTCGTCGCCGGGAGGGCCGGGCGCGGGGAAGGAGCGCGCCGGGTGCGCGCCGAGCTGGCTCGCCGTGGCGCCGACAAGTCGGTCATCGAGCCGGCGGTGAGTGGGGCGCTCGATGCGGATGATCGCGAGGCGGCGCTCGAGACCGCTCGGCGGCTGCTCGGCAAGGGATCCTGCAAGCCCGACAGGCTGGCTCGTCAGCTCGATCGAAAGGGCTTCTCGCGGCGTGCTATCCTTCACGCCCTGCGCGAGTTAGGGCCCGATCTCGAAGTGCCCGCCGAGTCCTAGGCACCCCCCGGCTCTGTTCCTGGCGGCGCTCCTCTCGCCGCAAGCCAAACAATTTTCTTGGGGCTTCAGCGCATGAACAGCCGAGAGATTCGCCAGAGCTTCATCGATTTCTTCGCCGAGCGCGGCCATCGCCTCTATCCGAGCGCGCCGCTGGTGCCCCACGGCGACCCGACCCTGCTGTTCACCAACGCCGGAATGGTGCAGTTCAAGGACTACTTCCTCGGCACCGACACGCCGGCGGGCAAGCGCGCCGTCTCGTCGCAGCGTTGCCTGCGCGTTTCGGGCAAGCACAATGACCTCGAAAACGTCGGTCCGAGCCCACGGCACCACACGTTCTTCGAAATGCTCGGGAACTTCTCCTTCGGCGACTACTTCAAGGAGGACGCGATCCGCTTCGCCTGGGATCTGGTGACTCGAGTCTGGGGGCTCGATCCCAGAGTCCTCTCCGCCACCGTCTACGAAGAGGACGACGAGGCGTTCGCCTTGTGGACCAAGCTCTCGACGCTGCCCGAGGGGCGGATCCATCGCTGCGGCAAGAAGGACAACTTCTGGGCGATGGGTGACACCGGTCCTTGCGGTCCGTGCTCGGAGATCTTCGTCGACCTCACGCCACACCTGCCGGAGGTGGGCTGGGACGAGGGCACCGACTCTGGGCGCTACCTCGAGATTTGGAACCTGGTCTTCATGCAGTACGAACGCTCGGCCGATGGCACGCTGGTGCCGCTGCCCAACCCCTCGATCGACACCGGCGCCGGCCTCGAACGAGTTTCGGCGGTGATCGAGGGTGTGGCGTCGAACTACGACACCGATCTCTTCCAACCAATTCTGCGGGCGACGGCGGAGCTGGCGCATCGCAAATACGGCGTCGATGCCGGTGCCGACACCTCGATGCGAGTGGTTGCCGATCACTTGCGCGCGGTCAGTTTCCTCCTCGCGGATGGAGTGATTCCCGGCAACGAAGGGCGAGGCTATGTGCTGCGGCGCCTGCTGCGGCGGGCAGTCCGCCACGGCATGCGCCTGGGTTTCGAAGAGCCGTTCCTGAACCGCTTGGTGCCGGTGCTCGGCGAGGTCATGGGGAGCGCCTATCCGGAGCTGGGAGCGACCGAGCAGGCCTCGCGCGCCACGATCCGAGCCGAGGAGGAGAAGTTCCTCGACACCGTGGCGACCGCTTCGCAGCGCGTGCAGGAAGCGATCGAAGAAGCCAAGAAGAACGGTGGGAAGACCCTCTCCGGTGAAACCGTGTTTCGGTTCTACGACACCTACGGTTTGCATGTCGACCTGATCCGCGAGATCGCAGAAGAAGAACGCTTCGCAGTGGACGACGTGGGTTTTGAGCTCGCGCTCGAAGAGCAGCGCTCGCGCTCGCGCGAGGCGACCGGCGACACGCAGAAGCGCCATGGAGCCATGAAGGAGTTGATGCGCTCTCCGTACATGACTCTCAATCCGACCGAGTTCCTGGGCTACGGGGAGACAGAAGCAAAAGCTCAGGTAGAAAGGATCGTCGTGGAGGATCCGAACGCCGGGGTGGACTTCGGCGTGCTGCCAGCGGAGAAGGCGCTCACAGCGGGGCATCGAGGTCTTCTCGTGCTGAACCGCACGACGTTTTACGCCGAGTCCGGTGGTGAGATCGGAGACACCGGCCGGATCGTCGGCCCGACCGGTGAAGCTCGTGTGATCGACACTCAAAAAGAGAGCCCTGGGGTCTTTTTCCACTATGTAGAGGTGGAAAGGGGCGAGTTCCGCCGCGGCGATGAGGTCACGCTCGCTGTTGACGCGGAGCGCCGCGCAGCCATCCAACGCAATCACACCGCGACCCACCTCCTGCACGCGGCCCTGCATCGCGTGGTGGGGGAGGGCGCTCGTCAGGCAGGCTCATTGGTGGCCCCGGACCGCTTGCGGTTCGACTTCACCCATGGTCAGCCAGTGGTCGCCCACGAGAAGCGGCGCATCGAAGATCTGGTGAATGAGTGGGTGCGCGCCGCAACGCCGACCCAGATCGGGGAGCGGTCCTACAAAGAGGCTCTCGCCGATGGCGCCATGGCGCTCTTCGGAGAGAAGTACGGCGACCGCGTGCGCACGGTGGCCGTTCCGCCGGTGAGCCTGGAGCTCTGTGGCGGCTGCCACGTGCGCAACACCGGTGAGATCGGCCTGTTCGTGATCACCTCGGAAAAGGGCATCGCCTCGGGAGTTCGCCGTATCGAGGCCCTGACCGGAGCCGGCGCACTCGCCTGGGTGCGCGAGCGCGAGAGCCTGCTCGCTGGCGTCGAATCCGCGCTGCACGTTCCCGCCGAGCGTGCGCCCTCTGAAATCGCCGCCCTTCGCGAGCGCTTGAAGGACACCGAACGCCAGCTCTCCGGCATGCGCCTCAAGCTCGCCAGTGGAGGCGGCGCCAGCAACGAGGGAACCGAGGCCGGCCGAGCGCTCGTCGAGGGCGTCCAGATCGTCGTCCGCGAAGTACCGGCCGCCCCGGCCAATGAGCTCCGCAGTATCGCCGACGCCCTGCGCACCAAGTTGGGTTCGGGAGTCGTGGTCCTTGGCACGCGGGAGGAAGGCAAGGTGACCCTACTCGTCGCAGTGACCTCCGACACCGTAGGCCGGGTCAAAGCAGGCGATCTCGTGAAGCGCCTGGCCCCTATCGTCGGCGGTAGCGGCGGCGGCAAAGCCGACTTCGCCCAAGCCGGCGGCAAGGACCCCGCTCGTTTGGACGAAGCCTTAGCCGCGGTCCCCGAAGCTATTCGCGCCTTGATCACGGGTTAGCCAGGCGGGGGAAGGCCCAGGTGGTAGAATCCGTCCCCTCTTAGGTCGAATGATGCGCCGCGCCCCGCTAGTCGCCTGGTCCGTTCTGGTCTGCGCCGCCCCAGTGTTCGCTGGGTCGGGCTCGGGCTCAGTCAGCATCAAGCTTCGAGAAGACGGCCGCCGGGTGATGGTCAACGAGAGCCGCTCGCAGTACAGCACCCGCATGTCGGCTTCCCTGGTCCCCGTGGGCAGTAGCCTGGCGGCGCTCATCGAAGCGCATTCCGATCGCGTCGGCCTCGATCCCCGCCTCGTCCGAGCCGTGATCCAAGTCGAATCGGGCTACAACCCCCAAGCGCTTTCCAACAAGGGCGCCATGGGCCTGATGCAGCTCACCTCCGAGACCGCGCACGACTACGCGGTCGACGACCCGTACGACGCCGAGCAGAACGTCCGCGGGGGAACTTCGTATCTGAAAGCCTTGGTCGACCATTTTCACGGCAGCCTCGACCTCGCCCTGGCAGGCTACAACGCCGGTCCCGGCGCGGTGGAGAAGTACGCCGGCATTCCGCCCTACGCCGAGACCGCCGACTATGTCGACCATGTCCTCGGTCTCTACAACGGCACGGGCAATCTGCGCGACACCTCCAACATGGTCATCTCGCGCCGCAAGGTGCAGATCGTCCGCGACGCGCAGAACCGCATCCTGCTCTCCAACACCCCCGGCAAGCAGTAGCGCGCCAACGCATCCGTCGAGGGTGCAAAGCGGATATCCTTGCGCACACTCGGCGCCATGCTCAATCTTCCCAACCTGCTCTCGTTCTCGCGCATCCTGTTGGTGCCCCTGTTGGTGGCGATTCTGCTCACCGAACCGCACTTCAACAATCAGGAGTGGGTGGGGTTAGGCATCTTCCTGCTCGCGTCGTTGACCGACTTTCTCGACGGATTCATCGCCCGCCGGCGGCGCCAGATCACCAAGCTCGGCAAGCTGCTCGATCCCGCCGCGGACAAGATTCTGACCGCGGCCGCGTACATCTCGCTGGTCGAGCTCAAGGTCGCGCCTTCGTGGATCGTCACCCTGCTGATTTCACGTGAGTTCGCGGTGTCGGCGCTCCGCGCCTTCGCGGCGTCGGAGCAGGTGGTTATTTCGGCCAGCGCCTCTGCCAAGGTGAAGACCACCTTGCAGATCATCTCGATCGCCCTGCTCATCATCTACAACCAACTCGGCGAGTTCAGTCATCTTGCCCCCTGGTCGCTCTGGCTGGCGATGATCGCCTCGGTGTATTCCGGGGCCGAATACTTCTTCCGTTTCGGACGCTTGCTGCTCGCTCAACCCACCGCCTCAGAGCCGCAGGAATGATCGCCCGCAGCCCTCTATTGGGTCGCCTGGCGCTGTTCGCGCGCCGGCGGTACCGTGCAGTGTTCCTCGGCGCGCTGCTGTGCTTTGCGATCGCCGGGCTGCTTACCGCGGGCCTCGAGTTCGACACTGACGTGTTGCATTTGTTGCCGGTGCACGACCCCGCGGTCAAGACCTTCACCGACACCATCGAACAGTTCGAGAGTCTGGACAATCTCCTGGTCGTGGTGCGCGTGCCGGAAGGCGCCGTGCTCGACCGGTATCAGGCGTTCGTGGATCGTCTGGGCGAACGGTTGCAGAAGGTTCCGAGCCTGCAGCAGATCACCTATAAGCTCGACGCGCCCGAGGATCTGCTCGCGTCATTCCTCCCCAAGTCCTTGCTCTTCCTGAACGAGAGCTCCCGCCCCGCGCTCCTCCAGCGCTTGAGCGACGAGGGTTTGCACAGCCGGGTGAGCGAGCTTCGCCGCCAACTCTCGGCGCCCCAGGCGATCGCGGTGAAGGAGCTCGCGAAGCTCGACCCGGCGGGGATCTCGGAAGTGCTCTTGAGCCAGATGGGCAGCAATCGGGGCTCCTTGCAAGCCGATTGGACGAGTGGCTACCTGCTCTCCGGCGACCACCGCATCATCCTGCTCCTGGGTAAGCCGATCAAGCCGCCGCAGGACATCGATTTCACGCGTGGCCTGATCGATTCGGTCAACCACGAGATCGAGGCCACCCGCGCCGAGTGGCACGAGCTCGCCGGCGACGATGCGGGTGCGGCGCCCGAGGTCGTGCTCGGCGGCGGCTACATGATCGCGCTCAGCGACGCTTCGCTGATCCAGAGCGAGCTGGCACTCAACATGGGGACCTCGGCCATCGGCGTCTTGCTGCTGTTCTTTTTCGCCTTTCGACGCTGGGCCGCGCTCGCCTATCCGATCATTCCCCTCGGCGGCGGTCTGTTGCTCGCCTTCGGCTTCGCGCGCCTTGCCTTCGGCAGCCTGAACTCGGCCACCGGAGGCGTGGCGGCTCTGCTGATCGGCATGGGCATCGACTTCGTGATCGTGTCCTATGGACGCTACGTCGAGGCGCGCCGTGGTGGCGCCTCAGTGGAAGATGGCCTGGTCACCATGTCGAGCACGGCCGGCTTGGCGGTGTTCTTCGGCGCCGTGACCACCGCAGCGACCTTCTACGCCTTCTGCGTCACCGATTTCCGCGGCCTGCGGCAAATGGGAATCCTGGCGGGCACGGGAATTCTGCTCTGCGCGGTGTGCGTCCTGGTGTTGCTCCCCGCTCTGCTGGCGTGGAGTGAAGAGCGTCGTCTGGCGAAGGCGCGCAACATCACGCTCCACTTGCACACCTTCGGCAGCGACCGACTCATGCGGGCCTGCCAGCGTCGCCCCGGGATTGCTCTGGCGATCGGAGTCGTCGTCACCGTCGTAGCGGCTTTGCTGGTTCCCCGCATCCACTTCGAAGACAGCATGCAGAAGATGCGGCCGGCTGGAAATCCGGGCATCCTGGTGCAGGAGGAAGTCGGCCTGCATTTCGGCTCCGGGTTCGACCAGATGATGCTGGTGATCTCGGGAGACAGCGCCGACGAGGTGCTGGCATTGAGCGAGAAGGCGGCAGCAGGTGCCCGTCTTCTCGTCGACCGGGGCATCCTGCGCAGCGTCGAAGCGGCGACCGCGATGGTGCCTCCCGAAGAGCATCAGAAGGCGGCGCTCGAGTGGTTGGCCGCGGAGCGTGTCTCTGGCGCCCTCGATCCGGTCCGTGTCAAGGCGACGTTCCTGAGCGCTGCGGCCGCGGAGGGCCTGCGCCCGGAGGCCTTTACGCACGGCCTCGACATGCTGGCGCAAGCGCTCCAACCGCCCGATCGAATCCGGGTGGAGGACTACGCCCGGTCCAGCCAAACCCGGCAGGTCTTGGATCGCTTCATTCGCAACACCAAGGACGGCTGGAAAGGCATCGTCTACCTCTACCCGCCGCCGCAGGTCTGGAAGCGCGAGGCGCCGCCGCAGGCCTACGCGCTGGCGCGCGACCTCGGGCCCAAAGTGGCGCTCACCGGCATCAATGTGATGAGCACCGCGCTTCGCGAGCGCGTGCGTCGTGAGGCGATCGTGGCCGCGGTTCTCGGCGTCCTCTTGGTGCTCGCCATCCTGTGGATCGACTTCCGCCGGCTCCGTCCGGCGCTGCTCGCCTTCGTCCCTTTGCTGGTCGGCGGGACCTGGATGTTCGGAGCGATGGCCGCGTTCGGCATCGACATGAACTTTATGAACATCTTCGTCACCACCATGATCATCGGAATCGCCACCGACTATGCGATCTACATCCTGCATCGTCATGAGGAGACGCTCGACGAGACGCGCGAGGTCGCGGAGGCGGCGCTAGCCGAAACTGGCAAGGGCGTGTTGCTCGCCGCGTTGACCACTATCGTGGGTTTTGGCTCGCTCGCCACCTCGCACTACCCCGGATTGAAATCGATGGGCTACGTCGCCGGCCTCGGCGCGGGGTTCACCTGTCTGGTCAGCATCACCCTGCTCCCAGCCCTGCTCTCGCTCCTGCGCCGCGGCCGCGATCGCCGCTCCCCGGGCGCTCAATAGATCGGGGGGAGTCGGGGGCTTGAAGCCGCCCGTCAGGAAGGCCAGCAGGGGTGACTCGGCTAGCGCTCTGTTAGAGTTGCCCCGATCGGTTTTCCCGGTCCAACCCAACCAGGACACCAGCGAGGCAGGGATGTTCGACGGTCTGCAATCCAAGTTTCAAGACGTATTTCGCAATCTCCGCGGCGAGGGCCGGGTTAGCGAAGAAGCCCTGCGTGCCGCGCTGCGCCAGATCCGCCTCGCCCTGCTCGAGGCCGATGTCAATTTCCGCGTGGTCAAGGCATTCATCGAGCGCGTCGAACAGCGAGCCCTCGGGCAGGAAGTCCTGCAGAGCCTGAAGGCCGATCAGCAAGTGATCAAGATCGTTCGCGACGAACTCGTCGACCTGCTCGGAGGCGAGCCTGCCGGCGAGCTCCGGCTCGATGGCCGGCCGGCAGTGATCCTGATGTGCGGTCTCCAGGGATCCGGCAAGACCACCACCGCGGGCAAGCTCGCCAAGCGTCTTGCCGCGCGTGGCAAACATCCATTGCTGGTGGCCGCCGACCTCCAACGCGCCGCTGCGGTCGAGCAGTTGCAGCAAGTGGGCGCGGGCGTCGCAGTGCCGGTCGTGGCGCCCGAGGGCGGCGAGACAGTGCTCGCCCTGGCGAAGCGCGCGTTGATCGTGGCGCGCGAGCGCGGGCACGACGTCTTGATCGTCGACACCGCGGGACGCCTGCACGTCGATCAGACGCTGATGGACGAGCTGCGCGCTCTCGGCGACCTGTTGAAGCCTGTCGAGACACTGTTCGTGGCGGATGCGATGACCGGTCAGGATGCGGTGAAGAGCGCGCAGGAGTTTCGCCTGGCCATACCGCTCACCGGCGCCATCCTCACCAAGCTCGACGGCGACGCGCGCGGCGGCGCGGCGCTCTCGATCCGCGCCGTGGCGGAGGTTCCCATCCGCTACGCCGGCGTGGGCGAGAAGAGCGATGACCTCGAGCTCTTCAATCCCGAGCGCATGGCAGGCCGCATTCTCGGCATGGGCGACGTCCTCGGCCTGATCGAGAAGGCCGAGCAGGGCTTCCAGGCCGAGGAAGCGCAGCGCTTGGCCCAGAGCATCGCCAAGCAGGAGTTCTCGCTCGAGGACCTACGCGATCAGCTCCGCCAGATCAAGAAGCTGGGCTCGCTCGGCTCCCTGCTCGACATGTTGCCCAAGGTGGGGCCCCTGCGGGGCATGCAGAACACCAAGATCGACGAGGGCCAGCTAAAGCGGGTGGAGGCGATCATCAACTCGATGACGCCTACCGAACGGAAGAATCCCCAGGTCCTGAACGGATCGCGCAAGAAGCGCATCGCCCGTGGGTCAGGGACCTCGGTGCAGGAGATCAACCAATTGATGAAACAGTACTTAGGGATGCGCAAGATGATGAAGACCATGCGCGGAGGCTGGATGAAGCGCGCCATGGGGAGGGGATAGGCAGGGAAACCTAAACTCTGGTAGAATCACGGTTTGCGGCCGCCGTTTTTCTTGGTGAGCCCGCCGCCATTCATCCGACTTTCTGGTCGACTTTGGAGGTTGCTTCGATGTTGATGATCCGTCTCCGCCGCATGGGCGGGCGAAACAATCCGTTCTACCGCGTCGTGGTCTCCGACTCGCGCCGCACCCCCAATGGCGCTGCGGTCGAGGAACTCGGGTCGTACAACCCGCACCAGAACCCGCCCTCGCTCAATGTCGACCGCCAGCGTGTCGACCACTGGGTGAAGACCGGCGCCCACCTGTCGCCCACGGTCAAGAAGCTGCTCGTCGGCGCCGCGCAGTAGATTCGCCCGACCCCGCGAACGAAGTGCCTGTGAAATCCCCCGTTGCAAGCCAACTGGCGCTCGTGCTGCGCCTGCTGGTCGACGAGCCCGGCAAGGTCGAGGTGGCGGAAGTCGATGGGGACGGCGAGATCCTGTTCGAAGTGCGGGTCGCGCCGGACGACTTCGGCAAGCTGATCGGTCGGCGCGGGCGTACCATCGGAGCACTGCGCTCCCTCCTGCGGGCCCGGGGGCTGCAGGAAGGAAAGCGCTATGGCCTCGAGCTCCTCGAAGACTGAATCCGCGGGAAGCGCGGCGCCGCTGCCGGCGACGGTGGTCGTAGCGCGCTTGCTGCGCGCCCGGGGCCTTCGCGGGGAGCTCATCGCCGAGGTGCTCACCGACGTTCCTGGACGGCTCAAAGCGGGCGCGAAGTTCCAGCTCACCGGAGAAGGTAGGCCGGGGCGCGAAGTTGAGATCGCTTCGGTGAGCCCCCATCCGCAGGGAGCGCTCCTCCGGCTGGTTGGCGTCGAGACCCGGGATGCCGCGGACGGAGTACGCGGCGGCATGCTGGAGATCGAGCGGCCGAAATCGAGCCCGCGCCCCAAAGGCTCGTACTTCGAATACGAGCTGGTGGGTTGCCAGTGCTGGGACGGCGCGGGCGAAGTCCTGGGAATCCTGGTAGCGGTGGATGACGGTGGAGGCGGGCCGTTGTTGCGTATCGAAGGCGAGCGCGGCGAGCTTCTGGTGCCGTTCGTCGAGAGTTTCCTTACCAACGTCGACGTGGCGGGCCGGCGTATCGAGTTGGTGTTGCCGCCGGGGTTGCTCGAGACGTGCGTATCTCGATCCTGACCATCTTCCCCGAGCTGTTCTCGGGATTTTTGGCGACCAGTCTGATCGGCAGGGCGGTGTCGCATGGTCGCTTGCGATTGGACGTCCGGGATCTGCGGGACTTCACGGCGGACCGGCACCGGAGTGTGGACGACGAGCCCTACGGCGGCGGTGGCGGCATGGTCATGAGGGCGCCGCCCTGGATCCGCGCGGTGCGCGAGGTCGGCGCCGGCCGGCAGCCCTGGCGAGTCCTGATGTCGCCACAGGGGCGGCGGCTGGACGAGAATCTGGTCCGCGAACTCGCCCGGCGGGAGGATTTGATCCTGCTCTGCGGCCGCTACGAAGGCATCGACGAACGCGTGCTGGACAGCGTGGTCGACGAAGAGATTTCGATCGGAGACTATGTGCTCTCGGGCGGCGAGCTGCCGGCGATGGTGCTGGTCGAGGCACTGTCGCGGCAGGTGGAGGGTGTGGTCGGGCTCGCCGATTCGGTGGAGCAGGACAGTTTTCGGGCCGGATTGCTCGACCACCCGCACTACACCAGACCACCCGTGGTGGAAGGGATGGAGGTTCCTCCGGTTCTGCTGTCCGGCGACCATGCCTCCATCGTAGCTTGGCGCGAGCGGGAGGCGCTGCGAGCGACGCTGAGCAAGCGCCCGGACCTGTTGCACGATGCGGCGCTGCCGGAGCGCCGCCGGCGGGTTTTGGAAGGCCTGCGGAGAGAGTTGGCGGCTGAGCCGGCAGACTCCTCGCAAATTGAAGAAACTGAGGGGCTTGCGTCTCGACGCCTGGACACGGATAATTAGACCTTCCTGGGTCGCCGAAAAGTGCGGCCTTAGGGTTCGAAAGGGCATTGTCATGAACGAGTTGCAGCATGTCGAACAGAGCTATCTGCGGACCGACCGGCCGGACTTCCGCGCCGGCGACACGGTCAGCGTCCATGTGCGCGTCATCGAAGGCGACAAGGAGCGCATTCAGATCTTCCAGGGTGTCGTCATCGCCCGCAAAGGCGGCGGCACGCGGGAGAACTTCACCGTCCGCAAGATTTCCGGCAGCACCGGGGTAGAGCGAATTTTCCCCTTGCACTCGCCGGTCGTCGACAAGATCGAGGTCCTGCGCCGCGGCAAGGTCCGCCGGGCCAAGCTGTACTACCTGCGCGGCCTGCGGGGCAAAGCGGCTCGTATCCTCGAGCGGCGCGACGATCAGAATCAGAACCGCGCGTAGTCGCGGTCCACAGATTCGATCGATCGGTCGGCCGTCCGAAAGATGGACTGATGAGCCGCGGGGGAGTCGCTTCCGCGGTGGCGATGGGGGAGCGGGATGACCACACTGGCGCAGGTGATCGCCGAGGCCTGTCGCCTCCACCTGATGCGCGGCTTGGAAGATTCCATGGCTCACGCTGGTTTTTCCCGCGTTGCCGGAGTCGACGAGGTGGGTCGTGGCTGCCTGGCGGGTCCGGTGGTCGCCGCGGCGGTGATTCCCGATGCCGAGATCGCCCTTCCCGGAGTCGATGACAGTAAAGCTCTGACAGCCGCCGAACGCGAAGGCCTGGCGCTGGCGATTCGCGCCACCGCCCGGGCCAGCGCGGTGGTGTTCGTTTCGGCGGCGATCATCGATCGCATCAACATTCTGCAGGCCAGTTGCCTGGCGATGCGCCAGGCGCTCGAGCGACTCGATCCGGCGCCAGAATGCGCCGTGGTCGACGCGGTGACGCTCCGCGGCCTCGGTTTTCCCTGCGTGGCGCTGGTGCGAGGCGACCAGATCAGCTACGCGGTAGCCTGCGCTTCGATTCTCGCCAAGGTCGAGCGCGATCGCTACATGCGCGAGCTCGCCGCCGACTTTCCGCAATACGGATTCGAAACCCACAAAGGCTATGGCGCGCCCGAGCACTTGGCGGCGCTCCGTGAATTCGGTCCCTGCGCGGAGCATCGCCTGACCTTCCGCACCGTAGTGCCCCGAGTGGAAGCCGCTTGATGGCCGTCAACCGCGAACAGGTCGTGCAGGCGGCCGAGAAGCTGGTCGCCAAAGGCAAGATCGAAGCGGCGATCAAGGAGTATCGCAAGGTCCTCGACGACAGTCCCTCCGACACCACGACGCTCAATCGCGTCGGCGATCTCTGGGCCCGCTTGAACAAGAACGAGGAAGCGATCCGCGTCTACACCCAGACCGCGGGTTCGTTCACCGAGGATGGCTTCTTCGTCAAGGCGATCGCGATCTATAAGAAGGTCATTAAGCTCGACCCCACGCGCCTCGAGGTCTACGAGAAGCTCGCCGACCTTTACCATCGCCAGGGTCTGACCAACGAGGCGCGCACCCAGTACCAGGTGCTGATCGACTACTACTTGAAGCATTCGAACGCCGCGTCGGCGATTTCGATCCTGCTCAAGATGGTCGAGCTCGAGCCCGAGAACCCGACCCACCACGTCAAGCTCGCCGACATCTACCGCCAGCAGAAGCTGGTCGACAAGGCGATGGGCGAGTACAAGATCATCGCCGAGATGATGTTGTCGAAGGGGCACGCAGAAGAGGCGGCGCAGGTTTACCTCAAGGCGCTCGATGTCAACGCCAACGACATGGCGTTCCTGACCGAAGCGGTCCTCGGGCTGCGCGACGCCGGGCACAACGGACCGGCGGCGAAGCTTCTCGCCGCCGCGGTCGAGAAGAACCCACAGGCGGAACGCGTGGCGGCCTTGGCGGGATTGCGCGGCTCCGGCAAGGCAGTCGCTCCGGCCGCGACGCCGGTCGAGTTGCCTCCACTCGAGGTGGTGCCGCCACCGCCGGCGTTCGAGCCCGAGCCGGTCGAAGAGTTCTCTTGGCACTCGCCGGAGCTCACCCCGGCGTCCGAGGCTCCGAGTTTCGAAGCGGAGGCCTTCGCTCCCGCGGTCGAGGAGATTGCCGCCCCTGAGCCTCCACGGCGGTTGCCGCGCGAAGACAGCTTTGCCGGAATCGACGAAGAGTTCGTGCTCGACCTCGATTCGGACGAGCCTCTGCCGACCGAATTCCGACCTCCCGTGGCCCCGCCTGAGCCAGCCCCCCCGCCGGTGGCTGCTGCGCCAGCGGCACCGCAGCCTGGCGCGGCGGCGAGGAGCTACGCCTCGCCCATGGAGCCCGCGGAAGAGGCGCCGCCCGCGGTGTCCGCGGACGAGGCCCGGCCGTTCGAGCTCGATCTCGACCTCGGCATCGACAGCGAGTCGGTATGGGACATCAGCCCCGGCCAGTCTCCGTTGGGTTCGGCGTCGGATCTCTCGCCGAGCGCCGCGCCGGAGCCCGCACTTCCCGATCTCGAGCTGCCGCAGGAAATCGAGTGGAGTTTTGACGCCGAAGAAGCGGCACCTGCGGCCGCCGTTCCCTCGGCTTCCGGCTCGGCAAGCCCGCGCATCGATCGTGAATTCCTCGAGCGCACGGCAGCCGAAGTCCAACCCGCGGTGGTTCGGCGAGAAGAGGACTTGGTCGCGGAGGCCGAGGTCTTCGCCAAGTACGGACTGCAGGAGAAGGCCGAGGAGCGCTTGCGAGAGGCGCTGCAACTCAGCCCCAAGCACCTCGGCGCGCATGCCCAGCTGATCCTGTTGCTCTTGCACCAGGGGCGCCACGAGCGCGTGCTTCAGCTCGCCAATCAGATGTCCCAGATCGCGGCGGGCGCGCTCCATCGCGAGGTCTGGATTCAGACGCGACAGCGGCTCGTCAAGCACGGCTACCGCATCGACGGCGAACATGTGGTTGCCGGGCCTGAGGCCGCGGCGCAGGAGCCGGATCGCATCGCCGACCTGCTCGGCGCCCTCGCGCAGACGGCGTCCGCGCCGCCGCCACCGCCCGCGCCGGCGGTCGAGAAGAAAGCCAGGGGCAAGCGGCCCGAAGCGGCGCTCGAGGATCTCGCCTCCGCGTTCCTCAAGCCAACGAAGTCGAAGGCGAAACTCAAGGCTGCGCCAGCGCCGATCGCGCCGCCGGTCGAGATGCTTCCGCCCCTCGAACCGGTGGAGGCGGTCGAGCCGATCGAGCATGCGGAAGCGCTCCCGTCGATTTCCGACGTGGCGCCCGACGAGCTCGAGGGTGTGGTCTTCCCGGAGGAGATTTCGACCCCGGAGGAGCTCGCCGCCGGGCCGGCCGCAGAGGACTCATCGCTCAGCTGGCTGGATGATGTTTCGCTCAACGCGCCTTCGGCCGCGGAAGCCGAGGAGAAGCTGTTCGACGACGAGGATGACTTCTTCGATCTCGCCGCCGAGCTCGAACGCGAGCTCACCGAGTCCGACGCCGGCGGAGCGCGCGGTCTGCAGCCGAGCCCGCAGCCGCAGGAGCAGTCGCTCGAAGAAATCGTCGAAGGGTTCAAGAAGGGCGTGGCCGAAAACCTCTCGCCCGAGGACTACGACACCCACTTCAACCTCGGCATCGCGTACCGCGAGATGGGTCTGCTCGACGAAGCGATCGGCGAGTTCCAGCTTGCCTCGAAGGATGTCGAGCATCTGGTCGAGTGCTGCTCGATGCTCGGCATCTGCTTCCTCGACAAGGGGCTACCCGAGCTCGCCGTGAAGTGGTACCGGCGTGGGCTCGAGACCCCGGTGCTCGACGAAGATCGCCAGCTCGGCTTGCTCTACGACATGGGCAACGCCCTCGATCAAGCGGGCGACCGCGAAGCCGCGTACAAGACTTTCGTCGAGATCTACGGCATCAACAGCAACTATCGCGACGTCGTTCCCCGCTTGCAGGAGCTCGGTCCCTAGATGAGTCATTCGAAGCGTTCCGAGGATTTGGCGCACGATTCAGGAACTCAGCAGGCACAGGGCCGCAAGCGAGTCGTCACCAAGCGCGTCGATCAGGTTTCCAGCCTCGATGACCTGCTGCGCAACTGCCTGCCGGCCTTCGGCGGCGCGTATCTGCGGCGGGTATATACGATTCTCGACGATGCAATCGGCGCCGGTTGCCCGTTCACGCTCGCGATCGCCGGCCCGGTGACGGTCTCCGGGCAGCACCAGAGCTGGTTGATCCCGTTGCTCGAGACCGGTTGGGTGGCGTATCTCAGCACCACCGACGCGGTCTGCTACCACGACGGTCACCGCAGTCTCGAGGCGTACAAGGACGGCCCGGTGCACGAAGTGCCGATCTTCACCGACGATGGGGCACTGCGCGACGAGGGCACTATCCGCGTCACCGACATGGCGTTCGACGAGGGCGTGCTGCTCGATCAGGACCGCTTCACCTCCGCGTGCCTCCAGCGGCCCGAGTTTCAGAAGCGGATGACCGGCACTGAGCTGCGCTATCTGCTGGGAGCGATCTACGCCGCGCAGGAGCGCCGGACCGGAGTCGAGGCCGGGCTACTCGCGGTCTGCCACCGGCTGGCCCTGCCGATCTTCGTCGGTGCGCCGGGCGACGGCAGCCTGTTCCTGAACTCGATGAAGTTGTGGGCCATGCGCGAGGCCGGCCTCATCCCGAGCTACGCCTTCGAGCTCGATCTGCACGCGGAAGTCTTCGAGAGCTGCGCGTATCACTTCTGGGGTCTCTTCCACAGCGAAGCCCGCGCCCTGGCGACCCTGGTGCTGGGCGGCGGCGTGCCCAAGAACTACAACCTGCAACCCGAGCCGGCGCTCGGGCAAGTGCTCGGATTGCCGGACGTCCGCGGTTACCTCTTCGACGTACAAATCGTGACCGCGCCGGTCACCGAGGGTTCGCTGTCCTCCTGCCCGCCGGCCGAGGCGGTCACCTGGGGCAAAGTCGACAAGGACGCGTACCGCTACACCACCGAGAGCCTGCAGGCCGACTACACCACCGTGATGCCGCTCTTGGTCGCGGCCCTCCTCGAGCGCCGCCGGTCGTTCGCGGCCCTGCGCGAGGAGCTCGGGGAAACCGAGCTCTTCGCCCAGCATCCGAAGGCGCGCGGCTATCTGCGGGATGCTTCGGGCTACCGCCTGTACGAGAAGCGCGATGGACTGCTCGCCGACTTGAAGGGCGAGGTGAAGAAGAACGGCCCCTGGCTGCTCGAATCGCTGCGCTATCCCCTGCCCGTTTCGCCGTAGATCGAGGTTGCCCGGCGGGCGCCGGCCCACGCAAGGTTGCTCCGGCGCCGGGGACCATGGGACACTGCCTCCTCTATGACGACTCCACGTACCATCACACTCCTGCCCGGCGACGGGATCGGTCCTGAAGTCACCTCCGCAACCGTCCGCGTGCTCGAGGCGGCGGGTGCCAAGTTCGAATGGGACAGCCATCTGGCGGGCGCCGAGGCGGTCATTCACCATGGCGAGCCTCTACCCATGGCCGTGCTCGACTCGATCCGGCGAAACAAGGTGGCGCTCAAGGGCCCGGTGACGACGCCGGTGGGGAAGGGTTTCAAGTCGGTGAACGTCCAGCTTCGCCAGGCGCTCGAGCTCTACGCTAATCTGCGACCGTCGCGCACGCTGCCGGGTATTCCCAGTCGCTACGAGGGTGTGGACCTCGTGGTGGTGCGCGAGAACACCGAGGATCTCTACGCCGGCCTCGAGCACGTGGTCGTGCCGGGAGTGGTCGAGAGTCTGAAGATCATCACCGAGAAGGCATCGACGCGAGTTTCGAAGTTCGCCTTCGAGTACGCGCGCAAGATGGGCCGCAAGCGCATCACCGCGGTGCACAAGGCCAATATCATGAAGCTCTCCGACGGCTTGTTCCTGGACTGCTTTCGCAATGTCGCCGCGCAGTACCCGGACATCCAGGCCGACGACCGCATCGTCGATGCGCTGTGCATGAACCTGGTGATCAAGCCCGAGCAGTTCGACGTGCTGTTGCTCGAGAACCTTTACGGCGACATCGTCTCCGACCTCTGCGCCGGACTGGTGGGTGGGCTGGGAGTGGTGGCGGGCGCCAACCTGGGCGAAGAGTACGCGGTGTTCGAGGCTGTTCATGGCAGCGCGCCGGACATCGCGGGAAGGAATCTCGCGAATCCGCTAGCGCTGATTCGTTCGTCCATTCTCATGCTGCGCCACCTTGACATGTTCCCCGAAGCCGACCGGCTGCGGGCGGCGCTGCGGCGGGTGATCGTGGAGCAGAGGATCCTCACCCGCGACCTCGGGGGCACGGCGACCACCACCGAATTCACCGAGTCGATCGTTCGCGCTATCGACGCCGCGGCCTGATTCGCTCCGCCTTCGAGAGCTGACGCCCGGACACCCAGGACCATGGCTCCGGGACTCTTCGACGATCAAGAAGTGGCGCCGACGCTCGGCAGCGCCGGGCCGACGGCGGGCACGCCGCTCGCGGAGCGCTTGCGTCCGCGCAACCTCGACGAGATCGTCGGCCAGGAAGAGGTGGTCGGGGCTCGCGGCTTCCTCCGCCGTGCGATCACCCAAGACCGCGTCCCCTCGCTGATCTTCTGGGGACCGCCGGGGACCGGCAAGACCACGCTGGCGCGGATCATCGCCGCCGAGACCTCCAGCCAGTTCGTGCCGTTCTCCGCGGTGACCTCGGGCATCAAGGAAATCAAGGAGGTCATGGCCGAAGCGTCGCGGCTGCGCCAGGCCCAGGGCAAACGCACCTTGCTCTTCGTCGACGAAATTCATCGCTTCAACCGCGCCCAGCAGGACGCCTTCCTCCCTTACGTCGAACGTGGCGACATCGTGTTGGTCGGCGCCACCACCGAGAACCCGTCCTTCGAGCTCAACGCGGCGCTGCTGTCTCGCTGCCGCGTGGTCGTACTCCAACTGCTGAGCGAGGCCGATTTGGTGCGCCTCCTGGAGCGCGCCGTGGGCGATCCCGAGCGTGGGCTCGGCAAGGTCGACTTGAAGTTCTCGAGCGACGCGCTGCGGTCGATCGCCGGGCTCGCCAACGGCGACGCGCGACGGGCGCTGGGCATCCTCGAGTTGGTCGCAGACGACGCATCCGGGGGGGCCGAGATTGGCGCCGAGGCGGTGCAGGACGTCGTGCAGCGAAAGATCCTGCTCTACGACAAGTCAGGCGAAGAGCACTTCAATCTGATTTCGGCGCTGCACAAGTCGCTCCGCGAAAGCGACCCCGACGCCTCGCTCTACTGGCTGGGGCGCATGCTCGCGGCGGGGGAGGATCCGCTGTATCTCGCGCGCCGCATGGTGCGCTTCGCGAGTGAAGACATCGGGTTGGCTGATCCGCAGGCCCTGGTGCAGGCGCTGGCGGCGACCGACGCTTATCGCCAGCTCGGCACGCCGGAGGGTGAATTGGCGCTGGCGCAAGCGATCCTGTACATGGCCTTGGCGCCCAAGAGCAATGCGGCGTACGCGGCGTACAACGCGGTGCGGCAGGCGATCGAGGAGCGACCAACCGAGCCGGTGCCGCTGTCGATTCGCAACGCGTCGACCCGCCTGATGAGCAAGCTCGGCTATGGCAAGGGCTATGTCTATGCGCCCGACACCGAGACCGGAGTCGGTGGTCTCGAGTGCTTGCCCGATGCTCTGCGCGGCACGCGTTTCTACCAGCCTCGTGGCGAAGGCTTCGAGGCTCGGTTGCTCGAACGGTTGAAACGGTTTGCCGAGCTTAGGGCCGCCGCCAAGACGTCCCGGTAGCCGGTGCCCATCCCAGAAGTCCGTTGATCTCGTCGCATTCGATGCTGATCTGAGGAGACCGCACGCGGCGGTCGCGGACCCACTGCTATCCTCGAGCACGCCGATGTCCCACGTCACGCACAAACTCTCCGGCCCCCTGGAGGGAGCGCTTGCGGGCGGCGGCGACCCGGCCACGTCACCCCTATACGTCTTTGGGCCTTACCTCCGGCTGCTCGCCGCCTCCGGTGTCGCGTCGCTAGTCTTCGGCAGTGCGATCTGGCTCGCCGTCTTGACGGTGGTGATGGTCTCGGCGATGTACCGCCTGGTCATGCGCTGGGTCACCGACGGCAGCGGCGGCAGCGGACTTGCCGAGGAGGAGTTCGGCAAGTGGGCCGTGATGGTCAACGCGGCGATCACCATCATCGAGTATTCGCTCACCTTCCTGGTGAGCGTCGCGGCGTTGGTGACGTTTCTCGCCGACCGTCTGCCCGGCCTGAACGCCTCGCTCCTGGGCCTCCCGCTCCGCACGGTCGTGGCGATCGCCTGCACGCTGGTGATCTGCCTCGCGGTCAACCGTGGGCCGCGGGTGTCCGCGCGCGCCTTCGGGCCCGCCACCGCGGCGGTCCTGCTCCTACTCTGGACCATGATCGTGGCGACGGTCATCAAGAGCGGGCTTCACCTGCCGGCTCTGCACTGGGCCGCATTCTCGGGCGCGAACCTGAACGTGACGCTCGGTGGCTACGCGCGGATCTTGGCGCTGATGACCGGGATCGAGATCTTCGCGAACCTGGTGGCGGCGTACGAGGGCACCGCGGCAGAGCGATCGAACAAGGCGTTCGGGAGCCTGATCATCGTCATGGGGACCACCTGCCTGACGATGCTCATCGTCGGACCCGAGATCCAAGCGCTGGCCGACCCGCAGAACCACGAGGTATCGGTGTTCACCCAGACGATGGACCGGCTGCTGCCCGCGCCCCTGCCCTATATCGGGAGCCTGATCGGCATCGCCGTGCTCCTTTCGGCCGCCGCCGCGAGCGCTCAAGGCATCCAGAACCTCAGCCTCGGGCTGCGCTACCGGCAGTACATTCCCGCGTGGCTCGGCGAACGGAACCGCCACGGTGTGGCCGCCAACCCGGTCTGGTTGCAGGGCGTCCTCTGCACCGTGTGCTTCCTCGTCTTCGGGACCCTGGAGGAAACCTATCTTTCGCTCTACGCCGCTGGCGTGTTCATCCTCCTGAGCCTCACGGGCTGGGCCGCCGTCAAGCGCCTGCTGCGCGAGACCCGCGCCGCGCCTGGCGCCGGACGGATCGCGGCGGTCGTCGGGATCGCGCTTGCCGCCACGCTGACCAGCGGAGCGACCGTCGTCATCTTCGAGGAGCGGCTGCGTGAGGGCGCCTGGATGTACGCCGTGCTCGTGCCCGCGCTCTACCTTGTGATGCATCGCTTTCGGCGGCGACTGGGGGCGCCGCGGCCGGTCGAGGAACGCCTGGGGCAGGTGCTCGCGGCCAGCAGCTTGTCCCCGGCGTTCAGCGCGGCCCTGTACGCGGGTGTCAGCTACCGGCGGATCCTGGTCCCGCTCGATCGCAGTCCCCTGGCCGAGCTCTCTCTCGCCCAGGCCCAAACTCTGGCGCGCCACTACTCCGGCCGCATCACTCTCCTCACCGTGCTTCCCGACGGCGCTGCGCTGAGCGAGGACAGCGGGCTCGACGCGAAGCAATACCTCGAGGACGTGAAAGACGACCTGAGCGCTGCCGGCTACGCCTCGGAGTTGCGACTCCGAGTGGGCGGAGCGGCGGAGGAGATCGGGCGGGAAGCCGTCTCGGGGGCCGTGGACCTCGTGATCCTAAGCACCCAGGGCCGCTCCCTCGTCCACCGCTGGGTCGTATCCGACGTGACCACGGACGTCATTCACCAGACCACTCCGCCGCTCCTGATCATCCGTCCCACGGACGACTGGAGGAGCACCCGAACTCGTTTCCAGCGTCTGCTGGTACCCCTCGATGGCTCCGAGGTCTCGGAAGAGGTTCTGCCGCACGTTCACGAGATCGCGTCCACCTTCGGCGGTGAAGTGCTTCTGATGAACGCCCCGGAGGGCTCGGAGTCCGACGACTACGCGCATACCATCCGGAACTATCTGGACCGTGTCGCCGCGGGTCTAGCGCAAAAAGGAATCGCCGCCCGGGTTCTCGTCGTCCCCCTGCCTCCGGCGCAGGGCATTCTCCACACGGCGCGCGATTCGCGCTGCGACCTCGTCATGATGGTGACCCACGGCCGCGGGGGCGTCGAGCGTCAAGCGACCGTGAAGCTCGGGAGCGTCGCCGAGAGCGTCCTCCAGGAGACCATCTGCCCCCTGTTCCTGGTCTCCCCGGGAGCAGAGGTCCATGCGAAGCCGGTTATGGATCCAGAAACTGCAAGGTTGGCCAACCGGACTCGCGGCCTTTGACGGTGGGCCCCGCAATAACCTCCTCCTGCGCGGCGTTCACCGGCCGGCAGGCACCGCTGGCCGATATCTACCAGACAGCGCTCTCTCTTTCGCGTACCTTCTCACCATGCCGGGGAAGTTCGCACCACGGACCCCGGCCGGGAGATGAGATGAGCGATCGCGAGCACGACAAGCGTCCGGAGAAGTTGGTGGCGGGTCTGGTTCTGATGACCCTGGGCACGATCTTCCTCCTCGGACGACTCGACTTCCTGGACTACGACGGCCTGCACACCTACTGGCCGATGATCATCGTCGCGGTCGGCCTGGGCAAGTTCCTGAGCGCCGCCGCGGGTCACCGCCGGCCCGGCGAAGGGCTGTTCCTGATCTTTCTCGGCCTGTGGATCCAGGCCAACGTGTCGCACTGGTTCGGCCTGACCTGGCACAACTCCTGGCCGGTGATGCTGGTCTACGCCGGCCTCTGTATGGTGGTGAAGGAGTTCTTCCCTTCCAGCGAGCGCCGCGAGAACACTGAGGTGAGCCGTGACCACTGATCGCCGGATGTTGACGCCTCGGCTGGTGGTGGGACTGTTCGTTCTCGCCCTCGGCTCGCTCTTCCTGCTCGACAACCTGGGGCTCGCCGATGCGCGCCATGCCGTGCACTACCTGTGGCCGATCGGTTTCATGGCGATGGGCGTCTCGGTCGTGCTGCGGCGCTGGGGCAGCCCGGGTTGGCCCTGGGGCCTGGCCTGGATCGTCGCCGGCGTATGGTTGCTGGGCGACAATTTGGGGCTGGTCTCGCTCCGCTTCTGGGATCTCTTCTGGCCGCTCATGCTCTTGGCACTCGGTGCCAGCTTCGTATGGCGGGCACTGGTGGGACCACGAGCCTCCGGGGGGTGTCAGGCCCGGACTTCGGATGACGTGGTGAGCCTGTTCGCGATGATGGCCGGCAACGAGCGCAAAAGCTCGTCCCAGGCATTTCGCGGCGGCGACATCTCGGCCTTTATGGGCGGCTGCGTGCTCGACTTGCGCCAGGCGCGAATCGTCGACGGCGAAGCGGTCATCGACACCTTCGCCTTCTGGGGCGGCATCGAAATCAAAGTACCCGAAGACTGGGAAGTGGTCAGCAAGGTGGTGCCGATCATGGCGGGCTACGAGGACAAGACCAAGCCGCGCGTTGGGATTGCCTCGCATCGGCTGGTGATTCGCGGCCTCGCCATCATGGGCGGCGTCGAAGTCTCGAACTGAGCGGCGACAGACTCGGTCATGCATCCCATTCTCGCCAATCGTCGCCTGCTGGCCCTGTACTTGGGAGTGTGGGCGCCGTTCGCGCTCCTCCTGGCGCTCTTGTTCTCGGTCGCCGCGGGCGCGCCGGGGTTGGAGGCGCTGGCCGTGATGGCGCCCATGGCGGCGCTCTATGCCTTCCTCTGCCTGTCCGCCTGGTACCTGGCTCGGGCTCTGCCCATCCCTGGAACGTCGCCGGTCCGGCTGCTGTTCACGCTTTCGGCGACCGCTCTCTTGTCGAGCGGTGGCTGGTTGGTGATGGGACGCGCCCTGGTCGGCGTGCTCGGGAGTTCGACCTCGTTCGTCGGCGTGGTCGAACACTTCCGGCTGGCCTCGCCGTTCCTCTTCGCGGTCGGCGTCCTGGTCTTCGCGCTTGCCGCTCTGGTGCACTACCTGATGCTCGCCGCCGCGACCTCGCGCGATTCCGAGCGCCGGGCGCTCGAGATGCAGGTCCTGGCGCGCGACGCCGAGCTCAAGGCGCTCAAGGCGCAGCTCGACCCGCACTTCCTGTTCAACAGCCTCAACTCGGTGAGCGCGCTGACCGGATCGGACCCTCAGGCCGCTCGCCGTATGTGCCTCTTGCTCGCGGGCTTCCTGCGCAAGAGCCTGGGCCTCGGCGCGCGACAAGAGATCGCGCTCGGTGAGGAGCTTTACCTGGCCGAGACCTTCCTTGCCATCGAGCAGGTGCGCTTCGGCAAGCGCCTGCGCGTCGAGACCGACATCGCCGAGGACACGCTCAGCCTCTCGGTGCCGCCGCTTCTGCTGCAGCCGTTGGTCGAGAACGCGGTGCGACACGGCATCGCGCACCGGCTCGAAGGCGGCACGGTCCGCATCGAGGCGCGGCGTGAGGGCAACGAGTTGCGGGTCCAGGTGTCGAATCCGTGCGATGCGGACCGTCCGCGCCACAGCTCAATCGGTGCCGACTCCGGCATCGGGCTGCGCAACGTGAAGTCGCGACTCGAAGTGCTCTTCGGCAGCGCGGCGAATCTCGTGGCGCGCGACGAAGGGAGTGGCTATTTCGTCGACGTCGTCCTGCCCGCGTTGCCGGCCGCAAGCTAGAGTGTCCAGACGATGCGCGTGCTGATCGTCGACGACGAAGCCCCGGCGCGAGCGTTGCTGCGCGAGTACCTCGGGCTACACCGCGACGCCGAGATCGTGGGGGAGTCCACCAACGGCTACGAGGCGGTCAAGCAGGTCGCCGAATTGCGGCCCGATCTGTTGCTGCTCGACATCCAAATGCCGAAGCTTTCGGGGTTCGAGGTGTTGGAGTTGCTCGAGCTCCGCGAGGCGCGGCCGGCGGTGGTGTTCATCACCGCTCACGACGAGCATGCCTTGCACGCCTTCGAAGTGCATGCCGTCGACTATCTTCTCAAGCCCGTCTCTCCCGAGCGTTTCGCGGAGGCGCTCGACCGCGTGCGCGCTCGCCTCGGGGCTCCGGCTCAACCGCCCTTGCCGGCGACGGCGCTGGCGGCAGCAGTGCGCCCTTCCGGGCGGAGGCTCGAGCGCGTGCTGGTGCGCGAGGACGGCCAGATCCTGATCCTGCCGGTCGAAAGCATCGACTTCGTCGAGGCCAAGGACGACTATGTGAGTCTGCGCTCCGGCGGACGGCGCCACCGCAAGCAGCAGACCCTGAGCGAGCTCGAGGAGCAGTTGGATCCGCGGAAATTCGTGCGCATCCATCGCTCGATTCTGCTCAACGTCGAGCGGCTGGTACGCCTGGACCCCTACGCCAAGGACAGCTTCGTGGCTATTCTCGCCGATGGCTCGCGCCTGCCAGTGAGCCGCGCGGGACGCAAGCGCCTAGCCGAGGTACTCGGCTCTTGAAATGACCCGAGGTTCTCGGCTCTTGACATTCGGTGCAGTAAAAGATTTAATTTTGATGTGTCAAAAACCGGCGGTGACCGCCGTTCCCTGCCCGAAGTGCACTCGACCGTCGCCGTCCCCCAGGGCGGTGGCTGGGCGCGGCGGTTCCTCTCGTTTGCCGGTCCCGCCTACCTAGTCAGCGTCGGCTACATGGATCCCGGGAACTGGGCCACCGACCTCGCGGGCGGCGCCAAGTTCGGCTACACACTCCTCTGGGTCGTCCTGCTCTCGAACCTGATGGCGATCTTCCTGCAGACGCTCTGCGCGCGTCTCGGCGTTGCCTCGGGCCGCGACCTGGCGCAGGCCTGCCGGAGCGAATATTCGCGACCCGTGGCCGTGGTGCTGTGGATCCTCTGCGAGGTGGCCATCATCGCGTGCGATCTCGCGGAGGTCGTTGGTTCCGCGGTGGCGCTCTACTTGCTCTTCGGCATCCCGCTGGTCATTGGCGTGCTGATTACCGGTTTCGACGTGATGTTGCTGCTCGCCGCGATGCATTTCGGCTTTCGCAAGATCGAAGCCATCGTCATCACGTTGGTGGCGACCGTGGCGGCCTGCTTCGCTATTCAACTCTTCCTCTCGCAGCCCGAGTGGGCGGCGCTCGCGGTCGGGCTGGTGGTGCCGCGAATCCCCGACGCCGAGGCGTTCTATATCGCGCTCGGCATCCTCGGCGCCACCGTGATGCCGCACAATCTGTATCTGCATTCGGCTCTGGTGCAGACCCGCGACGTCGCTCCGAGCTCGGCGGGAAAGCAGCAAGCCATCCGGCACAACACGGTGGATACGGTGATCGCGCTTGGCGCCGCATTTTTCGTCAATGCCGCCATTCTCGTGGTCGCGGCGGCGGTGTTTAACCGCGGCGGCTACCACGAGGTATCGGAGTTGCAGGAGGCGCACCGCCTTCTGGCGCCACTGCTCGGCGCTCCGATCGCCTCGACCGCATTCGCGGTGGCGCTGCTCGCTTCGGGGCAGTCCTCGACCATCACCGGAACGCTCGCTGGGCAGATCGTCATGGAGGGTTTCCTCGACATCCGTGTCCGACCGTGGCTGCGGCGGATGGTGACTCGTCTGCTGGCGATCGTGCCGGCCGTGATCCTGATCGCGGTGTCGGGCGGCAAGAACACCGTCGGTCTGCTGGTCTTCTCGCAGGTGATCCTGTCGATGCAACTCTCGTTCGCGATCTTCCCGCTGATGAAGTTCACCTCCGATCGCAAGCTGATGGGCGAGTTCGCCAATCCCCGGTGGGTGAAGATTCTCGGCTACGGGATCTGCTCCTTGATCGCGGGCCTCAATCTGTACTTGCTCTACGGCGCGATCGGCGCGAGCTGGCTGGCCCTCCTGGTAGCTCTCGCGGTAGCGTTCTGGGTCTGGGCACGCTTCTTCTATCGCGCCCCTCAGACCATGATTGCGTAATCGAGGTGATGGTGTACAAAAGGATCCTCGTGACCCTGGAAAACAGCGCCACCGACGTGGCGATCCTCACCCACGTGAGACCCTTGGCGAAGCTCACCGGCGCCGAGCTTCTGCTCGTGCACGTGGCCGACGGCTGGGCAGCTCGCCACCTGGAACGATTGAACCTCGCCGAGTCGGAAGAGATGCGCATCGACCGCGCGTACTTGGAGTCGGTGCGCGACGGCTTTGCTGCCGATGGCATACGCGCCGAAGCGATTCTCCTCAACGGCGAGCCCGCGGATGAAATCGTCAAGGTTGCCGAAGCGCGTGGCGTCGATCTGATCGCCATGAGCACGCATGGCCATCGCTTCGTGGGCGATCTGATCTTCGGCTCGACCTCGCACAAGGTGCGCCACACGGTGACAATCCCGGTGTTGCTGGTGCGGGCCGGGACCCAGCCCTAGGTCAGTCGTGGGTCGCGAGGCGACGGTAACCGCGGTTCCAGTAGATCAACGGGTGGCCGTCCGCTGCGGCTGAGCTCGCCAGGACTTCGCCGGTATAGATCGTGTGGGTACCGGCGGCGAAGTGGCCCTCGATGCGGCAGTCGAGCCAGGCCAGCGCCTCGCTGAGGACTGGAGCGCCGGTTTTGGCGGTGCTCCACGAACCCTCCGCGAAGCGTTCTTCGTCCTTGACCCAGGCGAACCGGTTCGAGAGTTCGACCTGCTCCTGACGCAGGATGTTGACCGCGAAGCTGGCGCCTGCCGCTTGCAGCAATTCGTGCGCCTTGTGGCGCTGGTCGATGATCACCGCGATGAGCGGCGGGTCGGGAGAGATCGAGGCGAAGGCCGAGACGGTGAGGCCGTGCACGACTTCCCCGGACTTGATCGTGACCACGGTCACTCCTGACGGGAAGTGCCGAAGAGCCTCGCGATAGGCCTCGGACGAGATCGGCATCAGGGGGTAATCGCGCGGGGCGCCTGGCGCGCCCCGAGTGCCTCGAGCACGGCGTCTTTGGTCAACAGCTCGGTCAGCACGCACGGCTCCTGTCCGGGAGAGTGCGCGAGGTAGAAGGGGATACCGAAGCGACCGTGCCTGGCGAGGTAGGCGCCGATCATGTCGTTGCGATTGGTCCAGTCGGCGCGCAAGGCGACTACCCCGGCGTTTTTGAACGCGGCGGCGATCTCGGGAGTCTCGAGCACCAAGCGTTCGTTGACCTTGCAGGTGAAGCACCAGTCCGCCGTGACGTCGACGAATACGGTTTTGCCCTCGCTCAACAGGCGCTGCTCCGTGGCCTCGTCCCACGGCTGCCAGTCGATCAGGCGCTGGGTATCGCGCGCGGCCAGGGTGCGATTCGCGCTGCCGCCATCGGCACCGATGCGCTCCTGGCCGGCGTTGGCGACGAACGGGGCCGCGACGGCGCAGATCAGGAGCAGGAGGCCGTACGCTCGCCGCGCCAATCCCCCAGGCGTGGCCCGATGCAGCAGCCAGGCGCAGAGTGCCATGGCGAGGAGCACCAACTGCACGAGCGCCAGTCGCACGGTGGAGAGCTGCGCCGCGAGGACATAGAACAACCAGATCGCCGCACCGGCGAGTAGGAATCCCATCAGACCCTTGAAGGTATCCATCCAAGCGCCGGGGCGGGGCAGGATGCGCGCCACGCCCGGGAAGACCGCGAGCGAGAGATAGGGCAAGGCCATGCCGAATCCGACGGCGAAGAAGATGGTGAAGATGATCGGCGTTGTCTGCCCGAGCGCGAAGCCCACCGCGCTGCCGAGGAACGGCGCCGAGCAAGGCGTCGCCATCAGGGTGGCGAACAATCCGGACGCGAAATGCCCGGCCGGGCCTTCATCGCCTTGGTGCTGGTCGGCGAAACGCGCCAGCCGCGAGGGCAGCGGAATCTCGAACAGGCCCCAGAGGTTTAGGCAGAACAGCATGACTACCGCGGCGAGGAACGCCACGAACCCGGCGTTCTGGAACTGGATTCCCCAACCCACCGCAGAACCCGCGGAGCGCGCCAGCACGGCGGCCGTCGCCAGTGCCAGGAAGGAAATCAGGATGCCGGCCGCCGTGGCCAGAGCCCCGCTCGTGATCTGGCGCCGGCCCGCCCCGGCGCTTCGCACGAGGCCGAAGACCTTGAGCGAGAGTACGGGCAACACGCAGGGCATCAAGTTTAGGATCAAACCGCCGAGCACCGCCAGGAGAAGCATGCCCGCCACGCCACGCGCGGGTGGCGCAGGAGTCGCTTTTTCAGCGCCCGACCTTGCCGCGACGATCGCATTGCCGCCCGCGCCCACTTGCAGGGCTAGCGTCGCGCTGGTGTCGACCGGCGGTAAGCAAATGCGATCGCTGCACGCTTGGTAGCGCAGGTTGACCGTGACGTCTCGCGGTCCGTCAGGTGTATTTGCCGGTATGGCGAGCTCGATCGGAAACGTGGTTGCGCCTTCGTAGACCGAGAGCGGCTGCTTCTCGAACGCGAACGTCCGGAGCACGCCTTCTGGGTAGCGCACCGTCGCTGCGGGCCAGCCGTCCGGCACCACGACCGTGAGCTCGGTCGCAATGAGGTACTCGAACGTCGGCTGGTGACTATTCACGTGCCACCCTGCCTGGATCGTCACCACCGCCTCGAGCTTGGCGGTCGTCCCGGCGGCGTCGGCGGTCCGCGTGGCCGCGAGCGCGAGGGCCGCTCGCTCCTCACGTTGTAAGGCGTCAAGGGGCGCGCCAAAGAGCAAGGTCGCCGACAGCAGCGAGAGGAGCAGCGACGAGTGGCGAAAACGCATGCGATTGGCGGAGGTGTGGCCCGGTGCGCCGTTCAGGTGCACTGCGCGGACTTGTCGAGTTCGCTGAGCGCGCGCTTCGCCCGGCCCACGAGGGTGCTCTGCGGATGATCGCGCAGGAAGCGCTCGACCCGCTCCTTGGCTCCGCGGCAGTCGCCGCTGTCCTCGGCGACGTTCCAGGCCAGCATCTGGCTACGCTCCAGCAGATCGGCGTCGTGCAGCCGCTCGGCCTCCGCGGTGGCGCGATTCAGCGCGGTCTTGGCTCCGTCCCAGTCCTTCGCCAGGCGCAGCGCATCGGCCAGCATGTACTGCAGGGCGCCGGCGATATCGGGTGGAACGCTGCCCGAGACGGCGAGCTTGCGATAGAGCGCAGCGGCGGTCTTGCCGTCGCCGCGCATGTGCGCTTCGGCCGCGGCCGACCGTTGCACCGCTGTGTCCTTACCGGCGAGAGCCGCCTGAGCCTTGGTTTCGTAGTCCAGGAAGTCCTTGAGCTGCGCCTCGATCATGCCGAGATATTCCTCGGTGGGCGCGAAGCCCTCCACCTTGCCGATCAACATGAGGTCCGAGCTCAGGACGAGCGTTGTCGGCAGGCTCTCGACCTCGAAGCGCGCGTCGAGCGCGCTGCCCTCGCCGCCATCCTCGGTGTCGACGCGGAGGAGCACGAACTTGCGTGCGTACTCTTGAAAGCGCGGCGTGGAATAGACCTGGCGGTCGAGCTCTTTGCACCAACCGCACCAGGAGGCATAGAGGTCGACCAGGATCGGCCGGCCACTGCGCTTGGCCTCCGCCGTCGCCGGGCCAACCTTCGTGATCCACTCGGGCGCAGCTCCGGATGCCGTCGCCGAGTGTGCAAGGAGACCGCCGAGGAGGAGCGTCGCGAGGAGGTACGGTGAACGAGTCCGCATGGCTCGTCGAAAGAATACCATCGAGACCCGGTGATACCATCGATTCATGCACTTCCAGCACAAATTGTCGGCCCGTTCGGGCCGCATCGGCGAGTCGGCGACTCTGCGGGTCTCGCGGCGCGCCAAGGAGCTTGCCGCGGCGGGTCGCGACATCGTCGACCTGAGTGCGGGTGAGCCTGACTTCCCCTCGCCCGCCGTCGCTGTGGACGCCGCCGTCGCGGCCTTGCACGCCGGCTTCACCCGCTACACGGAAAATACTGGAATTCCCGACCTGCGGGCTGCCCTCGCGGCCCGGTATCGTGAGCGGTACGGCGCGCCGTGGACCGTCGTCGAGACTCTGATTACGGTGGGCGGCAAGGCGGCGCTCTTCGAAGTCGCGCTGGCACTCTTCGAGCACGGCCACGAGGTGGTGATTCCGTCGCCGTGCTGGGTGAGTCTGCCCGAACAGGTACGGTTCGCCGGAGCGACGCCGGTGTTCGTCGAGACGGTGGGCGCCGATTCCTTCCGGATGCACGCCGATGCCATCCTCGCCGCATTCACCGAGCACACCCGCGGGGTGATCCTGAATTCGCCGTGCAACCCGACCGGCGGCATCATCGCGCTCGAGGACCTGCGCCGCGTCGTCGAGGCGTGCGCGGCTCGCGGCATCACGCTCATTTTCGACGAGACTTACGAGCGCTTCTTCTATGACGGCGGGGAGCACGCGAGCGCTGCGGCGTTCGCGGCGCAATACCCGGACACGATCGTAGTCGTGGGTTCTTTCTCGAAGACCTACGCCATGACCGGCTGGCGCATCGGCTATGCGCTCGGACCGCGGTCGGTGATCGCGGCCGCGGCCAACATTCAGAGTCACGCGACCTCGAACGCGACCTCGTTCGCCATGTCGGGCGCGCTGGCGGCTCTGCGCGGCGCCGAACCCGAGGTGCAGACCATGATCGCGGAGTACGAGGCGCGACGCAATTTCCTCATCCCCGCGCTCAACGCCATTCCGGGCTTCAGCTGCCGCCCGCCCGCGGGGGCGTTCTATGCCTTCGTCGACGTTTCGGCCTGCTTCCGAGCGGGCATCGAGGGGTCGCTTCCTTTCTGCGAGCACCTGCTCGAGCAGGCGGGCGTCGCGGTGGTTCCCGGTGTCGCCTTTGGCGACGACCGCTATCTGCGGATTTCCTTCGCCTGTTCTCGCGACATGCTCGCGTCCGGCCTGGAACGGATGAGCACTGTCGCGGCGGCGCTCGCTCCGACGTAACCGGGGACCCGCCAACCGACCCTGCAAGGCACCTCGGGAGGTTCGAATGTTGCCCAAGACACTGCTGAGTACCGCCCTCGGCGCGCTGCTGTTGAGCGGAACGCTCGCCGCGGCTGACGCGAAGCCCACCGCCGCCGACGCCAAGACGTTCGTCGATGCCGCCGAATCGCGATTGGCCCGACTCAGCACCGACGCGCAGCGAGCGCAGTGGGTACAGTCCACCTTCATCACCGACGACACGGAAATCATCGCGGCCCAAGCCAACGAACAGCTGATCGGAGCGGGTGTCGAGATTGCCAAGGGCGCGACCCGTTTCGACGGCCTCGAGCTTCCCGCCGACATGGCGCGCAAGCTGACGCTGCTCAAGCTCGGCCTGGTGTTGCCCGCGCCGAGCGATCCCGCCGAGACCGCCGAGGTGGCGCGGCTCGCGGCGACGCTAGAGGGCGACTTCGGCAAGGGCAAGTACTGTCCGCCGGGTAAGGAATGCCAGAGCCTGGGCGAGCTCTCTGGAATTCTCGCCGGGAGCCGCGATCCGAACGCCTTGCTCGAGGCCTGGAAGGGCTGGCACTCGATCTCGCCCCCGATGCGCAAGGACTACGCGCGTCTCGTCGAGCTCGCGAACCAGGGCGCCCGGGACCTGGGCTTCAAGGACGTTGGCGCGATGTGGCGTTCGAAGTACGACATGCCGCCGGATGCGTTCGCCGCCGAGCTCGACCGCCTCTGGGGGCAGGTGCGGCCCCTCTACGAGTCGCTGCACTGTTACGTGCGCGGGCGCCTCGCGGAGACCTACGGACCGAACGTGGTGTCGAAGACCGGGCCGATTCCAGCGCATCTCCTCGGCAATATGTGGGCGCAGGACTGGGGGAACATCTACCCGCTGGTGGCGCCCAAGACCCAGAGCGCCGGATTCGATCTCACCGAACGCCTGCGCGCCAAGAAGCTCGACGCCAAGGGCATGGTCCGTTACGGCGAGGCCTTCTTCTCTTCCCTCGGATTCGCCCCCTTGCCAGAGACCTTCTGGCAGCGGTCGCTGTTCGTCCAACCGCGGGACCGCGACGTGGTCTGCCACGCCAGCGCCTGGGACATCGACGGAGACAACGACCTGCGCATCAAGATGTGTATCGGGATCAACGACGTGGATTTCCGCACCATCCACCACGAGCTCGGGCACAACTACTATCAGCGCGCCTACAACCAGCTGCCGTTCCTGTTCCGCGACAGCGCCAACGATGGTTTCCACGAGGGCATCGGCGACACCATCGCGCTGTCGATCACGCCGAAGTACCTCAAGCAGCTCGGCCTCATCGAACAGGAGCCGGATCTTTCGCAGGATATTCCCTTGCTCCTCCGCAAGGCGCTCGAGAAGGTTGCCTTCCTGCCCTTCGGGTTGCTCATCGACCAGTGGCGGTGGAAGGTCTACTCCGGCGAGGTAACACCGGCGAACTACAATCAGGCCTGGTGGGAGCTGCGCCGCAAGTACCAGGGTATCGTGCCGCCGGTGCAGCGCAGCGAAGCCGATTTCGATCCGGGAGCGAAGTACCACGTGCCGGCGAACGTGCCGTATACGCGCTACTTCCTGGCCGACATCCTGCAGTTCCAATTCCACCGCGCCCTGTGCAAGGCGGCGGGGGAGAGCGGGCCGCTCAACCGGTGCTCGATCTACGGCAACAAGGCGGCAGGGGAGCGACTGCAGAAGATGCTTGCGATGGGCGCCTCCCAGCCGTGGCCGGACGCCCTGGCGGCGCTTTCGGGCGAGCGTCAGATGGACGCCACTGCGATGCTCGACTACTTCGCGCCGCTCAAGACCTGGCTCGATGAGCAGAACAAGGGCCAGCAGTGCGGCTGGTGACCGGGGCCACGGCGAACCTCGTCGCGGCCACCCTGGCGCCCGCGCTCTTGATCGCGGCGGTAGCGGGCGCCGACACGCGGCAGCCCGAGCCTGCGGTGAGCTCTGCTCGCTCGCGAATCGTCCGCGCACGAAGTTGCTCCGCCAGTAGTGTGCAAGCCGCGCTCGACGCGGCACCCGATGGCGCGACCGTACTGATTCCTTCTGGCGATTGTGACTGGGGTGCGGCCGAGGTCGCTCGGGCGGCGGGGGTGATCGTCAAGGGTGCCGGTCGTGGTTCGACGACGATCCGGCGCAGCGCGGCGGTCTCTGAAGACGAGGGCAGTTTCCTGCTCGCCTTCGACTGTTCAAACGGCCGGACGGTCGAGATTTCCGATCTAACGCTGGTCGGCAATGACGACTTGCAAAGCGAGCCGGAGCGTCTCCTCGACGGAGACAACGGCCTCGGTCTGCTCGGCGGGTGCATCGATTTCAAGGTCCACGACGTCGAAATTTCGAAGTTCTCGGACGCCGGACTGACGATTCGCGGCGCGCCTCAGCGTGGCGTCGTGTATCACAGTCGGTTCATCTCGAACTACAAGTGTCAGGCCGAGCCGGTCGACTGCCTGGGCTACGGTGTCGCGGTGCTCGGCAATGGAACGTCGCCGGCGCTCGCCCTCGGCACGCGCGATGCAGTGTTCGTCGAGGACAACTACTTCTACGACAACCGGCATGGCATCGCTTCGAACTACGGTTCGCGGTACGTGGCGCGCTTCAATACCTTCGTGTCGACACGTAGGACGCGGGATTTCGCCATGATCGACGCCCACGGCAAGCAGGACCCAGGAGAGGTTGGCTCGCGGAGTTGGGAGATTTACGGCAATCTATTGCAGACCGATCCGCCGAGCATGATCGCCGACGGAATCGGCTTGCGCGGCGGCGACGGCGTGGTCTTCGGCAACCGGTTGCGGCGGATTCCATACCTCGCGCGGCTGAGCAACGAAACCTGCTCGGGTACGTACCCCCTGCCGGAGCAGATCCGCTCGGCCTATGTCTGGGGCAATCGCTGGCAACGCATCCCGGGCTACGATCTCGACTCGATCCCGGTGGAGCAGGGTTGCGAGAGCTACATCGAGGAGGGTCGAGACTTCTTCCGCACACCGAAGCCGGGATACCGGCCGTACCAGTACCCGCATCCGCTGCGCGGCGAGCGCAGCGCTCAGTGACTCAGAAGAGATCGAGCTGGGGCGCCGGGATTTGGGCGGGAGACTCGACCGGCACGAGGATCTCGGCATCGTCGTTCACTGGGCGGTTGACGCGCGCGCTCACCGGATAAGCCTCGAACTCTAGGCCCTCCCGCGTCGGTAGGTCCGCCAGCCAGGTCGCGACCAGTTTCGCCTCGGCATCGAGCCAGAGCTCGCGCTCCTCCGGCCGCAAGACCAGCGGCATGCGGTCGTGCAGCGAGCGCAGGAAGGACGTCGGCTCGGTGGTGAGAATCGTGAAGGTCTCGAGCTCGCCGCGCCAACTCGACCAGAGTCCGGCGAACACGAACGGCCGTCCATCCGAGCGGTGAATGAAGTAGGGCCAACGTTTCTTCGCGTCGGCGGGGTCGGGCCGCCATTCGTAGAACCCGTCGGCCGGCACGAGACAGCGGCGCTGACGCAGACTGTCGCGGAAGGCGGGCTTCTCCGCCACGGTCTCGGCGCGGGCATTGATGTGGCGGCTGCCGACGGAAGGGTCGGCGGCGTAGCTCGGCACCAGTCCCCAGCGCAGATCCGCGATCTCGCGACCCGATCGGCCGGCACGCAGCACTGGTGCCGCCTGGGTGGGAGAGATGTTGTAGCGCGGCTTCCGGTCGACGTGCGCGGTGCCTGTCGCCCGGGGACCGCCGAGCAGGTCGCCCAACTCGGCGAAGACCGCGCCGGGAGAGGTCAAGGTGTAGCGACCGCACATCGGCTAGAGAGCGTGGCCCGAGGTGGCCCGCGGGAGATCCGCCGGCGCTGCCATTTCGGCCGCGTCGATGATTTCCGTGCTGCTTGCCGGGCGCGCGCCGAGCTCATGGTGGAAGGCCTCGGCGTAGATGTCGAGCAGGGCGACGAAGAACGCCGCGATCACCGGGCCGACGATGATTCCGGTGACGCCGAACGTCGCCAGGCCGCCGAGCGTCGAGAAGAAGATGACCAGATCGTGCATGTGAGCGCGCTGTCCGACGAGCCGCGGGCGCAGGACATTGTCGACGTTGAGGATCACGGCGAAGCTCATCACCAGGATGAACACGCCTTGCCAGACCTCGCCGGTGAACAGCTCGATGAGCGCGGCGGGCATCAACACCAGCTTGACGCCGATCAAGGGGATGAACGCCAGCAGCACCATGACCACGCCCCAGAGCACCGGAGCGTGGATGCCGCAGACCGCCAATACCAACGCACCGAGGGTGCCCTGGATCAGCGCGATGATCACGGTGCCGCTCACCGTCGCCCGCGCGACTTGCGCGAAGCGCAGGATGATCGCGTTCTCGTGGCGCTCGGACAGGGGGCTCAGGTACTTGAGCCGCGCCACCATGCGCTCGCCATCGAGGAAGAAATAGAACATCGTGAAGACCGTGATTGCCGCCGTAATCAGTCCCTGCAGCGTGCTGCGGGAGGTGCGCGACAGCACGTTCACCAGCGCCTGACCGGTCCCCTGTGCGGCGTCGCGGGCCTGCTCCTGCCAATCGATGTGGTCGAGGCGTAGGGCCTGGAACCACTCGGTCTGCTGCAGATCATGCAGGAAGATGCTGGACTTGCCGTCCGGCTGCATCAGTCCCCGCACCAGCCCGCCACCTTTTTCATACAGATCCAGCACTTCTCCAGTCGCCAGCGCCGCGACTGCATAGATCGGCAGGAGCAGGCCCAAGAGCAGGAGGAAACAGCAAGCCGCCGAAGCCAACGCGCGGCGATTGCGGAACATACGGACGGTCCGTTGGTAGAGCGGAAAGAACAGGGTCGCGAATACCGCCGCCAGGAGGATCGGCAGCAGGAACAGACGAATCAGATAGAGGAAGAGAACGGTGGTGACCAACAGGCCGACGAAGAAGAATCGCCGGGCGAGCTTGCTGCGAGGATCTGGAACTTCCATCGCTTCGAAGTCTAGCAGCGCCGAGCGCGCCGCCGAGCCGCCGCGGCGTCAGCGAGGCTGTGCCGGCGCGCGATGCTGTTGCCAGGCGCCGCCGACGGCAGTCGAGAGGATCGCCTCTTCGGTGCCCCCGAAGATGAAGCTGTCGAGCAAGGTGGTCTCATCGGAGCCCGAGAGCGCGGGAGCATTGAGGTCGAGAGTCAGGAAGTCGGCCCACCGTCCCGCGACGATCGCTCCGGCCTCCACCCCGAGCGCCGCAGCGCCACCGGCCGTCGCTGCGTGGAGCAGGCCTCGCCCGACCTGGCCTTCCGCATCGCGCAGCACGCCGCGAGCCTCGCCGCGCAGGCGTTGCGCGAGCTCCAGCCAACGGGCCTCCTCGAGCGGCGAGATGCGCAGGTTGGAGTCCGAGCCCAGGCAGAAGGCGTCGCGGCCCGTCGATGGTGCCACCACCGAAAAGTCCTGCAGGCCATCGCCGAGGTTGCCTTCGGTAGTCGGGCACACGCACACCCGGCCACCGGCGGCGACGAAGCGCTCGAGATGCTGGCGCTCTGTGTGGGTGCAGTGCACGGCGACCACTCGCGCCATTGAAGGCAGCGTGTCGAGGAGGATCGCCATCGGCGGCTTGCCGTAGGCGGCGATGCAGTCGGCGATCTCCTGGCGCTGCTCTTCGACGTGGAGGTGGAAGACGAGTCCGCGACGCCCGGCCTCGGCGTGGAGCTCGGCGATCTCGTCCGGCGTCGCGGCACGGAGGCTGTGCGCGACGGCACCCATGCTCTGCGTCGCCGGCTTGATGCGAGCCGCGAGCGCGTCGAAGCTTTCCCAGTACCGCGCGGGTGAGGTCGTTCGGAATCGCGTCTGCCCGCCTTCGAGCGGCCGGCCGACGCCTCCGGTGCGGTAGTACGTCTGCAACAGCACCAGCCGGATGCCGGCGCGATCGGCGGCCCGAAGCACCGATTCGTCGAGCGCGAAGTCGTCGCCGGAGGCCGAGTGGTGAAGGTAGTGGAACTCGCCGACCGTGGTCGTGCCGGCCGCGCGCATCTCGCGAAACGCCGCCAAGGTGAGTCGAAAGAACGTCGACTCGTCGAGCGACTCGACCAGCGAGTACATCGCCTGGCGCCAAGTCCAGAAGCTCCCCGCGCCGGCGGGAAACGTGTCGCCGCGCCCGCGCAGGCCGCGCTGGAAAGCATGCGAGTGCGCATTGACGAAACCCGGAAGCAGAGCCTGCTCACGCAAGCGCAGCGTCACCCGTTGCCCCAGGCGGCCGACCCGCGCGATGCGGCCGCCATCGTCGACTTCGACCTGCAGGCCGCTCTCGAAGCCGTTCGGCGTATACGTCCAGTCCGCCTCGATGATCTGAGCACTCTTCACGGGGTGGTCTCGCAGAAGTGGTGCACCAGCCGGCGCAGGATGCCGGCCGCGCGTTCGAATTCAACCTGGGGCAGAAACTCGTCCGGCCGGTGGGCGACCTCGATCGAACCCGGTCCGAAGAGCACGGACTCGATGCCCAGCGCCTGGAGCGGACCCCCGTCGGACGCGTAGGCTGCGCCGCGGGTTCCGCTCTGCCCGACCTCTTGGCGCAGGAATTCAGCATGCGGCGCGTCATCGCGGCAAAGCAGCGGCGGGCTGTCGCCGATGCCTTCGAGGGTGTGCTCGTCGTCGGCGAGGGCTTCGGCGAGAGCCGCGCGCACGCGCTCGGTGATCGCGAACGAGCTCATGCCGGGGAGCAAGCGGATCCCGAGCTCGATGACACAGCGATCGGGCACGATATTGATCGCGGTGCCGCCCGCGATGCGAGCGACATTCAGGGTGACGAACGGGGCTCCCGGGAAGTGCTCACCGTACTCGGGATGCTCTTCTTGAAGCTGGTCGCGCAGAGCGCCCAGCGCCGCCACGGCGCGCGCGCCCGCTTCGATCGCATTCTTGCCGAGGTGGGGCAGACTGCTGTGCGCCGGCGCTCCGCGGACGGTGACGGCGAGCTTGAGGTGCCCTTTGTGCAGGCGCACCACTTCGAGTGAAGTGGGCTCGCCGATCACAGCCAGACGAGGGAGCTCGCGGTCGTGCGGCCAGTCGTGCGCGAAATGCTGGGCCCCGAGCGTACCCACTTCCTCGTCGTAGGTGAGGAGCAGCGCCAGCGGACTCACTAGCTTCGCGATATCCAACTGGGACGCCAGCTCGACCGCGAGCGCGATGAACCCTTTCATGTCGGCGCTGCCCCTGGCGAACCAGCGAGGACCGTCGGACGACGGTCGCTCGGTGAGGACGAACGGGTCGCTGGTCCAGCCGTCCTCGAGAGCTGGAACGACGTCGGTGTGCCCGGAGAGCAGCAGGCCACTGCGCGCCGCCGTGGATTCAGGACCAAGCTCGACCAGCAGATTCGCTTTCGTTCCCTCGGGGGAGAAGAAGCGCTCAATCCGGACCCCTGGCCGATCGAGCAGTCCAGCGGCGAAATCGACCAACGCGAGATTGCTCTTGGCGCTGGTGGTATCGAAGGCGATCAGGCGCCGCAGAATCTCCTGGCTGTCGAGTCCTCGTTGCGCGGGCACGTCTCGAACGATACGCCGCGCCACGCAGCGGTAGCAACCACACAAAATTTCGGTGGCGCCCTTCTAGACTGGACTCCCGAAGCGTAATCCCCGCTGCGTAGGGAGCCCAGTCTAGAAGGGCGCTACCGAAATTTCTTCGGCTACGGCGTCCCGCCGTGCAAGCAGTGATCGAGTATCTGCTGGGTGGCTGCGATGGCCGGCGCGTCGCCGCGCTTCTGATGCACGGCCAGCAGATGTTGCAAGGTCGTGGTACGACCGGGTGCGCGCGCCAGCGCGGCGCGAAACGCTGTGCCCGCTTCGTCGGTCCTGCCGGCTGCCAGCAGCTCCTCGCCAAGCAGCTCATAGCTCGGCTTCTGGATCTCCGGTGGACCGAAGGCGTTGGGCAGCGCGCCTTCCTCTCGCGCTACCTTGTCGAGTACCGCGAGGCCGTCCGCGGCCTTGCCCGAGCGCAGCAGGACGAGCCCTTCGATCTGTCGCGTCATGAGGTCGGGCCGCGCGCGATTGCCGGCGTCGGTGACTTTGTCGAGATCGAGCGTCGCCAGCAGTCCATCGCGCGCCGCTCTCAGCGCGGTCACGCGATCGGCGGCTTCCTGAGGATCGCCGCCACCGCGCAGCGACCAGAGCGCGTCGCCGTACGCCGAGTCGAACCGTGCTCGTACCGAAGAGCGGGCGGCGATCTCGCGGCTGTCGGCGACGTTCCAGTGCCCGGCGTCCACCAGATCGAACAGCCGCATCTCGGCGAAGCCCGTGATGTCGGAGTCGTCCGCGTCGGTACTCTGCTTGGCGTTGCTCGCCGGGGCCGCGAGCGCCTGCGCGCGGCACGCGTCGAGCACCTGCTTGGCCTCGTCGAGACGGCGCTCCTGCAGAAGGGCATAGTGCAACCAGCTGATGTAGTGCCCGCACTGGCGCGGCGGCAGCGTTTTCGCGGCGCGTTGTGCGTTGACGACCTCCATGGCCCGCCGGTTCGCGGACACCGTCTCGTCCCACATCCCCAGGGCCAGGAAAATGTGCGACGTCATGTGCAACGCGTGCCCGGCATTCGGAGCAACGGCGCCGTAGCGCCGCGCGGCGCGCAGTCCGAGCGGTGCGTGCGCGGGGTCGTCGTAGGAGTGGATCAGGTAGTGCAGCACTCCGGGATGCCGGAGGTGGCCGGGCAGGACTTCCTCGAGCAGCGCGGCGGACCGCATGTAGATCGAGAAGTCGCGCCCCTGATGCGCGGTGCCCAGGATCGCCAACGCGTCGAATGCGGTGGCATCGACGTCGTCCGAGTACTTCGCGTGCAGGGCGGCCATGGCGTCCGCATAGTCGAAGTCGCGCTCTTCCTTCGTGCCGGTGCCGTAAAGGACCTCGACGGCATGGAGGTAGTCGCGCTCGCGCGGGGTCGGCGCCTTGGCCAACCGTAGGGCGGCGGTAGGCGCCAGACGAGCCAGCGTCGCCGTGGCCGCAGGTAGATCCTGCTGAGCCCAGAGGGGATGGTTATACGTCATGGCTTCGCCCCAGTACGCCAACGCGAACCCGGGATCGACGGTTTGCGCCTGGCGGAAGCTTTCGGCCGCGCTCGAGTATTCGAAGTTGTGCAAGAGGGCGAGGCCGCGCAGGAACGACTCTTGAGCCGCGGCCGAGCCCGAGTTCGCGAATTCGACCAGACCGACGTCTTGCTGCGCGCTGCCGCTCGAGGCGACGAGGACGAGTGCGGTGGCGATCGAGATGGGGAGCAGAGAAGTTCGCATGGTGCAGTCATTCTACTTTCCATCGACTCTTGACAACCCATCGGCACGGGCGCGGCCAGACGGCGGGAGGGATCCCAAGGACCCGAACGAGGCTTCAGTCGGTGGATCGGCAAGCGAGGAGCGCGCGGGAACGCGGCTCCCCGTTTCTTTTGTCGAGGTCGAGGGAGTTAGATATTCACCTATTGCTATTCATCGACAATAGGTCCACAATCGCCGACACCACCGCCGGTAGGGCGCTTTCCATGCGTTCGGGGAACGTTCCCGGCGCGTGTTGCAGCTTCAACCCGTTCTGATTTGGAAGGAGCAGGACATGGTCAAGATGGGGGTTCTAGCCCTGCTGGGCACTGCTGCATTTCTTCTCGTTGCAACCGATGCCGTTCCACCCGAGGCGCCCGCTGGCTTCGACAGTCTGACCAATGGGATGACCGACCAGCCGCAGTTCGACTTGGACCGAGCCACTTTCGACGAGCGTGAAGAGCTTGGCGATGGTCTCGGGCCGACGTATAACGCGCAGTCATGTGGTGAGTGTCATCAAAATCCAGTGAGCGGAGCGGGAAGCCAGATCAGTGAGTTCAGGGCTGGGGCTTTCGACGGCTTGCATTTCACCGACCATCCTGGTGGCTCCCTGATCAACGATCGCGCGATCGACGCTTCACTGCAGGAGCGGGCGCTCGGATCCGACAACGTGCGCGTATTCCGGATGTCGTTGAGCGTGCTCGGCGATGGCTTCATCGAAGCCCTCTCGGACGACACGATCGGCGCACTGGCGGCAAATCAGCCGGCCTCGATGCGGGGCAGGGTGATCAAAGTGCCGGTGGGCGAAGCCGGCGGCGCCCTGCGCGTGGCCCGCTTTGGGTGGAAGAACCAGCATGCGAGCCTGCTCTCGTTCGCGGCCGATGCGTATCTGAACGAGATGGGCATTACGAGCCCGCTGCAGCCGACGGAAAACACCTCTAATGGAGACTCAGTCGCGGCGTTCGACACCGTCGCCGATCCCGAGGACGCGGCCACGCCGACGGAGCCCAACGGCAAGGACATCGAGGCCTTCACACGCTTCATGCGCGCGTCGAAGGTTCCGCCCCGTGACCTGGTCGCCGCGGCTACGGGCGATGCGATAGCCGGTGCCGCGATCTTCTCGAGTCTGGGATGCAACACCTGCCACACCACGACCCTGGTGACGGCGCCAGCCGGCACCTCGGTCAACGGCGGCACGTTCGTGATTCCGGCGGCGCTCGGCGGGAAAAAAATTCATCCGTACGGCGACTTCCTGCTGCACGATGTCGGGACCGGCGATGGGATTATCCAGAATGGCGGCCCGGCAACGCGCAACCTGCTTCGCACGCCGCCCTTGTGGGGTTTGCGGTCGCGTGACCGCCTCATGCACGACGGATTGAGCCTGAGCCGCAATGACGCGATCCTGCGCCATGCGGGACAGGCGAGCCGCGTGATCGACGGCTATCGCCACCTCAGTCTGCAGGACAAGAACCGCTTGGTGGCGTTTCTGAATTCGCTGTAAGGGACAGCTTCCCGCGGCACCCTTGGCGGGGGAGCGAGTCTGTGCTCGAATCGGGCTATGCGCAGACTCCTCCCCGTTGCCTCCCTTCTCCTGCTGGGTTCGCAGATTGCCCTCGCACAGGTCGCTCCCCAGTCCTATCAGGACCTGCACTGGCGCTTGCTCGGGCCGATGCGCGGCGGCTGGTCAACTTGCGTCGAAGGCGTCCCCGACGAGCTCGACACGTACTACTTCGGCGCCGCGGATGGCGGCGTCTGGAAGACCAACGACTCCGGCGTGACCTGGCAGTCGATCGCCGACCATGCACCGTTCTCCTCGGTCGGCGCGCTGGCGGTCGCAGCGGGGCCGATCGCCGGCAAGCACGTGATCTACGTCGGCAGCGGCCAGACACAGACTCGTTTTGACGTGATGGAAGGCACCGGCTTCTATCGCAGCGACGACGACGGAAGGACCTGGACCGCGCTCGGTCTCGCCGACTCGAAGCACATCGGCCGCATCTGGGTCGACCCCCGCGATCCGAACGTGCTCCTGGTCGCCGTTCTCGGACATCTGTACGGCCCGAATGCCGAGCGCGGTGTGTTTCGCAGTGCCGACGGCGGCCACTCCTGGGCCAAGGTGGCGTTCGTCGACGCCGACACCGGCGCCACCGATCTCGCCGGCGACCCGGCAGTGCCCGATGTGGTCTACGCCTCGTTCTGGCAGGTGCGTCGCTATCCGTGGCAGGGCTACCACGTGCCCCAGATCGGACCGGGCAGCGGAATCTGGAAGTCGGTCGACGGCGGCAAGACCTGGATCGCGACCTCGCGCAAGGGCCTGCCGGAGGGCGCGCTCGGCCGCATCGGCATCGCCGTGGCGCCGGGTACCGCAGGGCAGCGGGTCTATGCGGTGGTCGACGCGCCGAAGAACGCGGGCCTCTACCGCTCGGACGATGGCGGCGCGACTTGGAGCTGGACCAACAAGGACCGTTCGCTCACCAGCACGTACATGGGCCGTATCTTCGTCGACCCGAACCACGCCGACGTGGTCTACGCTGTGGGCCAATCGATCCGGCGCTCGACCGATGGTGGCAAGACCTTCGGGTTCCTCAAGGGATCGCCGGGGGGCGACGACTATCACTGGGTCTGGCTCAACCCGAAGCACCCCGAACGCATGGTTGCCGCCAGCGATCAGGGGACCACGGTTTCGGTGAACGGCGGCGAGACCTGGGGCCCCTGGTACAACCAACCGACCGGCCAGTTCTACCGCCTCGGGGTCGACGACCGCTTCCCGTATTGGGTTTACAGCGGTCAGCAAGACAGCGGCACGGTGGGCATCGCCAGCCGGTCCGACTATGGCCAGCTCACCTTCCGCGACTGGCATCCGGTGGGCGGTGACGAGCGCGACGGCGATCTTCCCGACCCGACCGACCCGCGGTTCGTCTACGGCGCTGGACTCGGGGGCCGGCTCTCGCGTTGGGATGGGCGCACCGGCAGGGTCACCAACGTTTCGCCGTGGCCGATCTCGAGCTACGGTCGCGATCCGCGCAAGGTGAAGTACCGCACCACCTGGATCACCGCGATCGCCACCGCCAAGCGCGCGCCAAACGCGCTCTACTGGGGGACGCAGTTTCTCTTCCGCTCGCTCGACAAGGGCTGGACGTGGGAGCAGGCGAGCCCGGATCTCACCGGCGCCGATTCGGCATTCAAGAACTGCGACGGATTTGTGCCGGTCGAGCGCGCCACGGCCTGCGGCTACGGTGTGATCTTCGCGATCGCTCCGTCGTCGGCCGCCGATGGGCTGGTCTGGGTCGGCACCGACAACGGACGCGTGCAGCTGACGCGCGACGACGGCAAGACCTGGACCAATGTAACGCCGCCGGGACTCAAGGACTGGAGCCAGGTGGCGGCCATCGACGCGTCGCCGACCGACTCGGCGACCGCGTACGTGGCGGCGACACGCTACCGGCTGGACGATTTCGATCCCTACGTCTACGCGACCCACGATTTCGGGAAGACCTGGAGTCGGATCGATGGCGACCTGCCGCGGGGGACGCGCGTCAACGTGGTGCGGCAGGATCCGGCGCACCGCGGGCTGCTTTACGCGGGCACTCGCACCGGCGTCGCGGTCTCATTCGACGACGGCGAGCATTGGAGTACCTTGTCGCTGAATCTTCCCACCACGGCGGTGAACGACATCGCCGTGCACGGGACAGACGTGATTCTCGCGACGCAGGGGCGGGCGCTGTGGGTCCTCGATGACGTGACGCCCTTGCGCTACCTCGGCAAGCCTCTGACCGAGCCCGTGCTCGTTCCGCCGGCGCCGGCCGTTCGGCTGTCAGGGAACGAGAACCGCGACACGCCACTACCGCCGGAGATGGCCACCACGGCCAACGCACCGAGCGGAGCGCTGATCGACTATCAGCTGCCGCAGGCGCCCAAGGGCCCGGTGGTGATCGACATTCTCGATGCGTCGGGAGCGATCGTGCGCCACTTCGCGAGCAACGAGCCGCGTGAGCGTCCGAAGGCGTTCCAGTATTTCCACGAGCGTTGGCTGAAACCGTTGACGGTGCCGGGCGCGCAGGCAGGACACAACCGATTCCTGTGGAACCTGCGCACCGCCCAGCCCAAGGCGCCGGACTATGACTTCAGTATCGCGGCCACCCCGTTCACTGACACCGACACCGTGCCGCACGGAGGTCTCGTGGTGCCGGGCAAGTACACCGTCCGCTTGAAGGTGGACGATTTCACCGGCACTGCGGAGCTCACCGTGCTGCAGGATCCGCGGAGCGACACGCCGCTCGCCGCGATGGAGGCTCAGTTCGCGTTGCTGCGGCGCTCGACGGAGGCGTTGGAACACGCGACGCGCGATCTCGAGGCCGTCGCGGAAGAGAAAGCAGGCCTGCTCAGGGTCGAATCCGCCGGCAGGCCGAAGGCGCTGAAGAGAATCGAGGCGCTGGAATCGTCCCACGGGGACCTGGAGCTCGTAGCAGGACAGCTGGCGTCGCTGGTCGGCGATCTGGAAGCATCCGACGGCCCGCCCACCGGACCTCAGCTGAAGCTCTGCGACGAAGCGACGAATGCCCTCGAGAAAGCCTCAGCGCGCTGGCAGGCATTGAAGACTCCGGCCCTCGAGAAGTGAGAGGAGAAGCAATGAAGCCACCCGACATCGTCTGCTTGACCCCCGGCAAGCGGGTTCTGTTCCTGACCAAGGATCCCGAGCTCATCCGCAAGCAGCTTGCCGGCGAGCTCGACTTGCGGATGGAGGACTTGACCGTCGACGACCTGCTCGACGACATCAACACCGACGCCATGACCCCGGCGTGGGTGTGCTTCAACTACAAGCCCGAGGACATCGCGCGCGAGGCGTACGCGGGTTTGATCGTCGACGGCAAACGCCTGTTCGAGCGCGATGCTCTGCGCAACGGTCACTTCGAAGTGATCGTCTCGGGACTGCGCAAGGGCGTCGGCTCCTCGCGCGAGACCGCGGCGCAATGCGAGGCCTGGTCGGGAATCAAGATCGCGATCGCGGCGTCGTTCGCGCCTATCCACGCGCGCAACAACCTGAACCTCGGCACCCTGATGGGCGATCACCAAGTGCTCACTCGGCTGCAGAGGGGCGAGGGCATTCCGGTCGAAGAATTCCTGCAGGGCTACGATCCGATCACCCAACTGGTCATCCGCTGGGGCGGACTGTTTCCATTCTCGAAGGCCCTCGCGGCGGGCGAGATCGAACTTCCCAGGCCGGACACCAAGCGGCGCCCGATGACCATGGCCGAGAAGATCCTGGCCCGCCACATGGTCGGTGCCGACGTCACCGACTGCTACGTGAAGCCGGGCGACGCGGTCGTGGTCGCGGTCGACGGCGGCTATACCCACGAGTTCACCACCGCCCAGGTGCACGCCTTCCTCGAGCAGGAGTACGGCTCCGACTACAGGGTGCAGAACGCCGAGCGCTTCGCGGTGTTCGAAGATCACCTGATCTACGCCGACGAAGTTACGGCGATGCGCAAGTTCGTGCCGCAGATCGAAGTGCTGCGCGACATGCAGCGCGAGTTCCAGGCCCATACAGGAGTGCGCAACTTTTCGGCCGAGGACGGCGTCTCGCCCGGTATTTGTCATGAGGTTGCGCGCGAGCAGATGATCGAGCCGGGCGACTTCATTCAATCCACCGACTCCCACACTTGCATGGGCGGCGTGAATAACGCCCTCACCTGGGGCGTCGGAGCCACCGAGTACGCGGCCCTGATCTATGCCGGCTTTACCCAGGTCGAAGTGCCCGAGTCGATTCGCTTCGAGCTCGTGGGCAAGCTCAAGCCCAACGTCACGGCGAAGGACTTGATGCTCCACATCCTTCAGTATCACGCCAAGCCGCAACACACCCTCAACCGGGTCATGGAATTCACCGGCGAGGGCGTGTCCTCGATGTCGATGGACGAACGCGCCACGCTCGCCAACATGGCCACCGAGTGCACGGCGAGAACCGGCATCGTGCTCGCCGACGAAGAAACCTTTCGCTGGCTCGCCGCCTGGCGCCCCGAGCTCACCCCCGAGCGCCTCGAGCTCCTGCGTGCTCGCGTCGTCGCTCCGGACCCGGGGGCCGAGTACGCGGGCGGCATCCACGGGATCGATCTCGCCCAACTCGAGCCCATGGTCGCCCATCCCGGCGACCCCGATCACGGCATTCCAAGCGACCCAACGAACGGCGCACTGGTCAGCGAAATCGGCGACGTCAAGATCGACATCGCATACGGCGGCAGCTGCACCGCCGGCAAGATCGACGACCTCACCTTCTACCACCAGGTCTGCAAAGAAGCCGTCGACGCCGGCCTCAGAGTGGCGCCGGGGGTGGAGTTCATCATCCAGTGCGGCTCGCGCGCGGTCGAAGACTTCGCACGCGCGAACGGCTTCATGGAGACCTTCGAGAAGGCCGGAGTGAGAATCATCCGGCCGGGCTGCGGAGCCTGCATCGGCTGCGGGCCGGGAGTCTCGGAGAGCGCAGGCCAGGTGACGGTGAGCGCGATCAACCGCAACTACAAGGGGAGGAGCGGGCCCGGCAAGCTGTGGCTGGCGAGCCCGCTCACGGTTGCGGCGAGCGCATTCGCGGGTGTGATTTCACCCTACCGACCGGGAATGTTTCGCGAGCGGCTGGTGGCGGTGTAGCTCTTCTTGTGCGGCGTCAGGCTCATTCGTAGTGAGTCCACATGCGAAGCACCTTCACGGTGCGTTCATGGTCTAGCACTTGATACACCAGCCGGTGCTGAAGATTGATCCGTCGTGACCAAGCACCCGCCAGGTCGCCGAGCAGCTTCTCGAACGGCGGCGGTGTCCGGTACGGATCCTCACTGAGCAAGGCCAGAAGTCGCTCGATCCTCGGCCGCAGGTTTGCGCGCGCCGCCTTCTTGGCATCGCGCTGCGCCTGGCGGGTGAAGACCAAGCGCCAAGCCTTCCGTTTCACCAACCGGGCTCCTCGAAGGTCTTATTCAGCGGAGTCTTCAGTCCGCGACGAATCGACTCCCGCATACGAGGGATCGAGAGCAGATACAGCGTCTCTTCGATCGAACGCCAGTCGGTCTCCGAAACCAGGACGGCGTTGTTGTCCCTGCCGGTGATCTGCAGGGGCTCGCCGATGTCGGAGACCTCGTCGATCAGCCGGTAGAGGTTGGCGCGGGCGCGGGTGGCAGTTGTGGTTTTCATAGCGTACGGTAAAGCGTACGCTAGAGGCGTGATCTCGTCAAGCCACGGCATGCGCCGGGGCGCCTTTCCTGGGCCCCGGCGCGAAGCCTCTCCCCTCAACCCCAAGGATCGATTTGCGCGCGCCCATCCGTCGTATCCCCGTCATCCGTCGAGCTGGAATTCGTCTCCGGGAACAAAGCGCCGAGCAACCAATCGAGAATCGTCATGACGGCTTCCTCGCTGCAGCCCGAAAGAGGCGACCGGAATGGCCGTGCCGTGTGGGGCTGCATTGAAGTAGCTGCCGTTGCGTCAGGGAAACCTGACGACAAAGTGTTTTGCGCGGGCGGAGTGGGAAGTCTCGAGTCGCGGCCGTCTTCACGATTGTCCGTGAGCGGAAGGCAATCGATGGTTGGCAATGGGTGTCTCTCACAGCGCCGCCCGGGAGGGCCTGATAGGGTCATGTCAGTTGCTCAAGTCAGTGAATCGGCCATGACGACTGCTCTCGCAGAAGCACCAGTGGAGGCGCCCCCCCTCACCGTCGAGCAGGCATTTCTGCGCGTCCGACATCGACTCGAAACGGTGCTGGCGCATTTCCGCATTCCGCCGCAGGATGCCGAGGACTTGGTTCAGGACGCGGTGATCGGCTTGCTGCGCAAGCGCGATCAGGTTCGCGATCCCGAGCTCTGGTTGCTGGGCGCGGTGCGCAAGGAGTGTCTGATGTACTGGCGAACGCACCGGCGGCGGCTGGAGCAGGCGCTCGACGATGTGGCATTCTTCCTGGAGGACGAGCCGGCGCAAGAGCGTCGGATGCTGACCGATGACCTCAATCGCGCCATCCAGACTTTGCGGCCGCGCTGCCAATCGCTGCTCAAGCTGCGCTATCGGCTCGGCTTCGCGACCCACGAGGTTGCAGCGTCGCTGGGCTGTACCCTGTCGAGCATCGACAACATCACGCGGCGTTGTCTGGCGACCCTGTCGCAGCGGATGCTGCGCGGGATCGTGCCGGCCAAGGGAGGTAGTTGATGGAGAACGCGGAGTTAGATCTCGCCGAGCGTTTCTTGCGCCGGGAGTCTTCTGCGGGTGACGCCCGGGCGCTGGTGAAAGCGCTGCTGCGCAAAGGCGTAGCGGAGCCGGCTCGAGCGGAGGGCCTGCCGTCCTCTGCCTACGGGCCGGCGCTCGGGCGCCTGCAGGCGAGGCTGACCGAGTTGGAGGGCGCCGTCGCGAGGGAGCGAGAGCTCGTGCAGCGCCTGGCCGACGAGCTCGAGGCCGCCGGGGATGAGTCGCGGTCGACGGTTTTGGCGGCGACCGACGCTCCCCTCCTGGAGCTTCTGATCGACATCCTTTGCGAACGCTCGCGGCAACAGGGCGCCCGCGATCCGGAGCGCTCCCTCCGTTTGGCGCATCTGGCCAGTGAGGCCGCGCGCGGCATGGAGGGTCGAGTGCCAGCCGCAAAGGCCGCCGACTTCCGCGCGCAGTCTCGGGCGCAAGTCGGCAACGCGCTGCGGATTGCGGGCGATTTTTCCGGTGCGCACGAGGCCTTCGTCGCGGCGGTCGCGGACCTCGAGATGGGCTCTGGCGATCCGGCCCGCGGCGGGTTCGTTTTCGGCCGCCTGGCGGCTCTGTTTTCGGACGAGTCCAGATTCGAAGAGGCGCTGTCGACGACGCGCAAGGCCGGGCGGCTATTCCGCGCCGCGGGTCTGACGATCGATCGCAGTCGCTCGCTGATTCTCGAGGCGACGGTTCTGTTCTATCTCGATCGGGTTCCCGAAGCGATCGGCTCCCTCGATCGTGCCGCCGGCCTGCTCGCGGGACTGAACGAGCCGAGGCTGACGCTCGCCGTCACGCTCAACCGCGCGTCGTATCTGCTCACTACCCGGGATCTCGGCGAAGCCGCGAAGGGCGTCGCGGCCGCTCGCCAGCTGGCGATGCGGCTCGGCAATCCTTTGGACGCCCCTCGGGTCGCGTGGGTCGAGGCTCAGCTCCAAGCGGAGAGGGGCCGCCTGCCGGAAGCCGAGCTCGAGCTCGCCGCCGTGCGGGCGGAGTTCCTGCGCTTGGAGTTGCCCCACGAAGTCGCCTTGGTGACGCTGGAGATGGCTTTGGTCATCGCCCGCCAGGGGCGGCTGGCCGAGGCCGGTGCTCTGGCGATCGAGGCCTTGGCGACCTTCGAGGCCCTGCGGGTCCGCCCCGAGGCGTTGGCGAGCTTGCGTGTGGCGCTCAATGCGGCGCGCGGCGAGGCGCTCAGGGTGGAGCTTCTGCGTACGGCCATTCGCCGTCTGCGGCGCTGATTGAGGCGGCCCAGGAGTGCCGCTACCAGCCGGTACTTCGCGGGAGCTCGGTCCAGCGCTCCCGCCCGCGGTAGTCGACCGGCTTCTTCTCTGGATGCCGGTCCTTGAACGCGCGGTAGCGGGCTCGTAGTCGCGCGATCCGGGCCTCACTGCTGCGCAACTTGCGATGCGGGAGACGACGCAACTCCTCTTCCACACGCCATACGTTGCGGCTCGACAGCCGCCAGTCATACCCATCCAGCCAACGTAGATCGTAGGCGCCATAGCCCTTGATCCGGCCGGTGAAGTCGATATAGGGCTCGACGTAACTCTCGGTAAGGGCGCGCAGGCTGCGAAATACCGGCAGACGGCCATGCAGCCCAGGATCACGGGAGCGCGCGACCGCCCCCCATCGACCGCTTTCCCGATACACGAAGAGCACGTGATCCAACAAGTCGATCGATTCGAGGCTCATCACCAGCGGAGGATGCCCGTGCTGCTCGAGCACGGTCGCGGCGAAGAGCGCGGCCTCGAGGCAGTGCGCTGAGTGCCGGGCGACCACGCCGCGGAAGGAGCGCAGCGTGGCGCCACCGCGTTCGGGGTTGTAGGGCAGCCGGTTGAGAAACCTTTGTACCGCGAGCGGCGTCGAAAGCTGGCTGATCAGCCGGCGTTCGGCGGGAAGAAATGGCGGTTTGGGCTCGTGCGACGAAGGCGGCGGAGCCTCCATCGCACGTTGGGTGGTGTCACGACGCTGGGGCCGGCGGTTCACGCTGCGCGGCAGTCTAGCGGGTTGCGCCGTTGCCTTCGCTACAATCGACGGATGCGGCGGTTTCGGCTGGTGTTGAGAGGTCTCGCGCTGGCTGTTCTGGGGCTGAGTCTCGCCGGCGGGCGCGCGAGCGCCGCCGGCCCGGTCCGCGGCCGCGCCGGCGAAGCGGGTTTTCCCCCGATCCAGCTCTACACGCCGGAGGGGCCCCTCGCGAGCTCGCAGAACTTCGCGGTCGCCCAGGATTCGAGCGGCGTGATCTACGTCGGCAATCTCGGCGGATTGTTCGTCTATGACGGCGCTTGGTGGCGGCGGCTGGGGAAGGGTGACGCCGCGATCCTGAGCGTCGCCACGGATACGCGCGGCCAGGTGGCCATCGGCAGCGTCGACGAATTCGGCGTGTTCGTGCCCGATGCGAGCGGGGCGCTGATATACCGGTCTCTGGCCGCGCTCCTGCCTGCGGGCTCGGCGGTCGGCTACGTGCGCTACACGCACCACGTCGCCGGCGGGTTTTGCTTTCTCACCGAGACTCAGCTGCTGGTCTGGAACGGTGGCGCGCTCACGGTGGTCGCCAGCTTTCCAGCGAGGCCGGTGGCAGTCGCCCCGCGGAGCTTCCGGGTCGACGACACGGTGTTCGTCTGGCTCAAAGACGGAGTGTTCCGGCTCGACGGCACCCGATTGGTGGACGTGCCGGGCGGCCGACGTTTCGCCGGCCGCCCGGTCGATGCCGTGGTGTCCGCCGACGGAGGCGGTTGGATCGCCGCCGTCGCGGGCGAGGGTCTTCGACGCTTCGACGCCAGCGCGGAGTCCGAATTCGCGCCCCGCGCCAGCCGGTGGGCGGTGGCCCGCGAGCTGACGCGGGCGACTCGTTTGCACGACGGACGCTATGCCCTCGGGTCGCGGCAAGGCGGCGTCTTGTTGCTGGCCCCGGACGGCGAGGTCGAGCGTTCGGTGCACAGCATTCACGGTCTGCCGGACGACTACGTGCGCGGCATGCTGCCGGATCGCGACGGCGACTTGTGGCTCGCGTTGAACGGCGGGCTGGCACGGCTGGCGACCTCCTCGCCGCTTTCCGTTTTCGACGTGCGCGCCGGGCTACGGGGCAGCGTCGTCGCGCTCGAGCGCCACGCGGGGACCCTGTTCATCGGGAGCTCGGCCGGCCTGTTCTCGATCGCTCCCGAGGAGGCGGAGATCGCGTCCGAGAGCCGCGAGGCGCCGCGGCGGGTCATGGCCGCGGCGGCGGTTGCTCAACGAACGGATCTGGCGGCTTCAGTGTTCTCGCTGCTCTCGGTGGGCAGCGATCTGCTTGTTGGTACAGGGTCTGGCCTGCGCTGGATCGACGCGCGGGGCGCGCATTCGGTCAACGGGACCGCCGACGAGACCGTGTACACGTTGGTTCGTTCG
>JBDTNL010000028.1:0-47541 GCA_039933785.1 Acidobacteriota bacterium
CGGACGTTGAATACGACGTCACCGTCACCGACACCACCAACGGCAAGACTTGGCACCATCACAACCCCAACGCGAACTTCTGCGGCGGGGCCGACACCAAAGCGTTCTGATGTAGGGTGCCGCGTCGTGGTAGGCGAGCAAATTGGACTCTCCGGAGAGCAGGAAGTCGAAGGTGTCGGTGCCGTCGAAGGCGTCCCTAGGATGCTGGAACGGTCCGAGATCGGCCATCGGCGCCAGATCGGCTCAGAGGACGCTTTGTGTGGCGGCCGACAGGCGAGCCCGCCGGGCGGCGAGCTTGCGGAGCAACGGGAGAAACACGAGGTACGCCCCGCCGACCAGAAAAGGCGCCGCGACCGACCAGGCGGTGATCGCGTGCACTTCGGTGCGCCACAGACCCGAGGCCGTGCCCCAGAAGTCCGCTCGCATGCTGGCCCGGAGTGCAGCGAGCGATAGCGGAACGGGCTCGGCACCCACGATGCGCTCGCCCAAGCGAACGAAGGGAAGGAGCAGCGCCAAATGAACTGGATACGCCAGGTAGTTGACGATCTGCATCGCGACCAGGTTGAGGCCGGTCGCCAGGGCCACGATCGCGCACAGGATGGTGGTCGCTCCCACGACGGGGAAGACTCCCAGTACCAGTCCCAGTGCGAGACTGAGGGCCAGCTTCTCCGGGGTGGTACCCGCTTGCAGGAGCGCCACTAGCGGTCGACGCACGCGGCGCACCCACCAGTCGTCGCGCGGCCCCGCCGCGACCGGCGTCATGTCGTTCATGCCACGGCCTCCCGCTGCGCGCCCCGGCCCGCCAGTTCCGAAGGGCAATAGCTATCGCGCCGACGCTCGAGATCCGCCTTCACGGCGGCCTTGAATTCGCCGCCCTGAGCGATCAGCGCGGCGCGATACGCAGCCACGTCGAGGATTTCGAAGTTCATTCGTATGGTCCTCCACACCGCGGGCAAAGTCTCGCCCGGAGCCTGCACGTGATGCAGTCCTCCACTGTACGCAATCAACATCGGACCGGATGGGATGGCCTCCAGAATGTCAGCGATCCCGCCGCGCACCGTCATCGGCTGACCCTGCGAGTCAAGGCCGTTGCGGCGTTTCATGCGACCCTCGGGCAAGATCACGACCATCGAATCCCCGGCCATGCGCTCGAGCACGAGATCCCAAGTCTGGTCGCGCTCGCGGGTAATCGGGATCACGTTCTTGGCCACCAGTTTGAACAACAGGCCCACCAGCGGCCGCTGCGTGGTCTTCTGAGCCGCCGGGACGAGGCCCTTGGTCGCCATGCGCCAAAGCATCGAGTTGGGGACCGACCCGGCGAACAGAGGCTCATAGAGGCTGGTGTGATTCAGAAAGGCGATAAGACGGAGCTGTTTCCAAACCCGGGGGTCGGGTGCGCTGCCGATCCAACGAAGCTCGTGGCGATAGAAGGTTCGGCTCAGGGCCTTGAGGCCCAACAGAACGACGTAGACGATGACCGAGCGCACTCCTGGCGAGTTTAACATCGGCGGACAACACCGGCTCGTGGTAGAAACCACGGCACCATGCGGCTCTCAGACCCCGGCGGCGAGCCGGTTTCGCACCTCGCGCCACGGTTGCGCATCGTCGGCGCCGCGCTGCTCTTCTCGACCGGGGGCGCGGCGATCAAGGCTTGCTCGCTGACCAGTTGGCAAGTAGCGGGGCTGCGCTCGGCGGTGGCAGCGCTTACCGTTCTTGCCATCCTCCCCGAATCCCGCCGTCGCTGGTCGTTGAAGATCGTGCTCGTGGGGGCATGCTACGCAGCCACGATGGTGCTGTTCGTGAGCGCCAACAAGCTCACCACCGCGGCAAGCACGATCTTCCTGCAGAGCACGGCGCCGATCTACGTGCTGTTGCTCTCGCCGTGGCTATTGAAGGAGCACCTGCGCGCCCGCGATCTTGGTTTTCTCGCAGTCATGGCGTCCGGCATGGCCTGCTTCTTCCTCGGCACTCCTCCAGCCGTCGCTAGCGCGCCGCACCCGCTCGAGGGCAACGTACTCGCTCTGTTCTCGGGCATCTTTTGGGGGCTGACGGTCGTCGGGATGCGTTGGCTCGGCCAACGGAGCGAGAGCTCGGATGCCGCCGCCATGATCATCGCCGGCAATGTCATCGCGGCTCTCGCGTGCGCACCGTTCGCCTTTCCGATCGTCGGCGCGAGAGCCGTCGACTGGGGCGTGGTCCTCTACCTCGGCGTCTTTCAGATTGCCACCGCCTACGTCTGGCTGACGGCCGCCATGCGCCACGTCGGCGCGCTCGAGGCCTCGCTGCTCTTGTTCGTCGAGCCGGTGTTCAATCCGGTATGGGCATACCTGGCACAGGGCGAACGACCGGGGACCCTCGCCATCGCCGGCGGCGTCCTGATCCTGGCGGCGACCGCCTGGAGGACTTGGTCGAGTCGGCCCCGGGTGAGCCAGCCGTAATTAGTCAGCTCGGGCGGTCAGATCGGGCCATCAGATCGAGAGCGAGCCCTTGCGGAACTCGCTCTTGCCGAGCAGGGCGTTGATGAGCACCGGCACACCGCTGCGCGCGATTTCCTTCGCCTCGGCCAAGACGGCCGCGATCTCGTCGTCGCGAGTGATCTCCAGCCCGCGACCGCCGTAGGCCTCCGCCACCTTGTGGTACGCGGTGGGCGCCAGCACGGTACCCACATCGTCGTGCAGAATCTCGATCTGATCGCGAGCGATCTGCGCCCACGAGGCGTCGTTGCCGACCACTGCGATCACCGGCAAGCCGTGCCGGGTCATGGTGTCGAACTCCGCCAGGCTGTACGCGCTCGAGCCATCGCCGTAGAGCAGCCAGATCTCGGCGCCAGGCCGGCAGCACTTGGCGCCAACCGCGAAGCCGCCACCCACGCCGAGGGTTCCGAACGGACCCGGGTCGAGCCACGAGAGCGGATGCCGCGGACGCACGGTGTACGCCGCCGTGCCGATGAAGTCGCCGCCGTCGGCCACCACCACGCTGTTCTCCGCCATCGCGCGATCGATCTCGCGGCATAGACGCAGCGGATTCACCTTGCCGTTGTCGATCGCCGCTTGCGCCTCGATCTCCTGCTCCCGCGCGCTGTCGCGTTCGGCGAGCACGCCGCGCCAACTCGCGATTGCCGAGGCTTCCGCTTGCCAGCCGCTCGCCAGCCGGCGGAGAAAGTCCGCCGGCTCGGCGTGCACCGCGAGCGTCGGTTTGCGGTTCTTGCGCAGATCTTTCGGCGACCGGTTGACCGCGATGTAGCGCGCGCCGCGACGGATGTGCCGGCCGTAGTCGAGGCGAAAGTCACAGGGCACTCCCGCGAGCACCACGCAGTCGGCTTCCTTGAGCGCCTGGCGGCGCTGGTGGCGCGATTGCAGCGCGTGCTCGGCGCCGAGCAGCCCACGCGCTCCCCCGGCGAGATACACCGGAACGCCCAGGCGCTCTACCGCCGACGCGGTTGCCGCGACGCTCGCGGTGTCGGCGACGACCTGACTGCCGAGAACCAACAGCGGTCGCGCGCTCGAGTTCAGAAGCCTGACGGCCGTCGCTACGGAGCCCGCCGAAGCGTACGGAATGTCGGCCCGCGCCAACTCGACGCGCGGAGCCGTGCCTGAAAACAGGCGCCGCGCGTGCCGTCCGATGTACCAGCGCGTCGCGCGATCGGCGATGCCGTCACCCTTCGGGGTCGCCTCCGCGTACCAGGTTCTGATCATCGCCTCGTCGTAGAGCAGGTCCACCGGCGTCTCGATGAACACCGGGCCCGGAAGCCCGGAGCGTGCCGCCGTGAACGCACGCTCGACCGCCGGCCCGAGGTCGGCGACCCGGTTCACCATCTCGGCGCGTTTGACATGCGGGCGCATGAGCGCGAACTGGTCGATATCCTGGAGGGCGCCGCGCCCCTTGAGAAGAGTCGCGGTCGCGCCGCCGATCAGCACCAGCGGTGAATACGCGAGCTGTGCGTTCTTGACCGCGGTGATCGCGTTGGTCACCCCAGGGCCGGCGGTAACCGCGGCGACTCCCGGAATTCCGGTCAGCCGCGAGGAGGCGTCAGCAGCGAAAACAGCGCTCGCTTCGTCGCGCAGGTCGACGACGCGGATCCCGATCCGCTTGCACCCCACCAGAATCGGCGAGATGTGCCCGCCGCAAAGGGTGAAGAGATGCCGCACACCTTGTGCGGCAAGGGCCTGAGCGACGAGATCTCCGCCTTGGTTCAACCTTCGGGATCCATGTGCGGATAGCGGAAGTCGACCGGCGGCACGAAAGTCTCCTTGATCGACCGCTGGGTCACCCAGCGCATGAGGTTACCCGCCGAGCCGGCTTTGTCGTTGGTCCCGGACGCCCGGGAGCCGCCGAACGGCTGCTGGCCAACGACGGCGCCGGTGGGTTTGTCGTTGATGTAAAAGTTGCCCGCGGCGTGGCGCAGGCGCTTGGTCATCTCGAGGATGGCACCGCGATCCTGCGAGAAGACGGCTCCAGTCAGGGCATAAGGCGAGGTCGCATCGCACGCCGTCAGCGTCGCGTCGTAGTCCTTGTCCTTGTAAGGGTGAATGGTGAGCACCGGGCCAAAGATCTCTTCCTGCATGAGCTTGAATTTCGGATTCTCGGTGACCACCACAGTGGGCTCGATAAAATAACCCTTGCGGCGATCGCCGTTGCCGCCCCAGGCGATCTCGGACTGGCTCGAGCGCTTGGCGAACTGGATGTAGCCCATGATCTTGTCGAACGACTTGCGGTCGATGACCGCGCTCATGAAGTTGCTGAAATCGGTGACCGGGCCCATCTTGATCTCGGCCAGCATCTCTTTCATGTGTTTGCGGACCGTCGGCCAGAGGGAGGTCGGCACGTAGGCCCGGGAGGCTGCGGAGCACTTCTGCCCTTGGTACTCGAAGGCGCCCCGAACCAGCGCCACGGCGAGGGCGCGGGCGTCAGCCGAGGGATGCGCGAACACGAAATCCTTGCCGCCGGTCTCCCCGACCACGCGCGGATAGCCGCGGTACTTCGGGCGGTTCTCGGCGATCATCTTCCACATGCCGTCGAAGGTCTGGGTCGAACCGGTGAAATGGATGCCGGCAAACTCAGGATGCGCCAGGATTGGATCGCCCACCTCGGCGCCGCGGCCGGGCAGGAAGTTGATGACTCCGTCGGGAAGCCCAGCCTCCTGCAGCAACTTCATCACTTTGTAGTTGGAGAACACCGCGGTCGAGGCCGGCTTCCAGAGGACGGTGTTGCCCATGAGCGCCGGCGCGGTCGGCAGATTGGCGCCGATGGCCGTGAAGTTGAAGGGTGTGAGCGCGAAGACGAAGCCCTCGAGCGCGCGGAATTCGGCAAGGTCCCACAAGCCGCGCACCGAGATCGGCTGCTGCTCGTAGATCTGTTTCATGAAGAACGGATTGAAGCGCCAGAAGTCGATGATCTCGCAGGCCGAATCGATTTCCGCCTGAATCACGGTCTTCGACTGGTTGAGCATGGTGGCGCCGTTGACGGTGTCGCGCCACGGCCCGGCGAGCAGGTCCGCCGCCTTCAGGAACACTGCCGCGCGAGCTTCCCAGGGCCACTCCGACCACTCACGCCAGGCTTCTTTCGCCGCGGCCGCGGCGCGCGCGACTTCCCGCGGGCCGGCTTGGTGAAAGCGTGCCAGCACGTGGCGGTGATCGTGCGGGCAGACCGCGGTCTCGACCTTCCCGGTGCGCACCTCTTTGCCGCCGATGATCAGCGGGATCTCGATCTCTTCCGCCAGGAGCTCCCGTAGACGAGTCTGGAGCGAGGCGCGTTCAGGGGATCCCGGGGCATATTGGCGAATCGGCTCGTTGACCGGGGTGGGCACGTTGGCAATTCCATGCAGCATCTTCATCGTCTCCTAGGCTGACCGGGCCATCGTAACGGCAAAGCGGGACGGACGGCAAAACCTCTCCAGTTCCCCAACGTATTTCCATAGTTCAATCACGATGGATTCCCTTCGAGGAGGCTTGCATGCAAACGGTCCACGGTCGCCATGTCGTTGCTACCACCCTGCTCGCCCTCGCCGGCATCATCTGGCCGGCCGCTGCGCCCGCCTATGACGGGATGACTCTGCCGCCGAGCGGGGACAACCAGAGGGCCTCGGTCTCCCAATGGATCGGCCCGGTCGAAGTCAACATCACGTACAACAGCCCCAAGGTCACCTCGCCCACCGGCGAGGACCGGCACGGCAAGATATGGGGAGGACTGGTGCCCTACGGCTACGCCAACCTCGGATTCGGCAGCTGCGGCGACAAGTGCCCGTGGCGCGGCGGGGCGAACGAAAACACCGTATTTCGCACCTCAAACGCCGTCAAGATCGACGGTCAGCCTCTCGCCGCGGGCTCGTATGGGCTCCATTTCATTCCCGGCAAGGACGAATGGACGATCGTGTTCTCCAAGAACTCGACCGCCTGGGGCAGTTTCTTCTACGACCAGAACGAGGACGCGCTGCGCGTGACCGTCAAGCCGATCGCGCATCCGTACCTGCACTGGTTGACCTACGAGTTCGTCGAACGCGCTCCCGACCACGCCAGCGTGCAGCTCGCCTGGGAAGATTTAGCGGTGCCGTTCAAGATCACGGTGGACGACATCAACGAGGTCTACCTCGCCGCCATTCGCCAGGAGTTGAAGAACTCACCGGGCTTCCAGAACACGAGCTGGGTGGCGGCCGCGCAGTTCTGCCTGCAGAACAAGATCAATTTGGCGGAAGGCCTCACCTGGGCCGCGCAGGCGGTCAACAGCCGCTTCTTCGGTCAGTCGAACTTCACCAACCTGATGTTGCTCGCCGACCTGCAAGACGCGAACGGCAAGACCGCCGAGGCCGTGAAGAGCCACCAGCAGGCGCTCGATGATCCTGCTGCCACGCCGCAGGAGATCCACGGCTACGCCCGCCAGCTTCAGGGCATGGGCAAGAAGGACGACGCGATCAAGATCTTCATGTTCAACGCCAAGCGCTTTCCCAATCGTTGGCCAGTGCACGTCGGCATGATGCGGGCCTACTCTGCCCAGGGCAAGTTCGCGGACGCCATCAAGGAAGCGAACCTAGCGATCGCTCAGGCGCCGGATGAGGCAAACAAGAAGAACGTACAGGGTCAGATGGAGAAGCTGAAGCAGGGCAAGGACATCAACTAAGGCCGGAACACCCGGACGTCGAGATCAGGCGATCTCGACGTCCAGGGATGGGCTTGCCAGCCCCTAAAGCTCGCCGAGGCGCCGTATCGAAGCGACGCTCTGGCTCGGGATCAGCACCTGGCGGTGCCGCGGCCAGACGCCGAGCTCAGAGGCGCTGCGCAGGAACGCATCGCGACCGCTGGATTCGCGATGCACGTCGGCGTCGCGGAGCACTACGCCGCGATCGTCCGCCGTGTCGCAACGCCCCACCCAGACTTCGGAGGCATCCGTCTCCACTACCACCGTGATGCCGTGCAGCTCGCCGCGATCCTGATGGAAGGTTCCCATCACGCGCTCCTCAGTGGGCGACTGCGGCCGAGAAGCGACTGAAGGCACCCGTGAGGTCGCTCGCCAGCTGCTCGGCGCTGCGACCCTCGATGCGGTGGCGCGGGATGAAATAGACCAGCTCGCCGTCCTTGAGTAGTGCGATCGACGGGCTCGAGGGCGGGATGTCGGGGAACGCAGCGCGGGCCTTCGCCGTGGCTTCGAGATCCTGCCCAGCGAACACCGAAGCCACTCGCTCGGGGCGATCCGGGCTCTGCAACGCCAGACGAGCTCCGGGGCGGGCGGCGCCGGCGGCGCATCCGCACACCGAGTTCACGATCAACATCGCGGTGCCATTCTTCTCCGCCAGCCACGCATCGACCTCAGCGGCGGTAGTGAGTTCCTTGACGCCGGCGGAGGTGAGCTCCTCGCGCATCGGCCGAACGAGCATGGGGCTATACGGCATGGATTGTTCTCCCTGGTTGAACCGATGAGCTACTTCATCTGCAAAGCCGAGTCTACCGCAGTCGTCAGGACGGATCCGGACCCCGTCTGTGTCACGCGGGGTTGCGCAGAATCGCGAAGACCTTCTCGAGCTGCGCCAGGGCAAGATCCACGGGCTCGAACTCGACCGCCATGCCGGCGATTCCATGATTGAGCTGCGAGGAGTAGCTCTTGGTGACCACGGCGGGCAGGAGAAGCGGCATCATGCCCTCCCGGGGCAGGTGAATTTCCACCAGAATCTTGGATTTCGCCCCGGCGGGGTCCTCCGCAGGCACGAACAACCCGCCGTTTTGCATTTCACGCCGGAACGCCACGAGAAACTGTTCGGGCGCCGTGAAGTGCAGCCTGAAAATGCGTTCCTCGACCTTGGGCGCCGGAGCCGGGGGTGCCGGGGGTGCCGCGGAAGGTGGCGGCGCGGACGGGCGAGGGGCCGTCTCTTCGGCGCGCCGGATCGCTCCCGCGACGTTGCTCACCAGCGTCTGATGCGTCACCGCGACTTGCTGGCGGATGCCGCCCTCGAGGAAATTGGCGATCAGCTCCTCCACCTTCAGGAGGCGCACACCCATGCCCGACTGCCGCACCGCCTGGAGTTGCTGAGGCGCCTTGATCGAATGGGTCACCACCGCCTCGACCAGGAATCCACGCTGCTGATCGAGGACTTCGATGCGCACGCGACTGCCGCGCGCGAGCGGGGTGTTGGTGCCGATGAACATGCCGGTGACCGAGATGTTCGTCGTGTAGCCGCTGAAGGAGTGCGCGGTCTCGCCGGGCTTCCAGAATGCCACCTGTACGCGGCGCGGATGACGCACGCTCTGCCGGCGGTTCATTTGTTTCTATGATACAGGACTGTGATTGCCAACCGCGCCGTGGTCTACCTGGGCTCCGGGCGCTCGCGCCTGGAGCGTGCCGACCTGCCGGAGCCCGGTCGCGGCGAGCTGATTCTACGCCTCACCGTCAGCGGACTCTGCGGGACCGATCTCTTCAAGCTCGCGAACGACACCGCCGCCGTGGGCGCGGTCCTAGGGCATGAGATCGTCGGCATCGTCGAACAAGCCGGAGCTGGCTCGGTCCTCGAATTCGGCACCCGCGTCGTGGTGCCGCATCACGTGGCCTGCGGTCATTGCACATTCTGCCGGCGTGGCGCCGACACCATGTGCACCGCGTTCCGCGAGAATCTGCTCTTTCCTGGCGGCTTCAGCGATCGAGTCCTGGTCCGCGAACGCGCCGTACAGGCAGCGGCCCATGCGCTGCCGGATCGGCTCTCCGATGATGCGGCGGTCTTCCTCGAACCCGCGGCCTGCGTTCTCCGCGGCATCCGTCGCTCCGGCATCCTGGAGTCTCCAGCACCGCATCGCGCCGCCGTCCTCGGCGGGGGCAGCATGGGCCTGCTCCACGTAGCGGTCCTCCGCGCGGTGTCGCCGGGAATCCGCCTCGTGCTGAGCGATGGGCTTGCCCAACGCCGGGCCGCTGCGGAGGCCCTCGGAGTCGAGCGGGTCGTGCCGGCTGGGAGCGGCGAGCTCTCGACCGCAGCGCACGAGATCAGCGACGGCGTTGGCGTTGACGCGGTCTTCGATTGCGTGGGCGGAGCGCGGGCGTTGGAGGAGGGACTGGCGGCGAGTCGCGCCGGGGGCAGCCTCGTCCTCTTCGCTCACGCCCGCGCCGGCGAGGCCGCGGGATTCGATCTCAACGCCCTGTTCAAGCACGAGCGTCGGGTTCTCGGCACGTACTCGGGCGGCCTCTCCGAACAAAACGAAGTGTTCGAGCTGCTGAGCTCGGGGCGGCTCGACCCCACCTCCCTGATCACCCATCGCATGCCTCTGTCTCGATTCGACGAGGCGGTCGAGCTCTGCCGATCGCACGCGGCGCTCAAGGTCCTGTTCGTTCCGGAGGTGGACGGGTGACCGGCGGCGGCAGGGTGGCCTACTTGCTCGGACCCGAGCGCATCGAATGGCGAAACCAGGCGATTCCGGTGCCTGGCCGCGGCGAGGCGTTGCTGCGGGTTGGAGCGGCGGTCACCTGCGGCACCGATCTCAAGGTCTTCCTCCAGGGCGGGCACGCCCGCATGTTGCGCCCACCGAGCCCCTTCGGACACGAGGTCGCCGGCACCATCGCGGCCCTCGGTGCCGGGGTCGAGGCCTGGCGAGAGGGCGATCGCGTCGCGGTGGCAAACTCGGCGCCCTGTGGATCGTGTCGGCCCTGTCAGGAGGGCCGCGAGAATCTCTGCTCGGATCTCCTCTATTTAAACGGCGCCTTCGCCGATTGGCTCCTGATCCCGGCGCGCTTCGTCGAACGCTCGCTCCACCGTTGCCCTGAGACCCTGCCATTCGCGCTGGCGGCTCTCGCCGAGCCGCTCGCCTGTGTGCTCCACGGGCGCGAGCTCTGCGCCCTACGCCCCGGTCGCCGCGTCCTGGTTCTCGGTGCGGGCCCACTGGGGCTGCTGTGGACAGGAACTCTCGCGGCAGAAGGGCATCAGGTGCTGCTGGCCGATCCGAACCCCGCGCGTCTCGAGATCGGCCGGATCTTCGGCGCCCACTCGACGATCCAGGTCGAGCGCGAGAGCGTGGCGCCGCAGCTCACGGACTTCGACGCCGCCATCGATTGCACCGCCAGCGCGTCCGGATTCGAGACTTGTCTTCGCGCGCTGGATCCGGGCGGCGTGCTCTGCGTATTCGCCGGCCCGCAGTCGGGCACCGAGGCCAGGGTGAATCTGCGCGAGTTGCACTACGGCGAACGGCGAATCGTCAGCGCGTACCACTACCGCCCGCCAGACTACGCCTCGGCGCTGGAACGAATCGCCGCCGGCAGCCTGCCGGTCGAAGAGCTGGTCAGCGCGACGCTGCCCCTGCGCGACCTAGAGGACGCCCTGCGGCGGATGATGGACCGCCGAGCGCTCAAGGTCGCGCTCGTTCCCGACTTGGGTTGACTGCCTACTCGCGACCGAGGCGCACGCGCAGACGCGACCCGTCGGCCCGCATCGAAAGGATGCGTACGTCGGAGGCCGCGAGATCGAACACCACGTGCAGCTGTCCGTACGGTTTCTGCTCGTGAAAGCCGACTCGAATCTGGCGCAGCTCGGGGTTGTTGACCGCGAGCTGCGAGGGGCTGAACGACCGGTTGACGCCGTGCAGCTTCAACACCTCACGGGCCTCGGGCTGCTCGATGCGGACGTGCTCCACGTCCTTGGAACTCACTACGCCGTTGGTCCACAGCACGACCTCGGTCTCTCCGCCTGCCGCCTGCCAGGTGATGCGGTCGACCGCCGAGAAACCTTCGCCCGCACCGACGGCGGCGGCAGCCGCTGGTTCCGGGGCACTCGCGGGAACTGTCGGCGGGCGACCGGCAGCATCCGCAATGGCCCTTGCTGACGCCGCGGATGCCGCGGTTGAAGCTGGGGCGGAGCTTGCCGGCGCGCCCACCGGCGCGGCCTGGAGAGGCGACACAGGGGCGACCGGTGCGGGCGCCGCAGCCGTCGGTTGCGGTCGGGCGGCGGCCGGCGCGGGCTTGGCGTCGACGACAGCCACGGTCGCAGGCTCAGATCTGCGATGTCCGGGAAGAAGGAACCAGCCGACGACGCCGAGGCCCACCAGCCCCAGCGGCACCAGGACGCGCACGGCGATCCGGGAACCGTTCGCGCTCGAGGCCGCGCCGCCGCCGAACAGGACCCTGGGCTCCGGCGGCACCAACAGCCCGAGATCCGGAACCGCCACCGGAGCGTTCGCTCGATCGAGGCGCGGTTCCGCGGCCGCGCCCGCCGGAGAAATCCCTAGTGCCGCCATCGCCTCCGCGGCACCCCAGTCGAGCGGTCGCGCCGACGCCACCGGTCGCTCGCGACCGACCGGCTCGAGCGACGTGCCGGCGGGGAAGAATGGCACTGGAGCCGGCGGCAATTCCGGCGGCTCCACGAACGCGATCTCGACCTGATGGTCGGGCTCGATCGGCGCGCTGGGCTCTTCCGGATCCAAGGGAGAGGAGGCCTTCTGGTCGCGGACCCAGCTGGCGATTTGGTGATCTGAAATTCCGGGGCCCGTTGCGGCGGGAAGACCTGGAGCATACGCGGCCGGATTGGCCCCGTCCTCGGGGTCCGGCTCGACGGTGCGATCGACGTCGAACGGGCTGCCGCCGGACCGCGCGTGTTGGTCGACGATCGCCGCGACCAGCGTCCGGCTCTCGGCGTCGAGCTCGGCGAACTGGATGCCCATCCCTGCGGGCTGCGCCGGTGGTTGATCCCGCCAGCGTGTCCACACCACTTCGCCGGTGCCGCGAATCAGCCGGTAGTGGTCCTTGAGGCGGAATTCGAAGCGCACGGTCGTGCCGACCGGTTTGAGATAGCGCGTCTTGACGAACATCCCGCCGAGCGACAGATTCGCCGAGACCTCGCGAATGAAGCCGCTGAAGTTCTCGAACTCGAGCTGCACCTCGGCGTCCAGAGGAACGCGGGTGAGCTGCCGCGACGATGCATCGCCCGGGTCGCTCGGATCACGCGGGTCGTTCGCGGACATGGCGCGGATCTTAACCCGCGCCCCACTGGTTTTCCCGCCGGATCGCCGGCGCTACTCGAAATCAACCGGCAAATCGATCGCCCGGCCGCCGAAAATCTCGCGCGAGGCGGGATCCTGCTGGGCGCCCTCAGGGACAGGTCGCGAACGCGTTGGTGTCCTGCACCGGAGCTGCCGCCTGGTTGAGCGGATTGAAGTACCAGCGCTGCTTGCCCGAGGTGGTGTCGGTCACCCGCAGAACGAACTCGACGTTGGTGGTCGCGGCGAAGAACACCCAGTAGCGCGGCGTCCCCTGGGTGCAGGCGTTGAGCACCTTGAGGAGGGCTTCGATATTGCTCGGGGCGAAGAAGTAGAACAGGCCGGAATCGGGGTTGGCGGGCAGTGGAATAACACTGCCGGGTCCCAAGTCTGCGGCCGTGGTCCAATTGATTCGCGCCTGGAATCGCCCGCCACTGCCCAGACAGAGAGTCACGGCGTCCGCGACGCAGGGCGCCGGGGGCGTGTCGGTCGTGGCCAGCACCGAGGCGGTGAACGCGGAGACACCGGACGCATTCTCGGCCCGCACGCGGAATTCGTAGGCGGTGTTTTCATCCAGCGAAGCGGCGGTCGCGTGCGTGCTGTTGGCCGCTGACGTCGCGATGTCCGCGAAGTCGGCGGTGCCGAAACGCCGGCTTTGCACGCGGAAGGAAGTCTCGTTGTTGGACTTGTCCTGCCAGGTGAGCGTCACCGAGTTGAGCTCGGTCGCGGTCGCGGTCAGCTTGACCGGCGCCGCCGGAGCGCTGCCGCCGCCAGAGTCGTTGTCCAGGATACTCAGCGTCGCCGAGGATAGACCTAGAGTGGCGCCTCCGGTGGGCGAGCTCAAGGTGAGATGCACAGTCTCGGTGGGCTCCGCCAGCGTGTCGTTCTTGATCGTCACGCCGAAGGTCTTGCTAGCCCCATCGCCGCTGGCCCAGGACAGGGTGCCCGAAGTCGCCGTGAAATCGCTTCCTGCCGTAGCCGTACCCGCCGTCGCGGCGTAGGAAACACTGACCGTGCCGCCGCTGCCGCCGGCGCGCGTGACCGCAATGGTCGCAACGCTTGTGCCCTCGCCCACCGAATACGCGGCGAGGGAAAACTGCAACGAACCGGGCGGAGGTGGCGGTGTGCTGCCGGTGACCGTAATGGTCCCGTGCATGCCGCTCCCGGGCAAGCCGTGGACCTCGCAATGGAAGCCGACTCCGCCGACGCTGGTGAACGTACGATCGAACGACCAATTCGCCGACGAAGGGTCACCGCCGCTCCCGTTACAGGTTTCCGAGCACCGAAAGGACGAATCGTCTGCGGCCACGTTGTGGAAACCTCCGCCGACGTTCTTGAAGGTCACCGTATCCCCCACCTGGATGGTCAGGGTCGGAGGGAAGAAGGTCCGTGAGCTCTGCGCGGTGATGGTGAAATTGGTCGCGCTGGCGCTGCTGGCCATGACTAGCGCTGCCACAGCGAAGGGGAGTACGAATCCTGCAGCGTTATCTTGATGTATTTGCATAGGTCCTCGTTTGCATTCGCAACAATAGCGCACTCATGCCCTCGTCATATCGGCTCGCGATCCCACGCGACTTGGTTTCGGTGGCGGGGCAGTGACAGTCTGCCCGCGATGCCACCGAAGTCGGTCAATGTCGCCCCACTCGCGGGCCTGCGGGTGATCGACGCGTCGCGGGTCCTGGCCGGGCCCTATCTCGCAATGCTGCTCGGCGATCTCGGCGCCGACGTGATCAAGATCGAGCGCCCCGGCGAGGGCGATCCGACTCGCGCCTGGGGGCCTCCCTTCGTCGGCAGTGGAGATGCACGCACCAGCGCCTACTTCGTCTCGGCGAACCGCAACAAGCGTTCGCTGGCGTTGGATCTCAAACAGGCCGCGGGACGCAAGGTATGGCGCCGGCTGCTCGATGGCGCGGATATCGTGGTCGAGAACTTCCTCCCCCGCGACTGGAAGAGCTTGCGTCTCGGCTCGAGTCACCTCACTCGGCGATACTCGCGGATCATCCAATGCACGATCACCGGCTACGGCGCGAGCGGCCCCCAAACAGATCGGCCGGCGTATGACTTGGCTCTCCAGGCGGAGTCGGGTCTGATGGCGATCACCGGCTTCTCGACCGGCGAGCCGGTGCGGGTCGGCGTCGCCATCGTCGATTTCCTGGCGGCGCTCTATGGCCTGAACGGGCTGCTCGCAGCGCTCTATGCGCGTGAGCGTACTGGCCGCGGACAGCGCGTCGAAGTCGCCATGGCCGACGCGGCAACCGCGTTCCTCGGCTACGCGGCGCAGTCCTGGCTCACCGACGGCAGCGAGGCAGCGCGTATGGGCTCCGCGCATCCGAACCTGGTGCCCTATCGCGCCTTCGCGGCCAGCGACGGCTGGTTCGCGGTCGCCGTCGGAAGCGAGGCGCAGTGGCGACGTTTCTGCCAGGCGATCGGCGATGCCGAGCTCGCCGCCGAGCCTCGCTTCAAGGACAACGCGGCGCGCGTGCTGCATCGGATGGCGCTCGAGCGCCGGCTCGCCAAGCAGTTCGCCAGCGCGCCGCGGGAGGACTGGCTGGTTCGCCTGCTCGCGCACCGGGTTCCGGCCGCGCCGGTCGCGACCCTCGACGCTGCCATGCGACAAGCCATCGAACGCGGCGCGGTCCAGGCACTTCCCGCGGGCGTCTATGGAGTGCTGCGCTCGATCGCTCCGCCGTTCCTCTTCGATGGCCGCCGGCCGCGGCTCGAGCGCTCGGCGCCGGGACTTGGCGAGCACTCCGAGGCGATCCTCAGCGAGAGCGGATTCTCGAAGCGCGAGATTGCGGCGCTGCTCTCCGCCGCGGTGATCGGCTGATCGCGACCCGGGCCGCGGGTGCGACCGCCGCTCAGACCCGGGTGCCGTACACGGTCTCGCGGTCGAGCACCGCGAGCGTGCGGCGATAGATGTCGTCGACCTCTTCGCGGGTGCTGGCGATCGCGGTCAGGCCCAGCTTGCCGAACTGGGACACCGCGCCGATCAGGTGGAACAGGACGCCCGACTCCGTGCGATAGCTGTAGTGCAACTTGTTGATGGTCAGGATGTCCATCAGGTCTTCCGGCAGCAACCCGCGATAGCGCTCGGAATACAGATTGTCCGTCGCCCGGTAGTACTTGGCGCTCCCGGTAGGTGAGAAAAAGAGCCCCGACTCGGGATCGAGCGCGCCTCCGGTGAGGAACTGGAGCGCTAGATACGGATGCGACGTCCCGCCCATGCGCAGATTGATCTCGAGCGCCGTGTGCTGCCATTCGTCGGTCGCAGCGTCGCGCCAGCACAGGAAGTCGACCGCGAAGCGGCTCACGACGCCATGGTCGGCCAGCACCTTGCCGACCTTCTGCGCCTCTCTCTGGATGCGCATTCGATAGTCGTCGTGGGCCGGAAAGGTGCAGCCGAGGAACACCTGATTGCCCGGGCCGCCGAGAACCTGGTCGTGGGTCGAGATGGGCAGAACCTCACCCTTGGGCGAGATCCGCAACTGGGCGCTCGGCGAGAGCTTTTCGCGCCCCTCGATGAACTCCTCCACGATGCCGCCCATGCGCGCGAACTTGTTGAAGTACGCCCCCGGCGTCTCCGTGGGCACCGCGAACTCGAGCTCGCGCATCGCTTCCCGCAGCGACTCGCGATCGGCGGTAGCGGGAAAGCGCAGCAGCGCGTTGCCCTCGCCGGAGAAGCTGTCGTTGAGCTTCACCACCGCGCGCTTCAAGCCGGGACGCTCCGCCCGCAGCTCGGCGAGCGCGAGTTCGACATCGTGCTCGGTGTTGAGGTCCTCGTAGCCGCGCGGCATCGGAACACCGGCCTCGCGAAAGACCTTCCGACTGCCGGACTTGGTCCCCAGATGAATGAGCTGCGGATCGGCGCCGTTCAGCGGAATCCCGAGCAGCACGGCGAGTTCGCGCTCGAGCGGCGTCGAGTTGAACACCGTCAGGTAGGCCCGCTGCGGATCCTGGATCCCGACCCGGATGCGTTCGATCAGGCGCGGCCGTTCGAGGATTTTCTCGGTCAACGAACGCGGCGAGCTGTCGTACGCGCAGAGCAGGGTCAGCCGCGCCTGCGCGTGGCTAGCGGGAATCCCGGCGAGGAGTTGCAGGTAGTAGTCGAGCACCAGCGGATGCACCGGCTGCGAGGTGACGTAGACCATCCGGGCGCGCGGATTGCGCAGTCGAATCAAGAGGAACAGCAGGCGCTCCTCGTAGAAACTGGCGCCGGCAAGCTTCTTGAGCTCCGACTGATCGAGGGTCATCGAAGGCACCACCACCGAAGTGTGCGGTTCCTCCTCGCGCATCATCAAGGCGTCCCAGACCTCCTTCAGGCGCGGCTTGAGCGCCTCGAAGGCGGCAATCTCTTCCTCAATCGACAGATCGCCGCGAAACGGCGGCTTAGGGATCACCCGCCGCCTCCCGGACCGACCAGCTCGAGGTTCACGATCTCGTCCTCATGCACCATCGTTGGCAAGCCCAGAGCCTCGGCGCGACGTCGCGCCTGACGGTGGAGATGGAAACGAAGCGGCCCGAGCAGTGTGAAGCTCGAGGTGAGCCTCAGACGCCGATCGTCATCCGGCAGGAGGGGCGTCATCAGGGTACGGCGCTCGCTCGCCCAGTCCTCGGTGACTTCGCCCGCGTCGACCATCCGCTGCAGGATGATGCGCTGCGCCGCGCGATCGACCACCTCGGGATGGTGGTTGACCGCAAAGATACGCGGCATGGTGCCCTCCCGGTCGCGCGCGAACTCGAACATGGTGAGGGCGCTGCCGCGCTGGCCGCTCTCGGGCTCGACGTCGTAGCCGATCGGCAGTCCGCGCCGCGAAAAACCGGGCTCAGGGAGGAGATCGAACAGACGCGTGTCGGTGATCAGAAGCCGACCGTGGACCAACTGCTCGGCGAAGCGGGCGAACCATGGGTGCGTCCCGGCCTCCGGCGTCAACTCATTCTCGAGGATGCCACTGCTCTTGCCGCCCTTCCGCGCGTCGCGCAGGACCGGTCGCGCGACCCCCGACCAACGGCAGAGGACGCCGAAGGTGTGGCAGACCGCCAGCAAGGCCTGATCGCGCTCCTCCCAATTCGCGCGCACGGCATCGAACAGGCGAAAGAGTGGCGCCTCCCAGGAGGGATCCTCGCGCACGCCCTGGCTCTCGTACGACTCGCCGTCGTTGAAGCGTGGATCGATGTGTCCCGGACCACCGGTGCCGAGGAAGAGCGCGTAGCGTTCCCCCGCTTCCGGCACCATCAATCCGCGACGAACGTCGAACGAGATCACTCGCACCGAAAGTCCGGCCTGAGCAGCGAATAGCTCCCGGCTCGCGTTCCACACGTCATAGACCAGCGAGCCATGACCGAGGTTGGGCCAGCCGTGGTTCATGTCCAACACCGCGATGTCGAGCGTGCGCTCGTCGGCGGCCGGCAGGTCACCGGGGTTCTCTACCCGGACGTAGCTCCAGCGACCGTCGAGGGTGGGCAAGGCTTGAAGCGAGGAGGGCTGCGGAATCGCCGTGACTGCGGGTCGGGCCGACATTGAAGACTAGTTTAGCGGATAGACTGTCTAGCCAGACATCTACATCAATGACCCGGCCAAGTCCTTGTTGGCCAGGGAAGGAGAACGGCAATGGGCAAGATCGGACTCATCGGCTGCATCGGCTTGGTGGTCGTCCTCGCGATACTCGGCGTGTGGGTGGCCGGCCAATACAATGGACTGGTCTCGGCAGATCAGGCCGTACAGGCGCAGTGGGGGCAGGTCGAAGCGGCGTATCAGCGGCGCGCGGACCTGATCCCAAACCTGGTCGCGAGCGTCAAAGGCGCGGCGAATTTCGAGCAATCGACCCTCACCGCGGTCACCGAGGCACGTGCCAAGGTCGGCCAGATCTCCGCCGGCGCGGCGCAGAATATCGCCAACAATCCCGAGGCCTTCAAGAACTTCCAGCAGGCGCAGGACGGCCTGTCGTCGGCGCTCTCGCGCTTGATGGTGGTGGTCGAGAAGTACCCCGAGCTCAAGGCCAACCAGAACTTCCTCAACCTGCAGTCGCAGCTCGAGAGCACCGAGAACGGCATCGCCAACGAGCGCCGGGTGTTCAACGAGAAGGCGCAGGCCTTCAACACCAAGAGGAACAGCTTCCCGACCAATACGATCGCAGGGTTCTTCGGCGATCGTTTCAAGGAGAAGCCATACTTCAAGGCCGCTGAGGGCTCGGATCAGGCACCCAAGGTCCAGTTCTAACAAGCGCCGGTGAAGCGCTTCTGGCGGCTGTGCACGGCGGCGACGGTTGCGACCGTCGCCGCGCTGGCTCTCGTTGCCCTCGCGGCAGTCGCGTGGGCCGAGGACGCCGTGCCGCCGGCGCCCACTCGCTGGGTCACGGACCAGGCTGATTTCCTCTCGCCGCAAGCCCGCCAGTCGCTCGACAGCGAGCTCGAGCAGTACGAACAACGCACCGGCCACCAGTTCCTGGTCTGGATCGCGAAGTCGTCAGGCAACCGCACCCCGGAGGACTTCGCGAGCAAGGCATTTGCCGCCTGGCGTGTAGGTCGCAAGGGCATCGATGACGGACTGGTGCTCTTCGTCTTCGCCGACGAGCGCAAGCTCCGCTTCGAGGTCGGCTACGGGCTCGAAGCCAAGGTGACCGACGCGACGGCCGGTCGCATCCTCAGCAACGACATCGTCCCTCGCCTGCAGGCCGACGACCGCGACGGAGCCATCGGCCAAGGCGTGACGGCCGCGATGGCGGTGATCGACGGCACGGCCGAGGCCACCGCGCCGAACGCGCAGTCGCCGTCCGCGGACGACACCGGGAGCGACTCCAGGCCGCAAGGTCGGCGGCTCTCGCTGGGCGAGAAGATCGTCATCGGGCTGCTGGTGATCGGTTTCATCATCTTGCTGATCACCAACCCCTCGCTGGCGCTCTGGCTACTCTTCAATCTGCTCTCGAGCGGCGGTGGCCGCGGGGGCTCGGGCGGCGGTGGCGGATTCTCCGGCGGAGGCGGGAGGTCCGGCGGTGGCGGAGCGAGCGGCTCGTGGTGAAACGAGGAGAGCTCCCATGGTGATGACCCGCGGGCGCCTGCGGCGCGAAGTCGATCTCGAGCGCGTAGAGCGCGCCATCGAGATCGCCGAACGGCAGAGCTCGGCCGAGGTGCGGGTCTCGCTCTCGACCTTTTTTTGGGGCAGTGTCGAGGGCGCCGCCAACCGCGCCTTCGACCGCCTACGCATGCGAGACACCGCGCAGAGGAACGGCGTGCTGATCTTCGTCGTGCCGTCGCGCCGCACCTTCGTGGTCCTCGGCGACGAGGGGATCCACGCCAAGGTCGGCGACGACTTCTGGCATGCGGTGGCGGGAGCGATCTCGGGCTTCTTCAAGAAGCGCGATTTCACCGGCGGATTGGTGCACGGCATCGAAACCCTGGGCGCCGCGCTCGCCGAGCACTTCCCTTTCGATCCCAACGCCGACCGCAACGAGCTGCCCGACGCCGTCGATCTCGGCGAGGAGTGACCCATGGCCGTCGACACTCCCCAGCCCGCGCCCAGCTCGCGAGCGTTGTTTGTCGCGGTCGGCGCCGTGACCGCGATCGGCCTGGTCTCCTTCGCCAATCTCGAATACGACTGGAGTCTTCCCGAGGCGCCGCTGCTGATCCTGCGCTGGCTGGCGCTCGCCGGTTTGATGTTCGCGGCGTTCAAGCGGCGCTCGCTGACCGCCTGGATCCTGGTCAGCATGGTGGTGGGCGCGGAGATCGGCCATGACTTCCCCACCGTCGCCGTTCAGCTGCGCATCCTCAGCCAGATCTTCCTGCGCCTGATCAAGACCATCATCGCGCCATTGATCTTCGGCACCCTAGTGGTCGGCATCGCCGGCCACGCCGACATCAAGGCGGTCGGGCGCATGGGGATCAAGGCGCTCTTCTACTTCGAGATCGTGACCACGATCGCGCTGTTCATCGGCCTCGCGGCGATCAACATCAGCCGCGCCGGCGTCGGCCTCGCCATGCCGGTCGGCGAGCATCACGAAAAGCTCGAAGCGGTGAAGCAGACCTGGCAGGACGTCGTCCAGCACGCCTTCCCCGAGAACATCGCGAAGTCGGTAGCCGAGGGTCAGGTGCTGCAGATCGTAGTGTTCAGCATCTTGTTCGGAATCGCGCTCGGAATGATCTCGGAGGCCAAGCGCAAGCCGATGCTGGCCTTCGCCGAGAGCCTCTCCGAGACCATGTTCAAGTTCACCAACCTGGTGATGATGTTCGCGCCGGTCGGCGTCGGCGCCGCCATGGCCTACACCGTCGGGCACATGGGTCTCGGCGCGCTCAAGAACCTGTTCCTGCTGCTCGCGACGCTCTATGTCGCGCTCATCGTGTTCATCTTTCTGGTACTGGTGCCGGTGGCGCTGATCGCGCGTATACCGGTGCGCGAATTCGCCAAGGCGATCGCGGAACCAGTATCGATCGCCTTCGCCACCACCAGCTCGGAGGCCGCGCTGCCGCGCGCCATGGAGCAGATGGAGGGTTTCGGCGTGCCGCGACAGATCGTGGCCTTCGTCATGCCCACGGGTTACAGCTTCAATCTCGACGGCACCACGCTCTATCTGTCACTGGCTTCGATCTTCGTCGCTCAGGCCGCGGGCATGCACCTGACGCTCGGCCAGCAGTTGCTGATGGTGTTCACGCTCATGCTGACCAGCAAAGGGGTTGCCGGCGTGCCGCGGGCCTCGCTGGTCATCCTGCTCGGCACCGCGGCGTCGTTCAACCTGCCCATCGAGCCGATCTTCCTCATCCTCGGCATCGACGAGCTCATGGACATGGCGCGCACCTCGGTCAACGTGATCGGAAACTGCCTGGCGACCGCGGTGATCGCGCGCTGGGAAGGCCAGTTTCGCGGCGAGGACTGGAAACCCGCGACTCCGGCCTAGCGCAAGGTCACGGTCGGATTGCGAATCGGGCGCACCCAGCTAGGCAAGGTGTCGTTCGAAGCCACCAACAAACGAAATAGCCGCGGCCACTGGATCGCCGCCAGCTTCAGGCTTAGACGCCAGCCCGGGCGGCGCAGACGCCCGAATCGATTGACTCCCTCGAGCGCCACCGCTGCATCGTTCCATCGTCGCGCCGAGCAGGCTCGTACGTAGTCGTCGAGAGAGGTCTGGAAGAACCGCGGCGCGATGGCGTCGCGCACGTAGTAGCGCATCATGCGCGGGTCGTCGGGCAGCATGGCCGCGAGCTTCTCCGCATAGATCATCCGACTCTCCATGAAGCGCCGCGAGGCCGACGAGCCGCTGTCGTGAATGCGGAACCGGACGAGCGGCCGATCGACGAAGACCTGCTCCCACCCGCGACGGAAGAAGCGCACGAAGATGTCGTCGTCTTCGTAGCCCGACAGGCGCTCGTCGAACCCGCCGACATCGGTGAACGCCGCGCGCCGCAGCACGCTCGCCGACGGCAGGACCATGAGGTCGTTGGCGACGCAGTCGAAGAGCGAGTGTTTGGGGTGCGCGACGCCGTGGGCGCGAAGAAACGCCCGAGTCACTAAGCCCCCGTCGTAGTCGATCTCGTCGAAGTCCGAGTACACCCAGCCGACGCGTGGGTTTGCCGCCAAGTGCGCGACCATGAGCTCGAGGTACATCGGATGCCAGGCGTCGTCTTGGTCGAGAAAGGCCAAGTGCTCACCCACCGCCTCGCGCGCGGCGTGATTGCGCGCCGCCGATTGCCCTGAGTTCGCCTGCCGCAGGACGCGCAGCGGAATTCCCGAGCGAGGAAGATCCTGCAACTGAGCGAGCGAGTCGTCGGTCGAGCCGTCGTCGACCACGATCAGCTCGCCAGGCGGTGCGGACTGAGCGAGCACGCTCTCGACCGCCGAGCGCAGGAACCGGGCGCCATTGAACACCGGAATGACCGCCGAGACGGCTGGCGCGCTCATGACGGGGTGGTCGGGGGCCGCAACGCTTCGACTGGATAGCGGCGTGAGCGCGCCTCGCTGGCGCGCGCGTCGAGCGGCCAGGCCACAGCGCCAGCCTCGAGGTCGCGCACCTTGCGCACCAGGATCTCGGCACAGGCGTACGCGGGAACGGTGGGCATATCGAGGAATTCCCTCCGCCACTCGGGCGCGGGATGAATCGCCGCCGGTCCCGACAGTCCGACATCGAGTACTTCGAACCCGGTCTCCGGTCCGAAAAGCGTCCGCAGGCCCTCGTCGGTGAAGCGCCAGAAGTCGTTCGGCTGCGCATGCGCGGGCCATGCGGCCGGCACCTGGTGATAGGAGAAACCGCCGATCTTCAGTGCCCGGTTGACCTCCGCGGCCACCAGCCAGGGCGCCTGGAGATGCTCGAGCACGGCGCTCGAGAAAACCCCGCCGAGCGCGCTCGCGCGCACATACCGGCTGAGCTGGTGCGCGTCTCCGACCACGGTCACGCCGGGACCGGGATGGATGTCGAACCCGATGACAAGGCTCTCGAGGAGCTCGTTCGAATTCCATACCGGCCGCCCGTCCTCGGCGGCGGGAATCGTGCGGGCGCCGATCTGCAGCACCAAACCGCCGGCGGAATTGATCAGCGTGGCGAACTTTCTCCACATGTTGCTGCGCTCCAGCGGATCGGCGGCACTGCTCGGCCAGGCAGGGATCGGCCCCTCGGGCAATTCCAGAAGGCTGCCAACCACTCCGCTGTCGGTCTCCACCTCCAGGCGTACAGGTTGGCCAGCCGGACAGGCGAGGTAGGCAGCGAACCCGCTGTGCCGAACGTGATCATGCGCGGGGTAGTGCTGCAGCAGATCGGCGCGTTCCGAAAAGACGCTCACGGTGACGCTGCGCCCCGCCGACTCCACTCGCAAGGCGCGCACGCGGTGTTCGTACGCGTGCGCCCAGCCGCGCAGGTAGATCCCGTAGGCGTCGCGCCAATAGGCGTCGATCCAATGCTCCATTCTCGAGGCCGCACCGGAGGACGTTCGCTCACGCAGCACCGCCATGCCGTGTTGGTCGAAGATCAGCGACGGTTCCGCGGCCCGCGAAGCTCCCCACGCGCACTCGAGAACGATGGGGTCTCGACCCCGCGCCAACTCCCGGAGAGCCGAAAGATCGGGCTCGTTCGGCGCCTCGGCGAGGTCCGCGAGAGCGAACACTCCCAGGAGAAAGTTTGCTCCCGCCGCGTCCGGGAAGGGCTCGAACACGGCGCGAACGCTGTCGCCCACGCCCAGGCCACCCACGCCGATCGAGCCGCACCGCCACTGCGAGGCATCGGCCGCGCTCGCGACGACGAACCGCAGCCGCTCGACGGAACCGCGCAGAGCGACGTCGAGCGGCAACACGAGCGAGCGCAGGCCGGAGCCCGGAGCCTGGAACGACTCCGCGATGAGCAGCCTTGCGGCCGTTTGGGTCCTCACGAGGCCGCCATCCTATCGGCGTGCACTAGTGACGCTTTGACCAGGGCCCTGGCGTGCTGCTCATGTGCCCGAGCCAAGTCGATCAGATCCGCCGCCGAGTCACTCCCGCGCTCGGCGAGCCGAACCGTGAGAGCGAACAGCGCCGCCGCATCGGTCCAGCGATCGCGTTGCAGGTGCAGCATGGCGAGACAATAGAGCGCGTCGAGCGCCGCCCGCGTCGGCAGCGCCCCCCCCGCCCGCGAGTCGAGGGCATCGAGCCCCAGCTCGGCGGCGACCGTCTCCGCCAGGCTTTCCGCGGCATCGTGGGCGCCAGCATTGACCAGCCGGACGAATGTCGAGGCGCGAGTCGCCTCGACATCACCGGGAGCCGCTCCATCTTCAGCCGTCGCTCCGGCAAGGTCGCCGAGAGCGCCGAGCGCGCGCTCGGGACTGCTCGCCGCCCACGCCAGGGCCAGGTGCCGCCGGCTCTGCCAACGGAGATCCTCGGTCTCGCCATCGCAGAGCCCGAGGCTCCGCTGATTGGAGAGCGTCTCGTTGGCCGCCGCAATCGCCGCCGCGAAGTGGTCGGCGGCGCGCTCGCCGGCGGCGCCGTCGTTCAACTCGAGCATCCCGGAGAAGAAGTGCACCCCGGTGAGATTGAAAGGGCGAATACCGTTCGACCCCAGGTCGACGGCCACCGGGCCTTCGAGCTCGAGGCCGTAGCGCTCTCGATACACCACTGCCAGCCGCAACCGACTCTCGCGAGCTTCGCGATAGAGGCCGGCGTTCACGCACTCCTTGAAGTGGCGATAGGCAAAACCGCTGGCCAGCGCCGACGACGGTGCGGCAGTCTCGGCCCGTGCCGCGAGGTAGCCGCGCAACGACCCGCGGTCCTCCTGGCGCGGGCCAACGGAAACCTCGGCGAGACCCTCGGGCGCCGGCGAGGCGAACGCCACCAGAGAGTGCGCCGACTCTTCGACTCGCGCGACGGCGAAGCCCGAGCGCAGCAGAATGCTCTGCAGCGCTTCGCGGTCGAACATCACGAGATGGAAACCGGGGCTCAACAGGCGGCCGAGCACGCTCTCCGCAGTGCTCGGCAGGACGGCGGCGAGATTCGGCGTGGTCAAAACGAGGATGCCCCGCGAGGCCATCCGTTGGCGGATCGACCGCAGCAGTTGTCCCGGATCGTCCAGATGTTCGAGCACTTCCGAAGCCAACACGACGTCGAATTGGTCGCCGATCGGCGTCTCCTCGTCGAGGTAGGCCCGGGCGATCGGAAGCTCCAATGCGACGCTCCCGGCTGCGGCGAGCGGCGAGGGATCCACACCTTGGACCGTCCAGCGCAATGCGGAACGCGCGAAGTCGAGCGCGAATCCGTAGCCGCAGCCGATCTCGAGAAACCGACGGCCCATACGCGGCGTCAAGCGCTGGAGCAGGCTCGCCATCGCGTCCACGCCGGCGCCCTGCTCGACGTAGTAGTCGACGGACATGCCCGCGGCGACCTCGGTGGCCTCTTCGTAGCGCGGGGCAACCGGGTCGCGGAGGAATCCGACCCCGCATTCGGGGCAGCGCAGCAGCGTGATCCGAGCCTGCTTGGGCACGACTGAGTCGGCCACCAGCACGTCGACACAGTCGCCGGAGGACCCGCAGGCCGGACAGTCGGCGCGGGTCCGGCCGCTACGCCACTCGATGGTCATGGGCGATTCGCCGCGCACTAGCCCTGCTGCTTGACCATCCCGTTGCGCAGCGCGAAGCCCACCACCTCGGCGCGATTGTGCAGGTGCAGCTTGTCGAGAATGTTGCGCACGTGGAACTTCACCGTATTCTCGCTCACGTTGAGCTCGTGGGCCAGCTTGCGGTTCGAAGTCACTCCGCGCACCAGCAATTCTAGAACCTGTTGCTCACGATCGGTGAGCGCATCCGGGTCGGGCTGATTCCTATTGTCACGCGAGGCAGTGGGATTGCTGAATTCCCGCAGCAGCTTGCGCGCCAGACCCGGAGTAAGCGCGGGCTCGCCGTTAGCGACGCTTTCGAGCAGGCCGAAGAACTGCTCCGCCTCCAGGTTCTTGAGCAAGTACCCCTGGGCGCCGGACTTGATGGCCTCGAACAGATTGGCGTCGTCGTCGGACGCGGTGACGATGATCACCTTGACCTCGGGCATTTCCGCGCTGATCAGCTTGGTGGCGGTGAGTCCGTCCATGATCGGCATGGCCAGATCCATCAGCACGACGTCGGGCTTCAGACTGCGAACGAGCTCGACCGCCTCCTTGCCGTTGCGGCCTTCACCCACCACGTCCAGCCCGCGGGCGGTGATCAGACTCTTCAAGCTCTCGCGAAACAGGGCATGGTCGTCGGCAATCAGAATTCTCATCAGGCGTTCCGTCCTTGATGTTTGTCGGTAGCCACGTCGAGCCGGAAGCGCAGCTTGGTGCCGCGTCCCGGAGCCGTCTCCAGCGTCAATGAACCGCCCACGCTCTGCACCCGCTCGCGCATTGTGGCCAGCCCGAAGCTGCCCGCCGAGCCGGTCGCCGGCGCATCACTATCGAAGCCGATGCCGTCGTCCTCGACCGCCAGCTCCACCGCCGTCCCGACCCGGTGCAAGCGCACGTCGACGCCGTCGGCGCCGGCGTGCTTGCGAACGTTGACCAGCGCCTCTTGCAAAACGCGGATCAGCTGCAACGCCGAGCGGGCGTCGACCTGGACGTTCTCGTCGAGATCGAGCGTCACCGGCACCGCGCTTTGCTCCTGCCAGATCTCGACGAAATGGCGCACCGCCGTACCGATGGATTGATCCTCGGAGATCGAGGTGCGCAACCCGAGGATACCCTCGCGCGCGTCCGCGTAGACCTCCCGGGCCACGCTCGCCAGCTGATTGAGCTGCGCCATGCCCTCGGCCTGCCGGCCGCTGTTCAAGAATTCGCGGGCTGCCTGCGCCTTGGTGTTTACGTAGGCCAGCATCTGCACCATGCCGTCGTGGAGCTCGTGGGCGATGTGCAGTCGCTCTTCGAATACGGCGGCCGAGTTCAATTGCTGATGCAGGTGGGCGGTGTCGATCGCCAGCGCCGCCTTGGCGGCAACCCGCGCCAGCGTTTCCTCCTCGGCGAGCGTGAACTCCTTGCCGTCGAGTCTTTCGGTCACGTACAAATTGCCGCGAAACGGCGACTTGCAGACGACCGGCACAGCGAGCAAGGAATGCATGGCTGGATGGTGCGGCGGGAATCCTTCCGCCCGCGGGTCGTGCGCCATGTCGCGCAAACGCAGCCGCTCCCCGCGAACGAGCGGCACGGCCAGCAGTCCACGCCCTTGCGGCGGATCCCCGATTCGTGCCCGTACCTCGGCGCTCATGCCGCTGGTGAGAAAGGACTGAATGCCGTGGTCACCCGAGATGACCGAGAGCGCCGAATAGCGGGCGTTCAAGAGCTCGCGGGCGCTGTCGGCGACCTGCTGCAGAACGATCGGCAGGTCGAGGCCGCCGTAGATCTCGAGACCCGCGGCGTGGAGGGCTAGGAGCTCCCGGGTGCGCTGACCAAGCTCCAGACGCGACCGGCGCCGCTCGCGCCACCAGAGCAGGGCGAACGTCGCGCTCACGGCGAGGAGCGTCAGTGGGAGTGCGAGAGAGATCACGGCGGATGGAGCGCTCTGGGCTCGGGAGTTGGCGAACGCTCGAGACTGTAGCACCGGGGGTTCCCGTCGCTGCCTATTCATTGGGGTAGGAAAAGACTCTCCGCCCGCGAGCGCCGCCCCATCCGCGCGAGCTTGGACCGACGCGCCGGCTTCGACTACCTTCACTGCATGGAGAGCACGCGGATGCTGGTGGCGCGAGACGTGATGAGCCCGAAGGTGCTCCGGGTCCGCGATGACATGAGCGTCGCTCAGCTGGCGACCTTCCTTACCGACCACGAGATCTCAGGAGCTCCGGTCGACGATGCGGGCGGCAAGCTGGTCGGTGTCGTCTCGGTCGCCGATGTCGCCAGCGCGGCATCGGAGCTCGCGGGTACCCATAGCCCGCGCCCCGGGGGATTCTTCTCCCACGATTGGGAGGCCCACCCCGCGGTCGAGGATCTGCGCCGCATGGCGGCCGGCAGCAAGGACCTCCTGGTGCGGGACATCATGACCCGTGGGGTCTATTCCGTACCCGACGACACCCCGGTCGCCGACGTCGCCGAGATCATGCTCGACAGCCACATTCATCGGCTCCTGGTGACCCAGGGAGCTCGCACGGTGGGCATCATCAGCTCGAGCGATCTCCTGGGATTGCTCGTCGGGCGTTAGAGCTTCCGCGGACGCCGCTCATGAAGCCGCTTCGAATACGGGTCTCGTTCCCCGGCAACCTACGCGTCGCGGCACAGTTCGGGAGTCACCGCGTCGAGACCGATCAAGGTCTGGAGGCGGGGGGCGAGAACGCAGCCCCGACGCCCTTCGAGCTCTTTCTCGTCTCGCTCGCCACTTGCGCCGGATACTTCGCCCTGGAGTTCTGCCGCTCGCGAGAGCTCTCCACAGAGGGCTTGGAGCTGGCGCTCGAGACCAATCTGGACGCCGCCGGGCGCAGGGTCGAACGCGTCCGGATCGTACTTGCCTTGCCCGCCGATTTCCCAGAGAAGTACCGGGCCGCGCTGGCGCGTTCGGTTGACCTATGCACGGTCAAGCGCCACCTCCTGGACCCACCGGCGGTCGATCTCCAGTTCGTCCCCCGCTCCTCCTAGACCTCCTCGAACCGCGGCCCCGCCCGTTAGGGTCGCACTCAACCTGCCCGACCGCGAGGCCAAAACCGCATCGCCGGGTATCTGCGAAGCGCGGCGCCTGGTTCATCGTTCACGCATGGCAAACAACCCGCAAGCCCAACCCCTTCGCCGATGCGCCACCGTGGTCGCGGCGCTCTCTTGGATCCTGCTGACTGGCGGAGCGTGGGCTTCCGCGGCCGGCGATGTCCAGTCCTCGTTCAACCCCACGGCCGCCAGCCGAATCTGGCTGGACGGAAGTTCTACCCTCCACCCGTATTCGAGCAAGGCGACGAAGCTCGAGGTGAAGGTCGGCTTCGACCCCGCGACCCAGGCCACCGCGGCAGATGCAAAGACCGCCTTACTCGCCGGCGGTCTGAAGAGCCTGATCGTTTCCGTTCCCGTCGAGGGCCTGGAATCCGGCGACGCCTCGCTGGACAAGAGACTGCAAAAGACCCTCAAGCCCGAGGTGGCGCCGATCATCCGCTTCACTTTGGGCAGTTATGAATCCGAGGCTGCAGGCGACGTCGTCACGGTCAAAGCCCACGGCAAGCTCGCCATCGCGGGTGTCGAAAAGGATGCGGGCCTGACCGCGACCTGCACCTTCGGCCCCGCTGGCATTCACGTCACCGGCACCACCGACGTGCTGATGACCGACTTCGGGATCAAGCCTCCGACCATGATGCTCGGCGCGATCAAGACCGCCGACAAGGTAGTCGTCCACTTCGATATCGAACTCCAGGCCAACTGACGAGTACTAGAGAGCAAAGGAGAACGTCATGAAACGCACCCTAGCAACCGTAGCTCTGTTCACCTTGGTCGCCATCCTTCCCGCGCCGGCACGGGCGGTGGAATTGGTCCAGACCCAGACCATGTCACTGCATCTGGACGGCTATCTCCAGGCTCTGGGAGTGGTCCAACACGTTCCCGATCGGAGCCGGAACACCGACCGGGTGTACCTCTTCCTGAAAGAGGCGCGGCTACGGTTCACCGGTAACGTCGAGACGGTGAAGTACGAGGTCATGCTGGCCCCCGGCGCCGAAGACAGCACGCCGAACACCAACAGCGCTCTCGGCCTGCTCGATTTCAACTTCGATGTGCCGCTCGCCGGCGGCTTCGACGTCAAGGTCGGCCAGTTCCTGGTTCCGTACGGTCGCGAGCGAATCACTACCGACTCGACGATGAGCTTCGGCGATCGGTCGATCGAGAACCTGGGGTTCGCCTGGAACCGTGACTACGGCCTGGCGCTCTCGCACTATCGCGGCAAGATGGTCGGCACGGTGGCCGTGATGTCGGGCGGCGGTCGCGACGTACCTCAGCGCTACCTGCCCGAAAAGCTGGGCTCCCCGTTGGTGGTTGGCCGCTTCGGCTACAACGATGGCATCGACAAGGACATCTATCACGTCAGCGCCCGCGACCTCGAGCCGACGCGCGCCAAGTCCGCGTTCTATCTCAACGCGCTCTATCTCAAGGACAGCTCGATCGGCCACTCCACGGTGCTGAATGTCCGGGCCTCGGACAAGAATCTGCTAATCAACTCGAACTACAACCCGTACATCACCAAGGCTCCCTCCTCGCTGGGACGTGTATGGCAGGTGGGCGGCGATGCCGAGTACCAGGCTCCCATGAGCTTCGGGGCGTTCACCGCCGAGGCGCAGGTGGACTTCTCACACTTCGACAACAAGTACGGCAACCTCTCGCTCAAGGGCGGACGCCTGCAGGCAGGCATCACCAGGGACAAGTGGGAAGCGAACTTGCGGTACGCGATCCTCTATCTCGACAAGAAGATGGCGTACGTGAACGCAGGAGTCTCCAACCCCATCCTGACCAGCGACAAGCCGCTCCAGGAGATCACTCCCTCGGTCACCTATCACTACAAGCCCAATGTCATCCTGGTCGCCGACTTCCCCTACCTGATCGACATGCTGGTGTTTCAGGAGAACACCATCGGCTCGTACGTAATGAGCGAACACCCAGAGCAGGTTAGTGTCATCAAGCCCGGAACGACGGCGGGGACGGGCAGAGTCATCCGTCACAACGTCCCCGAAGCCCGCTTGTTGATCCAGCTTTCGTTCTAACACCCGTCCAGCGAGGAGGATCGAGCATGCACCGGCGCCTTCTCTCCCTCCTCTTCGCCTTCTCTACCGCAGCCTGGGTCCCTCTCCATGCCAGCGAGCATCCGGTGCCCCCGGATGCTCGCTCCAGCATCGTGGTCTCACTCCAGGAGGGAAAAGACGGCGCCATGCAACTCGAAGGCTCATTCGCGGTCGGCGTGCCCAGCGCGACGGTGTGGAGCGTTCTGACCGACTACGAGCACATGCCTGAGTTCGTCTCGGCCATGCACTCCAGTCACGTGCAAAGCCAGCACGACGGCATCCTCATGGTCGAGCAGGAATCGGTCGGCCGGGTAATGTTCTTCCACCGCACCGTCCGAGTCCTGCTCAAGGTCCGCGAGGAGCCGCTCCGGAGCATCGTTTTCGAAGACGCATCCAAGGAGAGCTTCGAGCGCTACGAGGGCTCCTGGCGGATCAAGCAGGCCCTCGGCTCCACGGTGGTCACGTATCGGCTGACCGCCAAGCCTGACTTCGCGGCACCCGGCTTCTTGATGCGGAGCGCTTACCGCAAGATGGTCGGCGAGCTCCTCGAGCAACTACGCGCCGAGATGAACTCTCGGTCCGCTCCGCAGAAGCTCCCCGATCATGAGGCCACCGCTCCTAGAACTTCGACCACAGATACTGGTTCGTCACCTCATGGTGGAACTGGATCTCGTTGATCTTCACTTGTGACCCCAGCGCCTTGGGGCAGCGTTCGGCCTGCATCAACTTCAAGTCGGCGAACTTGTCGCGCACTTCGTCGCCGAGCAAATCGGCCGTGAAGCGACTGCCCTTGAACAGGCGAATCGCGTCGTAGATATTGTCGGGAAGGAAGCGCGTACGCGCCCGCTTGCCATTGTCTTCCTCCTCCGCGGGGCCTTCGAGACCGGTCCGGAACAAGGCGTAGATCGCGAGGTAGGGGTTCGAGTCGGGAGCGATCGAACGCACCTCGATGCGCGCCGACTTTTCATTGCCGAGCGGAATGCGCACCATCGAGCCGCGATCGATCGCCGAGGCCTTGATCTGGTTCGGCGCTTCGAAGTGCGGATCCAGGCGCCGGTATGCGTTGACGCTGGAGTTCAACAACAAGCAGAGCTCCGAGCCGCTGGCCAGGATCCGCGAGATGAACTCCCAACCGGGCTCGGCCAAACCGTCCTTGCCGCTCTTGGCGTAGAACAGGTTCTTGCCCTGGCGCGTCAGCGACATGTTGGTGTGCATGCCGTTGCCGTTCACACCGGTGACCGGTTTGGGTAGGAAGCACGCCGTCATGTCCATGCGCGCGGCGACCTGGCGCGAGAGCAGCTTGTAGAGCTGCACCTGGTCGGCGGCGATGGTCGCCTCGGTGTAGCTGTAGTTCATTTCGAACTGCGACGGCGCCACCTCGGGGTGATCCTTCTCGTTGGCGAAGCCCATGGCGCGCTGCACCTCGGCGGCGCTGTCGATGAACAACCGCAGCGCGTCGCCCGGCAGCGAGTGGTAGTAGCCGCCGGTCGAGATGAACTCGAACCCCTGCGTCTCGTGGTAGCGGCGCTCGGCGTCGCGGCCCTTGAACAGGAAGCCCTCGATCTCGTTCGCCACGTTGGCGACCGTGCCGTCCCTTTCGAACAGGCCGGTGCAGAACGCCTTGAGCCGAGCGCGCAGATCGGCGCGGTAGGCGCTGCCGTCGCGCTCCTTGACCTCGCCGAAGACCAAGACCTTGCCCGAACCGAAGACGTCCGACGGCAGCCAGTAGAACGCCGGCCAGTCGATGGCGAGGCGCAAGTCGGATTCCTGTTGGGCTGAGAAGCCGCGAATCGAGGAGCCGTCGAACGTCAGGTTGTCGGCCGACTTGAGGAGGAACTTTTTGTCGTAGTCGAGCATGTGCAAGCGGCCTTCGAGGTCGGTGAAGCAGACGGTCACCGCCTTGATGCGCTTCTCGTCGTGCAGGTACTTCATGCGCTCTTCGCGCACCTTCTCCGGATCGCGGCGCGACAGCCGCGCTTCCTTGGCTTCGAGGTTCATGTCCTCGAGCTTGTCGTACGGAATCTCTAGAAAGTCGCGTAGTCCGCCGGGCATCATCGATTGCCTCCCTGACTTGTTAGCGTTCGATTTAATCTAAAAAACAGCGTCTTTAGACTTAATCTACCGCCAACTAACACAGAACGTCAAGTCAAGGAGGCGTCGAGACCTCCGGGCGAGCTCAGGCGGAGAGTCGGCGGCGTTGGACGAAAAGGCCGACCAGGAAGCCCACCGCGACGGCGGCGGCCACGGCCTTGCCCGGATTCTCCGACACATACTCGGCGGCGTTGTTACCGAAGCGCGCCAGATCCCGTTGGGTCCGCGCGAAGCCCCGGTCGAGCGCCTTGGCGGCGCCCTGGACATTTCTGTGGGCCGACTTCGCCGCCAGATCCGCGCCGTCGCGCACCTGATCTGCGGCGGCACGTGAATTCCTCACCACGGTATCCGCCGCGCGGCCGATGCGCTCCTCGGCGCCATCCGCACCGCTGATGACTGCGTCTCGCGTCGAATCGATCAGCCCTTCGACACCTGATTGGGTACGTTCGATGGTCTTCAACATGGCAGTTTCCTCCGAGTAGTCGTTGTGCCCTGCACCAAGGGCAGTTGCAAGCGACGCGCCAACCGCACTGGCACGAGGCCTGCACTATCCCGCTACCAAATGCTGCTCGGAAGCCTCGCCAACCCGCGTAGAAAGGGATTCATCCGCCTCGTCGCGCTCGTTCTCGCCATCCTCGGCCTGGGCGCCACGATCGCCGAACGCAGTCGGTCGAGCGTTTCCGCCGAGCTCGCGGCGGCCCGTATACAGCACCGACAGCTGTTGCTCCGCCAAGAGCTACTGGGACGTGAAGCCGAGGCCCTGCGAGAGCAACTCGCCGAGCGGTCGCGTGCAACCGCTGCGGCCGGGAACCCGACAATTCAGCCAAGGCCCCGGGCCTGATTCCTTTGCAGAAATGCGCACCATTCCACGCCAATCGGTGGGCTTGATGAGGCCACCGAGGAGGCTCTCTTGGACACTCTCGTAGCCTGCAGCACGTGCGGTCTGGTGCACCAGGCGACGCTCGACGCCACGGGGGCGATCGAGTGTTCGCGCTGCGGCTGGGTGCTCCGTGCCGAGCACAAGCCCAACAGCCTGGCCCGGACGGCGGCCTTCTCGATCGCCGCGCTGACGTTCTACTGGCCGGCGAATGCCTACCCGATCCTCAGCATGACGCGCTACGGCGTGCATTCGGAAAACACGGTGCTCGGCGGTTGCGTACGCTTGTTCCGCGACGGGCAGTGGCTAGTCGCCGGGGTCGTGTTCCTCGCCAGCATCGTCATTCCGTTGTGCAAGCTTCTCGCTCTGCTGTTCCTGGTCACCACGGCCAAGCGACGCTCGCCGCTGTGGCGACGCGAACGAACCTGGGTCTACAAAGCGGTGCACGTGATGGGCCCGTGGGCCATGCTGGATGTCTTTCTGCTCTCGGTGCTGGTCGCCTTGGTCAAGCTGAAGCAGCTCGCGACGGTCATGCCCGGCCCGGGCTTGCTCGCCTTCACCTTGGTCGTGATCTTCACGCTGCTCGCCTCGGCGAGCTTCGATCCCCATGCCATCTGGGCCACGGATGAGCCCGCGGAGTCGGCACCATGAACGCCAAGGAAACGACTGTCGAGCAGGCCCCTGCGCGCGCGCAAGTGCGCGCGAAGCGCGCCAGCCCACCGCTCGTCTGGCTGGTGCCGATCCTGGCCGCCCTCGGGGCCGGCCTCTTGATGTACGACCACATGCGAGACCAGGGGCCCACGATCACCATCCGCTTTGACGATGGAGCCGGGCTCCAGGCTGGACAGACTCAGATCAAGTATCGCGGCGTGCCGGTCGGGACGGTGACCGCGCTCGAGCTCACGCCGGACCATCAGCAGGTCATCGCCCACGCCGACCTACTCCGCTCGGCGGCACCGATGGCAAGATCCGGCACGCAGTTTTGGATCGTCCGTCCCGAAATTCGCGGCGTCGGAGTCTCCGGCCTGGCCACGGTGTTGACCGGTCCCGAGATTCAGATCGCTCCCGGCAAGGGCAACGAGCAGACCGATTTCATCGGGCTCGAAGGGCCGCTCGCACCGCGAGAAAGCAAGGGGCTGCGGATCGTCCTGCGCACCAGCCGTCTGGGCTCGCTCAAGGAAGGCACCGCCATCCTGTATCGAGGAGTGCCTGTCGGCGAAATTCAATCACCGCAGCTGAGCGACAATGCAACCGCGGTCGATTTGCTCGTCCTCATCAAGCCGCGCTACGCGCCCTTGGTGCGGCCCGGCTCGCACTTTTGGAACGTGAGCGGCGTTTCCGTGCACGCCAGCCTCTTCCACGGCATCGACTTCAAGATGGATTCCCTCGCGTCACTCGTCGGCGGCGGCATCGCGCTCGCAACGCCCGGCGGAACGGCGAAGACGGTCGCCGACGGAACGGTCTTTCCGCTCGAGGACGGCCCGCAGAAGAGCTGGCTTCAGTGGTCGCCGGAGATCAAGTTGCCCGTCGAGGGCGGGGCGTCAGCAGGGGCGGCGGGGGTCGCAGGGTCAAGGTAGCTCGTCGGCGCGCACGATTCGCTTCGCCAAACAGCGGGCCGGGATCCCTGGATCCCGCTAGGCAAGGGGAAGCTCAGGTGCTCGCGACTCTCTCTCGTAGTTCTCCCGACCCCTCGAGAGCGGCGTCTTCGCTGACCACCCACTCGCAACGCACACAAGCCCTTGGTCCCTGCTCGGAAAACCAGCGGCACGCCGGACGCAGAGCGCACGAGGGCAGGCTCGCTTCTCGCGGGCGCTGCACGAGTTGCACGAGACGTTCGCCGAGCGAGCAGGCGTCGTTCGCGAAGTGCTGGCAGGCGGCTCCGGCGCAGCGGGCGCCCAGCCGGAAGACTTCACCGGCGGCCGCCCCACCCAGCAGAGCCTTGGCATCCTCATCGAAAGGCACCGGCTCGCTCAAGTAGCGAGCTCGCGGCGTCTCTCCCGAACGGTCGATGACCGCGAAAATGCGAGCGCCCGGCGTTTCAGGCCGGGCACTCGGGCAGAGCGGGTCTTCCTTGTTCAATGCTGCGCGCCTCCGGCCAATCCCCCAGGACCACCGGCGAGGGGACCTCCATGCTCGCCCCACGGATCGATCAGGATACCGACCCAGATCTTCGGCGGCACCTTGAACCCGCCGGCCTTCTGGTGCTGGGCCAGCACCGCGAGCGACGTGTTGGTCGAGACCTTGACGAATTCCTCGAATGAAATGCTGGGCTCGTTCGCCATCGCCTTCCTCCTTTTTGCGCGCCGCGCGAATGCGGCTGCGCTTGCTATCGACTTCCAGCTATGAAAGTCACCGTCGCATGGAAAGAGGTGGATTTCAAGGCGCTGCATTTCGAGGAGAAAACCTGACAGAAATGTTGCGGAGGCCCGAGCCGGTCTCGATGTGGCGCTCTAGAACCCCGGTAAGCTGCCGAGAGCGCCCAGGGCGTACCAAACGCCGAAGAGCACTCCCCCGACGCCGAAGACCGGCACCCAGCGCTCCAACCGGTGCCCCGCGCGACCGCGCATCAGGGCGTAGCCGACGGCCGACGACACCAGTGCCATCGAAGCTGCGGTCGCGAGGGCAAACAGCACCAAGGCAGCTACTCCGCGCGCCCGTCCGGGAACCGCGCTGACCAGCAGCACACCCACGGCCGCCGAACCGCCGGCACCGTGCAGCAGCCCGATGCCGAACGCCGCGAGGGGCGAACGGCCGAGGCTTTCGGCGTGCTGGTGCCGATGCTGCGTGGGATGCACTGCGCCTTCGTGAACGTGCGGATGCGCATGCCGGACCTCGCCATGCGCATGCGGATGGATATGGAAGCTCCCCCGCCGCCAGCGCAACAGCAGCCGGACGGCGAGTGCGATGACCAAGAGTCCAACCGCCACTTCGGCAGCAGTCTCGATCGCGGGGGGTAAGAAACGGCGGAACAGGATCACCGGCAGGCCGAACAGGAAGAGCGTCGAGGCGTGCCCGAGCCCCCAACACCAACCCAGCCAACTGGCGCGCCGAGTGCCGTTCGTCCGATCGGAGAGGACGAGCGTCGAGACCGCGGTCAGGTGGTCTGGATCCGTGGCATGACGAAGGCCAAGTAGGACCGCCACGAAGAGAGCGGGCGCGCCGCCGCCGCCGTGGGCTGCAATCCATTCGTCGAGTCCGAACATGGCGTCGCAGGCCGGGTATCCGCCTTAGCCGGTAGGGCTCACGGCCGCGGCCTGAGCGAGCTTGCGCACGGCGCCGCAGTTCGGATTGGTGCAGACGGCGAATTCGTGCGCTCCGCGCGTTTCCGTGCGCACCTCGCTGCCGCATTTCTTGCAGAGAGCTCGGGTCCCGGCGGTCTGGTCGTCGGAGTTCATGGAGTAACGCTACTTCATCCGAGGCGGGCCCGGGGCGACTCCCGGGACGACTGGACGGTCCTACGGCAAGATCACGGTACGCAGATTCGCCGACCCGCGCTCGAGCCCATCGAGTGTGGCGTTCACCGGATCCGTTGCGAGCGGCACCGTGGCGCTTACTGCCGCGGTGAGATCGATGCGGCCCACCCGCGCGAGCTCGAGCAGCTCCGGCAGCTCACCGAGGAGATGGTCCGAGCAGCCCACGATGCGCGCCTCTTTACCGACCAGGTCACGATACGGGTCGAAGGGTGGCGGCGTTCTGGAGAGCGCGACCAGGACGAGCCGTCCTTGCGGGGCGAGCTCCGCGAGAACCAGACCCGAGGTCTCCGGCTGGCCCGAGAAGTCGAGCGCGACGTCGATGCCATGCGCTCCCGCGAAGCGCCTGATCTCCGCCGCGACGTCGCCCGCGCCGGCGTCGATCGCCACCGCGCCGAGAGCTGCGGCGCGGTCGAGCTTCTGGGGGACGACATCGAGCGCGGCGACCCGCCCGGCGCCGAGGGTTCGGGCGAGCTGCAGTGCTGAAACGCCGAGCCCTCCGAAACCGATGACCGCAACGACGTCGCCAGACGACAGCGCCGCCAGGCGCAGCGCGTGATACGCGGTTGCCGTCGAACACATCATCACCGCCGCGTGCTCGAGCGGCACGCCGTCCGGCACTGGCACGGCGTTCGCGACCGGAACGACCACGTATTCGGCGTAGCCGCCATCGCGATCCTTGCCGAGCATCTGCACCTCGCGGCAGAACTGCTCACCCGGGCCGAGGCAGCGATCGCACCGGCCGCATGCCACCAGGTAGTGGAGCGCGACGTTCGTTCCGACGGCCAGCTCGTTCCCCGGACAGCGTTCGACGACGCCCGCGACCTCGTGCCCGGGAGTGCGCGGCAGCACGATGGCGCTTACTCCCGAGCGATAGTGCGCGTCGCTGTGGCAGATGCCGCAGGCGCGCACCCGCACCAGCACCTCCCCGGGCTTGGGGTCGGGATTGGGAACCATGGCCGCGGCGAGAGGGTGGCCGAACTCGATCAGGCGGAGAGCTCGCATGGACGCGAGCCTAGCGTAGCTTCCGCTCGGCTACCGCGGCGCCAGTATGGGTTCACTCGCCAGGCGACGAGCCGCCAGCGTCGGGCCATCGGCGATCGGAAGGTCGACGGTGAAGACGCAGCCCCGTCCGGGCAGATCGCGCACGCGGAGCGTGCCTCCATTCGCTTCGATACCCTGGCGGGCGATGAAGAGCCCGAGTCCGAGGCCGCTCTTGTTCGAGCCCCGCTGGCGAAAGGGCTGAAACAGCTCGCTGGAAAAGGCTGGCGGCAAGCCGCCGCACTGATCCTCGACCTCGATCAGCACTCGGCCCGCACTCGTCGTGGAATCGATACGAAGCTCTACCCGACCGCGCGGGCGCGAGAACTTCAGGGCATTCTGGAGCAGGTTCCCGATCGCAGCGGCCAGGAGCTGCTGATCGATGTTGATCGTCACCTTCGGGGCGACCGGCGAGACACTGAGCTCTTGGCCCCTCGAGCGCGCCTCGATCCCCGCGATGAGCTCGATTTCCTGGATGAACTCGTCGAGTGCCACCGGCTCACGGCGGTGCGCGCCGACCTCGAGCCTGACCTCTGCCAACGACTTGTCGACCAGGTCGCGCAGACCGTTGAGGGCGCGCCCGAGCAGGAGGCCCGTATTGCTGGAGATTCCGATCGCTCCAGTTCGCAGCGCTTCATAGGCGAGGACGGCGTTGTTGAGGCCGTTTCGGAGCTCGTGCGCGAAAACTCCCAAACGTTCGTTGTTCTCGCTGGCGATCGTCCGATCACGCTGGCGCGCGAACTCGGTCACCGCTTCCGCCGTCACTTCGTCGAGACACCTGTTCAAGCTCCGAAACTCGTCGGCAGTGATCGGGGCATGCAACTCGTTGGCGAGCTCCGTGATCGCCTGGCAGATGTCTCCATAGCCCTGCACGACCTGAGCGATGCTGAACCCAGCGTGCCCAAGCGCGCCACCGCGACGACTGGCGCTTTCTCCCATGTCCGACGGCGCGCCGATCTCGGCGGCCGCCTCGGGACGCACGGCGGTCAGTTGCTCGCGGCGCAGGATCTCCCCGAGTTGGCGGAGGAAGACCGACACCCCGTCCTTGATTTCCGCCTCGCGTGCGGGCGGACCATGGCGAGCCAACAGTCTGGCCCGCGATCGCGCCACGATCGATTCATGGTGAGTAGTCAGAAACTCATGAAGCACGGGAACCCCTTCCTTCGCGCCACGCGGGCTGGGCGCCTAGAGCGAGGCGTTAGCCTGAGAAGTGTACACCCCGGGCTCTGCTGATGCGCCGGCGGGCAGAAACGGCTCGGGTCCGTGCACCAGATGGCCCTGCGCAAAGTCGACTCCGATCTCGGTGAGCAAAGCGAGCGTGGGCTCGTCTTCGACACACTCGCCGACCGTCCGCAAATGCATGACTCGGCCGAGCTGCTGAATCGAGTCGAGCATGGCGCGCCGCACCGGGTCCTCCCCAGCGCGCGACACGATGCTGCCGTCTATTTTCAAGAAGTCCACCGGGAGCTCTCGCAGATAGGCAAAGGCGCTCATGCCGCGCCCGAAGTCGTCGAGCAGGAACCGGCAACCCAGCGCTTTGAACTCCTCGATGAACCGCACCGCCTGGCGTAGGTCAGCGATCACGCCGGTCTCGGTGATCTCGAAGCAGAGGCGATCGGCGCAGGCACCGCTCGCCACGACGTCGGCCTTGAGGAGGGCAAGGAATTTTGCGCTCCCGACCGACTCGGCGGATAAGTTCACGGTCAGAGCGTAAGTAGAGGCCGACTCCGTCGCCAGCGTCGGCAGAATCCGATTGACCACCCAACGATCGACCGCCTGGCTCAGGCGATAGCGCTCGGCGGCAGGCAGGAACGCCCCCGGCAAGGCTGGAGCGCCGGATGGATCCGGCAAGCGAAGGAGCACCTCATACATCGGCGCCTCCGAGTCGCGATCGCGCAGCGGCTGAATGCGCTGCCGCACGAGATCGAAGCGGTGATTCTCCAGCGCGTCGTTCAGGCGATGCAGCCACGCCACATGCCCGGAGCGCCGAACCACGGCGGTGTCGTCGGGCCGGTAGATCTCGACCCGGTTGCCTCCGCGCTCGGCGGCAGCCCGGCAGGCTGATTGAGCGACGCGCAACGGATCGAGCAGGTCCGCGGTCAGTATCACCGCGCCGACGCTCGCTTGCACTTGGAAGGGTCCTTCGCGCCATGCAACACGGATCGCAGTCAGTTCGGCGCGGAGTTTCTCGGCGACGTTGGCTAACTCGTCCTTGTCGCAGCCCTCGAGCAACACCGCAAACTCATCTCCGCCGACGCGCGCCACGCAATCGCCCGGACGCAAGCGGGCACGCAGGACGGCTGCCACTCGTTTCAAGACTTCGTCCCCCACCACGTGGCCATGCGCCTCGTTGATGACTCCGAAGTTGTCGAGATCGATGCAGCAGAGGCCCCACGAGATGCCCGCAGCGGCGGAGCGCACGGAAATCTGCAGCCGGGTCTCGAGCTCCCGCCGGTTGAGCAGGCCGGTGAGCAGGTCGTGGGTGGCGAGGAAGGTCAGATCTCGTTCCAACCCGCGCGACTCCGAGACGTCGCGTACGGTCACAACCAAGCCCGACAGCTGATGCTTGGCGTCGAGAATCGGTGTCGCCACACCCTGAACCGCGAACTGCTTGCCGCCGCGCTGGGCGAGCAGGGCCTCCTTGGGGAATGGAATCGCTCGTCGCAGGCCCAGCGCACAGGCAACGGCATCGAAGGGCGCGCCGCCGGTGAATCCATCGGTGATGGGCAGCACCTCGGGCACGCTACACCCTTCGGCCTCCGCGCTCGCCCAGCCAGTCAGGCGCTCCAGCATGGGGTTCATGTAGTCGACGCGGCCCACCGCGTCCGTGCGCAGCACTCCCACTCCCAGTGCGTCGAGCGTAAGCATCGCCCGCTGCCCGGTGGGGTCCGAAACCGGCCGACTTGTATTGATCACAATCGTCCGAGAATTGCACGCCTCATGCCATGCGCCGCAGCCGAAGGATGCAGGTCGCGCATTCCTTGGGGCGCGCGGAGGTAGGCAGACTCTGCTCGCACCCAGCTCCGTGCCTCACTCTGAGCACCCCTTTGCAGAACTTGCATGGCGGGCCAGGCTCGCCGGTTTCGTGGCGCGGCCTGCGACAAACCGCAGCGATGGCACGCGAGTTGCTCTACTAGCCAGTGTGCACGGGCCGTCCGTCGAGGCTCACGAGAGAAGAGACCAAGACGAATGACAAATTTACTTCTGATTCCCAGAGTGCGGCAGGCCTTGGGGTCCGCCGTCCTGGCGGTACTGATCCTGGGTGCGTTCTCGACTCGAGGCCGCACGCTTGCAGCCGGCCCGTGGACGATCCTTCTCCTTGGAGCGCTGCTCGGCATTGGGCTCGCCCTGATGGCTGGCCTGCGGCTAACGCGAGATCGAACGTGGCAGGGCCTCGCCGAAGAAGCGTTGTTCGCCGAAAAGGATCGCGCCCAGGTTACGCTCGACTCCATCGGCGACGCCGTCGTCTGCACCGACATCTCTGGACGGATTACCTTCCTCAATCTGGTCGCGGCTGGAGTGACCGGATGGTCGCGCGCCGAGGCGGTCGGACGGCCCGTGGGCGAGGTGTTCCGAGTCTTGGACGCGACCAGTCGCGAGACTGCGCCGAACCCCATGGAAATGGCGGTCGCTGGGGACCGGGCCGTGAATCTCCCCTCGAACTCCGTTCTCATCCGGCGCGATGGCTCCGAAGTCCCGATCGAAGACTCCATTTCTCCCATTCACGATCGCTCTGGTCATCCGGCCGGCGCGGTAGTGGTCTTCCGCGACGTTAGCGCGGCCCGCGCCATGGAGCTCGAGCGGATCCACTCGGCCGAGCACGACGCTCTGACGGGATTGCCCAATCGCACGCTCCTCTACGATCGGCTTGGCCGGGCGATCGCGCTCGAGGCTCGTCACGTCAAGCAATTCGCCGTGCTGTTCCTGGACTTGGACGGCTTCAAGCACATCAACGACTCCCTCGGCCACTCGATCGGCGACCAACTCCTGCAATCGGTCGCCCAGCGTCTAGTCAACTGCGTGCGCACTTCCGACACCGTGAGTCGACAAGGGGGCGACGAATTCATCGCTCTCCTCTCGGACGTCGAGCACCCCGAGGACGTAGCCATCACCGTGAGGAGAATGCTCCAGGCGGTGGCCGAGGGACATCCCGTCGGTGCGCACGATCTTCACGTGACGGCGAGCATCGGCGTGAGCGTCTACCCGGACGACGGCCTCGACGCGGAGACCTTGATCAAGAACGCCGACACCGCGATGTACCAAGCGAAAGAGCACGGACGTCAGAGCTATCGGTTCTTCCGGCCCGCCATGAATGTCCGCGCCGTGGAGCGTCAATTCATCGAGGAGGGCCTGCGGACTGCCCTCGAGCGGCACGAATTCGCTGTCCACTATCAGCCCAAGGTAGACCTGACCACGGGAGAGATCTACGGCGCCGAAGCTTTGTTGCGCTGGACGCACCCCGTGCGAGGCCTCATCGCCCCTTCGGTCTTCATCCCGGTCGCGCTCGACTCCGGCCTGATCGTTCCAATCGGCCGGTGGGTACTTCGAGAAGCGTGCTTCCAAGCCCAGGCCTGGGCGGACGCCGGCCTGTCGCTGCCCACCGTCGCCGTGAACATCTCGGCGCGAGAGTTCCAGAATGAGGCATTTCTCGAAGGCGTGTTCGCGGTCCTCGAGGAAACCGGTCTGGATCCCGGATCGCTCGAGCTGGAGCTCACCGAGAGCCTACTCATGGTTGATTCCGAGACCACCGACTCGGTGCTGCGCGCCCTCCGCGACAGAGGGGTCAATTTGGCGGTCGACGACTTTGGCACGGGCTGCTCCAGCCTGAGCTCGCTGAAAAAGTTCCCGATCGATACGCTCAACATCGACCGGTCGTTTCTGCGCGACACCAAGACCGCTCCGGGCGAGAAGAGCCTGGCTTCGGTCGTCATCCGCTTGAGTCGAAGCCTGAAGTTGAGGGTGGTCGCAGAGGGAGTGGAGACCGACGAGGATCTGGCGCTTCTTCAAAATCATCAGTGCGACGCGGCGCAGGGAGACTATTTCAGCCTGCCATTGCCGGCCTCAGAGTTCGCCGACCTGCTCGAGACGGGCCTGCCCTTGCGGGTGGAAATCAACTCGCGTCCAGGTGTAGACCCACGCAGGGTCGGCCGTGGCGATCGCAGCAGCTAGTCGTTTCCGTTGCCGAGAAGTCGCAAGTCTAGCGGAGGCGTGAAGCACATAGGGCCCAGCGGCGAGGGCCGGAAACCAATGCACGACTAAGAGGAGAGTTCCATGTCAATGATACTTCTGATCGTCGTTCTACTGCTCGTCTTTGGTGGTGGCGGGGGCTACTACGGTTATCGCAGATGGGGTACCGGCGGGGGCGTCGGTATTCTAGGGCTGGTGCTGATCGTTGTTCTGGTGTTGTACTTCTTCGGTGGAATGCGCCTCTAGGACCCGTCATCCAACGAGATTCAACACGGCGAGGGTCGGTGGACATGACGGGTGAGGGCAGAAGGGAGCTGAGATGGGAGGTATTCGTAGCGGCCTTGCGCCCAGCGATGCGCTGGTCTTGTTCGGGGTGACGGGCGACCTCGCGCACAAGATGATCTTCCCGGCGCTCTACGCGATGGCGAAGCGCGGCGCGGTGGACTTTCCCCTGGTCGGTGTCGCCTCCTCGCCATGGAGCCTCAAGAAGCTGCGCCAGCGCGTCACCGACGGCATCGAAAACGCCGGGCGAGTCGACGATCGAGGGGCGCTGCGCGAGCTCCTCGCGCGGCTGCAGTACGTGCAGGGCGACTACAACGACCGGGCGACCTTCGCGGCGCTGGCGAAGGCGCTGGGCAAGGCCCGGCGCCCGGCGCACTACCTCGCCATTCCGCCGGCGCTCTTCGCGACGGTCATCACGGGGCTCGGCGACGCGGGCTTGGCGGAGCGGGCGCGGGTCATCGTCGAGAAACCGTTCGGCCGCGATCTTGCTTCGGCGCGCGAGCTCAACCGCGTCGCGCTGTCGGTTTTTCCGGAGAATTCGATTTTCCGCATCGACCACTTCCTCGGCAAGGAAGCGATCATGAACATCCTCTACTTCCGCTTCGCCAATTCGTTCCTGGAGCCGATCTGGAATCGCAACTACGTGGCCAGCGTGCAGATCACCCTGGCCGAGGACTTTGGCGTGAACGGTCGCGGCTCGTTCTACGAAACGGCGGGTTGTCTGCGGGACGTGATCGAGAACCACCTCTTCCAGATCGTCGCCTTGCTCGCCATGGAACCGCCGGCCTACCAGGGCTTCGGCGCCGTGCACAGCCAAAAGGCAGCCGTGTTCGAGGCCATGCGGCCGCTCAAGGCCGCCGATGTCGTCCGTGGACAATACGCCGGCTACCGCAAGGAGCCGGACGTGGCGCCCGACTCCGATGTGGAGACCTTCTGCGCTCTTCGGCTCTTCATCGACTCGTGGCGTTGGGAAGGTGTACCGTGGTACCTCCGTTCCGGGAAGCTCCTTCCCGAGACGGTCGCGGAAGTGTTCGTGCAGCTGAAGCGGCCGCCGCAGCGGCTCTTCGCCGACTCAGGGCCGGCGGCCGGTCCGCCGAACTACCTGCGCTTCCGGCTCTCCCCAAACCACGCCGTCGCCCTCGCCGCGCGCGTCAAACACTATGGCGCGGAGTTCGTCGGCGACCAGCGTGAGCTCTCTTTGGTCGATCGTCAGCCGGGTGAGGAGACGCCCTACGAGCGACTCTTGAGCGACGCGATGGCGGGCGACGGAGCGCTCTTCACCCGGGAAGACGCGGTGGAGGCTGCTTGGGCGGCCGTCGATCGGGTCCTGAAGCGTCACCGCCCCGTTCATCGCTACAAGCCGGGGAGCTGGGGTCCGAAAGAGGCGGACGCGCTGATCGCGGCGGACGGTGGCTGGCACAACCCCACGCTCGACGAGGAGACGGCGTGACAGAGCTCAACGACGTGGTTGGAGTAGAGATGAAGGCGACACGACAGCTGCACGATCTCGGTCAGAGCCTCTGGCTCGACAACATCACCCGCGGCATCCTGGACGACGGCACTCTGCAACGCTATATCCGCGACCTGTCGGTGACCGGACTGACCTCCAACCCGACGATCTTCGATCACGCCTTCAAGAAAGGCAATTCGTACGACGACGCCATCCACGAAAAGGCTTTGGCGGGCAAGTCCGGCGAGGCGCTGTTCTTCGAGCTGGCCATCGAGGACCTGGTCCGCGCCGCGGATCTCTTTCGACCCGTCCACGACCGCACCGGCGGCGTGGACGGCTGGGTGTCGTTGGAGGTCTCGCCGCTCCTGGCCAACGACACTGCGGGCACCATACGCGCGGCGGCGCACCTGCATGACCAAGCCGGGCGCCCCAATCTGTTCATCAAGATTCCGGGTACGCCCGCAGGCTGCCCCGCCATCGAAAAGTCGATCTTCGCCGGCGTGCCGGTGAACGTCACGCTGCTCTTCTCCGCGGCGCAGTACCTGGCGGCAGCCGACGCCTATATGCGGGGCATCGAGCGCCGCATCGCGGCAGGGCTCGATCCCCGCGTCGACTCCGTCGCCTCGCTCTTCGTCAGCCGCTGGGATGTCGCCGTCCAGGAGAAGGTGCCGCCCGCGCTCCGCAATCGTCTGGGGATCGCCGTGGCCAAGCGCGCCTATAAGGCCTACCGCGAGCTACTGGCATCTGCGCGTTGGCACGGTCTCGAGGCGGCCGGAGCGCGCCCGCAGCGGCTGCTCTGGGCCAGCACCGGGACGAAGGATCCGAAGGCCTCGGACACGCTTTACGTCGAGGCGCTGGCGGCTCCCGATACCATCAACACGATGCCGGAGAAGACGCTCTTCGCCTTGGCGGAACACGGCCGCGTGGAAGGAGCGCTGCCCGTCGATGGGGGCGACGCCGAAGCGGTGCTCGCCGAGTTCACGCGCGCCGGCGTGGACGGTACGGCGCTCGCCGAACAGCTGCAGCGCGAGGGTGCGGCGTCCTTCGTCAAGTCCTGGAAGGACCTGCTCGAGTGCCTCGCCTCGAAGCGGGCCGGGCTGGTCCAATGAAAGCGAACGACTCGCAAGTCGATGACCTCCTCGACGACCTGGGCGAATTCGGTTCACACAGAAAGCGGAGGAGCAAATGCATATCCAAGTGAATACGGACAAGAACATCGAAGGTAGCGAGCGCCTCGCCGATCAGGCCAGGAGTGTGGTGGACGGCGCGCTCGACCGATTCCGCGATCGAATCACGCGGGTGGAAGTCCACCTCAGCGACCAAAACGGCGACAAGGGCGGCCAGGACGACAAACGCTGCGTGATGGAAGCTCGCATCGAGGGCCGCCAGCCAACCGCCGTGACGCATCAGGCAGCGACCGTGGAACAGGCGGTGGAGGGCGCTGCGGACAAGCTGGCCGCGGTGATCGAGAGCACGTTCGCGCGGCTGCATGACGAGGCGGATCGGAGGACGGATCCTGCTCTCCCGGGGAAGAAACCGCAGGAGCATCCATGAGCCACAGCGTTGAGACCCTCCGCCGAGATGCTCTCGGCGGGAGGTCATGACCCCGCACGGTGGAGCCATGCCGCTCACCGAGCGGCCGGCTAGCGTTGGAGAGCAAAGGCGCCACGATTCGCATCGTGGCGCCCATCGAATCTCACGATCTCAGCGGCGTGCCTTCCGCCGCAACACCCCGACGGAGAGGCCCGCGAGCCCGAGCGCGAGTAGCGCCAGGCCGAGGCTCGAGAGCGTCGGGATGGTCGCCACCCCGCCCGCCACGACGAAGGTCGTCGGATTGGCGCCACCGGCGACAGTTGGGTCGTCGGTCTGCCCCGTCGTTTCGTTAGTACCGTTGCCGTCGCTGTCGTAGGCCAAGCTGCCCTGGTTGCTCACTGTGTTTCCCGCCGCGGCCGGGAGGATGGTCGCGGTGATGCTGATCGTGACCGCGCCGCTCGCTGGAATGGCGCCGTTCCAGGTCACCGTGTTCGTGCCGACGGTGGCAACTGCCGTTCCACTGGTGGCCGCGGCAGACACCAGAGCCAGGCTCGCGGGCAGAACGTCGGAGAATTCGTTACCCGGGTTGTCGGCTTGCGCTCCGGTGCCGGTGTTGTTGAGGACAACCGTGTAGGTGACGGTACCGCCGACGATGAAGGATCCCGCCGCGGTCTTCGTTCCACCGATCAAAGCTCCAGGCGCCGCGGACAAGGTGTCCGAATCGGTGGCTGAATTGTTGCCCGGCGTCGGATCGGTGACGCCGGCTGGTGCCGTCACGGTGGCAGTGTTGCTCAACGTGCCGGTCGCGGCGCCGGAGATCGTGCAGCTTGCGGTATAGGTGACGCTCCCGCCCGACGGCAGGTTGGCACTGTCGTTGATGTTGCCCGAGCCTGATGCGGTGCAGATGCCGCCGCCGGCTCCGACGCAAGTCCAAGTGCAGGTAAGGCTTGCCGGGAAGGCGTCCGCTACGGTCGCTCCCGTTGCATTGCTCGGCCCCGCGTTGCTCGAGGTGATCGTGTAGGTCACCGAACCTCCCGCCG
>JBDTNL010000029.1:0-46073 GCA_039933785.1 Acidobacteriota bacterium
ATATCCACACCGAGGTGGGTCTCGAAGGGTAAGGGGCGGTCGGTATCGCTCATTGGACCTCTAGTTCGATGTCAAGTTCGAATCGGGAGACGGCTCTGCCACTTCAGACACCGACGCCTTCACGCGTTGGTAGAGATATTCGGGTGCGAAGTCTGCGCCGTTCGGCCAGGTGACGGTGTCGAGCGCCTCGTTCACCGCTGCCTGAGCGAAGTACCGCGGATCCTTTAGCGGTTCAAAGACCGGACCGCGAAGGCGATCGTAGAGGTCAACCTCCCCAACCGTGCCATCATTGAACTCCAACCAGAGCCGATGGCCTCCGAGGTACTTCGCGTGCGTCACCCAGACGATCACGGCTACTCGAGTCCTAGGATCGCATGCAGGGGTTGCCCGGCGCGCGCCAGGCGCCAGTCCTGAAGGAGTTCCTCGGCATGCATTTCGCGCCATTCTTGAACGAGAGCCAATGCCCGTTGCGGAAATGAGCCCTCCACCTCTCCGGACGTGATGATCACGCTCACGCGCTGCTCGCCGTAGCGAGCATGAAAGTGGGAGGCTCGTGGTCGTCAAAGTACATTGTGATCACCATGCCGAAGAACCGGGAAATCTCCGGCATCAGATATCGAGATTCCTCACGTCCAGCGCGTTCTTCTCGATGAACTCTCGCCGGGGCTCCACTTCGTCGCCCATCAGGATGGTGAAGATCAAGTCCGCGCCGACCTCGTCGTCAATCGCAACTTTGAGCAGGCGGCGCTTGGTGGGGTCCATGGTGGTTTCCCAGAGTTGCTGGGGGTTCATTTCTCCCAGGCCCTTGTAGCGTTGGATCGAGAGGCCCTTCTTGGCGCCGGTGTACAGGCGTTCGAGGGTTTCTTCGAGGGTGCCGTGGGTCGAGACGTCGTCGCCCTTGCGCAGGGTGAATGTGGTCGCCTGGATCGCCTCGAGGCCCTGGGTGTTGTTGGCGAGGGCGCGGTACTCGGCGCTGGTGAGCAGGCTCCAGTCGAGGTTGACCTCGCGCTCGACGCCGTCGCGCTTGGAGCGGAAGCGGACGTACCCAGTGCCGTGCTCTTCGTCATCGCCGACCGTCACGTCGTGGAAGCCCGAGGCTTCGATGATGTGCGCAAGCTCGGCGAGCCGAGCTCGATCGGAAAGCGCCTTCTTGTCGGTGAGACCGATCTTCAGGGCCACGCGCAAGGCGTCGGCCGGATAGCCGCGCATCGCCAGTTTCGTCATGCTGTCGCGAAACGCTTCGACCTTCTCGAGGAAGTTGGCTAGACGGGCGGCTTTAAGGGGCTTGGCGTCTTCTCCGACCGTGAGCTCCCACTGGTCCTGGATGCGGTTGACCAGGAACTGCTGGTATTCGCGGTCGTCCTTCAAGTAGTTCTCGCGCTTGCCTTCGGCCACTTTGTAGAGCGGCGGCTGCGCGATGAAGAGATGGCCGCGGCGGATGAGCTCGTGCATCTGGCGGTAAAAGAAGGTGAGGATCAGCGTGCGGATGTGGGCGCCGTCGACGTCGGCGTCGCACATGATGATGAGCTTGTGGTAGCGGAGCTTGGCGGGGTCGAAGTCCTCGCGCCCGATGCCGGTGCCGAGCGCGGTGATCATCGTCCGGATTTCCTCCGAGCCGAGCATCCTGTCGAAGCGCGCCTTCTCGACGTTCAGGATCTTGCCCTTGAGCGGTAGGACCGCCTGGAACTTGCGGTCGCGGCCCTGCTTGGCCGAGCCGCCGGCGGAATCGCCCTCGACCAAGAAGAGCTCGGAGAACTCGGGGTTCTTCTCCGAGCAGTCGGCGAGCTTGCCGGGGAGGCTCGCGGAATCGAGCGCGCCCTTGCGACGGGTCAGTTCACGCGCCTTGCGCGCGGCCTCGCGGGCGCGCGCTGCCTCGACGCACTTCTCGACGATGCGGCGGGCGATCTTGGGGTTCTCCTCGAGGAAGTTTCCCAGTCGGTCGTTCAAGACTTGCTGCACCCAGCCCTTGATCTCGGAAGAGACCAGCTTGTCCTTGGTCTGAGAGGAGAACTTGGGGTCCTTGATCTTGACCGACAGCACGGCGGTCAAGCCCTCGCGCGCATCCTCGCCGGCGAGGTTTTCCTTCAATTGCTTGCCGATGCCCGATGACTGGGCGTAGGCGTTGATGGTGCGCGTGAGCGCCGCCTTGAAACCCTCGAGGTGCGTGCCGCCGTCGCGGTTGGCGATGTTATTGGTGAAGACGTGGATGTTTTCCTGGTAACCCTCGTTCCACTGCAACGCGACCTCGATGCGCTCCGGGCCAGTCCCGTCATCGCGCTCGTCCTCGAGGAAGATCGGCTTCGGGTGAAGCGGCTGCTTGTTGCGGTTCAGGTGTTCGACGAAGGACGAGATACCGCCGGTGTATTCGAAGTCGGCGCTCTTGTCGGTGCGCTCGTCGAGCAGGCGAATGTGCACGCCGCGGTTGAGGAATGACTGCTCGCGCAGACGCTGCGCCAGGGTCTCGTAGTGGTACTCGAGGACGGTGAAGATCTCAGGGTCGGGAATGAAATGGATTTTGGTCCCCGTCTTCTTGGTCTTGCCGATCGCCTTGATCTCACCCTCGGGGACTCCGCGATGGAAGACCTGAAACCAGACCTGGCCCTCGCGCTTGATCTCGAGCTCGAGCGTTTCAGAAAGCGCGTTCACGACCGACACGCCGACGCCGTGAAGGCCGCCCGAGACCTTGTAGGAGTTCTTGTCGAACTTACCGCCTGAGTGAAGCTCGGTCATGATCACTTCGGCCGCCGAGCGGCCTTCGCCCTTGTGCAGGTCGACCGGGATGCCGCGACCGTCGTCGTCGACGGTGACCGAGTTGTCGGCGTGGATGGTGACCTCGACTCGGGAGCAGTATCCGGCCAGCGCTTCGTCGATCGAGTTGTCGACGACTTCGAAGACCATGTGGTGCAAGCCGGAGGCATCTTCGGTGTCGCCGATGTACATCCCGGGCCGCTTGCGCACGGCTTCGAGACCCTTCAACACCGTTATGTTTTCGGCGGTATACGTCGGGTCGATGATCGGCTTCGACAAGGTTTTCTCCGCTGAGTTTGGGCCCGCTGTAGGCGGGTTGAGAGACCCCGGAATTGTAGCATCTATCCGGTTGGGCGACAAGAAACTAAGTGCTTTGTTTACAGCTAGTTACAGCGTTGTTTGTGGCGCGCTTACGCCGTGGCATCAGGCGGGCGACAATCGGCCCCCGACGAGTCTCCATTGGTGGTCGAGGGAGAGCGTCTCGAAGGCCTCCGGACGGTTGGTGCTGGCGATCCATTGCGGCAGGTCACGGAAGGCTCTCCAGGCCCGGGCGAGCGCCCCGCGGTCGAGCTCCGTGTCCGCGTCGTCGAGCAGCACGAGCGGTGTCCTGCCGTCCTCGGCCAGGAGCTTCGCCTGCGCAGCGAGCACCGCGAGGCCGAGCCCTTTTCGCTCGCCGGCCGAAGCCAGGCCGCGAATCTCGTGCCCGCGCCAGGTCAAGACCACGTCGTCGCGGTGGGGCCCGAGCAGCGGCAGCCGACGAAGGCGCTCCGTGCTGACCGACCGGCGAAGGCGGGTCAAGAACGCGCCGGCGCCGTCGACGCCCTCGGCGGGTGAGGGTCGATATGCGAGCGTCGCGCCCGAGAACTTGGATTCGGTGTCGACGAGTACCTCCGCGAAGACGGTTTGCAGGCGACCGAGATAGTTCTTCCGCAAGGCGATCACTTGCGCGCCGTGGGTCGCCAGCAGGTCGTTCCAGACCTCGATCTCTTCCCCGCCCTGTTGCAGGAGTCGGCGTTTTTGCTGAAGCGCCTCGCGGTAGCTCTGTAGGGTCTCGAGGGCTGAAGGCCGCTCAACGACGAGACCGCGATCGAGAAACCTCCGGCGGAGCGAGGGCGCACCCGTCAGCAGCTCGCTCTCCGCGAATGTCCACGCCAGGACGGGAAGTGCCGAGACATGCTCCGCGAGCGTCAGCGTCTTACCGTTCACGGTTCGACGGCGAGTGCGCGCACCCCACTCGATCGCGAGCCGGGTGCGGGCGACATTGTTCACTTCGGCGGAAAGGGAGAACCTCGAGGAGCCTTCGCGGCAGCATTCGGCCAGGTTGCTGGTTCTAAAGCTGCGTGATGTGGCGAGGAGGTAGACCGCCTCGAGGAGAGAGGTCTTGCCCGAGCCGTTGTCTCCGAGCAAGAGATGGCTCCCGGCGCCCGGGCTCCAGTCCAGCGGTTCGAGGTTACGAAAAGTCTCGGAGTGAAGTTGAGCGAGCAGGAAACCTCAGACGCGCATCGGCATGATCACGCACAGGTAACGCTGGTCTTCGCCACCAACCGGAAAGCCTACGCACTGGGTATTTTCGTCCTTGAGCTCGAGTCGTACCTTCTCGGTATCCGCTGCGCTCAGGAACTGAACCATGTAGTCCGGGTTGATGCCGAGCTTTAAGTCGCCGCCCTCATAGTCGCAGGCGATCTCTTCACTCGCTTCGCCGAGATCGGGGTTAGCCGCGGACACCGTCAACTTGCCGTTCGAGAACTGGAGGCGCACCGCGCGCGCCCGCTCGCCAGTGAGAATAGCGACCCGCTGAACAGTGGCTTGCAGGCCGAGGCGATCGAAGATGACCTTGCGATCGTTGTCTTTGGCGATGACGCGCTCGTAGTCAGGGAACGTGCCCTCGAGGATTCGACAGATCAACTCGCGGCGGCCAATGCGAAACGAGAGGTGGTGCTCGCCGCGCCTATAGGCCACGTTGCCCTCGCCTTCGAAGCGTTGAATCTCCAGTAAGGCCTTGCGCGGCACCAGCACGCCGTCGGCCTCCTTTACGTCGGCAACGGCATCTTCGACCAATGCCAGACGGTGACCATCTGTCGCCACGATCTCGAGGCCGTTGACTTTCAGCTTCACCAGCGCGCCGTTCAACTGGAAGCGCGATTCCTCGGTCGAGACCGCGAAGATCACGCGACCGATCATCCGCCGCAGAATCTGGAACGGCATCTCGACGGGCTTCTCCTGGCCGACGTCGGGCAGCGACGGAAAATCCTGTGGGGCGAGACCGTGGATCTTGAAACGTGAGCTCGCCGCCGTCACGGTTAGCGCGTGACTGTCGTCGAGCACGAGCTTGACCTCGTCTCCGACCAGCGAGCGAATGATCTCGACAAACTTCTTCGCCTGTACGGCGACGCCGCCCTCGCGCTTCACTTCGGCGGTGACCGAAGAAGTCAGCGAAACGTCGAGATCGGTCGCCGCTATGTGGAGCTTGTCGCCCACCGCGCGCAGCAACAAATGGGAAAGCACCGGGATCGTCGTCCGCCGCTCCACGATGCCCTGCATCGGGAGCAGCTCGGCGAGAAACTCGGCGCGGTTCAAGCGAAGTTCCATACGGCGCCTCCGTCGAAAGAGAATTCAGTATATGCCAGCCGTAGTAGTCGTTGTAGGTGCGGCGGAAAAGTTGAATACCCCTGCGAAGACCAGCGGGACAGGCGTTTGCGGGCTCCGAAGACTTCGGAATAGCCCTGTGCCGAACCTGCGGAGAGCCTGTGGAAGGCGCGGAGAAAGAGCGCTTCCCTGGAACCCTCCGCAGGCTTTCCGAAGCGATATCCGGAGGTTTTTCGACAGGCTGACCCGGCTGACCAGTTGAGCGGATTAGTTGAAGTGCTGCAGAAGACTTTGGAGAGTGCGGTCGAAGTCAGCGTCGGTCGCACGCATCTGCTCGATCTTCTCGACCGAATACATCACGGTCGAATGGTGCTTGTCGTTGAACTGACGGCCGATCTCGGGGAAGGAAAGCTCCGTCAGATGCTTACAGAGGTACATCGCGACCTGCCGGGGAAAGGCGACCTGTTTGGCGTTGTTGCGGCTCTTGATCTCGCTCACTTTGAGACCGTAGTGCCGGGCCACGAACTTGGTGATCTCGGCGGCGCTCACCTGGCGGCCCTCAGGAGGAAGGATGTCCTTGAGGGTTTCGCGCGCGAGGTCGAGCGAGAGCGGCTTGCCGGTGAGGGAAGCAAACGCGAGCACGCGGTTGAGCAGGCCTTCGAGCTCGCGAATGTTCGAGCGCACCTGGCGGGCGATGAAGAGCGCCACGTCGTCGGGCAGTCGGAGGCTCTCACTATCGGCCTTGCGGCGCAGAATCGCAACTTTCGTTTCGAGATCGGGCGGCTGGATGTCCGCGATCAGGCCCCACTCGAAACGGCTCCGGAGGCGCTCCTCGAGAGTCGGGATATTGCGCGGCGAAGAGTCGCTGCTCAGGATGATTTGCTTTTGACTGGTGTAGAGCGTGTTGAAGGTGTGAAAGAACTCTTCCTGCGTTCGTTCCTTGTTGGCGAGGAACTGGACGTCGTCGATCATCAAGACGTCGATCGTGCGGTAGCGCTCGCGGAAGGCTGGCATGCGCTCGAATCGAATCGAGTTGATCAGCTCGTTGGTGAACTTCTCGGCGTCGAGATAGAGCACCTTGAGGTGCGGGTGCTTCCACTGGATGTGGTGACCGATGGCGTGCAGCAGGTGGGTCTTGCCGAGGCCCACCCCACCGTAGAGAAAAAGCGGGTTGTAGCTGTGGGAGGGGCTCTCGGCGACGGCGCGCGCTGCGGCGTGAGCGAACTGATTGGAGCTGCCGACGACGAAGGTCTCAAAAACCAACCTCGAGGTGAAGGACGGGGCCTGGGGCGCGGTCGATGCAGCTACCGCCCGCTCATCGAGGGCGAAACCGAAGTCCGTACCCGGCTGCGCGACATTGGCGATGGCGCGGGTGACCGCGGGCCGGTAGCTCTCCTCGAGAGCGTGCAGGAAGTGTTCATTGGGCGCCAGCAGGACCAAGCGCCCGTCTTGGTCGGTTCGCGCCCGGAGCGGCTTGATCCAGGTTGCAAACTCATCCGGTCCGAGATCCTGTTGGAGTTGTCTCTGCAGGCGAGACCAAAGGCCTTGGGTCATTGTGTCCGCAGCTTTTCCACAGTCTGTGGAAAGCCCTCCGACGGGAAGATTGGCTTCGCAGCGAACATAGCACGGTGCCGAAAGCGGCACTCCAAAGCCGGAGAATCCATGGTCTCCGTCTAGAAGGGACGGTTCAGGCGGGAAAGTTCTCGCGGCAATTCGAGAGCTTGCTGCCCGGAGGCCAGGGTCTGCCGGAGAAGCTCCGCGAGCACCGCAGGCAGTCGGGTTTGACGCTGGCCGAAGACTAGATCGAGCACGTTGGGGGGAGCAGGGAGGAAGCGCAGTCGGACGCGATCCTGCGCCGGTACCCCCGCCAGGTCCTTGGCGAGGCCGATCGCGCGATCGAGTCCTCCAAGCTCGTCGACCAGACCCACTTGATGGGCCGCATCGCCAGTCCAAACCCTCCCCTGGGCGACCGCATCAACGGCTTCGGTGGTCATCCGGCGCCCGGTGGCCACAACCTTGACGAAACGGGCGTAGGTCCTCTCGACACCGCTCGTGAAGCGCTCGGCCTGATCGGGCCGGAATGGGTCCAAGGTCGAGAAGTAGTCGGCGTTGGCTCCTCGCTGGAGCGTCTCATGGCGGATTCCCAGCCAGTCTTCCTGAAAGCGACGGGTCGAAAACTTGCCCGCGAAAACGCCGATCGAGCCGGTCAACGTGCCGGGTTGGGCGACAATCTTCTTCGCCGGAGCCGCGATGTAGTAACCGCCGGAAGCCGCGAGATCCGCCATCGAGACCACGACGGGCTTGGCCTCTTGGAGTTTAGCCACCCGCCGTTGGATGAGGTCCGATGCGAGGGCCGAACCGCCCGGGCTGTCGATGCGCAAGACGACAGCGGCGATCGAGGCGTCCTCCGCGAGGGACTCGAGCGTCTCCGAAAGGCTGTCCGAGCCGACGTATTGCTCCTGAGTCCAAGGCTGTTCGCCGCCCCCTCCGCGAACGATGGTGCCGGCGGCAAAGACGACGGCGATCTGCTTTCCGGAAAAACCCTGGGGTGCCGTATAGCGCTCGAGGTCGACATAGCTTGGCGTGGGTGCGAGCGCGGCGTCCGTCGCGGCCTGGAATTCGTCGGGGTACATCAGGGCGTCGACGAGTTTGTGATTCAACGCGGCTTCGGCGGACAGGGGTGCTTGGTCGATGAGCTGACGGACGTCCTCGGGAGGGAGTTTCCGGCCCTCGGCGATTCCCTTGACCAGCTGCTCGAATTCCCCATCGAGCAGGGCCGCAATGGCCTCCCGCGCCGGTGGCGAAAACCCATACTCGGTGAAAGTTTCCGGGGCGCTTTTGTACTTTCCAGCGTGGGCATAGGTCGCGTCGACCTTGAGTTTCTCGAGCGTACCGCGCAGGAAGGAGCTGTCGGAGAACAGACCGATGACGTTGAATTCACCGGCCGGCGCAAGCGCAATGTGACTGCAGGCCGAGGCCAGGTAGTACTCGAGAGTGCCATTCCCGCCGTCTCCAGCCGAGTCGAGATAGCAGCGCACGAACTTACCGGCGTCTCGAAGGCGAAGAAAAAGGTCGCGAAGCTCCTGCGCCTTGGCAAGCCCGAAACCGGCATCGTCGATCCGAACTTGGATGCCCTTTACCCTGGCGTCCTGACGGGCGCCGGCGAGGGCGACATACACGTTGGCAAAGCTCTCGGGTTGGCGAAACCCGGGAATGTGGAATCCCCGCGACGGCGCCTGTTCGCGGAGGTCGCCTGAGATCGTGAAGCGCAGTACCATTGCACCGGTACCGCCGCCGCCGCCACGCGAGAGAAAGACGGCCAGACCGGCGGTGCCGATCGCGATGCCGAGGAGTAGCCCGAAGACGATGAGGAGGCGCTTCATCCGTCGAGATCCTACACCTCAGATTTCCAGCAGGTGGGGAATAGAGCCTCTGGTACGGATGTTGCTTATGACCAGAACCAGACTGAGAAGAGTATGCGGGGAGATTCCACACACCTTACCCAATCCAACCCCAAGTGTTCGAGATCTTTTGATCTCCACCCCTCTACCTTCTAGCCTTCAATCCCCTTTTAACAGGGGTAGAGCCTCAAACCCAACCCAATACGGAATCTCCCCCATACGTTTCACGGGGCCCTCGAGGCCCCAGCTTGCGTTCTCGGAGCCAATTCAAGCGACAGTTTCAAACAGCCGTTTCGGCGTGCGCTGCCAAAAGGGCGGCTTAAGCAGTTCGTGACTGCCTACAGACCCTAGATGGATCCGGCGAAGCGGCTCCTCGAGTGGTACGACGCCAAGCGGCGCGATCTGCCATGGCGCAAAACGACTGCCTGGTATCCCGTCTGGGTCTCCGAGATCATGCTTCAGCAGACCCGGGTCGAAACGGTTGTCTCGGCGTACGAAGTCTTCCTCGAGCGTTTCCCCTCGGTAGGTGCTCTGGCCGCGGCACCGATTGAGTCCGTACTTGCCGTCTGGTCGGGTCTTGGCTACTACCGCCGCGCTCGGCTGCTGCATCAAGCGGCGCTGCGAGTGGTCGCTCAGGAGTCGTTCCCCACCGAAGTCGATGGACTCCGCGCGTTGCCCGGGATCGGCGAATACACGGCCTCGGCGATTGCGAGCATCTGCTTCGGCGTCGCGACGCCGGTTCTCGACGGCAACGTAGAACGGGTGATTTCGCGCCGCTTGGCGAGCGCCGACGATCCTAAGCGAGCGGCGACGCGAGACGGCCTGCGCGCGGCTGCGGCCTCGCTCCTCGACCCAGCGAGACCCGGCGACAGCAATCAAGCGTTGATGGAGCTCGGGGCGACGATCTGCACTCCCCGCGCCCCGAGGTGCTCGGTCTGCCCGCTCGGCGAGGGCTGCCAGGGCTTGACGTCGGGATCTCCGACAAACTATCCGCCGGCGCGCGTGCGCCGGGTCACCGAACGCCAGAGCCGGGTGGCCGCGATCGTCAATCGGGATTCGAGGATTCTGCTCGTGCGCTTGCCGGACTCGAGCCCGACGCTGGGCGGAACTTGGGAAATCCCCTGGGTAGCTGCCGAGGCCTCACAGAGCGCCGCCGAGTTCGCCGAGCGCTACGGAGGCAAGTGGAGTCTTGGGCCCTCGCGAGGCACCGTCAAGCACGCGATCACCTACCGCGCGATCGAAGTTGATGTCCGCGAAGCTTTTCTAGAGGGCGGCGACCATGTCGCCGAGGGTATCGAGGCTGGGTGGTTCGACCGCGCCGGACTAGGCCGCGTGCCGCACTCTTCGTTGGTCGAGAAGATCCTGCGCCGTGCCGCGAGCTCCTAGGATCCGGCTCCGCCGCCGCCGGCGAGAATGTGCCAGCCGACCAGCTTGTCGTCGATCTCGCGTAGACGCTTGGCCACCATTCCGCAGAGGATCTTGAGCAGGCGCAGGGAAGAAACCTTGCGAATGTCGAGCAGACCCTCGACCACCTCACGCGGCATGCGCAAGACCACCGCGCCTTCGTCGTGGGCCTTGACGTCGGCGGAACGCGGCTGCTGGTCGATCAACGCCATCTCGCCAAAATAGTCGCCGCGTTCGAGGAACGCGAGCGCTTCTTCGCCGGCGCCCGGAATGTACTTGCTGATCATGACTCGCCCCTGGAGCACGATGTACATCGCGTCGCCGGGATCGCCGTCGTGGAAGATCACTTCGCCGGGAGCAAAATTCTTCTCTTGAGAGAGCGAGGCGAGAAAGTTGATCTCGAGCGCTGCCAGGCGCTGCTCCATGAACAGGCTGCGCTTCGCAGCCATGTCGATGCGGAATTCGCCGGTGGGCGTCTTGCGGCTCGAGGGCTCGATCGAGGGCGCCTTGCCGCCCTGCGAGAAGAACTGAGTGAGGCGTTCGTTGGTGGCGCGAAGCTTTCTCGACAGGCTCTTCCAGAAAGACCAGTAGAGCGCCAGCTCGATGCGCTGGTCGCGCGCCATCAACTCTTCGAGGCGGTCGGCGCTAAGCAGGAGCAAATTCGTGCTGCCCACCGCCACCGCGTCGCCCGAGCGCGAGTGGCGGTCGATGAAGCTGGTCTCGCCGAAGATCTCGCCGGTCGCAATGGTCGCCAGCAGATACATTCCGTAGGGGGTCTCGCGCAGGATGCGCACGCGGCCGGTATCGATGACATACGCCTCCGAGCCGGTCTCGCCTTCCTTGAGGACGATCTCGCCGTCGGCGAACTGGGTCTGGGACACGCAGTCCGCCAGCTGCTCGATTTGCTGCAGCGAGAAGTGCGAAAAGACCTCCAGCCTGGCTAGGCGTTCGGCGATGTCCACGGTCGGATGATTGTATCGCGAGCGACGTATGATCCGGACGTGCCGACTTATCGCCTCACCATCGAGTACGACGGCTCGCGCTATCGCGGCTGGCAGGAGCAGAAGAACGCCCACACAGTGGCCGGCGAGTTGCGCCAGGCGATCGAGGCGCTCGCCCCCGGTCGGGTCGAGCTCGCGGGATCGGGCCGAACGGACGCGGGGGTGCACGCCTTGGCGCAAGTCGCGCACCTGCGCTCCCAACAGACCCTCGACCGGAGCTTCATCATCGAGTTGAACGCTCGGCTCCCGGCCGACATTCATGTCCTCCAGGTGGACCCTGCCGGCGAGCGTTTTCACGCCCGCCACAGTGCGGTAGCGCGCAGCTACGTCTATCAGATCTCCCGCCGGAGAACAGCGTTTGCCAAGCGTTTCGTGTGGTGGGTGAATCAGCCGCTCGACATCTCGGAGATGCGGGCGGCCGCGGTGCGCCTGGTGGGCAAGCGGGACTTCGCCGCCTTCTGTGAACGCCCGGAGGAGCAATCGAGCACGTTAGTGGTCGTCGAATCGGCGGAGATCGCCGAAGCAGGATCGCTGATCCTGGTGCGGCTCGTGGCGTCGCATTTTCTCTGGAAGATGGTCCGCCGAGTCGTCGGAACCCTGGTTCGGGTCGGCACCGGCGAGATCACGCGCGGACAGTTCGAACTCCTGCTCGCTGCCGGCGATGCCTCGTTGGTCGGCCCCGACCCGGCGCGGTTCACGGCACCGCCCTCGGGGCTCTTTCTCGAGCGCGTCGTGTACCCAGGGGAGCTCGGCCTCGCGGCGCTCGCGCCGCCAGTCCCCGTCCCTACAGAAGTCGCAGCTGCGGTGGACTGAGGCGCGCCAACACCAAAGCCTCCACCTCGTCGAGCCAGCCGTCCCGCTGGTCCGCCAAGAGTCGGTGAGACCGCGAACCTCGTGCCGCGAGCTCGGTCGAGAGCCGTTCCTCGATCGCGCGCTGGAAGCCCGGATCGACCGCGCGCACGCCGTCGGGGCGCGGCGCGTCGACGATGGGGACGTGGATCAGCAGATCGTATGTAGTCATCCAGAAATCCACCAGCGCTTCCAGGCCGGGCTGACGTCCTGCCGCGAGCAGGAGGTAGACGTAGTTGTCGAGCGCGCTGCGGTCGCAGAGGACCATGCCGTAGCGAGTCGCGGCGACCAACTCCTCGGCGATCTGGGTGTGGAGAATCCACGACTCGGACGCGACACTGGTCTCCTGGTTGATCGGGAGCGGACAACGCCGGGCGACCTCATTGACCAGCTCGAGCGGGAAGTCGCGTGCCTTGAGCCGCGCGGCGAGTCCGAAACAGAGGGTCGTCTTGCCGACCCCATGACTCCCGATCAGGGCGACCTTGAAGCAAGAGCCGGGCATGATCGTCGGGAAATCTAGCGCGCGGCCGACGGGACTTGCTCGGCCAGACGGCTGTCGAGCGCGGCGGCGCGTAAGAAGTACGTATGCGCTGCCGCGACGTCGCTCTTGGCAAGAGCGGCATGACCTAGATTCATGTAGAGCTCGGCGGTCGGCTGCAACCTGAGCGCTTTCTCGTAGCCGCTGATCGCCTCTTGCGGCCGACCGAGAAGCAGATAGACGCTGCCCAGGGCTTGCGCGGCGGCGACCGAGGACGCATCGAGCTCCACCGCTTCGCGGGCCAGCGTCAGGTTCGCCCGCAGGAGCGGCAATCCCTCGGCTCCGGCGCGCGCAGCAGCTAGGCTGGTGCTCTCGATGGTGTGCACGATGCGGCTGGAGCGCATGACGCGGAATGCCGATCGCGCCTGCGCGAGAGCGCCGATCGCCAAGCACGCAAAGAGAAACCCACAGAGAACACGACCCCGCATCTGGCCTACTCTACTTCGCGGAGTCCGCCGACATCGTGTTCAGGCTGTCCAGCGCTTGATGATACGCAGCGGTCTCTGCACGCCACTGCACGCCTCGCTCGCCATGAAGGAACATGCCGCGGATCGAGCGCCAGGCCAGCCGACAGCGTGCACCGATCTTCAAGGCGCGAGCGGCGCTGCGGGCCTCCACGGGCGAGCGGGTCTTGATCGCCCACCCGAGGAGATCGGTCCACAGGAGGCCGGGCTGTTGTCGCTCGACGGCCCCCGCCGCGCGACCGATGGTGGCGCCGTGGTGATGCAGGACTTCGAGCCCAGGCAGTAGACGGACACCCCACCCAAGACTGCCGGCGCGCTCGCAGAGGTCGAGGTCTTGGGCGTAGAAGCGGAAATTCTCGTCGAACGGTCCCGCGGCTCGCCAGGCGCTCCGGCGTATCGCCATGGCCGCGCCGCTCACCCACGTGATTGCCGAAGCCGGCGGCTTGGCTCGTCGCAAGGCTCCGAGACCGGGAACCGAGTGCAGGCCAGCCCCCAAACCACTCGCGACGGAAAAGAGCCAGAGGCCGCCGGGGCTCGAGCCCGCGGACCATTGGGCTCTGCCGTCGGGATAGAGCAGTTGCGCTCCTGCGATGCCCAAGCGCGAGTCGGCGGCGAAGGCCTGGCGAAGAGCCTTGAAAGCGCCTGGGCGCACCTCCGTATCGCTGTTCAGCAAGAACAGGATGTCCGCTTCCGTCGCGCCGAGGCCGAGGTTGGCCGCGACGGTGAAGCCTCGTGCCTCCTCGTTGCGCAAAACGCGAACGCTCGGGAACGCGGGCGCGAGGCGAGCGGCCAGTTGATCGCTGCCGCCGTCGTCGACGACGATGATTTCCAGCTCGCGGTCGTCGCTGAGGACGGCAGCGACACAGCGCAGTGTCAGGTCGATCGTGTTGTGCGCCGGCACGACGACCGCGATGGAGAGCGCAGTCGCCGTCATGCGCAATCGAGCAGATCGATGAGGATGCCGAGAGCCGTCTCGAGTTGGGTAGGCGTGATCACCAGGGGTGGCGCAATCTGCAGCACGCACCCGCGCGGGCCGCCGGCGAGGAGAATCACCCCGCGCTCGAGGGCCCCTCGGACCACCCTGGCGGCGCGCTCCGGGCCTTCGAGCTCGATGGCCCAGAGCAGGCCGTGCCCGCGGACGAGGAGATCCGGCCGCTGCGAACACGAGCGAAGGATGCTCTTGACCGATCGACCGAGACGCATGGCCCGGCGCGCAAGCTGTTGTTCGCGCAGGAGATCGAGAACAGCGATAGCTGCCGCGCAGGCAACCGGATGAGCGACGAACGTGCTGGTGTGGAGCGCCTCTCCTTCGGTCCGCCAGGCGCTCATCAGTTCGCGCCGACCGATGACTGCGCCGATCGGCATGCCACCGCCAAGGGCCTTGCCGCAGCAAAGCAGGTCGGGACGGACGTGGTCGCGATCGACCGCGAAGAGCCGTCCGGAGCGCCCGAAGCCGGTGAAGATTTCGTCGGCGATGAGGAGGACGCCCGAGCTTCGGCAGAGGGCGGCGAGATCGGCGAGCCATCCCTCCGGCGGACTGACGATGCCCTCGCGACCAAGAATCGGCTCGACGAGCACGCAGCCAATCCCGGAGCGCAGGGCGGGCGCGAGTTTCAGGAGGCTCGCGCCGTAGGGCAGGCGAGTCAGGTGGGGGGTCAAATGACCGAGGAACGGTTCGCGAAAAGCCGCTCGCGACGTAGCGGCCAACGCCCCGAACGTCAGGCCATGGTACGCGCCATCGAAGGCGAGCACGCCGGCTTTTCCACTCGCCAGCATCGCAGTCTTGAGAGCCACCTCGACCGCTTCGCTGCCGGTGACCGTGAAGTAGACCTGAGCGTGATCCACTGGAGCAATGCGGCACAGACGCTGCGCGAGCTCAACCCGCGGCGTGTGGCTGTGAACGTCGCCGAGACCATGCAGAAGGCGCGAGCTCTGCTCGGCAACCGCCTGGATCACCCTCGGGTTGGCGTGCCCGACAGCCGCCGCGCCGAAGCCCGCGGTGAGATCGATGAAGCGATTGCCATCGACATCTACGACGTTTGCTCCGCGCGCGCCTTGCCAGAAGAGGGGCGGCGTACCGCGATACCAGGCGTTGATCCCGGGAGCTTCGTGAACGCTTGCCCGTCGAGCGAACGCTCGCGAGCGCGGCCCCGGCGGGCGGACGAGAATCTTGGGTAACCGATTGCCTCGCCCGAGCACGCGCGCTGGCGAGGTGGCGGCGGTGGAAGGGGCCGACGCTCGAGGCACGAGTTAGAGCTCGCGTCGACCGGCGAGAGACCGCCCGAGCGTCACCTCGTCGGTGTATTCGATGTCTCCGCCCACCGGCATGCCGAACGCGAGCCGTGTGACCTTGGCGCCATACGGCTTGAGGACCCGCGCGAGGTAAAGCGCCGTGGCCTCACCTTCGACGTTGGGGTTGGTCGCCAGGATCACTTCCCGTATGCCCTCCAGCCGGAGGAGCAAGCCGGAGATCGCCAGTTGGTCGGGACCGATGCCGCGGTGCGGAGAGAGCGCGCCCAGCAAGACATGATAAAGCCCTCGATACTCTCCGGTGCGCTCGACGGGTTGAATGTTGAAAGGCTCTTCGACGACGCAGATTTGGTCGCGTTCCCGGCGAGGGTCGCGGCAGATCGAGCACGGCTCCTCGGCCGTGATCGAATTGCAAATCGAGCAATGGAACAATTTTTCCTTGACCTCGACGACCGCCTCGGCGAGCGCGTGCGCCTCCTGCGAGGAGCCTTTGAGGACGTGATGGGCAAGGCGCGCCGCGGTCTTGGGGCCGATGCCGGGCAGTCGGGCGAGCTCGCCGATGAGGCGAGCTAGAGGATCGGGAGCGCTGGCCAAGGCGTTGGTCTTCTCCGAGGGATCAAAAGAGTCCGGGCATGCCTGCGCCGAGCGCGCCGAGCTTGCTCTGCAGGGCTTCATCGACCTTGCGGGCGGCCTCGTTGACGGCCGAGAGGATGAGGTCTTGGAGCATTCCTGGATCCTTGGGATCAAGGACGTCGGGCTCGAGGGTCACCCCCAGGAGCTGCTTGTGCCCGCTCATCCGAACGGTCACCATGCCGCCGCCGACGCTGGCCTCGACCACCATCTCGGCGAGCTCGCGCTGCATGCGCTCCTGCATTTGCTGCGCCTGCTTCATCATCTGCTTCACGTTCATGCGTCGGTCTCCTCGCTGTCCGGGCCGGCGTCCTGCGTGGTCGTCGCTTGCGCAAAGGGCTCGACCTTGCCGCCGAAGATTTCCAACATCGTTTGAACCATGGGATGCGCGGCTAGAGCGCGCTGCTCGAGTGCGGGCAAGGGTTCGAGCCGTGCCGCCGGCGTTTCCGAGGCGCCCTGGACCAGACACCATCGTGCCGCGGGACCCCAGACTTCGGCCACCGCCGCGTCGACGAGCGCGCGATTGCTCGCGCGCTGCATCGCGGCCGGCAGCCACTCGTCGCCCGGCGCGAGCATCACTCGCAGCTCCGAGTCCTGATACTCGAGTCGCTCGGCCTCGCCGAGATGTGCGGCGAGCGCTTGCTTGCGCTTGCTCAGTGCTTCGAGAAAGGCGGCGACGTCGCTGGCCAATGAGGAGGTCGAGGCGCTCGATGAGGTTGGAGTCTGGGGCTCGGGCCTGACGACCGGTGGACGGATGGGTGAGGGCTCTGGAGCGGTGGCAGGAGCTGCTGGCCGGCTGGGCGGGAGCGGAACGCTCCCGGGGCGCTCAACCTGCGGCGCCGGGGCGGCTGCGCGGTTGGACATGTCGGCGCGTCCGGGGCCGCCGGCGAGCAGGCTCTCTACCCGAACGAGCTTCGGCAGCTCCGCGGCGCGGAGCCAGGCGATCTCGAGCGCCAAGACCCCTGAGTCGGAGCGACGAACCGTGCTCTCGCTGTTGAGGAGGTGATGCAAGAGGCGAAGGAGATTCTCGTAACCTGCTCCCTGGGCAAGAGCGGCCACCGCGGCGGCGTCTTCCGAAGGCAGGTCGAGGATGTCTCGATTGCCGCCCATGGCGAGGTGCAGGGCGTCGCGACAGAAGGAAAGGAAGCGCGCGAACACCTGGCGCGGATCCCAACCCTGTTGCTCGACGTGCGCGGCGGTGTGGGCGACCGCGAGTGCGTCGCCGCGCAGGATGGCGGTGAGCAAGCTGAGAAAGAGCGCGGCGTCGAAACCGCCGAGAAGGCGCACGGCATCTTCGTCGTCGATCGTGCCAGAGCCGAAGGTCGCCATCTGGTCGAGCAGCGCGACGGCGTCGCGCACACTGCCCTCGCCGGCTCTCGCGATCAGGCGAAGCGCAGCTTCGGACGCGGTGATCGATTCGTGGTTGCAAATGTCGCGCAGGTGAGCGGCGAGCTGCGCCGGCGCGACGCGCCGAAAGTGGTACTCCTGGCAGCGCGAGAGGATGGTCGCCGGTACGGCCTCGATTTCAGTGGTGGCGAAAATGAACACCACGTGCGCGGGAGGTTCCTCGACGATCTTGAGCAGCGCGTCGAAGGCGTTCCTCGAGAGACGGTGGACTTCGTCGAGAACGACGACCTTGTAGCGATCACGGGCGGGCCCGTAGCGCAGGCTCTCGGTGAGATCGCGGACCTGCTCAACCTTGGAGTGTGTGGCGGCGTCGACTTCAACCACATCGAGGTCGGCGCCCGAGGTGATCTCGCGACAGATCACGCATTGATTGCAAGGCTTAGGCGTTGGCCCCAGTTCGCAATTGAGCGCCTTTGCCAACAGCCTTGCGGCAGTTGTCTTGCCGACGCCCCGGATTCCCGAGAAGACATAGGCCTGGGCGAGCCGCCCTTCGCGCAGAGCGTTGCCGAGAGCGGTGACGATGGGCTCCTGCCCGATGAGGCTGGAGAAGTCTTGTGGTCGCCACTTGCGGGCCAGCACCTGGTATGCCATGTGCGATTCCTGGGGTGAAACAGAATTCCTAAGGCGACGGATCGGGCAGTTGCGCGCGGCGGACGAAGGGTTCCGGTGAATCTGCGGCACCCGACGGGGAAGCCGTATCGCTGCTCCCTTCCGGGTCTGACGAGGTTGGGCGCCTGCCGGTGCACAGGACCCGAACCCTTCGTGCGCCGCGCGCGAGCGGGTCGCGGTGCGATGGTACGCTGCCCTCCGGGGGATGTAAAGCGTTCGAAACTGGAGTAGAATCCGCCGTCCCGGCGCACGGCCAGCGAGTCGTGCCGGCCCCACAGAATCTTGGTCTCGGCGGCAAACCCGATCATGGACGAGGCGCTGGACGATGAGCGCTGGATCCGCGAGGCGCTGCTTCTCGCGGAGGAGGCGGCCCGAGCGGGAGATGTTCCCGTCGGTGCTCTGGTGGTTCGGAGTGGGGCCGTGTTGGGGCGCGGCTTCAACCGGCGGCATGTCGACCAGGATCCTCTCGCCCACGCGGAGCTACTGGCAATCGGCGAGGCGGCCCGGGCGAACGGTAGCTGGCGGTTGAGCGAGACGACGCTGTACGTTACGCTGGAGCCGTGCGCGATGTGCGCCGGCGCCCTGGTCAACAGCCGGGTTAGCAGGTTGGTGTACGGGGCCGCGGACCCGAAATCGGGTTACTGCGGCTCGCTGGGTGACATCGCCCGTGACGGCCGGCTGAACCATCGGCTGGATGTCCGAGGCGGTGTCTTGGCGGCTGAATGTGGCGCCATGCTGCGGAGTTTCTTTCGGACTCTCAGGCAGCACGCCAAGGTTCCTTGAGATCGTTGGAGAGGTGTCCGAGTGGCTTAAGGAGCACGCTTGGAAAGCGTGTGTAGGGGAAACTCTACCGTGGGTTCGAATCCCACCCTCTCCGCCAAAGAGTTTGTCAGGAGAGGTGCCAGAGTGGCCGAACGGGGCGGTCTCGAAAACCGTTGATCGGGCAACCGATCCGTGGGTTCGAATCCCACCCTCTCCGCCAATTCGCGGGTCCGCCGTTTGTAGGGTCAACCTGGGTTGACCGAGGCTCCGACGGGTTGTTAGACTGAAGTTTTGCCTCGATAGACAAGGGAAACACGATATGAAGCGCACCTTCCAGCCGAACAATCGCCGTCGCAAGCGCACCCACGGATTCCTCGTGCGCATGCGGACCCGCAATGGTCGCGCCGTTCTCTCGCGGCGTCGCAGCAAGGGCCGCAAGCGGCTCAGCGTCTGAGTTCGCGGTGCCGCCGGTAGCGGTCGGGGAGCGCCTGTGCCGCGAAGACACACTTCGGCAGCGGGGCGATTACCTGCGCTGCTACCGCACCGGCCGTCGCCGGTCGGGAAAGTTCCTGCTTCTGTATGTCCTTCAGAATCAAGTTTCGAGACCGCGATTGGGGATCACAGCGAGCCGCAAGGTGGGCTCGTCGGTGATGCGTCATCGCCTGAAGCGCCGCGTCCGCGAGTCGTTTCGGCGTTGGCCGGAACGGAAGTCCCTGGCGGCGCTGGACCTCGTCGTTCATCTGCAGCCTGCGTGTGCGAAGGCCACCTTCAGGGCGTTGAACGAGGAGCTTTCGAAGCTCCTGCGCGACGCGGCGCGGCGGTCGCCGCCGCCCTAACGCTGTTGCGGGGGTACAAGCGTTGGCTCTCGCCGCTATTGCCTCCCGCCTGCCGCTTCGAGCCCACGTGCTCGGAGTACGCCTCTCTCGCGCTCGCCAGGTACGGATTCTGGCGGGGCTCGCTCAAGGCGCTTGGTCGGATCATGCGCTGTAACCCATTCTTCAGGGGCGGTGTGGACTTACCGTAGAGGCTCTCACGCTCCGTCTCCTTTCTTCGACAAGGAACCCCGTGGAAAATCGCCGTTTGCTTCTGGCTGCAGTGCTATCGCTTGGTGTACTGATCGTCTGGCAGGTCCTCTTTCCGCCGCCCAAGACGGCGGTTGTTCCTCAGCTCGCGCCCGTTTCTTCGGGGACACCCGCGGCGGCGGGGTCCGCTACCTCTTCCCCGGTCTCCGCCGGGCCAACCGCCGCGGCGCCGGCACCCGCCGCCGCAGTCGAGCCCGTCCACGCCGAGTCGGAGCAGACGCTGACCATCGAAACGGCGGAGTATCGGGCGCAGCTGAGCAACAAGGGCGCGCAGGTTACGTCGTTCCAGCTGAAGAAGCACAAAGAGTTTGACGGCACGCCGGTCGAATTGGTTCGGCAGCGAGACGGTTGGCCCTATCCCTTCGGGCTTGTCGGGCCTCACCAGGAGAGTTTGGAGCTCAACAAGGCGCTGTTCAGTGTGGAGGACCGGGAGGGTAAGAACGGTGAACCAAGAAGCGTTACTTTTCGTTACGCAGGCCCCGAGGGGCGCGCCGAAAAGACGTTCACTTTTCGCCCGAACGGGCCCCTCTTCGACGTCGAAGTTACACTTCCCGGTCGAACCGATTGGGGCGTAGTCGCTGGCCCGGGCGTCCGCAACCCCACGCCGGAGGAGCGCAAGAGCAGGTTTGCTCAGCATTCCGGTGTGTACTCGACCGGCGGCCAGGCAACCGTGTTGGACGCGGCGGCGGCCAAGGCTGACCTCGAGGTTCCCGGCACCGGCCTGGATTGGGCGGGGCTTGAAGACACGTACTTCCTGGCGGCGTTGATCCCCTCGCAGCCGGTGGCCAAGATCATCTTGCGGCCGGTGCTCGACGAGCAGGCGGCCCCGGGTGCTCCGATGCACTTCACGCCGCTTCCCGGAAAAGACGAAATCACCGACGCCCAGAAGGCGCTTTCCCGCGATATCGCGCTTGCGGTGATGCCGGGATCCGAACGCACCAAGATGGCGGTGTATTGGGGCGCGAAGCACTACCAGACATTGGCTTCGATGCCCTATGGCCTGGAGAGGACGGTGAAGTGGGGAACCTTCCGAATTCTGGTTGGGCCACTCCTTGCGGGTCTGAACTGGATCTACGGCCATGTCGTCCACAACTACGGCTGGGCGATCATCCTGATGACCTTCTTGATCAAGCTGCTGCTCTTGCCCTTGACCCACAAGAGCTACGTCTCGATGAAGAAGATGCAGGTACTGAATCCCCGCATGCAGGCCATTCGAGACAAGTGGCGCCCGAAGCTCAAGGACAAGAAGGGGCGCCCCGATCTCGAGGCTCAGCGCAAGATGAACGAGGAGATCAACGCCTTGTTCAAGAGCGAAGGCGTCAATCCTGCCGGCGGTTGCCTCCCGATGTTGTTGCAGCTGCCCTTGCTCTATGCCTTCTACAACCTCCTCTCGACCGCGATCGAGCTTCGCGGTGCGCCGTGGATCGGCTGGATCCACGACCTGTCGCACTTCGATCCCTACTACATTCTCCCCATCGTGATGGGAGCTGCCCAGCTCATCCAGCAGCGCATGATGCCGGCCAGTGGCGACGCCATGCAGCGGAAGATCTTCCTGCTCATGCCGATCTTCTTCACGGTACTGTTCCTTCAGTTTCCGAGCGGATTGGTGCTGTACTGGTTGGTCAACAACGTACTCACCATTGCGCAGCAGGCGATCTACGAACACCTCAAGACAAGGAAGGCAGCGGCGGCCTAGACCAGCCCCGCTGGCTAACGCCATGACTGACAAGATGTTGTTTTCCGGCGGCACGCTTCAGCAGGCGATACTGGCTGCGGCCAGACACTTCCATTTGGACGCGGATGACGTGGCCTATCAGGTGCGCGATCGAAGGCAGGGCGTTGTCCGAGGTCGCCAGCGGATCGTGGTCGAGGTGGACCCCAAGACCCCGGGAAGAGTGGCTTCTGCGCCTCCGAGTCCACCGGTGGAGCCTTCCGTCCCTAGCATTGCCGCCCCCGCGCCCGCACCGAAGCTGCCGAAACCGCTTGACAGCGAGTCGGTTCCGCCCTCGACGGCCGAGCCCAGACGTGCTCTCGCCGCCAACGGCCCCGAGGCCGAGGCCGTGCAGGCCAGTCTCGATCACCTGACGAGACTGGCGGATCTTCAGCTGGAGGCGACAATCGTCCCTGGCCCTTCGGGATTGGTGGTTGATCTCGGAGGCCGCAATGCGGCCGAGCTCATTGCCGAGGACGCGCGCCTGCTCCAGGCCATCGAGCACCTTCTACCGCGGGTAGCGCGCGGGCTTTACGGAGAGGCGATCGCGGTGGCGGTGGACAGCGGCGGGCTCCAGGAGCGCTTGTACGAGGAGCTTCGGGTTCTCGCACGAGCGGCCGTGGCGCGGGTAAGGAGCACAGGTTCGCCGGAAGTTCTGCCCGAAATGAACCCGGCCGCGCGCCGGATCGTCCACATGACCGTGGCCGAGGATCCGGGCATGGCGACCGAGAGCCTGGGTGGGGGAGTGTTCAAGAGGATTCAGATTCGGCTCGTTTAGCGACGTTTCACGTGAAACGTGGGATCGATTCTCCCCGACATACCCCGCGAGCGCTTCGCTGAGCGCCTCCGCTCCGCCTGCGCCCGGGAGCTCTCCGACGAGTTGATTTCTCGCTTGCACAGCCACTACGAGGAGCTTCGCCGGTGGAACTCCAGCCTCTCTCTCATCGGGCCGGGTACCGCCGAACAGCTCGTCGAGCGCCACTACGGTGAAGCCCTTCTTGCTGAAACCCTGCTGCCATGTTCGCCAAGCACTTTGGTGGATGTCGGTTCAGGGGCAGGATTCCCCGGGCTGGTACTTGCCGCGATGCGACCCGAGTGGGCCGTGACACTAGTCGAGGCTCGCGAGCGAAAGAGCGCCTTTTTGGCCGCTGCGTCTCGCCGCATGGCGTTGCCGGTCCACTGCCTGAATGCTAGAGTTACGAAACCGCTTCCTCCGGGGCTCCCCCTGACGATCGACGTCCTGACGGTGCGTGCGGTACGAGTCGACTCGCAGCTCATCGATCCGCTCATGCCGAGGCTTTCGCCGCACGCGCGAGTGTTGCTTTGGAGCGGTGAGGACGTCCCCCGACTTTCGGACGCGTGGGAGCTCACGGGTGAGGTTGGGCTCGGCGGTGCGAAGCGAATCCTGGCGTTTGGCTCGAAGGGAGTGTGAATGCTCAGCTTTGCCATCGCAAACCAGAAGGGCGGGGTGGGCAAGACCACCACGGCCATCAACTTGGCCGCCGCACTGGGAGCCCTTGAGCGTCGCGTTCTGCTCATCGATTCCGATCCGCAGGGCAACGCGACCCGCGGCTTGGGCGCTTCGCCGACGACGCCACACCTCTATCACGTCCTAACCGAGCAAGCGACGCTGGCAGAAGCCGTTCGCCCTTCACAGTTTCCCTTTCTGGATCTCCTGTCGACCGGACGGGATTTAGTCGGCATCGAAGTCGAGTTCGTGGGTCTGCCGAACTGGGAGCTCCGCCTGCGCGACCTCGTCCTAGCGGCGGCCACCGGATACGACATGGTGCTCATAGATTGCCCGCCTTCCCTTGGCCATCTCACCGTGATGGCGCTCAGTGCCGCAGCTCAGGTGCTGGTGCCGTTGCAATGCGAATACTTCGCCCTGGAAGGCATCAGCGAGCTCGTGTCCACGGTCCGGCGGGTGCAGGGCAGCAGTCACCCGGGCTTGAAGATCGGCGGAGTGCTCCTGACGATGTACGACGACCGCACCAAGCTCTCGAAGGAGGTCGCCGACGAGGTCCGGCGCCACTTCGGCGACGTTGTGTTCGATACAGTGGTGCCCCGGAGCATTCGACTCGCCGAGGCACCCAGCCACGGCCTTCCCATTCTCCAATACGACATCAAGAGCAAGGGCGCCGAGGCCTATCTGGCGCTCGCCCGAGAGCTCTTACAACGGAATCACACATGACTGAGAAGAAGCGTGGCTTGGGAAGGGGGCTAGATGCTCTCATCGCCTCCAGCGAGCCTGCCCGAAGTCTGCCGATCGACCAGCTGAAGCCCAATCGCAAGCAGCCCCGCCAGCACTTCGACGAGGAGCAACTGAAGGAGCTTGCCGACTCGATTCGTACCCAAGGCGTGATCCAGCCAATCGTTGTAACTCCTGATCCTACAGGTACTTATACGATCGTCGCGGGCGAGCGACGCTGGCGGGCTTCTCGCCTGGCAGGTCTCACCAACGTACCGGTCGCGATCCTCGAAGGGGTTGACCCGCGCCGGCTCCTGGAGCTCGCGCTGGTCGAGAACCTACAGCGCAGCGACCTCAATCCGATCGAAGAGGCGGAAGCCTACCGGTCCCTGCAGGGTGAGTTCGGTCTTTCCCAGGAATTGGTCGCCGAGCGGGTGGGCAAGAGTCGTCCGGCCGTGACCAACGCCCTTCGGCTCCTTCGCCTGCCCGAGAGTGTGGTCGAGATGTTACGGACCGGTGAGCTTTCGGCGGGCCAGGCTCGGCCGCTCCTGGCTTTGGAGAGCACAGACCGGCAGGTCGAGCTTGCACGTCGTGCTGTTGCGGAGAGCCTTTCGGCTCGAGCCTTGGAAGCCCTGGTCGCAGCGCCCGCCGCCAAGAGGAAGAAGGCGTCGAAGCCTCCGGAGGTTCACGCTGCGGCAGCCGCCGAAAAACTCACTCAACGCCTGCAGACCAAAGTCGAGATTCGTCGTCGGGGCAAAGGGGGCGTCGTGCACATTTACTACCATTCCGAGGAAGAGTTGATGCGGCTCTTCGATACTCTCGCCATGCGAACTGGAGGCAAGTCATGAAAGCCCGTGCGACCACTGGCGAACTCAACGGTTTTCTCGATGCAGGAAGCCACATCAAGGGTGACCTGCACTTCGAAGACACCTTTCGAATCGACGGGAAGTTGACCGGAGCCGTGATCTCCGAAGGCGACCTGATCATCGGGACAGGCGGTGAAGTGAACGGCGAGATTCGCACCAGCCGCGTTTTTATCTCGGGCACGGTCAAGGGCCGGATCCAGGTCTCCCGGCGGGTCGAGATCACCGCGCAAGGCCGTGTCTTCGCGGAGATCGATACGCCCAGCCTGGTCATGGAGGACGGTGCACTGCTCGAGGGGAACTGCACCATGAGCGCTCACGCGAACACGGCGTCGAACACTGCGTCCAATAACGCTGCAAGCTCGGCTTCGCGTCCCAAGGTCGTGCCCGCAGGGCGCTGAGTGCTTAGCTAGGGGCTCGGCGCGACCTCGTAGGTCGGAACGAAGCTCAGCGCCTGGCGAGCGAGAAACGCGCTGTCGAAGGCGCCCGTGAGCACGCGCCCGTCCAGATCGTCGCCCACCGGCATTCCCATCGCGTATAGCAAGGTCGGCATCACGTCGGCGACATGCGCATCGGTGGCCAAATTCCCGGGCTGCAGGCCGGCGCCCGAGAGAATGAAGAGACCGTCGGGTGCGTCGTCCCATTGTCCCGTGGAAGTGGGCGAAGAGGTGAAAGTTGCCAGGGCGCGGCGCCAACCCGAGCGCGCAGAAACCCCGTGGGCGGAAACCACGGCGATGAAGTCGAACGGACCCGCGCGACTGACCACTTCGCTCATCAGAGAGTCGACGTAGCCGTAGTACGCAGTGAGTTCCTGCGCGGCCCTCTGATCCGAGCTCGCCTGGCTCCCCTCCAGACGCGCCGCCGAATAGCCGCCGAATAGCCGTGCGCTCACCGCTCCCAGTCCACGCAGGTGAAGCCAGAGCGTCTGCACGCTCCCCGCGTGCTCGCCCAGTAGTTGCAAGGTCGCGCTCTCGCGCCATCGATCTGCTGCTGCGGCGGTCAAGAGTGCCGAGTCTGGCCTCGCACCAAAGCGGCCAGCCAGCGCGCGCGCGAACTCTTCCTGCGGTGGCCGCAGGGCCACCAACGCCTGCGCCGCGCTCGCCGGGCGCACGTCGTTCTCCCCTTGGCCGCCGACCCCAAAGAACCGGTCGGACACGGCGAAGTGCATGCCTTCGGGCAGCGGCGCGCTTCCGGGCCAGGCGACCACGCCCGTGGACGCTCCGTGGCGAGACAGGATCTCCCACAGGCTCATGGCCTTCCGCACCGAGCTGTCGCTCGCGGCGCTCGGATGCCAGAGCGTGCCCCAACTTCCGAAGCCGATCCACTGCGGAATGAGTCGGAGACGCCCGCCGGGGACGAGAAAGTCGACAGCCTCCATGCGCGGAGCGAGGAGTCCGTGCTTGAACGGATACTTGCCAGTCGAAAGCGTCATCCAGACCGGAATTCTCCAGGTCGGCTCGAGAGTCTTCAGCCGGGAGTAGCTGCCGCGCTGCAAGAGATCGGCGAGGAACGGTAGCTGACCCTGCTCGGCCAGTGGGAGCACGGCGTCCAGGGTCGCGGCCTCGACGCCGAACACGCAGAGCCTGACCGGTCTAGGGGTCTCGACCGAGAGCCTGGCGAAGGGGGCCGCGGACGGGTGGTAGCTGACCCGGCGCTCGACCATGACCGCCAGTGCGGCGATGGTCAAGAGCAGCAGTCCCACACGACTGCGGCCTCCGTACGGACGGGCCTGGAGCGTGTGGAGGAGCGCAGTGTAGAACCACAGCAACGCCGCCACCGCCAGGCAAACAGCGGTCCGCAAGAGTCGGCGGTTGATCGCCGCAGGCAGGTAGTACGCAAAGCTCGACGCATGGGCGCCATAGAGCAGAGCCGCCGCCGCGAGGATCACCGCGATTGCCCAGGGAAGCCAGCGCCGACCGGATTCAGGGCGACGCCAGGCCAGTGGCCAGAGCACAACGGCGCCGAACAGACCGAGTAGTGCGCCGTAAACCGCGACCGCGCGCACGAACACCTCGGGGTCGAGCGGCAGGTCCGGATTGAGGAAGAAGATCAGGCCGGCGGCGAGCGCTCCCGCGAGGGCGCCAGGCGCGAGCGCCGTCAGTAGAAATACGAGCAGTCTCTTGCGCATCGCGGTCACCACATCACAATAGCGAAAGCTGCTACATTGCCGCCGCCGGATGTCGCCGATCTACCGTCGCTGCCTACGGCCTCTTCTCTTCCGCCTCGACCCCGAGTCCGTGCACCACGGCGTCGGCGGAGTGTGCCGGGTCATTTCGTCCGTTGCGCCAGTGGCTGCCCTCATGCGGCGCTGGAGCGAAGTGCGCAGCGACCGCTTGGTCAGCGACCTCCTGGGAGCGCGATTCCCGAACCCGCTCGGGATGGCGGCGGGATTCGACAAGACAGGGGCCCTATACCCGTTCCTCTCGATCGCCGGCTTTGGATTCGTCGAATCCGGGACGTTCACCCGCCTGGCGCAGAGCGGAAATCCGAAGCCCCGTCTGTTTCGCTTCGCGGCGGAAGAAGCCCTGGTAAATCGGATGGGATTCAACAACCCTGGCGCGAGCGTGGCGGCAGCGCGATTCGTCGGGCTGCGAAAGACGGTCCCATTGGGAATCAGCGTCGGCAAGACTCGCGTCGCTGCACTCGAAGACGCCGCCGCCGACCAGGCAGAGACCATCGCCCTGTTGGCGCGCTTCGGTGACTACGTGGCGGTCAACGTCAGCTCGCCGAATACACCCGGGTTGCGCGATCTCCAAGAAGAGAGCCGGCTGCGTGAAGTGATCGCCGCGGCTCGCGAAGGGCAGAGGCGGGGGGGTGCGGGCGGGCAACCGCTTCTGGTGAAACTCGCGCCGGACTTCGAAGATGCAGACTTCGACCGCGCGGTGTGCACGGCGGCGGAGTCGGCGGTCGATGGATTCATCCTCACCAACACGACACTGCGTCGAGACGGCGTCCCTTCGGCGCGCCACATCGAGGGCGGCCTGTCGGGTCCCGCGCTGCGCCAGCGCAGCACGGAACTGATCCGGCGAGCCTTCCGCTTGGTCGAGGGGAAGCTGCCGATCATCGGCGTCGGCGGCATCGGCTCGGGAGAGCATGCGCTGGACAAGATTCGCGCCGGAGCGAGCCTGGTCCAGCTCTACACCGCGTACGTCTTCGCGGGCCCGAGCCTGCCGCGAGAAATCAATCGCAGCATCGACGCCGAATGCCGCCGACTTGGTTGTACGGTCGGTGAACTTGTGGGCTCGGAGAACGGGCGATGAACGAGGAACACGATCCGCTGCAACGCGTCGCAGTAGCGCTCGACACTCGCGAGCGCGAAGAGTTCTCGCGCTGGTGCCGCATTTTCGGTCCGCGAGTGGGAGTGCTCAAGGTCGGCCTGGAGGCCTTCGTCCGCTGGGGGCCTCCGGCGGTCGCCGAGGCACGCAGGTCGGCGAAGCGTGTGTTTCTCGACCTCAAGCTTCACGACATCCCGAACACGGTCGCCGGCGCGGTCGCAGCGGCGCGCGAGCTCGGCGTCGACTACCTCACCGTACACGCCTCGGGCGGTCCCGAAATGTTGCGCGCCGCCGGTGACCAAGCCGGAGGGCTGCAAATTCTCGCCGTCACCTTGCTGACGCACTTGGATGAAGCCGCGCTCGCCCGGCTCGACCTGCAGGGGAGCGGCGCCGCTCGCGTCGCGTCTTGGGCCGACCTCGCACGCGACGCGGGATGCGCCGGCATCGTCTGCTCACCGCTCGAGACGGCGGAGCTCCGCGCCGCGTACCCGCCCCCATTCCTGCTCGTGACCCCCGGCATTCGCATTCAGCAGGAGCTAGGCGACGACCAGCGTCGCACGGCCTCGCCAGCGGAAGCGCTCGCGGCGGGCGCCGACCTGTTGGTCATCGGGCGGCCCCTCACCCGGGCCGCCGATCCCGGCGTGGCCCTCGATCGACTCGCGCGGGCGCTCGGCGAGAAAGCGCCAGATGCGGCTAGATGATGAAGATCGGGCGATCGATTTCCCAGTCGAAATGCCAGACATAGGTATAGCCCGGGAATTCGAGTGGTACATCGAACGCGGTCTTCAAACGGATGTGATCGTTGATCTTCTCGACCGAAAGATTCTTTTCGGTCACCGGCAGCTCGAGCTCGCGGGCCTTGTTGACCACGGCCTTCTTGATGGTTTCCGGCGAGGCGGCGCCGAACTTGGCCTGCTCGATCATGAAGTCGTAGAGCTCAGCGGAGTTGATCTTGATCGGGATCGCCTTGTAGCAGACGAGCGCGATGACCACAAAAGCCACTGACCAAAGGATGCACCCGAGGTTGCCTTCTCCAGAACCGCGAAGCCTGCGCATGTGAAGCCTCCTCGTGCCTTGGTCAGCTGCCAGCGAAGGACGACAGTCTAGCGCACCCACCGCAAGCAGCGCTCCCATCGCGTTACGTTCCAGATTCTTTCAAGCTCGCCAACGAACCCGATGTCCGCCGGAGCCGGCGCTCCGGACCAATAGACGGCGAGCGCGCGTCCCTTGATGGCAGACGCCGGAACCACGCCCCAAAAACGAGAGTCGTCCGAATTCTCGCGGTTGTCGCCGAGGCAAAAGTAGCTGGCGGAGGGTACCGAGAAGACGCCGAAGTTGTCCCGTAGTCGCAAGGCATCGGGTAGAAACGGCGCGCGCGGGTACGTTCGCGGATCGGAGTGGAAGACGTACGAGGACTCGTCCTGGGCCATTCCGTTGATGCGCAGCTGCTTGTCTACGAGCTCGACGCGATCGCCGGGCAGCCCGATGCAACGCTTGACGAAATCGCGCCGCGGATCCTCCGGCGAGCGGAAGACGACGATGTCCCCCCGCCGCACCTCACGCTGTGCCAAGAGGGTCATTGGGTTCGACGAATAGATCCACTTGTTGACCAACAGGTGGTCGCCGACGATGACGGCCGGTTCCATCGAGGGTGTTGGAATTTGAAACGCCTGCACCACAAAGGTTCGCGCGAAGAACGCGAAGACCACCGCGGTGAGTAGGGCCTCCAAGGCCGCCCGCGCCAGCGCTCCCGTTGAGCCGACGCCGCGAAACCGGCGAGCTGGCTTCAGTGGATCAGGTGGAATGTGCGTGTCCAACGAGTGCGCGGGACGAATCCCAGAGCGGTGTGCGCGAGCTGCATCATGCGTTCACCCCAGCCGCGCCATTTGCCGTCCGGAGTCTCGCCTCCGTAGGACCAATAAATGAAAGCCGGCCGTCCCTTGACGTTCTCGGCGGGTACGAAGCCCCAGAATCGAGAGTCGTAAGAGAAGTCACGGTTGTCGCCCATGCAGAAGTAGTGCGCTGCGGGAACCGTGATCGGTCCGAAGTTGTCCCGTCTCCGCCCGCCTTCGGCCTCGCCCTCGCGATCGGTGAACAGACGAGGATCCTTGTGGATCGCGTACGCCGAATCGTTCACCTGCTGGCCGTTCAAGAACAGAATCTTTTCCCGCATCTGCAAAGTGTCGCCTGGCATACCAATGCAGCGTTTCACGAGATCCGTCTGAGGGTCCTCGACCGAACGAAAGATCACGATGTCGCCCCGACGGATATCGCGACCGGGCAGCAGCGGGCTGGTCGACGGCTGACCGGTCGAGCCGAAGATGAACCGGTTGACGAACAGGTGATCTCCGACCAGCAGCGTGTTCTCCATCGATCCGCTGGGGATGTAGAAAGTCTTGAGCACGAAGGTGTTCGAAAAGCCGAGAAAAATCGCGGCGATCAACAGGGCCTCTAGGTATTCGCGGGCAACCGAGCGTTGCGACATGGCGCAGAAGCCTATCGCATCGCTCGAGCGCAGTTCTGTGGGTAAAAGATCGTTCCGTCGGCAAAATCACCTGACACATAGCCAATTGGCGAATAGGCACCCGGGACGGTGGTTTGCGCTTCTGGATGTCTTTTAGCGGCAGAAAACCTTGACACATCCTCTCTCGCGCATATCTCGCCAGCGAGCTCTAACCAGCTTGTTTTCTGTAGTTTACACCATCTCCACCGGCCTGGCAACGAACTTGATCTTGCGCTCTCTCGAAACCAACCGGGAGAAGGAGGTGCGCAGGCCGACGCGACTCGAGACGAGCACACCAAGAAGGGAACGCAGCAAGAAACCAGCTGCCGGCCGACGTGGCCGGCAAAGACTATCCAACGCGCCTCGGCGCACTGTAGGAAAAAGGGAACTCATCATGTTGAAGAACCAATTGCGTTTGATCGGCAGCCTCGTGCTTGTCGCCCTCGTGCTCACCGCGTTGCCGGCACTGGCGGCCGAAGGCAAGGTGAACATCAATACTGCCTCCGCTCAGCAGCTTGCCCTGCTGCCGCACGTCGGCGCCTCGGTTGCCGATCGCATCGTCGAGCACCGCACCAAGAATGGCCTGTTCAAGTCGGTCGAGGACCTCGGCCTGGTGAAGGGCATCGGTGACAAGACGCTCACCATGCTCAAGCCGTATGTGACCACCTCTGGGGAGACCACGCTGGCGGCCAAGGTGAAGGCCTCCAAGACGGCTCCGGCGGAACCCAAGGGGTGACGGGTTCGGCGCGGCGGAGCGATTGAGCTCCGCCGCGCCACTTCTCCTTCTGCTAACCAGGATCATGTCGACGCGAAGACAGCTTGGCCTCACCCTTCTTGAACTCCTGATCGGCGGGACTGTGACGGCCCTGCTCGCCGGCCTGGGAGTGCCGCCCCTCCTCGAAGCGTCGGCGAATCTTCGCCTGCGCTCTGCGGCGGAAGAGATCCGTGGTTCCCTGCGTCTGGCGCAGTCCATGGCGATTCGCTACGACGCCAATGTCGGCATCAAGTTCAAGACCAGCCAACCAGAGGGCACGGTGACGTTTGCGCTATACCGCGACGGAGATGGCGACGGAGTCTCTTCGGCCGACATCGAGCGCGGCATTGACCCTGAGATCCGTTCGGAGCACCAGCTGACCAGCCTGGGCAGAGGCTTCGGCTTCGGTTTTCCCCCGGGTGAGGCGCCGCGCGATCCCGGCGACCCCAGGGCGCGGCTGAGCAACCTCGACGATCCCGTCCGCTTCAACGGCTCGGACATCGCCTCGTTCTCGCCGCTCGGGACTTCGACTCCGGGATCGGTCTATCTCACCGACGGTCGAACGCGGTTGATGGTGGTGCGCCTCTTCAATCGAACGAGCAAGACGACCGTCTTGACCTACGACCCCCGGACGGAGCGTTGGAGGTGAGCGCCGGAGAGCGCCGCTGCCGCGCCTCTCGAAGGCTACGGCGGCGCGTTGACTCACTCAGCGGGGCTCTAGTAACGTCGCGCCGCATGTCGTACATCGTAGTCATGACCACCGTCGGCAACGAGGAGCAAGCGAACCTTCTCGCCGAGGAGGTTGTGGCCCGCCGTCACGCCGGCTGCGTGAACATCGTGCCGGGGGTCCGCTCCCTCTACCGATGGCAGGGCAAGATCTGTCGCGACAGCGAGTACCTGCTGTTCATCAAGACGCTGGAATCCGAGTACGACGCCCTGGTGCAGACCATCAAGGAGCTCCACAGCTATGAGCTCCCGGAGATCCTCGCCTTCGGCATCAAGTGCGGCGAGGAGAAATTCCTGAGCTGGATCGCCAGCTGCCTCGACAAGACCGCCGAGTTTTCGGACGAACCCGAAATACCCCTCAGTCCCGACGACACCGCCTATTGACCCGCGGTCGGGCGCTCAGAGCCGAGCGAGCGCCTGACCGAGATCGGCCACCAAGTCCGCAAGATCCTCGATTCCGACCGACACCCTCACCAGTCCATCGCTGATTCCGAGCTTCAGTCGGTCGGCGGGCGGGACCGAGGCGTGGGTCATGGTCGCCGGATGCGAGATCAAGGTCTCGACGCCGCCCAGGCTCTCCGCGAGGCTCATCACCCGAACGCCATCGAGCAGGCGTTTTGCCGCGGCGAGGCTCCCGAGGTCGAAGGAGATCATGGCGCCGAAGCCGCTCGCCTGGCGTTTCTGCAGCGCGTGACCCGGGTGACTCGCCAACCCCGGGTACAGCACCGAGCTCACCTTGGGGTGACCCGCCAGGAACGCCGCCACCGCCCGGCCGTTGGACTCGTGGCGATCCATGCGAACAGCCAGGGTCTTGATCCCGCGCAACACGAGGAAGGACTCGAACGGGCCCAGCACCGCGCCCGCGGACTTCTGGACGAAGGCGAACCACTCGCCGTGATCGGCTCGAGCCGCGACCATCACGCCGGCTACGAGGTCGCTGTGCCCGCCGAGATACTTGGTCGCCGAATGCACCACGACGTCGGCGCCGTGCTCGATGGGCCGTTGGAAATACGGCGAGAGGAAGGTGTTGTCGACCGCGAGGAACGCGCCGTGACGATGGGCGATCTCGGCCGCGCCCGCGAGGTCCGCGATCTCCATCATCGGATTCGTCGGGGTCTCGAGGTACACCATCCGGGTGTTGGGCCGCATGGCGCGCTCGATTTCGTCCAAGCGTGAGGTGTCGACCCAGGAGGACTCGACACCGTAGCGATTGAGCACCTGATTCATGAATCGGAAGGTGCCGCCATAGACGTTACGAGACGCCACTACGTGTTCACCCGACTTCACCAGCGTCATCAGACAGCTGATGGCCGCCATCCCGGACGCAAAGGCGTGCCCGGAGAGGCCGCCCTCGAGCGACGCGATGTTCGTCTCGAGCGCGCTCCGGGTCGGATTTTGCACCCGCGCATACTCGAAGCCCTTGTGTTTGCCGAGCTCGTCCTGCACATACGTCGACGTGGCGTAGATCGGAACGTTCACGGAGCCAGTGGTTGGATCCGGGGACTGACCGGCGTGGATCGCGCGAGTCGAGAAACCGAGGGACTTCGGATCACCTTTCACGTTCGTGGCCTCTTCGCTGGATTGACTGCCGGGTAGCGGCGTCGGCCGATTCTAACTCGGAGCGTTGAACAGGCTCTAAAATGCCCGTCACGATGGATCGCGAAGAGATCACACCGCTGCACTGGCGCGATGACGCACTGGCATTGCTCGACCAGACTCGACTTCCCGCGGAGGAGATCTGGCTGCGCTGCACGCAACCGGTCGAAGTCGGCGAGGCGATCCGCCGGCTCAGCGTGCGCGGCGCTCCGGCGATCGGAGTCGCGGCGGCGTACGGGCTGGTTCTCGGACTGTCCGGCCCGGGAGAGAGCGATCTGCGCGCCGACTTCGAGAGCGCTGTCCGGGCTGTCTCGACGCGCCCCACGGCGGTCAACTTGCGTTGGGCGGTGGAGCGCGGTGAGCGAGTTTTCTCTCACCACGAGGCCCAGGGTCGCGCGGCGTGTCGGAGCGCTCTTCTCGCTTGGGCGAAAGATCTGCACGCGGCCGATTTCGAATCCAATCGGCGGATGGGTGAGTACGGCGCGACGCTCTTCGCCCCGGGCTCGAGGATCCTTACCCACTGCAACACCGGCGCCCTGGCTACGACTGGAATCGGAACCGCACTCGGCGTCATCCGTACGGCGCACGCCCAGGGGCGGGTCAGTGAAGTCTTCGCCGACGAGACGCGACCGCTTCTGCAGGGCGCCCGACTCACCGCCTGGGAGCTCGAGCATCTCGGAATCCCCTACCGCGTGATCACCGATTCGAGCGCCGGTGCGCTGATGGCACGCGGCATGATCGACGCCGTGATCGTGGGCGCCGACCGTATCGCCGCCAACGGCGATACCGCGAACAAGATCGGAACGTACACGCTGGCTGTGCTGGCGCGGCATCACGGACTGCCGTTCTACGTCGCCGCGCCAGTGTCGACCATCGACCCCGGAACCGCCAACGGCGACGCGATACCGATCGAGGAACGCGATCCTGGCGAAGTGACGACCTATGCCGGGACAACAATCGCACCGCGGCGGGAGGCGGCGCTGAATTTCGCGTTCGATGTGACGCCGAACGGCCTGATCGCGGCGATCGTGACGGACCAGGGAGTCTTGCGGGCGCCGTTCGATCGAGCGATCGAGGCGTTGAAGAGCTGAAGTTTTGGCTGGAGAAATATGGTGGAGGCGGTGGGAATTGAACCCACGTCCGAAAAACGCGACCCGAAGCCACTACGTGCGTAGCCCTCACTTTCAAGTCATCGCCCCGCCGCGATGGTAGAAGGCCTCCAACGGCAGCGCCAGCCTCGCATTTGATCCGGGCCTGGCGCGAGGCCAACCAGGCCCTTCGATCCGTTTCAAGTGACATTCGGCCTCAGACCAACGGATCAGACTCCGAGGACAAACGTGACCGGTTTTTAGGCGGCCAGAGCCAAGTTGTTGTTGGCAGGTAAAACGGTTCCCGGTTTGTCGAGCCAGAAAACTCGGCACGCGACTTCATAGACCGCACTGTTTCCCGTCGAAACCGGTGCGCCCCCAAGTTGGCAAAGAACTTCTCCCGCAAACTACAGAACAGCCGCCGAGCCGATGACATTCCGGCCCGGCGAACTTTCTATTCTAGCGCAGGCTCGTCGCTCGGCGCTTCGGCGGCCGCGCGCACGGCGGCAAGAAACTCTTCCGGCCCGCTGGCCCTCAGGCGCGAGGCGACCAGCAACCAGCCCCCGACCGCCAGCACGAGGCCTAGCGGCGCCGCCGCCAGGAGCCGGGGGAACCAGGGCCAGAGGGCGGTTATCAGGCCGCCGACCGCAGAGAGGAGGAGAATCATGACCGCCGAAGAGTTGACCGAAAGCCGCTCGTCCTGCAGTTCGATCGTCAGCTCACTCGACTCGCCAGTGGACTCGATCGTCCAGGTGCCCTTGAGAAATCCGCGCCGCAGCCCAGCGACTACTGGCAGCGAGAGCGAGCCGTTCGTCTCCCCAGAATTCTCTCCGAGTCGGGCGCCCCAGCCGTCGCAGACCTCCGCGAGCGCCGCCCGGACACGCGCGGCGGAAGCCTTCATGGTGAGGCGCTCGATCAAGCGAGGTTCCCCTCGGCCGCTTCGTTGCTTTCGCGCTCGAGGGCCTGTGCCAACATCGCTGTCCAGGCGCCGATCCGTCCGCTGCCGATGGGCTTGCCGTCCAACGCTACCAGGGCTTGCAAGCCAGTGAGCGTGCCGCAGAGAAACGCCTCGTCCCAGGAGCCTCGTTGCGCCAGCTGGGGCGCGGTCTCGACCGCGGATAGCCCCAATTTGCCACAGAGGGCGAGTACCCGCTCTCTCGTGATGCTCGCCAGGACGTGCCCATCCAGCGGGTGAGTTTCCACGCGCTCCCCGCAACGGACGAAGACGGAGGTGCTGCCGCCCTCACGCACGGTGCCGTCGGGACCCACGAATACGACCTCGTCGCATTCCGCGTGCCGGGCGCTGAGCTTGCCGAGGACGGTGCCCATCAGGCTGATCGTCTTGATGTCGCAGCGCTGCCAGCGAGGATCGGGCATCGACACCGCGTGCAGGGGCCGGGTTCCTGGAACCATGGGCGGCTGGTGGCTCGGAATCGCCAGCCACTTCGGCATCAAGTCCGGTGGCGGAAGATGGGTGCGTTCGCCGGCCCCTCGAGTGACCTGGATATAGAGCGAGCCATCGATGATCGCGTCGGCTTCGAGAAGCGACTCACACCCGGCGCGGAGCGCAACCGGCTCAGGGATCTCTACCGCTTCGAGGCCGCGGCGCAGGCGATCCAAGTGTCGGTCGAAGAACTGGGGTCTGCCGTTACGCACGCGCACCACTTCGTAGATACCGTCGCCGAAGAGAAAACCACGGTCCAGCACTGAAACCTGCGCCGCGGACGCCGGCACGATTTCGCCGTTGAGAAGCAGAAACTCTGGCATCGGACGGCGGAAGGGAGACGAGGCGAAACTCTAGGCGGCTTCTTCGACCGGCAAGGTGGCGAAGAAGCTTTCGACCTCGGCGAGAAAACTCGGTACGTCGGCGAGCTGATTGATCGCCAAGCGGAGCTTCTTGCCGTGCGGCAGGCCATGCGTGTACCAACCGGTGAATTTGCGCAGCTTATGTAGTGCGTGAATCGACGGCTCACGCTCGGCCACCAAGCGGAAATGCTCCAAGATCAAGTCGCGGCGGTCAGCCAGGGTCGGCTCGGAGAAGTTGCTGCCCTCCATGCGCGCCGCGATCTGGCGGAAGATCCAGGGGTTGCGCGTGGCGCCGCGGCCGATCATCACGCCGTCGCATCCGGTCTCGCGCATCATGCGCAGCGCATCGTCGGCCTCGCAGACGTCGCCGTTGCCGATCACCGGGATCGACAACGCCTCCTTGAGCCGCGCGATCTGCGACCAGTCGGCCTCACCGGAAAACATCTGTCGCGCGGTACGAGCATGCATGGCCACGGCGGCGACACCGTTCGCCTCGCACATGCGTCCGAGGTCGAGGTAGTTGCGGCTGGCGTCGTTCAAACCCAGGCGGAACTTGACCGTGAGCGGAATGCGAATCGCCGCGCGCACCGTCTTCACGATGTCCTCGGCGAGGTCGAGGTCGCCCATGAGCGCGGCTCCGGCGCAGCCCTTGAGCACTTTGTTGGCCGGGCATCCCATATTGATGTCGCAGATGTCGGCGCCGAGGTTTTCGACGACCAGGGCCGCCTCGCGCATGGTTTCGGCGTCTGAGCCGTAGATCTGAATCGCCAACGGCCGTTCCTCTTCGCTGAAGTACATCAGCTCGCGGGTTCGCTTGTTGCCGTTCACGATCGCCTTCGATGAGATGAACTCCATCGAGACGACGCCGATCCCGCCAATGCGCCGCACGATGAGGCGAAAATCCCGATCGGTCACCCCGGCCATGGGGGCGAGGATCAACGGTGGATCGACGGGGATGTTGCCGTAGCGAAGCATCGAACGTCCATTTTACGCGAACCGCTCGCGCCGCCGGGGCGACAGGCCCTTCAGGCTAGTTTGGAAGGTTCAGCCAAGCGTCCGACCAGGTAGGAAAGGGCCGCCCCGACGATTGCCCATTGGATTCCGCCAACGAGGAGCGAGGCGGCCAGCAACTGCCGGCCGGCCAGGCTCAGATAGATCAGCGATGTCGGCATATCCATCCAGACCAGAATCGTCCGTCGAAGAGCGACGTCCCATCGAAACCAGAGCCAGAGGACCGAGACCGTGTGGAGGAGGAATCCCGCCGCCAAGCCTCGTCGAATCGCGGCTCGCCTCATCGGCAGCCCTGGATGCGTCGCTGGGAGAGTTCCGTCATCGGCCGTGGGAAGAATAGCGCGCTCGGCGCTGTTGTACCCGCTGTTCAAGGTGCACCAAAGGAATGTAGTTCCCCCGGTATGATCCAGGCGCACTACCCCGAGCCGCCTCAGGCTCGCCGGGCGCGGAGGGAGTCGGACACCAGTGACAGCGGATTCACTCGCGGCCAGCCGGCCGCTCGACACCATGAAATGGGCCGACAGCGGCCTGCTTGCTCCCCTGCCGTCGGCTCTGCTCGCCGGGCGCGACGTGGACTTGCTCGCGCCCATGCGCTTCCTTGCTCCCGGCGCCATGCCGGATGCGCCGATTCCGCGGCCGCTAGCGGACCGGCCGGCCCTCGCCGCGGCGCTCGGCGATGCCAACGCGTCGTACGGGCATCCCGGTGCTCACCGGCTGGCGGGGCAGCTCGCCGATCCACAGACACGGGTCGTTGTGACCGGCCAGCAACCCGGGCTCTTTGGCGGACCGCTCTACACGTTGACCAAGATGGTGGCCGCGGCACTGTGGGCCGTGCGGCTTCAAGAAAGCGGGATTCCCGCGATCGCTGTTTTTTGGGTGGCGACCGAGGACCACGACTGGAGCGAGGTTGCCCACGCGAGCTTCGCGGGTCCCGAAGGTGCCAAGGACCTTTCGCTGGGGCCCGACCCCGCGCCACTCACGCCGGTGGGCATGCGCACATTTGGACCCGGCCTCGATGAGCTCTTCTCCTCTTTGGCTCTGCTGCAGCCGGGCATGGGTGAGGCCGAGTCTCACGCCCAGCTTCGTCGTTGGTATCGCCCCGATGCGCGCTTCGGAGAGGCGTTTTGTCGCCTCGCCACCCACCTGCTCGGCGAACGCTGTCCGCTCCTGCTGGATTCGATGCTGCCAGCGGTCAAGAGTGCCGAACAGCCGCTGCTTCGCCGGTTAGTGACTCATCGTCAAGAAGTCGAGGACGCCTTGCGCGCGGCAGAAGGCCGGCTCGCGGCGCGCGGCTACTCCCCCCAGGTCGATCCGCAGCCCGGGGCCGCGCCACTCTTCTTCCTGCATGGGGAGGCGCGTCGTCGGATTCTTTGGGAGCCCGAGGGAACCCTTGCGCTACGCGGCGGTCCGAGCGGTTGGCCGATCGAGCAACTCCTGGCGGCGATCGACGACAATCCGAGCGTCGTCAGCCCGGGTGCCCTGTCTCGTCCGGCCATTCAGGACGCGCTGCTGGGCTCCACGCTTCAGGTTCTGGGTCCGGGTGAGATGTCCTACATGGCGCAAGCGTCAGCCCTCTACCCGGTGCTCGGAGTCGAAGCGCCATGGGTCACGCTTCGCCCCCAGACGCTGGTGCTCGAGACTTCGCTACGTCGCCATCTCGAGGTCCGCGACTTGGCCGCCATTCTCGACCCGCGCATTCCGCTCGAGCGCGTGGTCGCGGAGCGTAGCGGACCCAACTTCGTCGCCGCCGAGCGCGAGCGCATCACTAGCGCCGTGCTCGCATTACAGGCTCCCGCGATGGCGCTCGACGCTACGCTCGAGCGTCCGCTCGAAAAGACCCGCGAGCAAATCGAGCGCGCCCTCGAGGCCTTCAGCGGGAAGGTCGATGCCGCTGCAGCTCGACGCGACGGCACCGCGCTCGGTCGCCTAGAACGTTTGCGCGAGGCTTGCCTCCCGCTCGGATCCTTGCAGGAGCGGGTTCTTTCCGTGGCGCATTTCGCCGGCCGCTTCGGTGCCGGGTTCATCGATGCGCTGTGGACGCAGCTCGACCTCGATCCCTCCACGCTGCAAGTGATCTCGCCCGACGGACTTCGGGAGTGAATGCCGTGAACGCGACGAGCGACTTGGTGGATGTGCTGGCAATCGGTGCTCATCCAGACGACATCGAGCTCGGCTGTGGCGGCACGGTCGCAAAATTGATCGCCTCCGGTCGCCGCGTAGCGTTCCTCCACCTGACTCGCGGCGAGCGCGGAACGCGGGGGACCAACGCGGAGCGCATCGCGGAGGCCGAACGCTCGGCGGCGGTCCTCGGCGCCGTGGCGGTCGAGTTCCTGGATTGCGGTGACGGCTCGTTCCGCGCCGGCGAGGCCGAGGAGGACGCGCTCATCGCGGTGCTGCGGCGACGCCGTCCGGAATTGGTCTTCGCCCCGTCGCCGGGCGATCGGCACCCCGACCACGGGCGCGCGCAGCGCCTGGTCGAGGCGGCATGTTTCTACGCCGGCCTGCGCCGGCGCGGCTCCGGAGAACCGCATCGCCCGGGAGCGCTGTTCTCTTTCATGCAGCACGATCCGTTCGAAGCGCGGTTCATTGTCGACGTCACGGCGCACTGGCCCGTGAAGCTGCGGGCGTTGGCGGAGTATCACAGCCAGCTCCACCAACCCGGCCAAGACCGCGCGGAGCCGGCGACCAAGATCGCGAGCCCGGAATTCGTCCAAGCGATCGAGGGCCGCGCGCGCCACTTTGGACTCCTGATCGGCGCGGAATTCGCCGAGCCCTTCTGGAGCCGCCAGCCGGTCGCCGTCAACGATCCGTGGAATCTGCTGCCCGGGGGTCTGCGATGAAGATCGGTATCCGATGAAGATCGGCATCTGCTGCTATCCCACCTTCGGCGGTTCCGGCGTGGTCGCGACCGAGCTTGCGATGGCGCTCGCCGCCGCCGGCGATGAGGTGCACGTGATCAGCTACGCGCTGCCCTCGAGGCTCTCGCTGCTCGAGCCGCGGCTCACCTACCACGAGGTCGTGGTGCCGCTCTATCCGCTGTTCGAGTACCCGCCCTATTCCGAGGCCTTGGCCACCAAGATGGTCGAGGTCGCGCGCTACCACGGGCTCGACGTGCTGCATGTGCACTATGCGGTACCGAACGCGGTCTCGGCGGTCTTGGCGCGAGAGATTCTCAAGCCGCAGCCGATCAAGGTGGTGACCACACTCCACGGCACGGACATCACGCTGGTCGGCAACGACCCCAACTATCTCGCCACAACGCGCTACGGTATCGAAGCGAGCGACGCGGTGACCGCGGTGTCAGAGAGCCTCCGCCTACAGACGATGACCAATCTCTCGACCACCAAGGAAATTCACGTGGTGCCGAATTTCATCGATCCAGCGCGCTACGAACGCGCCAAGACTCAGCCCGGGGCGCGACGCTGGGGCCACCCGGGCGAGCACATGCTGGTGCATATCTCGAACTTCCGCCCGGTGAAGCGGGTGCTGGATGTCGTGCGAGTGTTCGAGCTCGTGCGCGAGAAGCTGCCGGCCCGCCTGCTGCTGCTGGGCGACGGCCCGGACCGCGCCAAGGTCGAGCAGTACTGCCGGGCGCATGACCTTTGCCCGTGGATCACCTTCATCGGCAACCTGCCGCTGGTCGAAGAGGTCCTGGTCGGCGCGGATCTCTTCTTGCTGCCGTCGGAAACCGAATCCTTCGGCTTGGCGGCACTCGAGGCCATTTCGTGCAAAGTCCCAGTCATCGCGTCGCAAGCCGGCGGCCTGCCCGAGGTGATCGTCGACGGCGAGAACGGTTTCCTCAGGCCCGTGGGCGACGTCGAGGGCATGGCGAAGGCGGCGTTGTCGCTGCTCGAGGATCCAGAGCGGCGGCGCGCCTTTGGCGAACATGGCAGGGCTTGGACGTTGGCCCACTTTCGCCAGGACGCCGTGGTCAAGCGGTATCGCGACCTCTACGAGTCTGTGCTCGCCGGGTGAGCGAGGCGCGCCCGAGCGCCTACGAGGCGCCCGGCGGCGAGGCGCGGGCGGAGGTTCGCGATCGCGGCTCGCGCTTTCTCGGCGTGATCGTTCCGGTGAGTACCGACGCGGAGGTCGCCGCCGGGCTCGACAGGTTGGCCGGCGAGTTCCCAGGTGCCACCCATCATTGTTGGGCCTACCGACTTGGAACGCCGGCGCGTGAGCGTTCCGCGGATGCCGGCGAGCCTCTAGGCACGGCCGGTGCGCCTATCCTACGAGCTCTTTGCGCCGCGGAAGTCTCCGACGCGCTGCTCGTCGTCGTGCGCTGGTTCGGAGGCACCAAGCTCGGGCGCGGCGGTTTGGTCCGAGCGTACGGCGCCGCGGCTCGGGCGGTGCTCGAAGCCACGCCTCGACTTGAGCGGGAGCCCACCTTCGAGGTGACGGTTCGGGTGCCGCTGGAGCGAGCTGGAGCGGTGAAGCGGCTGCTCCGGCCGCCGGCGATCGAGCTCGTGGCGGAAGAGTATGAAGCGGTGGCGCAATTGCTGCTGCGGGGACATCTCGACCACGAGGCGGCGCTACGGGCGGCGCTCGCGGATCTCGGAGCGACGCTTCTCTAGCGACTCTTCTTCGGTGGCGTCGGCTTTTCTCCGCGTGGTGCCGGCGCGGGCCGCGCGAGCACCGTCTTCTTGTTCAGCAGCTTGACCGCGAGAGCCAGGCGCTCGGTTCGCTCGGGCCGCGCCGGGGACCGGGGCTCGTGCCGCGAAGGACTCTCCTTCTTCAACAAGGACTGCGCGAGATGAGCCACCTTCGACCGCTTGCTGTTCTGGACCAGCCACCGCAGGCCGTCCTCGCGAGTCGGCTGAATCGGAAACAAGCGGGAAAAACCAGCAACCTCGAACATCTGCTCGACCGATGTGTTCAAGGCGCAGAGCAGGAGGCTGCCGCCGTCAGCCGCCAGGCGCTTGCCCACCATGACCAAAACGCGGACCCCCGCACTGCTGATGAACTCGAGCTGCCGGCAGTCCAGCATCAGGACGTCCCGTCCCTCCGTAAGACCACTGGTCAACTCGCGTTCGAATTCAGCAGCCTCGCGCACGGCGAGCTGTCCGCTCAGGGCGTAGATCCTGATCTCGCCGCGATCTTCGGCGCGGGCCTCGAACGGCATGCTCTACCTCTTGGCCGGGGCTAGTTCGAACACGAAGTCCAGCCGGCCTACGCGCACGCGATCGCCGCGCTTGAGCTCTTGTTCCTTGCCCGTCGCGAGTCGTTGCTGGCCGACGAAGGTACCGTTGTTGGTGCCGATCTCCTCGCGCAGGAAGAACTGCCCATCGTGGAAGACGATGCGCGCATGGCGGCGGCTGAGAGAACGCTCGACATCGAGGTCGGTGAGGTCGATTTCGGGTTCGAGCCCGGTTACCGGATCGCGGCGACCAAGGATCTGATCGCGCTCGCCGGTCAGGCTCCAAATCTTCCCGGATGGCGGATGCACGAGGCGCGCGGCCGGCCGCAGGGGAACGTCGACCAACGCCGTCACGCTCGCCGCATCGACCTGCACCGCGAGCGGCACAGCCTTCCTTAGCGCGCTCACCAGCGGTCCGGCGGCAATCGACAGCGCTCGGCTCTCCGCCTCGTCGAAGACCCGCAGGCGCCCCGACAGCGTACGCATGATGCGAATGGCGAGCTCTGGATGATCGCGGAGGATCTGGTCGAAGATCGAGGCATCCACGGGCAGCACCCGGCAATCGGTCAACGCTCGCGCACTCGCGCTCCTCGGTAGGTCTTCGAGAATCGACATCTCGCCGAAGAAGTCGCCCGCCTCGAGCACCACCAGTCGCGTTTCCGTCGGACCGTGCTGGCGGAAGATCTCCACCTGACCGTCTTCGATCACGAACATTTCGGCTCCCGCCTCGCCGGTGCGAAAGATCATCTGCCCGGCGCGGAACCGCGCGAGGAGATGAGGGGTGCTGTTAGAGTCCGAGGTGTGTTCAGGCATGATCGGTGTCGGACCGGGCAGGCGATGCGCAAGCACTGTCCCCGCCCGACGCAATTAGCATAGCCGATCCTCCTCGATGACCGGGGGCGCCGGCCGACTTCTGGAGTCGCGTTCCGGTCCGCGCCAGCTTCAGGGGAAGTAACCGCATGAGCGGACCGCCCACGACCTCCCTGCACCCACCGGCCACCCGCCCCGCGCCCGCCGCGGATGCTGCGATCTCGCCCGACGCGTTCACGCCGACCGCACTGCGTTTGTTGGAGATGTCCTCGGCGCGCTGGGGAACCGACCATGCGGTCGAGATCGTCGGACGCTCGCCGCTCCTCGAGAGCCAGCTGCAGCGACTCGAGAAGGTGGCCAATTTTCGCGAGCCGGTCCTGATTCTCGGCGAGAGCGGCGTCGGCAAGGAGTGCTTCGCCCGAGCCCTGCACCTGCTCGGGCGCCGCTCGCAGCGCCCGTTCGTCTCGGTCAACTGCCCGCAGTACGGCGAGGGCAATCTGACGGTGAGCGAGCTCTTCGGACACAAGCGCGGCAGCTTTACCGGCGCCGTCGCCGACCGCAAGGGGGCCTTCGAGACCGCCGAAGGCGGCGTGATCTTCCTCGACGAAATCGCCGACCTCTTCATGAGCGCCCAGGTCATGCTGCTGCGCGCTTTGTCGACCGGCGAGTTCCAGCCGCTTGGCGCAACCGCTACCCGGCGCCTCGATGTCCGCATCGTGGCCGCCACCAACCGGCCCTTGAACGCCATGGTGGCGCAAGAGCAGTTCCGCCGCGACCTGCTCTTCCGCCTACGCTACTTCCTGGTCGAGATTCCGCCGCTGCGCGACCGGGGCGAAGACTGGCGCCTGCTGCTCGAACACTTCCTGCAAAAGCTACAGGCGCACTACGGCGCGGCAAAGCGGTTTTCCGAGGAGTCGCTCGGCTTGCTGGCCGGCTACAACTGGCCGGGTAACGTGCGTGAGCTGATCAGCATCGCAACCACCGGCTACGCGCTTTCCGACGACGACCTGATCGAGCCGCGCGACTTCGTGGATCGGCTCGAACAGGGCTCGGCGCCTTCCAGCCAACAGCTCGGCGAAATCCAGCGTCAGCTCTCCTGGACCGAAGGTGATTTCTGGACCCTGGTGCGCGAGCCGTTCCTCAATCGCGAGCTCAACCGAGGCGAGGTGCGCCAGTTGGTGGCGCGCGGGCTCCGCGAGGCTCAGGGCAGCTATCGCAGCCTACTCGAGCGCTGGCGGCTGCCGGCCGACCAGTACCAGAAGTTCATGGATTTCCTGCGCCACCACAACCTCAAGCCGCGCGGCTTCCGGGACGAAGAGCATTGAGCGCGCCACGCGCGGTCATCTTCGATCTCTACGGCACGCTGCTCTCCACCACGAGTCCAGTGTTTCGCCGCGAGATCTCGCGGCTGGATCCGGGTGCGCGCCGAGCCTGGGCGGGCTTCGAGCGCGACACCTTGCTGGTGACACCGTTCCCGAGTCACGAAGCCTTCGTCGACGCGATCCTTGCCCGCTTCGGGCGTGGCGACGACCAGGCCTTCCGCGACCGGGCGCTCGGACTGCTGCACGAGGAGCTCGACTCCGTTCACCTGCTGCCGGGCGCCATTGCCTTGCTCGGTTTTCTCAAGCGTCGCGGCATTCGGCTCGGCCTGCTCACCAATTCGGCGAGCCCCTATCGTGAGCCTTTGGAGCGCACCGGGCTCGCGCCCTTGTTCGACGCCGTGCTCTTCTCGTGCGACGAGCGCGCGCGAAAGCCCGAACCAGCGCTTTATCGGGAAGCCTGCTCGCGCCTCGGTGTCGAGCCGGGCTCGACCCTAATGGTCGGCGATTCCCTGGTGAACGATGTCGTGGCGCCTTGCGAAGCGGGCCTGAGCGCGATTCTGGTGGGCCAATCCCGGCGCACGCTCTCGGTGGCGAGAATCGGTGAGTTGGGTTTCTGGGCCTGGGACGAAGCCGGCACGCCCCAGCCGCTCCTCGCAATCGGTCAACCGCTGGAGCTTGCGGGCCGGTCGGGCGATCTGGTCTCGTTCGAACCGCTCGAAGCGACCGAGCAGGGGCGCTACAACCTTGTCGCTCGGGGAACCGCGAAGTTCGACGAGGCGATGTCGACGGTTTACTTCAAGCGCTTCCTGCACCCCGAGTCCGCCGAGGTCGAGCGCTTCGTCCACGAGTTGCTGCCGGAGTTCGGTATCGAGAGCACCGAGGTGGCGGTGCTTGCGGGACGCGAGCCGCTCTTGGTCTCAACGGCGGCCCAGGGAGAAAAACTCTCGCCCGCCGGACACGGAATCCACCGGACGATGGCGCGGGAAATCGGTCGCCACTTCGCCTGCGGCTATCTGCTCTCGAACGCCGACCTGCGACCCCGTAACGCCTTCCTGTGCGAGACCGCCGCGGGCCCGCGGCTGGTCATGGTGGATCACGAGTATTGCTTGCTCAATCTGGCCCTCGACCTCGACGATGTCCCGGATCGTTACGACCGGCGCCGCTTGGAGGCCCTCGGAGAGACCGAGCTGCGGCGCCGCATCGTCCGCCGTGTGTTGACTCCGCAGACCATGCGGCGGGCGCGTCGCGCGTTCCTGGATCTGCCAGCGGAAGCTCCGGATCTTGCCGCCGGTTTTCGTGAAGGCTGGGTGGAAGTTCATGCAACGGCCCAGCGCAACGCCAGGCGCATCCGGCAGCGCATCGCCGATCGCCTGGCGCAGCCGCCGGATCTGATCGTGGGAACTCACGCCTATCGCCGGGCGTTGACGACGCTGGACCTCGAGGAGCTCATGGCCCGAATTGCGGGCGACCCCGAGGCCTCCTGCGCGCCCTGCCTCTGATCGACTGGAGCTGGGGCTCCATTTCCCGCCCCCCGCCGCCTCCGCTGCCGCAGGCC
>JBDTNL010000030.1:0-45519 GCA_039933785.1 Acidobacteriota bacterium
CTTCGAGCGCCGCGATGCGCTTCTCGAAGACGTCGGTGGTCGGATTCATGATCCGCGTGTAGATGTTGCCGAACTCCTGCAGCGCGAACAGCCGGGCGCCGTGCGCCGCGTCGTCGAAGGTGTACGAGGTGGTCTGGTAGATCGGCACGGCGCGCGCGTTGGTGCCGGGCGCGGGTTCCTGGCCGGCGTGAACCTGCAGGGTTTCGAAGCGGTACGGCGCGGCGGGCGGTGCGGTCTCGTTGGTTTGCGACGACTTCGTGCTCATGGCGGTCTCCTTGCTCTTGCGTCGGTGGAACGACGCCCCTGGAGAACCGCGATTGCCGAAGGTCTGAAATGACAAAGACCCGCGAGCTTCGCGGGTCTTGGGGTCGTCGAGCCTGGGGTTGAACTACACGATCAGGATAGACGAGCTCCTCGCCCGCAGTTGCGCACGCAACACATACACATGGCCATGGCCATGGCGGGATGGGAGGAGGACTGGCGTTTCATCGAGTGGCGTTTTTAGAACACGGCGCGACGGCTGTCAAGTGTAGGCTTCGTTTTACGTGTTTTTCGAGTGTGTTCCCAACGTCAGCGAGGGGCGGCGACCGGAAATCGTCGCGGCGTTGGCGGCTGCGTGCAAGATTCGTGGTGCACGGGTGCTCGACGTGCACAGCGATGCCGACCACAACCGGTCGGTGTTGACCTTGGCCGGAACGGCGCACGAGTTGCACGGCGGGGTGCTGGCGCTCTTCGATGCTGCGATCGAGGCCATCGACCTGCGTGCGCACCAGGGTGTCCATCCCCGCGTAGGCGCGGTCGATGTAGTGCCTTTCGTGCCGCTCCATGGCGCCTCCATGAAGGACGCGTCGGCGGTCGCGGAGCATCTGGCCGAGGCCGTGGCATCGGACTTCGCCTTGCCCGTGTACCTCTACGAATATGCGGCGCGCCGGTCGGAGAGGCGAGCCCTACCGCTCATTCGCCGAGGCGGATTCGAGGGCTTCGGCGAGAAGATCCGCCGCCCCGGCTGGGCCCCGGATCTCGGTCCGGCGACGGTCCACCCATCGGCGGGTGTGACCGTGGTCGGGTCGCGGTTCTTTCTCGTGGCGCTCAACGTGGTCCTCGAAAGCGCGAATCTGGAGCTCGCGCGAAGCATCGCTCGCCAAGTGCGCGAATCGAGCGGCGGGCTTGCCGCGCTGCGCGCAATCGGTGTCGAGCTCAGTTCGCGCGGCGTCGTCCAGGTGAGTCTCAACTTGCTCGACTATCGGGTGACCTCGATGACGACGGCGTTCGCCGCGGTTGAAGCGGCAGCAGCGCGCGCGGGCGTCGCGGTGCGCGCGAGCGAGCTCGTGGGGCTGGTGCCGGCCGCCGCCCTGCCGATGGACCCCGAGCGCGAGCTGGCCCTACGAGTTGCGCCGGAAAAGGTGCTGGAAAACGCCCTGCGAGCCCACGGACTCGACGGTGCCGTCAGTCCCGGCTAGCGAGTGCGGCCGCGAGGCGCTGTGGCGCGCCCGAGAAGCTGCCTGAGCTCATGGTGACGAGCACGTCACCCGGCTGGGCCTGTTCGATCACGGCGTCGAGCAACTCGTCAATGCTGACGTAGGCCGTCGCGGGAGTGCCCTTCGCGCCGAGCGCGGCCGCGAGCGCCGGCAGATCCAAACGCTCCTCGGCGGTTAACCGCGCGGCATGGAACGTCGGGGCGAAATGCACCCGGTCGGCGCGTTCGAAGGCCTCGACGTAAGGAGCGAAGAAGAACTCCCGCCCCGCGGTCAGACTGCGCGGCTCGAAGAGCGCCACCAAGCGGCGTCCGGGGTAGTGCTGACGAAGGCCATCGAGGGTCTTCCCGACCGCGGTCGGATGGTGCGCGAAGTCGTCGACGACCAGGACGCCGCCCCCGCCGCCCACCTCTTCTTGGCGGCGCTTCACGCCCTGGAAGGAAGCGAGTGCTCGGCGAATCGCGTCGGGTGCGATCCCGTCGCGCCGTGCCGCGGTCCAGACGGCGAGCGCGTTGCCGACGTTGTAGTCCCCCCACATCGGCAGTGTCAGATGAATTTCGACGGTCGAGTTGCCGCTGCGGTCGACGAGCGTGAAACTCATTCCCGCGGGCGTGGACTGGAGGTCCTTGGGATGTACGTCGTTGCGCTCCGTGAGCCCATAGAACACCACGCGAGCCGGCGAATCAGCGGCCAGAATGCGAATCTCGTCGCTGTCGCCGCAAGCGACGAGCAATCCGTCCGCGGGCAGCAAGGCGATCAGCCGGGCGTACGCATCCTCGAGACTCTGCGCGGTCGGGTACAAGTCGACGTGGTCGTGCTCGACGCTGGTGAGAAGCAGAGTTTCCGGTTGGTAGTGGAGGAACTTCGCGCCGCGATCGAAGTAGGCGGCGTTGTACTCGTCGCCCTCCAGGATGAAGCGCATTCCGTTGCCGCGATGGAAGCTGCGCTCGAGATTGCGCGGCACACCGCCGACGAGATAGCCCGGATCCGTGCCGCAAGCGCTGAAAACCCAGGCCGCCATGGCAGTGGTTGTCGTCTTACCGTGGGTTCCCGCCACCACCAGGGGCCGCCGCCCGTCGAGAAAGAATCGGGCCAGCGCCTGAGGCATCGAGATCCGTTCGAGGCCGAGGCGGTCGGCCTCCTGAGCTTCCGGGTTGGTCCGCGGAACCGCGTTTCCGACCACCACCAGATCGGGCGCAGGCGAGAGATGGGCAGCGTCGAACCCTTCGAGGGGGACGATTCCGGCGCCCTCGAGCAGCGTGCTCATCGGGGGGTAGAGCTTGCCGTCGACACCGCGGACGCGGTGGCCCTCGTCTTGCAAAAGACAGGCAAGAGGCGCCATGCCGGTGCCGCCGATCGCGATGCAGTAGATATCGAGTGTCGAAGGGTTTCGAGACTGGGTCACGAGACCTTCAAAGTGTAGCATTCTGATTCCAGGGAGACGCCCCATGAGAACGACCGACAGCCGCAGGTTTACCCACGGAATGGCAGGCATGGTGTTGATGGGCGCAGTGCTGGCGGGGCTTTGCGGCGCTGCTCCTGCGGTCGTCGTGAAACAACCGAAGCTCGTCGTGCCGGAGCCGGTATTCGATTTCTCCGACGTCGATATGAATGCCTCGGTCACCCACGAATTCGTGGTGCGCAACGAGGGCTCCGCCGATCTCTTGATTCAAGGAGTCACCGCGGGATGTTCGTGCACGGCGGTGTCGAGCGAACCGAAGATTGCACCTGGCAAAAGTGGGGTGATTCGCGCCGTGCTCGACACCTCGCGGATGATGGGCGGAGTGGCGAAGCAGATCACCGTCTCGACCAACGACCCCGAGACGCCGCGAACGATCCTCACGTTGAAGGCCATGATCAAGCCGCACACAGTGACCAAGCCGGACCTGATTCGCCTCAAGGGCGTACAGCACGAACCCGCCGCCAAGGCCTCGATTGTCCTCTGGGCGCTCGATGGCGACGACTTCACGGTCACCGGCGCCGCGGCGTCCGCTTCCTCGGTGCGACTCTCGTTCAAGGAGCTGCTCGGCGTAGACCGCGATCCCGACGGCCGCGGACGTCAATGGCGCATCGAGGCCGAGCTCGATCCCCTAGCCCAGGCCGGCCCGATCAATGCCCTGGCGTACATCCAGACTAACCAAGCGCACGCCGCGCAAGTCGTGGTGGCCCTCACCGGTTTCATGTCGCCATCGCTGGTGCTCATTCCGGTCGACGCCAACCTTGGGGACGTCCTGGCGACGCCGGCGTACCTGCGCGAGCTTCACCTGGAGAACCTCGGCTCCGCTGACGTCAAGGTGCTGAGCGCGGAAAGCGACGTGCCGGGGGTTTCCGCCGAGATCCGCGTGCTGCCGGACGGCAAGCACATGGTCGTCGGGGTGCGCTTGGCGTCGTCGATGCCCAAAGGCCCATTCAGCGGGCAGCTCACGATCAAGACGTCGTCCGCTTTCGATCCCACCTTCGTCGTGCCGCTTTCCGGCAACGTTCTCTGATGACCGACGAGACGCAGAATCTCATCGAGATTCTTTTCCAGCCGCATCCGTGGCACGGCGTTGCGATCGGCCGCGACGCGCCCGAGGTGGTCACGGTCTACATCGAAATCGTGCCTTCCGACACGGTGAAATACGAGCTCGACAAGGCTACGGGCTTCCTCAAGGTCGACCGCCCGCAGCAGTTTTCGAGCGCCTGTCCGTCGCTCTACGGCTTCGTGCCGCAGACCTACTGCGGTCCGCGCGTGGCCGAGCTCGGGGCGCGCGTCGCGGGCAAGGCGCTGATCGGCGACGGCGATCCGCTCGACATCTGCGTGTTGAGCGAGAAGGCGTTCTCGCATGGCGGCTTCCTGCTGCAGGCGGTGCCGATCGGCGGCCTGCGCGTCATCGACCGCGGCGAAGCCGACGACAAGATCATCGCGGTGCTGAAGGACGACGTCGCGTTCGGCAAGCTCACCGACCTCGCCGAGATGGCGAGCGCGCAGCTCGAGCGCCTGAAGCACTATTTCCTCACCTACAAGTTGGCACCCGACGCGATCAACCGGCCGGTCGAGATCGCCGAGGTCTACGGGCACGAAGAGGCGCGGCGCGTGATCGAGGCGAGCCGCGCCGACTATCGGGAGCGCTTTCCACGTGCGACCGAGCTGCTGCAGCCGCCGATCGGTTAGCTGGGCTTTCCCCAGAGATCCTTTTCGTCTTTCGGTGCCGCGGGCTTCCGCCGGCCCTTGGCTTGGACTTCGCACACTTCCGCGAGAGTCGGACCGAGCACGCTCTCCTGTAGCGCGCCGAGCTGCCGGATGCCGGCGAGCGCGAGGTCGAGCAGGGTGTCCATCTCGCGTCTTTCGAACGGCCGCTTTTCCCCCGTGGCCTGGATCTCGATCAGCCGTCCGTCGACCGTGGCGATGACATTCATGTCGGCGTCGGCGGATTGGTCTTCCGGGGCGTCGAGATCGAGCAAGGGCACGCCGTTCACCAAGCCCGCGGAAATCGCCGCGACTTGCGCGGTTAGCGGCCAGCGTGCGAGATCGCCGCTCAGGTAGGCCCGCGCGAAGGCCAGCGCCGCGGCGACGTAGGCACCGGTGATCGAGGCGGTTCGCGTCCCGCCGTCGGCTTGAAGCACATCGCAATCGATCGTCAGGGTGCGGTCGGGCAGAGCGCTGAGGTCGATCGCGGCGCGCAGGCTGCGGCCGATCAGGCGCTGAATCTCGGCGCTTCGTCCGGACGGCCGGCCCTGGCTGACCTCGCGTTGAGAACGTGTCGACGTGGCCCGCGGCAGCATGGCGTACTCGGCGGTCAGCCAGCCGCGACCCGAACCGGCGAGGAACGACGGCACGCGCGATTCGAGGGTTGCGGCAACCAGCACGCGCGTGTCTCCGACCTCGATCAGGGCCGAGCCCTCGGGGTATTTGAGCGGTGAAGGATGGATGATGACGGGACGCAAGGCGTCTGCGGTCCGGCCGGCAGCACGGCGCACGGAAGAGGATTCAGTCATGGAGAGATTCTATGGCGGCGTGCGTGTGCTCAACGAACGTCGACGTGTTCGAGCGAGACCTCGGCATCGCCGAGGATCCGCCGAGCGAGCCGTCCGAAACGCCGCGCAGAGTCGGTGACGCAGAAGTGATATTCCGGTGGCGCTGCCGATGCGCGCAGCAAGCCTGCGGTCGCGAGGCCCGTAGCGACGAACCCGGCGACCGCGGCGCCGGAATCGACCAGCTCGACTTCGTCGCCGAGCACCCGCTTGAGCACCGGAAGGAGCAGAGGGTAGTGTGTGCAGCCGAGCACCACGGTGTCGACCCGGTGCACGCGGAGCGGCGCGAGGTAGCGCTCCGCCACCAACTCGGCGACCGGGTCGTCCTGCCATCCCTCCTCGACCAGCGGCACGAACAACGCGCACGCCTCACTCCACACCTCGAGATCGGGCCGCAGACGCTCGAGCGCTGCGCCGTAGGCATTCGAGAGCACGGTAGCTTCGGTCGCGATAACGCCTACCCGGCCGCGGCTGGTCGCGGCCGCCCGAACAGCGCCGGGCTCGATGACGCCCCAGGTGGGCTCCTCGGCAACCAAGTACGGCAGGGCGAGCGCCGAGGCGGTATTGCAAGCGACCACCATCGCCTTCACGTTGCGTTCGCGCAGGAACGCCAGGTTGCGCCGCGTGTACTCGGTGACCGTGGCCTGCGACTTGGTTCCGTAGGGCAGGCGCGCGGTATCGCCGAGATAGAGGATGGACTCGTTGGGCAGCTGGCGACGGAGCTCGTCGACGACGGTCAGGCCGCCGACCCCGGAGTCGAAAACCCCGATGGGAGCATCGGCGCTCACTGCGAAGCGGGCTGCGGGCGAGCAAGCAGAGACGTATCAGGCGCCAGCGGGTGCCGCGTATCCAGATGCCCGGAGAAACTCTCGAGCTGGGTACCGTTCCAAAGCAATGCGATGCGCCTGGCGTCGGGCAGGTTGAGGCCGACGGAATTGACCAGGCTGTACACCGTCGCCATCTCGGCCTGCGAGCCCGAAGGCGGCGGCAGCGACCGGTCCGCGGAGTGTAGGTCGACATAGGCGACGCCGTCTGGAGCGAGGTAGACGGTTTGAGCCTGCACGTCGGCCGGCAGGGCGGGGACTAGCGCACTGTCGTGTGGGCCGGAAAGCACGCCGGCGACCAAGGCCCGCAAGCGATTCTGCGGATCGTCCGTGACCTCGAGGTCACGCGACTCGGCGTAGAGCAGCCCATCACGGCCGGGGAAGTACAGGTGCACCGGCCACGCTGCCGTCACGCCCTTTGTTGCTCCTGCAACTGGCGCCTCGCTCGTGGCGGAGCGACCGCTCGGCGCGGGCGCGAGTTGCGGTGTCGCGGATCGTCTCCACCAGACGAGGGCCGCGAGGGCCGCCAGGCAGACGAGAACGATGAGGATTGCGGCCCACCTGCGGGTCATCGATGGGTTTTCCCCGGCGGGCTCGCCGGAGCCGGAGCGGGGCCGCGCGCGGGAGCCGGTTGCGATTCAACGGGAGAGTCGGAGGGGGCCCGGTAGCGCTCGACCGCCCGAACCAAGGCTGCGATGAGATTCGCGCGGTACGCCGGTTGAAGCAGTTTCGCTTCCTCCGCGGGATTGCTGAGGAATCCCAATTCGACGAGCACCGCGGGCATCGCGGCGCCCATGAGGACGACGAACGGCGCCTGCTTCACACCGCGGTCCTTCAGGCCGAGCGTCTGGTTGAGCTCGGCCTGCACGAGGTTGGCGAAGCGTTGGCTTTCCGAAAGATGGTGACTTTGTGCGAGATCCCAGAGGATCAGCTGCAAGTCATAGAGCGGGTCGCCCTCGGAACCCGCGGCACCGGCCGGAGTGCCGTTCTCGCCGCCGGCGTTCTCCGTCGCTGCCGACTGGGCGGCGCGCTCGTCGCTCGCCTTGGTGGAGAGGAAGTACGTCTCCGTGCCGCTGGCGCCCGCTCCGGTCGACGAGTTGAGATGAATCGAGATGAACAGATCAGCCTTGAATTGATTGGCCAGAGCCGAGCGCATGGTGAGCGGCAGCAAGGCATCTTCGCCGCGGGTCAGCAATACGCGGACCGGCAGGTGAGCCTCCAGACTGCTCTTGAGCGTCTGGGCGAGAAGCAGCGTGAGCTCTTTCTCCTGCGTGCCCTTGGCGGAGATTGCCCCGGTTTCGGTACCCCCGTGCCCAGGGTCGATGACGATGGTCTGAATTCCCGGCTGACGACGCAAGGGCGAGGCCGGAGTGGCGGTGGTCGGGCGCGCCGTGGCCTGAGGGAAGATGTCGAAGACCAAGCGATAGGGATTGCGCAGCGTGTAGTTCTGATTCGCGGTTCCCGCGACGAGATCGATGTGGATGCGATCCGGCGTGACTTCGACGGTCTTGACCAGCGGGTCTTCAATGCGTGGCGCCGGGCTGGGCGCCTGCGCGCGGTCGCCTTCGAGCAACACGTCGATGGCGCTGGCGCTCGGGCTGACCTTCACTCGCGGGGGCTGGGCGAACTGCAACACCAGCGTCGAGACTCCCTGCAGGTGCACGAGGTCGACGGTGACTTGGATGTCCCGCTGCTCGCGCGGCGCGGCCACCAGACGCATTTCGGCGGGGCGCCACTCGAATTCATAGCCCTCGATGTCACCGAACGTGCGCTGGAGTAGGTCGAGCGGAACCAGCAGCCCGGCTTCGGGCGTTTGCGCCGTCGACTGCGACAGGCCGATGATCTCGGTACCCACGGTTGCCGCCGGACTGTTGGCGCCGAGCACGATCGAGGTGTCGCGCAAGACCAGCACGAAGCTCTGGCCCAGAGGATCGGGCTTCAATTCGCCGCCGAGCTTGGCCGCGATCGGAGCGAGCGCGAAGAGGGGTCCGCCCGGCTGTAGAGCAATAGTGAGCGGCGCCGTCTCCGTGCGCACGGCGAGCAGTCCGGCGACCGTCGCCGGCGCGGCCGGCGCGTCGGTCGGAGGCGCCTCCTGTGCTTTTCCAGTGAGCGGCAGGAGAAGTAAGATGGTGGCGAAAACGAACCGCCACGGGCAGGCTTTCACGGCGCGAAGAATACCATCGTGACGGGGGCGCGCGCGGGGCTTGCGAGAGCGGGGAGAGAGCATGGAAATTCGGCAATTTCGAGTCGTCGTACGAGCAGCGGACTTCGAGCGTACGTGCCGCTTCTACGGCGAAATTCTGGCGCTGCCGCGAGTGCAGAGCTGGGATCGCGAGGAGGGTCGCGGTGCGCTGTACCAGGCAGGTTCAGGAGTGATCGAAATCCGCGGTCGCCATCGTTCCGAGCAGGGTGGCGCGCGCGATGAGCGCTACGACTTCCAGGGGCCGGATCAAAAGCTCGTCCTCTCGCTGGTGGTGCCGTCGGCCGAGACCGCGTACCAGGAGCTGATTTTCCGCGACAAGAACATCCCCGGCGGCCTGCGCCGCGATAGCGAGGGCGGGCTGGCGTTCGAGACCCGCGACCCGGATGGTGTGCGGATCATCCTCCGGCAGCTCGACTAGCACCGTCCGCCATTGGGCAGCCGCCTGCGCTGGCTGAGCGGAGTCGAAGCCAGCCCGCGCCGAAATTACCGTTTCACGAGATCGATCAGCCGTAGCTCTCGCGGTGGACATGCTCCTTGGGTACGCCCACGGCGTTCAAGGACTCGAGCGTCGTCTCGAGGAAGCGCGGCTTCAGTTCCTCCCCCTTCTCCCGCGCCGCCTTGCGCTCGAAGGGTCCGTTGGCCGGGCCACAGGTGAACACCCGGATGGCCTTCGGCTCGGGACAGAACTCGCCGATCAACTCGGCGCTGACGCGGCCGTGGCGCACGTCGCCCGCCATCGCTGCGGTCGGTTGTTCCCGGCTCAAGGTGTGGACCACGCGCAGCCGATCCGGATTCTCCGCCGCCAAGCGCTCGAGAGCGTCGCGGAAAATCACGTCCGCCCAGGTCTTGTTGCCGTAGATGAGGGTGTGCCGGAGGCTGAGCTTGCGGTGCAGCGCGTCCTTCAAGATGCTGTAGTTCGGCACGATCCCCGAGCCGGCGCAGATGTGGACGATGTGGTCGGTCTCCGATTCGATGTCCGCCGGCAGTGCATACGGACCGCCGAACCCGGTCACCTTGAACGTCATCCCGGCCCGCACCCCCCAGACCAGAAACGGCGAGAGCAGCGGCGGATACTTCGTCGTCCCCGACACGAAAAGCTCCTCTTTGATGGTGATCGCCAGAGGCTCGTGCGGCGCCGAGGTCATCGAGTAGGCGCGCGCGGGCTCCTTCTTGCCCTTCGCTTCCTCGAAGTACGCGGCGATGCCTTTCAGCACCTCGATCTGCTGCGGCCGGAGGCTGAGGAATTGCCCCGCCTTGTAGTCCAAGGGCTCATCACCGGCGTCGAACACCAACGTCACGCTGTCCGCGGTCTCCCAGATCACCTCGGTGACGCGGACCTCGAACTCGCGCAAACGCTGCCGCGGCGCGCGCTCGGTCGTGGCGTTCGACTCGACTGGTTCGATCACAGGCTCCATGTGGGCCTCCCAACAATGTGCGCGCCAGTCTACGCGACGCAGGCCGGGAGGTTGCGCCGCCCCCGGGGCTTTTGATACTTTTCACCCCCCGCAAGGGGCCCTCACCACGGCGCATTCGTCTAGGGGTCTAGGACGTCGCCCTCTCACGGCGGTAACACGGGTTCGAATCCCGTATGCGCTACCAAGCTCTATCGCCTCAGCCCATCATTCCTGCCTGCCTTTCGGTGCGCGGCCTCTGACCGGGCAGCGTCCCGTCGGCAAGGCGGCACGGGCTGCCCGAGCGCCAGGCCCCGCTCGAGTACGGATGCTGGCGCCGGCAGAAGCCGGCCATAGAATGAAACGCGTGCCGACACTCGACCCAGGCGTTGCCGCGCTTCACCAGCACGTCCCGGGTTACGACATCGAGCTGTTTGAGATCGGCGGCACGCAGGTCACCCTGGCAACGCTGATCGTGGTGGTGGTGGTGGCGGCGCTGACCCTCCTGGTCTCGCTGCTGCTGCAGCGCACGCTCCGGCGGGTGCTGCTCGCGCGCGGGGTCCATGACGAGGGCGAGTTGCGTGCGCTGCTGCGCATCGTTCGCTATGGCACCATCGCGCTGGGTTTCGGCGTGGCCTTTCACACCGCCGGACTCAATCTCACGGCCTTCTTCGCCGCTGGCGCGGTCTTCGCTCTGGCGCTGGGCTTCGCGGTACAGAACATCGGCGAGAATTTCGTCTCCGGAGTAATCCTGCTGATCGAGCGTTCGATCAAGCCCGGCGACATCATCGAGTTCGATGGTCGGCCAGTGCTGGTTGAGAAGATGGGAATCCGCGCCACCATCGCGCGCACCCTGGACGACGAGCGCGAGATTATTCCCAACGCCAAGCTGGTGCAGGGAGCGGTCAAGAACTACACCTTCCGCGATCGCCAGTATCGGCTGCGAACGACTGTCGGAGTGGCCTATTCCTCGGACATGGACGAGGTCGGCAGGGTGCTCACCGCTGTAGCCGGCGACCTCGAATGGCGTCTGGCGGCCGAGCCGCGCATTCTGCTCGTCGAGTTCGCAGGCTCCTCGGTGGTCTGGGAAGTCTCGGTGTGGATCGACGATCCATGGTCGATGCGCAAACGGCGCTCGGACATGAACCTTGCCCTCTGGCGAGCCCTGCGCGAGGCCAAGATCACGATCGCGTTTCCGCAACTCGACGTTCACCTCGACCCCGGCGTGGTCGAGGTGCTTGAATCGCGCACGCGCAAGCCCTAGCGCACCGGACCGCCGCTGTCGGATCCCGCGTTCCTGGCTTCGCCTGGTGGAACAGGAGGGCTGGTGTCGTCGAACGACCCGAGCGCGTGCCCGGACTTGCTCAGGTGTGTACGGGACCAGGGCTTTCCGTTCCCGGTTCACGTCGACATGAAGGACCCTCGACTCATCCCTCGGAGAGCTCTACGCTGGGGCGAGCGCGAGGGCTCGCCGAGCGGCGATCCGTCGCAGTGTGTACCACGAATTGGTCGCGAGCAGCGCGCACGCCGGCCCGAGAATCACCGCCATCCCCGCGAACAGGATCGACACCAGCATCAGCGCTGCCAACGCCAAGCCCAGGCCGTATGCCACCATCAAGATGAGGTGAACTACCCGTGCCACGGTCGACGGCAGCTGGAAGGGAAGGCGCTGGAGAAGGCCTGTGCACACTAATGGGATCTCGACGAAGAGCGGTGCTTGTAACCAAAAATCGTGAAAGGTGGGTTCGAGTGTGGCTGCCACCCACGAGGCGCCGAGAAGGGACACCGCGCAGCCGAGGTCGGTGAAGCCAGGCTTCTCCAGCCAGCGCGGAAGCTTTTCCACGATCCCAAGCCCTCGAGGTCTCGCGCCAGGGGCGAATCCGGCGGCACTGGATTCTAGCGCACAGTCAGGAGAAGCCCGAGCTCGACGAGGTGCCTCATCGTGGCCGATCAGTTGCCGAGGAGCGTCGGTAACCGATCACGAAACGACCGGCTGACGGTCAACCTCTGGCCGTTGGTCAGGATGGCGATGTAGTTGCCGTAGGTGCTGAGCTCGAGCTCGCGCACGTGCTCGGCGTTGACGATGGTCGAGCGATGGATGCGCAGGAACTGCTCGGAATCGAGCTTGCCCTCGAGATCGCTGATCGCCTCACGCACGACGTGAGACTGGCCGTCGCTGGTGTGGATGCGCACGTAGTTGTGCGCCGCGTCGACCCACACAATGTCGTGGACCTTGAGGAAACTCACGCGTCCGGCGGAGCGCAGAGGCAGGCGATCCATCGGCCGCCGGCGCTCGTCTTGCTTGCGTTGACGGCGGGAGAGCAAGTCCTCGCGGACGCGTGAGAGGGCGGCTTGAAAGCGGTCTTCGTCGAAGGGCTTGAGCAGGTAGTCGACGGCATCGACGTCGAAGGCGCGCAGAGCGTGTTCTTCATACGCGGTGACGAACACGACCGCGGGCATGGAGCGAACGCCGACCTCGTCGATCAGGTGAAAGCCATCGGCGCCGGGCATCTGGATGTCGAGGAAGACTACGTCCGGAGAGGTCTCGCGCAGCGCGGTCAGAGCTTGCGGCACGTCCTCGGCTTCGGCTGTGACCTCGATGTCACGGTGCTTCTGGAGCAGATCCCGCAGGCGGTCGCGCCCGGCGGGTTCGTCGTCAACGATGAGAGCGCGCAGCATGGGTGAAGTCCTCTCCAGGGCGGCGGTCGTCCTGCGTGGTCGCACCCGCGGCGTCGTCCGAAAGTGCGTAGGGCACGGCGATCGAGACCTGCATGCCGCCACCCGAGCGCGTGCCGATCATGATCCGGTGTTCCGATCCGTAGAGCTTCTCCAGCCGGCCGCGCGTATTGGTCAGGCCGATCCCCTCGCGCAGGCCGTCGGCGCCGCTCGAGGGCAGGCCGGGACCGTTGTCCGAAATCTCGAGCACCAACTGCTGGCGATCCCGGCGGGCGCGCACCGACGCGTGGACCGGGCGATGGCTGGCCGACACGGCGTGCTTCACCACGTTCTCGATCAGCGGTTGCAGCAACAAGTTGGGCACCCTGCACGAGAGCAACTCCGCGGCCACCTCGACTTCGAGAGTCAGGCGCCCGCGGAAGCGCACCATCTGGATTTCCATGTAGCTCTGCAAGTGCTCGAGCTCCTGCTGCAACGACACCTCGGGGGAAGCGGCAGTCGAGAGCGAGAGGCGCAGGAAATCACTCAGCCGGCAGATCATCCGATCCGCGGCTTCAGGGTCGCGATGGACCAAGGCTGAGATGGTATGGAGCGCGTTGAACAGGAAATGGGGATCGAGCTCGGCCTTGAGCAGCTTGATCTCGGTCTCAGCCAGCGTTGCCTGGAGACGCGCTGCGTCGAGCGCCTTCTCGCGCAGTTCGTATTGCGAGGCGAGAGCGCTCACGATTCCGAGCAGTACGGCATACAGAAAGGCGTCGTACAGCATCCAGCTGCCGAAGAGTCTGCCGACGATCTCACGCGCCGACAGAGGCTCGGTGCCGAGAACACTGAAGGCTGCCAAGCGAACCGCCCAGACCACGATTCCGGTTCCGATCGAGATCGCGATCGAACGTGCCGTGTGTCGAAGAGCCTGGCCGCGCCACTTTTCCGTGGTCAGGGGGTCGCGCTCGCTCCACCGCACGATCAGAGGGAGAAAGAGTCCCCAGACGGTGGCATTGACCATCGTCCAGACGATCGGCGCGAGCTTGATCGGAGCATCGACCGTCTGAGAGCCCAGCACCAGGCCTGCCACCTGGATGACGCCGATCAGCGGTCCAATGGCAAAAACGAGGAGGTTCTTGCGGAGTTTCGACATCGGGATCGTCGGAGTGTCCTGCACTCCGAACTCTAGCGTTTGGGGGGCCGGGGCTCGCTCCACGGGGCTGGGTGACAGGAAATGCGCTCCGATCGCTCGCCGATCGACGCTACTGCGGCACCGCGGCGCTGGCACCGCCGAAGATCTCGTGAGTCTCGGGATCCTGCAGGAAGATGGCGATCTGCGTGTGCTCGGGAACCCAGCCATGCCCGAGCCGGACGCTGAGTGAATCCCGGTGCTCCGCGCCTTGAAGCATGAAGGCGCGACCCAGTCGGCGGACGACGAAATCGTCGCGCAGGGTCTTGTGCGCGTTCTCGCCGTACTTGACCGCGGTGTCCATGCCGCTTTCGATGACCGCGTACATCAGGTCGAGCTTGGCCATGCTGCCGGCGGGCGGGGCCGCCACGATGTCGGCGTTGATCTTCGATCCAGACCGCTGCAAGTGGAGCTCGAGGTGAGCGCTCGGACGTGCCGCGGCTTCGGCGATCAGCTGGCGAAGGGCAGGCTCGTCCGAGCCGACGCAAAGGCGGCGGCCGTTGACCACGGTCTGAGGCGTGTAGTTCTCGCCGGCCGGGAGACTCTTGGAGTATGCCGTCTGACGCTCCGACCAAGTCGCCGAGGAGTACGGGTCGGTCCAACCGATCTGGTTCCAGTAGTCGACGTGATAGCCGAGGATAACGAGATGGCTCTGCGCCCCCGGTTCGGCAGCCAACTTGCGGAGTAGTGCATCGGCCGGAGGGCAGGTGGAGCAGCCTTGGGACGTGAAGAGCTCGACCACCACTGCGCTACCGGGAGCGGCCGCGACCGTTTCCGCGGTGGTCCGCGCGGTCGTGGCAAAGACCAGGATGAGCCCGAGGGCGGCGGAGCGGACCGGTAAGCGCAGGTTCATTCAATGCCTCCGCCAGAGATGCACAGCAAATCAACTGCCAAGCCTAGGTACCGCGTGATGACCACGCCGGAACCCACTGGTGTTCTTGAAGTTGCGGCCTTCAGACGAGGGCCGGAGCTCTCCCGTTGAACGCCACGGCCATCCTCGGACACCCAACGGTTTGAATTCGCGACGCACCATTGGTTTTCAACGGACCGCGACGGAGAGTCGATGGGATCGTTGGACAGGCCACTCCGCCCGCTTCAACCGACGACTCGGCACCGGAAAGGTGCCTAGTGCTCGAGTTCAATACACCGAACCGCCGAATTGAATCCGCCGATCTCAGGCGTACTTCACCCAGCGCAGGAGCTCCTTGAACGTCGGTTTCTTGCCGTACATGAGAATGCCGACGCGATAGATCTTGGCGCAGACCCACAACATGAAGAGCACGGTCGCCGTGGTAAGCACGTAGCCGAGCAGGATCTGCCACAGCGGCGGCATCTTCACCGCGATGCGAAGCATCATCAGCAGCGGAGTGAAGAACGGCACCAGCGACATGGCGACCGAAAGCGTCGAGTCAGGATCGTTGATGATCATCGGACCGAGCAGCATCGGTGGCACGAGGAGGAACATGGCGCTCGCGCCTGCCTGCTGCGCCTCGCGGATGTCGTTGAATGCGGAGCCGATGGCGGCGTAAAACGTCGCGAACAGGAAATAGCCCAGCACGAAGAGCAGCAGGAAGTGACCGACGACTGCGAGTGGCAAGGTCGGGATACCGCCCGGAATGAACGCCAGAGTGAGCCCGAGCGCTGGTGCGGTGACCAGGAGCAAGGTGGCGAGCCAGATGGCGAGCTGAGTGAGCCCTACCGCGCCGATGCCGGCGAGCTTGCCGAGCATCATCTCAGAGGGCTTCACCGCCGAGAGGATCACTTCGACGATCCGCGAGGACTTCTCTTCGAGCACGCCGGTCATCACCTGCTGCCCGTAGATCGCGATGATCATGTAGAGCAGGAAGAACAGGATGTAGGCGAGCAGGAAGCCGGCGACACCACCCTCGGCCTTGGAGCCTTCTGCGCTGACCTTCACGGTCGAGAGGTCGACGGAGCTGAGTAGGGTGTGAACCTTGACCGGATCGTACCCGGCGTCGGTCAGCCTCAGATCGCGGACGACATCGGTGAGCGCGTTCTCTAGTCTCTCCTGCGTCACGACGTTCGAGACGCTCACGCCGTGGTACTCGACCTTACCGGTCTCGAGCGTCCCGGTACCGATCCACAACCAGGCATCGATCGACTGGTCGAGCACCTTGCTGTCGAGGGCGGCACGCTGTGCAGTGGCCTCGCCTTGACGCGCCTCGACCGTCACGTCGAAGCTCGCCTTCGGTTGCGGCGGAGCACTCGACGGCCTACCGGACTGCACCTCTTGCGTGGCGCGTCGGGTGGCTTGCGCGGGTGTTTCTTCGCTCTTCTTGCCTTCCTTGAGGCGCTGGACCAAGGGTGTCGCCACCCGGCCGGTTTCGTCGACCACCGCCAGGCGCAGGCTGGTCTTGGTGCGCGCGAGGAAAACGCTCGGCAGAATCGAGACCGCCAAGATGAACGCCGGCAGCAGGAACGTGCCGATCCAGAAGCCCTTGGTCTTGATGCGCGATAAGTACTCGCGCCGGGCGATCACCCAGGTGTTATTGAGCGCCATCGCGCACCGCCTTGATGAAGATTTGTTCGAGATCGGGCTCCTCGGAGCGAAACTCATGCACGCGCACGAGCCCGATCGCCTGCTTGAGGACGTCCGCACCGTTGGCATCCGGCCGCAAGAGCACTTTCGCGCTCTGCGGGTCGTCCGGCGAGACCGTGAGCGTGTCGACTCCCGGGAGTGTGGCGAGGACCTGCGGGTCGCCTTCGATGCGCAGGGTGAAGGCGTTGCCACCCCATTTGCGTTTGATCTCGCGGAGCTCGCCGTCGAGCACCGCGCGGCCGTTCGAGATCAGACAGATGTGATCGCAGAGCTTTTCTGCCTGCTCCATCACGTGCGTCGAGAGCAGGATCGTCTTGCCCTGGCGCTTGAGATCGGCGAAGGCCTCCTTGAACAGGCCTTGGTTGATCGGATCGAGTCCCGAGAACGGTTCGTCCAAGATGACGAGATCGGGCTCGTGCAGCAGCGTGCCGACGAGCTGGATCTTCTGCTGCATCCCCTTCGAAAGCTCTTCGATCTTCTTCTTGCCCCAGGCGGCGATCTCGAGACGCTCGAGCCAGGACTGGATCCGCTTGGCGAGCACCGCCCGCCCGAGACCGTGGAGCTCGCCGAGGAAGAGGAGCTGATCGAAGACCGTCATCTTGCGATAGAGGCCGCGTTCTTCAGGGAGATAGCCGATGCGGTGGAGATCTGCCGAAATTCGCGGGCGCCCCGACATTAGGATCTCGCCGCTGTCCGGCGCGGTGATGTCCATGATCATGCGAATGGTGGAGGTCTTGCCGGCGCCGTTCGGTCCCAGCAAGCCGAAGATGGTGCCCGGCGGCACGCCGAAGGTCGCGCCTTTCACGGCTTGGAAATCGCCGTAGCTCTTGCGTACATCCCTCAGTTCGAGGCTATAGCTCATGGTCGTCGACCTGTCATAGGAGGCCCCCACACGCGAGCCGATGAAAGCAGTTCGTCCCTGAGCAAACTATACGGGCCAGCCTCCCCAGAGTTGCGCGCTAGAGGTATCCGAGAGCATGCAACCGGGCGCGGTCGTCTTCGCTAAGGGGTTGAGGAGAGGCCCCGTGAGCCGGCGCCCGGCGGTCACGGAGCCAGAGGCCGAGCACCGTCGAAAGCTCCTTTTCCTCCGCCATGCCCTTTCCCACCAGGTTCTGGGACTCTCCCGGGTCTGCTTGTAGGTCGTAGAGATATTCGCCGTCAGGGATCATGGGGTTGCCGGCACTCGTCATGTATTTATAGCGCTCGCTCCGCACCATGGCGCCCGTAGCCCCGGAATGTTCGCTGAACACTACCCGCCGGCCGTGCCGGTTCTCACCCACCAGCTCGGAGAGCGCGGTGCCGTCATTCTGTGGCGCAGCTATGCCCACGGCAGCGAGCAGAGTGGGGAAGAGGTCGATGCTCTGCACCAGCCCGCGCCGAACGCCCGGCGCGCGACCGCCCGGCCAGTGCACGATCATTGGCACGTGGGTGGTGGTGTCCCACAATCCAACGTGACGATAGAGGATGCCGTGTTCACCGAGATTCTCGCCGTGATCCGCCACCAGCACGATGATCGTGTTCTCGAGCATCCCGTGCGAGTCCATGGCGTCGAGCAAGCGGCCGACTTCGCGATCCAGGTAGGCGACCTCGCCGTCGTAGAGATCGCGCTGGCCGCCGAGCACCGGCTCGTCGAACGCCCGGGGCCCGAGCTCGCGAAACGGCGACCACCCGAGTACGCGTCCGGCGCCGCTCGCCGTCGCCGGACGCTGGCCCGAAGCATAGGGCTGCGGCGGTGTGTGCGGGGTGTGCGGATCGAAGAGGTGAACCCAGGCAAAGAACGGTGCGTGCGCTTTTTCCAACCAGTCCCAGGCCGCGCCGGTCGCCATCTCCGCGGAGAGATGTTCGCTCGCTTCGACGACCGTCCCGAAGCCGCGGCCGAGGCCTGAATTGTGATCGCCGAGATGGCGTGCCGAGATCACCGCGAAGGTGTCATAGCCCCGCGCCGCGAGCAGCTGCGCCAAGGTCACCTGCGCCGGCGCGAGCGGGGTCAGCAAGTCATACACGCCATGATTCTTGCCGTACAAGCCGGTCAGAATCGAGGCGAAGCTTGGATTGGTGACGTTGAGGGCGGTGAACGCATCGGGATAGACGTCGCTGATCGAAGCGAGGCGATCGATCGACGGCGTCAGCGACACCTTGCCGGGGCGTGGTCCGATCGCATCGGCGCGCAGGGTATCGATGCCGAGCAAAAGGATGTTGGGCGGTGGCTTCCCGGGGTCACTCTTGGCCTCTTCCGTAAAGCGGTGGCTCTTGATCCGGGTGTAGACGGTCGGCGATCCCCACAACGCATACGGCCAGAGGGCGGGAGTTGCATCCGCAGGCACCTCGCCGTCGACTTGCATCAGGAGGTCGACCTCCTGATTGCGCCATCGCGCGAGGTCGAGCTCGGCGGCGGCGGGCGCGAACACCGAAGCCGGGCCGCTCGGCTGGTGAAACAGCTCCGTGATCTCGCCGCTGGCGGCGCGCACGCCGGCGCGCAGGGTACAGGGTCTGCTGCAACTCAACGGGGTGAGCGAGAGATACGGTTGCTCGCCGAGTTGGAGACTCCACTTCAGGCGACTGCCGAGGGTCTGCTTCAGAGCGTTCACTTGGCCGGCTGGACGCTTAGGGAACGCTTCCAGCTGCTTGGCGGGTACGAGCTCGAGGTTGCGGACTTCCTCGGCGCCGAGAAACGAAACGACCGGGCGCGAGAGCGGATGATTTCGCCCAGGGAAAGCCCGGATCTCGATTTGCGGGGGCAGCGACCACAGCTCGAAACGGTGCCACGCCAGCCGCGTGCCTCCCGGTCTGCAGTGCGCGAGGGCGATTGCGGAAAGCGTGATCCCGATGGCGAGGAGGTAGCGCCGATACATGCCGAGCGAGTGTACCGTGCGCTGATTGTTCGTGCAGTAGGCTACGCCGCGATGGAGAGACGGCGAGCACCGGCAGTTCCAGAGAGGCCTCGGTTCGGGTATCGATTCCTGTGTCTCGCACTAGTGCTCTCGGCATGCGGCCGGAGTGCCACACCACCCGCGCCGGGCCCGACGCACTCGCCACAACCCAACATCATTCTGCTGCTCACCGACGACCAGGATCTCCTGATGAATTCCCTCGACACCATGCCGCGGACGCGCGCCTGGCTCACCGAGCAGGGGGCGTCATTTTCGAGCTTCTTCGTCACCCAGGCACTCTGCTGTCCGTCGCGGGCCTCGATTCTCACCGGACGATACGTGCACAACCACGGAGTCGTCACCACGACCCCACCGGATGGCGGCTTCGTGAAGTTCCACGGCGCGGGCCTCGAGTCGCAGACCATCGCGGTCGCCTTGGAGCGTGCGGGGTATCGAACGGCGCTCTTCGGCAAGTACTTCAACGGCTATCCGCGTGGTGAGGCGCTGACTTTCGTGCCTCAGGGGTGGAATGAGTGGGAGGTCCCCACTTCCGTGATCGCGGCCTATTCCGAGCTCAACTACACGTTGAACGTCAACGGCAAGCTGGTCCCGCACGCCGCGCTGCCCGAGGACTATTTCACCGATGTGCTGTCCCGTGCGGCCGCTGATTTCGTGACTCGTCAAGCCGCGGCCGCGCAGCCGTTCTTCCTGTACCTCGCCCCGGTAGCACCGCACCGGCCGTTCATTCCTGCCGCCCGCCATGCCGAGGCCTTCAAGGGACTTCGCGTGCCTCGAACCCCCTCGTTCAACGAGGAGGATGTGAGCGACAAGCCGCTCTTCCTGCAGCGTCCACCGCTGCGTCCATTCGAGATTAGGGAGCTCGATCGAATCTACCGAGCTCGCGCGCAGTCGATGTTGGCAATCGACGAGATGGTCGAGGCCCTGTTCGGCGCGTTGAAAAGCGCCGGAGTGCTGGACAACACCTTCGTATTCTTTGCCTCCGACAACGGTGTTCACCTTGGTCAGCATCGGCTGGATGCGCGCAAGAACACCGCATACGAGGAGGATGTGCACGTGCCATTGCTCGTGCGAGGTCCAGGAGTTCCAGCCGGCCGGGTGATTCCTGAGCTGGCGGCCAACATCGATCTCGCGCCGACCTTCGCCGAGCTCGCGGGCGTGGCGCTCCCGGGCGCGATCGACGGGCGATCGTTGGTTTCACTCTGGAGCGGTCGCGACGCGGGCGCGGTATCGACGCCATGGCGCCAAGCGATCCTGCTCGAACATCCCGATCCGCCGTCCCGCGCCGCCAAGGCGGCCGCGCGCGCGGCGCAGCTTCGCGATTCGGAAGAGGAGGGCTTGCCCTCGCCGCCCTTCATGGGATTGCGGATGGCGACCGAGAGCTATGTCGAGTATGGGGATGGGTCGTGCGAGGACTACGACCTGGCGAAAGATCCCCAACAGCTCGACAACCGCTGCGCCCATCTCGCACCGCCAGCGCGGAAGGAGCGCTCGGCTTGGCTTCGCGTTCTCGCTACCTGCCAAGGCGCGACCTGCCGAACACTGGAGAATCGGCCCCCGAGCTAGTTGCCGAAGTTGAGCGGCAGGCGCAGCATCTCGAACACCACCGCCACGAGCTCGTTCTTCTCCCCCGCGCGGTAGGGGCTGCGGTACTCCCAAACAGTCTCGCCGCCGGGAGTCACCTCGATGGCTCGCCCGTTTTCAGACTCAGTGATCAAGGTATCCCCGTTGGGCAGACGCTGCGCGGTGCCAAGGGTTCGCGACGAAAGCTCATGGCCATCAGTCGAGCCGTATTGCCAGACGACCGCGCCGTCGTGAGGATCAATCTCGAGGACCCGCGAGTGGTCGCGGTCGAGTCCCACGTTGTCGAACAGCAGCAGGTGACTGTTGTCGAGCACCGTCGGTTGATGCTGCCGCTTCCACGCACCGCGCATAGCCCATACCACCTTGCGTTGCGCGGGATCGATGACCGCCAGCGTGTCGAGCTGGAGCACCGAGATCAGGATGTTGCCCTTCTTGAAGGCGGGAATCTCGTCGGCGAGCCGGCCATCGAGGAGCTCGAGGGTGTTGGTGTGGAAGATGTCGCCGTGGTCGTTCATGCCCTGGAGCAGAATCGCGTGCGGTGACCCCTCGAAGGCCTCGAGCAGCGAGATGCGGTCCTTCCGCGTGCCGTCCGGCGCCAATATGCTGATGAAGTCCTCGAGCACTCCGAGGGTCGGATTCAAGCGAGGAATGAGCTTGCCTTCGCGGTCGAGCACGAAGATCGTCCCGTCGGCCGCGACCTCGAGGTCGTGGTGAAAACCGCCGGCCTTCGCCCAGAGGACTTTCGACGAGCGGTCGAGCTTCACCAGTCCATGTCCGTCGAAAATCGCCAGAAGATCGCCATTCGGGTACAGCCAGGCGCGGCGCCAGAAGTCGAACTTGCGGATCTGCGGGTCGCGAGCGAGGTCGGGGAACACATCCGCCACCGAGGCGTGCCAGCGCCGAAGCTCCTTCCCCTCCATGGTCATCAGGATCGCTTCGGGCGCGTGGCCCGAAGTGAAGAGGTTGAGGCCGCGGAAGGCTCGTGCCGGGTCGAAACGCACCACGCCGGATTCGTTCGAAGGCGCGTGGTAGCCGCCGAGGTAGGGCACCGCCTGTAGCTGGGCCGCGGTCTCGTTGGCCGTGGCGCCCGGGGTCGCGCGCGCCTTGCGCCACTTGCCGTCAGGTGCACCTGACGGCTCGGAGGCGAGTCCTGGCGGCTGCTGCGCCGGTCGTTGCTCGGGTCGCGATCGGCCGCACTGCAGGGCCAGTACCGCCGCCGTGGATGCTAGAACCCAGGGCAGAATCACGCGTCGCATCGAGAGCGCAGGATACCAGCGCCGGGTGTAGCGAGGCCTTTGTTAGACTCCTCCTCGATGCGTCGCTGGCTGCGGTTTTTCGGATTGGCGGCCTACGCCGTGCTGGTCCTAGTGGTCTTCCTCCTCACCGGCTATCTCTCCTTCAGCGGCTTCGTGCGAAGCGGCGTGACCGGGACCCCGGAGCTCACCGGCATGACCGACAGCGAGGCCGTCGCCCTCCTGTCCGACCATGGGCTGCGCTTGAAGGAGCGTGAAGGCGAAGAGGCCTTCGACGAGCAGGTGGCCCCCGGACGCGTCCTGCGACAGCGACCGCACGCCGGCAGCCCGGTGAAGCGCGGCAGCGTGGTCGAGGTGGTCTTCTCGCGCGGCCCGCAGCGCCTTCAGGTGCCCGACCTCCTAGGCCAAGCCGTCCAGTCGGCGCAGGTCGCGCTGGCCGCGGTGGGTCTTCCCGCCGGCCGCACGCTTTCGGTCTGGAGCGACCGTCAAACGCCAGGCCTGGTTACGCTGCAGAACCCGCCACCGGGCAGCCTGGTCGATCGCGAGACGCCGATCGATCTATTCGTCTCGGTGGGTGACAGCGCGGAGACCTACGTCATGCCGGATCTGATCTATCGCGGGTATGACGAGGTGAAGACGTTCTTCGATCGCGGCGGTTTCCGGCTCGGCAGCGTGAAGTTCGAAGCCTACGAAGGCGTCGCTCGCGGCGTCGTCCTGCGCCAGTTCCCGCTGCCGGGACATCCGGTACGACGGCAGGACTCGATCGCTTTGGTCGTTGCGGCGGGTGCCGGGGAGGGGTCTTGACCATGCTGATCGCGCCATCGATTCTCTCCGCCGATCTCGCCGACTTGGCGGGTGCCCTGGTGCTCTGCGAAAGGGCGCCCGCGGATTGGGTGCATGTCGACGTGATGGACGGCCATTTCGTGCCCAACCTCTCGTTCGGATTGCCAGTTCTCGCGGCGATCTCCAAGCGGACGTCCTTGCCGCTCGACGTGCATCTCATGATTACCAACCCCGACGAGATGGCCGAGGCCTATGTTGGCGCTGGTGCGGCCGCGGTCACCGTGCATTGGGAGGCGACGCGTCATCTACACCGCCTGCTGAGTGCGATTCGGCGTCGTGGTGCCAGAGCTGGCGTGGCAATCAATCCGGCGACGCCGGCGGAGGTCTTGGTGGATATCCTGCCCCAGGTAGACCAGGTGTTGTTGATGTCGGTCAACCCCGGATTCTCGGGTCAGGAGTTCATTCCGGAAACTCTCGACAAGGCGCGACGTCTGCGCCAGATCCTGGCCGGCGAGGGCGGACGAATTCGCGTCGGCCTGGACGGCGGGGTCGGGCGGAGTAATATCCATCAGGCGGCCGAGGCCGGCGTGCACTATTGCGTCGCCGGCTCGGCCGTGTTTGCCGCCGCCGATCCGGTGGCGGAGATTCGAGCGCTCAGAAGCGCCGCAAGCGGAGATCTCGCATGAAGTCGAAATGGTGCGCCGGAGTCCTGGCGCTCGCTTTGTTGGCCGGCTGCAAGTCGTCGACGCCGAAGGATCCTCTGCTCGATCTCGCGGCCCGCGAGTCGCTGGTGCAGGGCAAGGCGCTCTTGGGGAAGCAGAAATATGCGCAGGCGCGCAAGTATTTCCAGCATGCTTTCGAGGCCGAGCCCAATTCGTCCGCCGGCCGCGAGGGACTTCTGCTCGCGGCCGACACGCTCTATCTCGAGGGCGGAAACACCAGTCTCATCCAAGCCGAGGCCAAGTATCGGGACTTCCAGAACCGGTTCCCGACCAGCGATCGCGCGCCATATGTCCAGTTCCAGGTGGCGCGCTCGCTCGTGGGCCGCATGGAGCGGCCGGATCGCGACCAGTCCGTCGCGCAGAAGGCGCTCGAGTCACTGCGTGATTTGAGCCGGCTCTATCCAACCAGCGAATACGCCGCACAGGCGCAGGAAGAGGTGAAGAAAGTGCGCGAGAACCTGGCTGAGCACGAGTTTATGGTCGGTCGGTTCTACTTGCGTTATGGCCTTCCGGCGGCGGCGGTTAAGCGCCTTGAATACCTACTTACCAGCTACCCCGAGTACGACCATCAGGACAAAGTCCTCTACCATCTGGGTAAGGCCTACGGTCAGCAAGGCGAAAAGGAGAAGGCGCAAGCGCAGTACGACAAGCTGCGCACCGACTTCCCGAAGAGTCCGTTCGTCGCCAAGGTGAAAGCGGGATGAGCCGCGTGCGGCGATGGCTGCCTTCGGTGCTCGCGGTCCTGGCCCTGGCGGGCTGCGCGACCGGCGGCGCAACTCCCGAGGCCGGTGCAGATGTCTTAGCGCTTCAATCCCGAGTGCTCGAGCTGCAGCGCAAGGCGGCAGTGACCGAGGTCGAGCTCGCACGGCTGCGTCAACAGGTGGCGGCGCTCGAAGCACGCCAAGGTTCCGCGGCGCTTTCTCCGCCGCCTGCCGCAATGGCACCGGCGCTGGTACCGGCACGCCCGCAGGCAGCAAAGCCGATCGAGGAGCAGGATCTCGAACCGGCCATCGCGCCGGCGTCTTCACCGGCTGCGCAAGTCCAGCCAACGGCGCTGGCGGCACAGATCTCCGCCGAAGGCCAGGCGGCCTATGACGAAGCCTATGCGCTCTTTCATCAAGGTCGATATGTCGACGCGGAGTCGGCGTTCCAACGCTTCCTGCAGAGCAATCCGCGCACCGACCTCACCGACAACGCGTTCTACTGGATCGGCGAAAGCCGCTTCGCGCGCGGCGATCTGCGCGGAGCCTTGGCGGCGTTTCGCCAAACCATCGAGAGTTACCCGTCGGGCAACAAGGTTCCGGACGCCCTCTTGAAGGCTGGGCAGTGCCTTCAGGCGCTGGGGGATGCCGATGGCGCCAAGGCGAGTTTCGAGGAGATCGTGCGGCGCTTTCCCGAAGCCGCGGCGGCCGTGGTCGCCCGGGAGCGCTTGGACGCGATGCCCTGAGGGGCGCCGGGGGGCTCAAATACCTCTAGCGATACTTGAACCAAGTCGGCCTAACCCTTGACCCTGTAAGGGGAAGGTGCTACCTTCCAGTGAGTCATCTGCGCTTCGATTCACTTGGTTGGCCGGATTCGAGTACCGCTGGAGGCCCGAATGAACCGTCACTCCCTCGGCTCACTGCTCCTAGTCGCTGTTCTCGTCCCGACGAGCGGCGTCATGGCGGACGACAAGCCGCCGCATCCGTTGCATCTGGTGGGCGACCACTGGACGGCGTGGGATCCCCCGGCCGCGACTCCCGACGCTCGGATCATCGTCAAGGGAGACACCCTCTGGGATCTGGCCAAACAGATCAACGGCAATCCGTACTTGTGGCCCCAGCTTTGGGAGCGCAATCAATACATCAAGGACGCGCACTGGATCTACCCCGGCGATCCGCTGGACACCGGCGTTCAGGTCGCTCCGGCGACCGTTGCCGAGCAGCCCGGAACGGGCGAGCCTGGCCCGGCCACGCAAGAGGTGGGGCAGGGCAATGGCGGCGCTCCGGAGAAGCCCGAGACGCCAGGGGTCTTGACCGCGAACGCTGCAGCCAACAGCCCCGAACCCCTGGGCGCAGAGAGCGACATCTACTGCACCGGATACATCGGCGAGGCCAACGAGACCTTTAGCTACCGGATCGCTGGATCGGAGTACCAAGTGATGTCGCCGCAGCTGAGCGGCAAGTCATCGAAGGGCAAGCACGACGGAATCTATGGCACCATCGACGCCGTCAAGGTCGGCCTCGATACCGGCGATGTGATCTATATCGACGGCGGTTCCGCGAGCGGCTTATCGGCCGGAACGGTTCTGACCGCGGTGTTGCCGGGGTCTTCCGTGAAGCATCCGATCTCAGGTTCGAACGCCGGCCGACTCTTCCAGTATCTCGGTCGGGTGCGGATCCTCTCGGTACAGGAATCCACCGCCATTGCCGAGATCATCCAGTCCTGCCGCCCGTTGTTTGTCGGCGCCCGTCTCAAGGTCTACGAGCCGGAGCCCGTGCCGCTCGGACGGCGTACCGTGGCGCGGCCGGTGAACGATCCTGCTTCGGCGGCCGAGATGGAATCGGCAGCCACCATCCTCCTATCGGGCGACGGCGAGATATCGATGGGACAAGACCACGTCCTGTTCATCGATCGCGGCAGCGATGAGCAGGTGACGCCGGGTGACATGTTCACCGTGTACCGGAGCAATCGCGAAGGATTCCCGCCGGTGCCGGTGGGCGAGATCGCGGTGCTCTCGGCCCAGCACCACACGGCGCTCGCCAAGGTTCTCGAGTCGAGCGTGCCGCTGTTCGTCGGCGATCGTCTGGCGCCGAAGTAGAAGCCCAGCCTCGATCGACACCAACGTGCAGTCGCGCACATTGCGCGACTGTCTGGGTGTTGCTATGCTGCGCGACCTTCATCGCCTGCAGGAGGTCGTGAGCGTGGTCAAGCAGAATCTGAACGGCCGGCTGTTGCAAATCGTCGACGAGCTGGTGAGCCAGGGCGTGACTCTTGAGCAGGCTCGGCGGGAATTCGAGCGCCAGTTCATCGTCGCGTCTCTGCGTTGCAATTCGGGAAATCTCTGCCGCTCGGCACGCTCGCTCGGAGTCCACCGCAACACCCTGCGAAACAAGGTTTCCGACCTCGGTATCGACTCCGAGGACTATCTCCTGCGCACGGCGCATCGGCGCGCGACCCGCCGCCAGTCCTAGTACCGTAGCTCGGTTTCCTTCCACAGCTTGGATTCCTATGCCGCAATGGCACGGGAATCGCAACTCCCGGGTTCTAGACGCCTCGAGCGCTCAATGGACTCGTTTGTCGCAGCTTTAAAATGGAAGGATTTTGATGTCTTACATTATTGTTTTCCGATACTTACGGGCAGTTTGCGTGCTCGCTTTAGGCCTCGGGACCTGGCTAGTGGCCGCCCCTCTCGACTCGGCCGCGCCGTTGCAAGTGACGCTTCCTCCTTCTGGTCAGCAATTAGCTACCGACCTCGCTCTCGAAGGCTGGCTGGTCACTTCTTGGAATTCTCGTATAGCGCTCCATTCGTCCGAAGGTTTTCGTGGCCCGTCGCAGAGCGCGGTCACCGATGCCTTCCAGGTGTTCCCCCGTCCCAGGGTAACGGTGACCTCTCCGTTGCGCTCTGTTCCCTTCGGTAGTGCCATCCATCAGGCCGCCCAACGCTACCGGCTGGACAGTTCGCTGGTTGCCGCGATTGTCGAGGTGGAGTCGGGCTTCGACGCCCGCGTGGTGTCTTCGGCGGGTGCCCTCGGGCTGATGCAGGTGATGCCCGATATCGCTGGCGAACATGGCGGTGATCCGTTCGACCCGGCGGTGAACCTCGATGTGGGCACGCGCTACTTCAGCCAGCTGCTGCGACAGTTCGGTGGTGATGTGCAACTGGCGCTTGCGGCGTACAACGCCGGGCCGACCACGGTCGAGCGCTACGGCAAGGTGCCGCCGTATCGTGAGACCCGCGCGTTCGTGAGAAAAGTCTTGACGATCTACGAACGCCGGAACCAAGGCAGTGCGCCCGCAATGATCGTGGCGGAGAACAGTCTCGCCCGCTGATCGCGGGCCCGCCGTTTCAAAATTAGGGCTAGGGCTTGGGCTGCGGGTCGTCCGGACCGTCGTCGCCCTTCATTCCGCGTCGGAAGTTGCGGATCCCATCTCCGAGCCCCTTGCCCAGGGCGGGCAGGCGCGAACCACCGAAGATGATCAGGACGATCACGAAAAGAACGAGCAATTCTGGAAAGCCCAGGTTGGGCATCTCGACCTCCCGCTGCTCCGCCGCTTCATGCGGCGATCAGCGTCGATCAGTGTAGCAGATCCCTTCGCTCGAAATGCCGGCGCAGCGCCCCCGCGAGGCCCACTCCCTCGGGCAAGCTGCCGAGATGATCGAGTGCGCGCGCCAGCGTTGGAGCGATCAGGGGCAGGTGTCGATCGCTTCCGCGACCGGCGAAGGCGCGAAAGGTTCCGATAGCCTTGAACCCACGTTGCACCGCCGCCCGCCGGTACGACCCCGGCGCGACTTCGAGGGCAGACGCAATCTCCAGCAGTGAGGACTCAGTCTGCGGGGGAGCAAACAGGCTGTCGTTGAGCAGCGACGCCCAGTCGTACCCCGGTGGCCCAAGGCGCAGGTCCTGATGGTCGATTACGGCGAGGGTGTCGTCAGCTAGCGGCACGAGATTGCGCGCCATGTAGTCGCGGTGACAAGGCACGCGTGCCTCCTCGTCGAGCGCCACACAGATCTGTTCGAACGCAGTACGCAGGTCGGTCGCCAGCGGGGGGTCTTGCTCGAGTCCGCAGGGCAGGAGGAACAATTCCCAGGTCTGTTCTAGCTCGCGCCCGAGAAGGGCTCCATCGAGCGGCGGGTTGAGCGCGACCAGGGCCATGGGCTCGATTCGGCGCAGCTTCAAGAGGATCTCTCCAGCGCGTTCGAACCAGATCCTCCGTTCATGGTCGCCGAACGCCTTCTCATAAAGCGTCTCGGAGCCAAGGTCCTCGAGCAGCATCAAACCATTCGCGACGTCGCTCGCCAGGATGTTGGGAACTCGGATCGCCGCCTGCTCGAGCAGACCGCTCGTGCGGAGAAAGCGTTCCGCCTGAGGCCGCACCTCCGCCGGGTACTGGGCGAGGATCGCTGACCCTGCGTTCTTCGACAGCGCGCGCACGTACCGCCGTGGCGAGACGTCTCCGCCAAGCGGAATCAACCTCTCGGCGGGAAATCCGTGCTCGGTCAGCCAGACGTGCAGCGCTGGAGCGGAGAATTCCAAGGCGTCGGGAAGCTGCATGCGGCGTGAAAACGCTAGCACAGGGTCTCGGCCGAGCCGCGCGTTGACACGCGGCAGGCCGGCGAGTAGTTTGATCGCCGTGAGGGAACAACCTGGAGTGCGCGAACGCCGCCTGCGGCAGCTGCTGCACGACCTCGAGCGCGCCATCGCCGGCGCGATCGACTCGCCGGAAGTCCTCGAGCACTTGCGGCGCATCCAGGCCGAGGGGCTGCAACTGCGGGTGAGCTTCGACTGCAAGCCACAGGAGTCCGAACCTTCGGGCGTGACGCCTGCCACGCCCGCGGAGAGCCGCAAGTCCGCGGCGCGGATTCCGAGTCCGGTGTTTCGTATTCACAGCGAAGACCTCGCCTTCCTGCGCTCGATCGGCATCGATCCGACCCGACGGCGCCGCACGCGCTGAGCGTCGCCGATCATGGCGGCTACCGACATCGAATCGCGGGCCGATCTGCTCGGGTTGTCCCGTTCAGAGCTGGAAGAGCAGATCCTGCCCGTGGTGGGCAAGCGGTTTCGGGTCGAGCAGGTCTACGACGCGCTCCACCGCCGCGCGGTGGGCGAGTTCTCCGAAATAACCGAGCTCGCGAAGAGCCTACGTCTCGAGCTCGCGGAGCGTTTTCGCATCGGAGTGCCGGAGATCGAGGAGCGCCGGGTTTCGACCGACGGCACCCGGAAATATCTGCTCAAGCTGCGCGATGGCGCCTCGGTCGAGGCGGTCGACATTCCTGATCGCGGCCGCCATACCCTGTGCATTTCGAGCCAAGCGGGTTGCGCCCTGGCCTGCCGGTTCTGCGTCACCGGCTTCTGGGGCGCCGGCCGCAGTCTCACCGCCGGAGAGATCGTGGGTCAGGTTCAGGCGATTCGGCGTGATGAACCTCCGATGGGAGAGAGCCTGAATCTGGTGTTCATGGGCATGGGTGAGCCGCTGCTCAATCTGCAAAACCTCGAAAGCGCGATCGCGGTCCTCTCGGAGATCATTTCGCTGCGGCGCATCACGGTCTCGACCGCAGGGGTAGTTCCGGGAATCGAGGCCCTGGCGCAGTGGAAGCGCCGGCCGAACCTGGCGGTGTCTCTGCACGCGCCGGACGACGATCGCCGCAGTGAGCTGATGCCGATCAACCGCTCCTATCCTCTGGTGGAGCTCATGCGCGTGCTGCGAAACTACCCGCTCGAACCGCGCCGACGCATCACCTTCGAGTACATCCTGATTCGCGACTTCAACGACAGCCTGCGGGATGCCGATGCGTTGGCGAAACTGCTGCGGGGGATGAGCGCGAAGGTGAACCTGATTCCGGCGAACCCCGATCCGGTGCTCGGGGACACCATGGTTCCGCCGCTGCCGCAAGTGGTGAGCGCCTTCCAGCAGCGCCTGCTTGACCGTGGCTACACCACCACGGTGCGGCGCCGTCGCGGCGACGACGTCTCGGCCGCCTGCGGTCAGCTGCGTGCGTTCGCCCGCGAACCCCGGGGCTTCCGGCGCAGCAACCTAAGTCTCTGACTGGAGCCAAGCGAAGGCCAGATTGCGGCCGGCGTCCTTGCCGTCCCGGCGATAGCTCCATAGCCATTCGGGATGACAACACGTGCAGATCGCAACCGTGTGCACGGTGCGTACACCGAGGCGCGTCAGCTGCTCGCGGACAGCGGCCTGCAGATCAAGGTGGGGCTTCTGCGACGCGCCGGTCGAGGCCACGGTGCTGGAGCTTGCCGCGATGACTTGCGCGGCCACCTCATCGCCGACTTCGTAGCAGCAAGGGCCGACCGCGGGCCCGATCCATGCCTCGAGGCTCGCGGCAGGTGCGACGAACCGCGAGATCGAGTTCTCGACCACCCCGCCGACGATGCCCCTCCAACCGGCGTGGACCGCCGCGATCTCGGCGCCGGACGCAATCGCGATCGGCACGCAATCCGCTGTCGCAATCGCGAGCACAAGGCCCGGGGTCGACGCATACAAGGCGTCTCCAATTCCGCACTCCCCGTCCACCGCCGCGAGAACCTCCGCGGAATGGACTTGGCGAGGCCACGCAAGCCGAGAAGGAGCCGACACGCTGGGCAGGGCTCGAACGCCGAGCGCGAGCGCCTCGACGCGGCCCCCGCTGGCGGCACGTCCCACGAAGCGGATGTGAGCTCGCTCATGCGATCCGACCCAGACCGCGGCGCCGGTCGAGAGGTCGGGGGGCTGCTTCGTGAGCGTTGAGTTCGGTTGCATCGAGACTCGAGGGCGGCTTCGCGGGCCGCAAGGTAGACTACCGCGCTATGTCGTTCGAGGCTGTCATCGGACTCGAGGTGCACGTCCAGCTGCTGACCGCGAGCAAGATGTTCTGCCGCTGCCCCAACGTGTTTGGGGCCGAGCCCAACACCCTGATCTGCCCGGTATGCCTCGGCTACCCGGGGACTCTGCCGGTGGCGAATCGCCAGGCGGTCGACCTGGCGACGACTCTCGCCCTGGCCCTCGGCTGCACGGTGAAGGAGCACTCGGTTTTCGCGCGCAAGAACTACTTCTATCCCGATCTGCCCAAGGGTTATCAAATTAGCCAATTCGATCAGCCGCTGGCGGAGGGCGGCAGCCTGGCGCTCACTGGCGAAGATGCGCGCATTCGCATTCATCGCCTGCATCTGGAGGAAGACGCGGGGAAGCTGCTGCATGAGGTCCCAGGCGGCCGCCCGTTGCCGGGTCAGAGCTTGGTCGATTTCAACCGTTGCGGCGTGCCGTTGGTCGAAATCGTGTCCGAGCCCGACCTGCGTAGCGCCGAGCAGGCTCAGGACTACCTGCAAACCCTGCATCAAGTACTGCTGTACACCCGGACGAGCGATGGCAACATGGAGGAGGGGAGTCTGCGCTGCGACGCCAACGTCTCCCTCCGGCCGCGCGGCGAGCAGCGCCTGGGCACCAAGGCCGAGGTCAAGAACCTGAACTCCTTCCGGAACGTGGCGCGAGCCATCCAATACGAGATCCAGCGCCAGACCAGGATCCTCGAGGCGGGACAGGTGGTGGCGCCGGAAACTCGCAGCTTCGAGGCAGGCGAGGGTGTCACGCGCACGCTCCGCGGCAAGGAGGAGGCTCACGACTACCGCTACTTTCCGGATCCGGATCTACCGCCGCTTCAACTCACGAAGGAGCGTCTCGCGACCCTGGTGGCGCAACTGCCCGAGTTGCCATGGACGCGCCGCCGCCGCTTCGCCGAGCAGTACGGGCTCTCCGCCATCGATGCGCGAGAGCTGACGAGCGCGCGCGAGCTCGCCGAATACTTCGAGAGTGCTGTCGCGCTGCTCCCGGGCGCTGCCAAGGCGGTGGCGAATTGGATCGTGAACGAGGTGCGCCGCGAGCTCAAGGAGCGGCGATCCGAGGTTCGTGAGGCCCTGCCGGTCGAGCGCCTGGTCGCTCTCGTCGCGATGGTCGAACGAGGCGAGCTCTCGAGCAGCGCGGCCAAAGAGGTCTTCACCGCCATCTGGACGAGCGGAGAGAATCCGCAGGCGGCGGTCGATCGCCTGGGCCTTCGCCAGGTGAGCGACGAGAGCCAGATTCAGCAGTGGGCGGACTCGACCGTCGCGGCGTTCCCCGCGCAAGCCGAGCAGTATCGATCGGGCAAGGCGCAGGTCCTCGGCTTTCTCGTCGGCCAAGCGATGAAGCGCTCGAGCGGTAGCGCTCAGCCGGCCGCCGTGCAGGCTGCCCTGCAAAAGAGCCTCGGCCCTCTTCCTTCCTGACGTGATCCAGTTCTTCCATGTCGGCAAGAATTTTCCCGGCGGCCAGGTGGGCCTGGATGACGTTTCGTTCGAGATCGCGCGCGGCGAAATGGTGTTCATCACCGGCGCGAGCGGGGCCGGCAAGACGACGCTGTTGAAGCTGATCTTTCGCGAGGACTCGCCTTCGCATGGGCAGATCGTAGTCAACGGCCGCAACGTCTCGTCCTTGCCGCGCGGCAAGATCCCCTTCCTGCGCCGTACCATTGGCGTGGTCTTTCAGGATTTTCGCTTGATCCCGCGCAAGACCGTGTTCGAGAACGTCACTTACCTGCCGCGTATTCTCGGCATGGAGAAGGAGCTGCAGCGGCGCCTGGCGTACGAGACCCTGCGTCGAGTGGGCCTCGCGCACCGCTTGAATGCTTTCCCGCCGCAGCTTTCCGGCGGTGAGAAGCAGCGCGTGGCGATCGCCCGGGCGTTGATCAACGATCCGGAGATCCTGCTCGCCGACGAACCGACGGGCAACCTCGACCCCGACCTCTCGCGCGAGATCCTGGATCTTTTCGTCGATCTCAACTTGCGCGGCACGACGGTGCTCCTGGCGACGCATGATCGTGTGCTGATCGAACGCCTGGGCCGCCGCGTGCTCACCCTAGAGCGTGGACTCCTGATTCAGGACCGCCCGAGGTCGAACCTTCCCGAGGCGCCGCCCTTGCTACGCGAGGTGCATGAAGTCGAAGAGGTCGCCGAGGAGCCGCCCAACGGCGCCGTTCATTCGGACGAGGATCAACGGTGACGTTGCTCAAAGCGCTCTTCTATTTCTTTCGCGAGGCGGCGCTGAACATGGCGCGCGGCTGGCGGGTGAGCTTGCTTGCGGTGTTGACCATCGCGGTGAGCCTCTTCGTGGGCGGGGTCTTTCTGCTCGTCAGCGGCAACCTGGCGCAGGTGGTCGAGTCCTGGCGCTCCGAGGCGCGGATCGTGGTGTACATGAAGAACGCCGCCAGCGCCGAGGATCAGGCCCGAACGCACGACGAGGCTGCGAAGGGTCCGGCCGTCACGGACGTCAAGACGATCGATGCCGCCGCGGCGCGGCAACATTTTCGCGAGCTCTTCCCCAGTCTGGGGGACCTGGTGGAGGGCTGGAGTGAGGATCCTCTGCCCCCTTCTCTCGAAATCGCATTCGACCCGACGCGGAGCGACAACGGTGCATTCGAGGCGTGGACGGCGCGCCTGCGCGCCCTGCCGGCGGTTGCGATGGTGGACGACGATCGCGATTGGCTGCGTCAGCTCGAGAACTTGATCGCCGTCGTACGTGGCGTCGGCCTGGCGCTGGGTGCGGTGCTGCTTGGCGCCGCGATGTTCACCATCGGCAGCGTCATCCGCCTGACGGCCTATCTGTACAGCGAGGAGATCGGAATTCTGAGGCTGGTCGGCGGGACCGAGTTTTATATCCGCGGACCCTTTTACGTCGAAGGGCTCCTGCAGGGACTCGTCGGCTCCATGCTCGCGGTCGGCGGCCTCGCCGCCACATTCGCCTTCGTCCGCCCGCAAGCACCGAGCTCGGTCCTCGCCTGGATCGTCGCGCGGGCGTTCCTGCCTTGGCGGGTGGTGCTGTTCCTACTGGTTCTTGGCGCCGCGGCCGGACTGATCGGAGCCGTGATGTCCTTGCGCCGGGAAGCCTTGGGCGCCCTCGAAGAATAAAAAAGGGCCCCGTCCTGTTTGGACGGAGCCCAGAGTATCGAGCCGTTTTCTCAGCGAGCTACTGCAATTTCAGAATGATCACCGCGCGGCGGTTTTCGGCGCGGCCCGCAGCCGTCGCGTTGTCGCCGACCGGATCCGCCGAGCCCCTGCCCGACGCCGAGATGCGGCTGGCGTCGATGCCATGGCGCTTCATCAGGTAGGTCTTCACGGCGTCGGCGCGCTGCTGGCTGATGCGCAGGTTGGCGCTTTCCGAGCCCTTGTTGTCGGAGTAGCCCAGCACTTCGGCGGTGAGCGATGCGTCCTGCTTCATCTTGAGGGCCACTTCGTCGAGCTTGGCCTTCGCGATGTTGGACAGGCGTGCGCTGTTGGGCGTGAAGTTGACTACCTCGCGCTGTTCCGCGGGCGGAGCCGGCGGCGGCTCGGGCGCTGGCGCTGGCGCTACTGCTGGAGCGGGCTCTGGAGCCGGCGGCGGCGGCGCGGGAGCTGGCGCCGGTTCGGTCATCGGAGCAACCTTGACGTGATTGCCGAAGCGCGGGAAGTAGGTCAAGCCGAGCAAGCCGCCGAGCGGACAGCGCTTGTCGAAGCTCTGCAGCTGGTTGAGGTCGGCACGCAGCGCGAAATTGAAGGCCCAGCGCTGGTCATCGCCGATCCACAGGCGGCCGCCGCTCGTGAGGTCGATCGAATCCTTGAGATGCACGTCGCCGCCGCTGTAGAAGGTGGCGCCAAGCTCGGTGATCCAGTCGAGTCGCTCCGAGATCGCGCCAGCGTAGCCTGCGCCCACCGAGGTCTCGGTGTCGATATTGTTTCCGGGATCGCGGTAGCCCGCATTGAAGGTCCAGTTGCCGGTGCTCCAGCCCAAGCCGCCACCGAAGCCGCCCTTGCCGGCGAGCAGCGAGTCCCGCAGCTTGTTGTCGGCCGTGCGGGGCTCGGCGAAGAGATTCAGCGCCAGGCGAGAGTCGTCGCCCGCGGCGCCGAAGAGCCGGAACTTGGTGCCGATACGAATGTTGCCGAGCCCGCTCTCGTCGGAAAGCGGCGCGCCGCGCCGGAAGTCGTCGTAAGGAACCATCAGGCTCAGCTCCCAACGATCGGTGATGCCGTAGCCAATGCTGGCGCTGGCGCGAGTCCAGTCGATACCCAGATTGTCGACGTCACCGCCGGGGCGGAGGAACTTGTCCTGGGTCAGGCGATCCCAGTTGCTGGCGTAGAAACCGAGGGACCACTCGCCCTGAGGCAAGGTGTCGCCGGTGTAGAGGCTGAACAGTCCCGTTTCACCGGTGAGCGTAGGCGCATTTGCCTGCTCTCCTGCAGAAACTACAACCGGGATCGCCAGCATCATGCCGGCAAGTAGCGCGATTCTGGTCTTCATAAGCTCTCTCCATTCGATACGCGCCCGAGAAGTCTCGCGCGCGCGTTAGCTTCCAGAGGTCCGTTGCAAGACCGATGCAAGAACCTGTCCACTTGTCTATTTTGAGATTGTACACCCGCCCCAACCAGCGGGAGGTGCCCCCAGGGCAGGCCCTAGACCGTAGCCAACAGTTGGCCGATCCGGTCCAAATAGGCCTTGGATTGGTTCGGCCCCAGCGCGGCGCTGACGATCTTTTCCTGCGCCCGCACCAAGTCGATCAGGGCGTCGACCCCACGCCCCGAGTCGAGCTCGGCCCGGCTTAAGCGGAGCGAGGTCTCGAGCTCCGCCGAGCGTTCGTGGCTGGCCAGGAGCTGCACGGCCAGTCGGTGGATGCGGTCCGCGACCTGCGCCAGCTCAGGGCCACCCAGCCGCTGCAGTTTGTCGAGGGAGAGATGCGCCAGGTCGTCCTTGAGGGTCACCAGGCCCGAGGTGATCAGGCCGTAGAGCAGCTTGCAGACCTCGAACGGGTCGCCGGCGAGGCCGATCGCGATCTCGTCGATCGTGCGCCGCTCGTCGATCTTGCAGATGACGGCCCATTCCTGGGGCGTCAGGGACACCGAGGTATTGACTCCCTGATCCGTAAAGACGGGCACCAGGCGAGTCGAAGGGATGCGCTTGGAGAGCACCTGCCATTCGTCGATGCGCCGAGCGGCCTCCATCAGAAGATTGGTGTTCGACTTCTGAATGGTGGTGACCTCGGACTCTTGCCCGGGATTGAAGACGAAGTCGCCTTCGCGCCAGATGGCGAGCGAGTACACCGCCTGCTCGCCCTGCAGATCGCCCAACTGCGCGTGCACGATCTGGCCCTTGCGCAGGAAAATATCGCCCGTGGCGATGCCGTTCTTCAATGTGAAGACGCCGGTTTTTCCGGAGACCGACACCAGTTGAATGATGTCGGGAAGCGGAAGTTCGCGCAGGGAGCCCTGGAAGGCCATAAGAGTCGTTAACCGCCTTGGCTAGAAAAGTCCGATCACCTGCGCAGCCAGCGACTTACAAACTGTTGCGCGACTTAAAGTTATCGTATCACGCGGGCAAAAAAACGGTCAAGGAAGCGGGTCGCCAACCGAGCGCCGATCCGGGCTCTAGGCTTGGCGCCCACCTACCCGGAGCTCGAACTTCCAGCGCTGGGCGCAACATATGGCCACCGCCAGGGCGTCGGTCGTGTCGTTCGAGAGAGCCGCTGAGGGCAGGGCGAGCAGGAGCCGGACCATGCGCGAGACTTGAGTCTTCTCGGCACGCCCGTTGCCGGTCACCGCGCTCTTGACCTCGGCCGGTGAGTACTCGCGGGTCGAGACGCCGCCCGTCGCCAAGGTCGCGAGGAGCGCGCCGCGTGCCTCGGCGAGCACGATCAGAGAGCGCGTGTTGCGGCCGTGGAAGGGAGCCTCGACCGCAGCCGCGTCGGGCTTGGTCCTCGCGAGCAGAGCTCCGAGCTCGAGCGAGAGGTGCGCCAAGCGCTCCGGCAGAGTCGCGCCGCGGCGACAGGAAATACGCCCGTGCTCGATCGCGCGCAGGGTCGAACCGTGTTGTTCGACGACGCCAAAGCCCGCATGCCAACTGCCGGGATCGATACCGAGAATGAGCACGGCAGGGATTGTAGCGGCACCCGCCGGATCGTGCTAACCCTCAGGAAAATAAGCCTCTAGAGAGCCAGAGAAATTTGACTAACGGAGCGCATCAGTGTTACAACCAAAGGCTCTTTCGGAGACTGAGGTGCGTGCATGTCGCTGATCCTCGTGGTTGAGCAGGAAGGCCGTTATATCGAGCGAATTCACGATGCTCTGACCGCGGAAGGCTGGCGGGTCAAGGTGGTGAATGGGCGAGAGCCGGCGCTGCAGGCTGCAGCCTCCGAGGCTCCGGCTTTGGTGCTGGTCAACAGCGACTTGCCGGATGCGGTACCGCTCCTCGATCAGTTCTCGCGTCACCGCGGTGGACCGGGTACGGTAGCGTTGGTTCCCGAGCGCTCGGTGGGCCGCATCACGGCGCAAGAGCTCGGTGCTGACGACATCTTGGGGAAGCCGTTCTCCGACCAGGACCTGCGCCTCCTGGTGCGGCGCTCACTCAACGCGCAGCGCGAGGTGCGGCCGGCCACGTCGTTGCCGGCGGGCAAGCAGCTCACCTCGGAAGACATTTTCGGTGATGTCTTGGCGGAGATGGAGACCGAGCCCGCGCCGGTGCGCCCGCCCTCCAGCGCGACACGGGATGCCGATCTCATTCAGAAGAAGCTCGAGCAGACTCTTGCGGGGCTCTCCCTGCCGCAGGTCAAAGCGCCAGCGCCGAAGCCCGCCCCGAGGCCTGCCGCCGGTATCGACAAGCTGATCAGCGACACGCTGTCGGGATTCGATGCCGGCACAAAGAGGCCCGCAACGGCGAAGCCGGCTTCGCCCGCTCCTCTTCCCGCGGCACCTCTGTCGCCATCTCCGCCGCCTCCGGCCCCGCCAATCGCAGCCCAGCCCGAGGTCGTCCCGGCACCGATCGCGCCGCCTCCGATATCGCCTTCTCCGCCCGCGCCGCCGGTGTCGCCGCCAGCTCCTCCTCCGCTCGTCGTGCCGTCGGCGGTGCCGACTCCGCCGCGCGCCATGGCGGCTGGCGGGGAAGCCGCCAAGGCAAAACGCACGGGTGAAATCGACTTATCGCAGCTCGACGAGCTGGCGCGGCCGCGCACTAGGACCGGCTCGGTCTCGAAGCCGGCAAGCGCTGCGCCGGCTCCGGCCGCGAAGCCCGCGGCGCCGGCCGAGGACATGGCGCGCACCCAGCGCCTGCCGACCTTTGGCGCCGTGCCGGAGAGTCGTGAATTCGGCCAGTACACCTTGCTCGACCGCATCGCCGTCGGCGGCATGGCGGAAGTCTGGAAGGCGCGCATGAAAGGCGTCGAAGGATTCCAGAAGACGGTCGCGATCAAGCGTATCCTGCCGTCGCTCACCGACAGTCCCGATTTCGTCACCATGTTCATCGACGAAGCGAAGCTCGCGGCGCAGCTGCAGCACAACAACATCATCCATATCTATGACCTCGGCAAGCTCGGCGAAGACTTCTACATCGCCATGGAGTACATCGAGGGCAAGGACCTGCGCACCATCTTGAACACGGCGCGCTCGCGGCAGATGGCGCTGCCGCAGGAGTTGGCGCTGCTGGTGGCTTCACGCCTCGCGAGCGCGCTCGACTACGCGCACCGTAAGCGCGACTTCGACAATCGCGAGCTCGGTCTCGTGCATCGCGACGTTTCACCGCAGAACGTGCTGATCAGCTACGAGGGCGACATCAAACTCTGCGACTTCGGCATCGTGAAGGCCGTTTCGAAGTCGAGCAAGACGCAGATGGGAGCGCTTAAGGGCAAGCTGCAGTACATGTCGCCGGAGCAGGCCTGGGGCAAGCCGGTGGACGCGCGATCGGACATCTTCTCGCTCGGTTCGTTGCTATTCGAGATGCTCACCGGTCGCCGTTTGTTCGCCGGCGATAGCGAGATCTCGGTGCTCGAATCGGTGCGGGACTGCCGGGTCGAACGGCCGCAAGCGATCGACCCCGCGATCCCGGGCGAGATCGACGCGTTGGTCATGAAGGCGCTTGAACGTGAGCCGGAGAATCGTTTTCCGAGCGCCGGCGCGATGCAGAAGGAGATCGAGCGGGTTTTGCAATCGCAGCGCCGCAGCCCGAGTCCGGCGGATCTCGCGGGCTACATGCACCGGCTATTCAGTGGCGAGGCGCGGGCTCAGGAAGCGGGTGCGGGGGCTGCCGCCTCGGGCGCGGCCGCAAGTTGGACGGGAGTCGGCTCATTGCCTTCGCCTGCGGCGCTGTCGTCTACCGGGTCGCAGGTGAAGCCGATTGCCGCGCCGGCAGGAGCGACGGGAGTCCAGCGGCTGGAAGGCGAGGCCAAGGGACGCACTATGCTCTGGCTGGCGATCGCGGCCGCGGTACTGCTCGGCATCGGCCTGTACTACTTCCTCGGACGTGCCAAGACCCCAGCGGCACCTCCGACCGAGGTGCCGCCCTCCGCAGCAGCCACGACCGAAGCCACCGCGATGGGAGTGGCGGCGCCTTCATCGGCGACCTTGCCAGGCACTGATGCGACGAATTCGACGACCGCCGCGACGGCGACGGCAACGCCGAACCTTGGCCAGCGCGTCGATCAGGCCGTGGCGCAACGCGAAGCCCAGCTGAAGTCGGACTTCGAGGCCGAGAAAAAGCGCTTGGCGGACCAAATCGAAAAGGCCAAGGCGACCCCTCCGGCAAAGACGCCGCCGGCTCCAGCGGTCGACACCGCGAAAGCCGAGCAAGAACGCCTCACGGCGGAAAAGGCGGAACAGGATCGCCTGGCGGCCGAGAAGGGCGAACAGGACAGGCTGGTGGCCGAAAAAGCGGAAGCCGATCGCAAGGCCGAGGAACAGGCGGCGGCAGCAGCAGTAGCCGCTGCGAAGCCCGCGGCCCCGGCCGCGCCGACGGTGCAACTGGGTGATCTCGTACAGTCTGGAACGCCTGGGGTCGTGCCTCCTTCTCTTGTTTCGCGTCCACAACCCAGCTATCCTGCGATTGCCAAGCAGATGCGGGTCGAAGGCGACGTCATCGTCGAGGTGCTGGTCGACGAAACCGGTGCCATCCGAGACTCGCGAGTGGTTAAGAGCGTGCCTCAACTCGACTCCGCAGCGCTCTCAGCTGCTCGCTCGGCAAAGTTCCGACCTGCCACCAAGGATGGCGTGCGGGTCAAAATGTTGTTCCGATTGAACTTCCCCTTCCGGCTGTGAGCGGAGCGCCGATCGCGGTGCTGCCGTTCAGGCGGAGGACTTTGGAGGATGCATGGCTCTGACCGACCAGCAGCGCAAGTTCTACGAGAATTCGCTCCAAGTGACGAAGCAGGAGATCGGCGATCTCGATCGCTCGATCGAAGAAGAGCTTGCCAAGGTCAAGGATCGGCTGGCCGAACTGCAGAACGCGAAGAAAGCCGCCCGTCAGATGTATGACGCGGCCTGCTTGCGCCTCGGCATCGCCAACGACCTCGCCGAGGAAGAAGAGGCCGCGGAGGTCTAACGTCCCGCACGGGCCGTCGGCTCATGCCCGCGGCCCTGCGCGCCTTTCTCGTTCACCGCCGCCCCGTTTCCGCGGGCGGTCGATGATCTCTACCGGGGCGCCGGATGGCCTGGTTCAAAAAGGATAAGAAGCCCAAGCCGGTCCGTGAGGATCGCGAACGCAGCAGCGTCCCCGAAGGCTTGTGGGTCAAGTGCGAGGGCTGCAAGGAGATCGTTTACTCCAAGGAGCTCGAGCGCAATTTCCGCATCTGCCCCAAGTGTGGGTACCATTTCCGCATCGACGCGCCCTCGCGCATCCGACTGTTGATGGACGAGAGTTCTCCCGCCGAGCTCTTTCGCGGAGTCGCACCCAGCGACCCGCTCCAGTTCAACGACACCAAGCGATACCGCGACCGTCTCAAGCTGTACCAGGATGCGGTGGGCGAGAAGGATGCGCTGATCGTCGTCGAGGGTCACCTCGAAGAAATACCCGTGGTCCTGGCGGTCATGGAATACCGATTCATGGGCGGCTCCATGGGATCGGTGGTGGGCGAGAAGCTCACCCGTGCCGCCGAGCATGCGCTCGCCAAACGGCGGCCCCTGATCGTGGTCTCGGCATCGGGCGGCGCGCGCATGCAGGAGGGCATCCTGTCCCTAATGCAAATGGCGAAGATCTCGGCCGCGTTGGGGCGGCTGCGCGACGCCCGAGTGCCGTACATCTCGGTGCTTACCGACCCGACCACCGGCGGCGTCACGGCGTCGTTCGCCATGCTCGGCGACTTGAATGTCGCGGAGCCCGGAGCGCTGATCGGTTTCGCGGGTCCTCGAGTCATCGAGCAGACGATTCGTCAGAGCCTGCCGGAGGGATTCCAGACCAGCGAATTCCTCCTCGAACGGGGATTTCTCGATCTGGTCGTCAAGCGCACCGAGCTCAAGGAAACGCTCGGACGGTGCTTGAAGCATCTCGCTCGGTGAGCCTCGGACAACCGCGGCGATGAGCCTTTCGCTGCCGGCCGCCGCGACACTGTCGCGTCTCGAGACCTTCGGGATGCGGCTCGGGCTGGAATCCACGGAGGCCCTTCTCGCCGCGCTCGGCTCGCCGCAGCGAAGCTTCCCCGCGGTGCTGATCGCCGGCACCAACGGCAAGGGCTCGACCTCGGCGTTGCTCGCTTCCATCGCCCATCACGCCGGTCTGCGCGTCGGCCTCTACACCTCGCCGCATCTCGAAGCACCGGAAGAGCGTGTCCGGATCGGCGGCGAAGCGCTGCTGAGCGCCGAGCTCAGCGAGTTGGTGCTCGAAGTCGTGGCGGCGGGCGAGCGCGTGCTGGGCGCGCCGCCGACCTATTTCGAGGCCTTCACGGCGGTTGCGTTTTGCGCCTTTTCGCGTCACGCCGTCGACCTCGCGGTGCTCGAGGTTGGAATGGGTGGGAGGCTCGATTCGACCAATGCCGCCGATCCGGTGCTTTCGGTCATCACGCCGATCGCGCTCGATCATCAAGAACACCTCGGCTCGACGCTGGAGCGGATCGCCCGGGAGAAGGCAGGCATCCTGCGCCGCGCCAGACCCGCGGTGGTCTGGATCGAAGAGCAAGAGGCGCGCCAGACCGTAGCCGAGCTCGCAGCCGAGCTCGCGATACCCCTCGAGTTCGCCGACCGCACGGTGGCGATCGAGCCGGTCGCCGGAGACCCATGGGACGGCCAGCGCATGATCCTGCGCACGCCGGATCACTGCCACGATCTCTCGACCGCGCTCCTCGGTGAGCATCAACGGCGCAACGTTGCCTTGGCCGTTCGCGCCGCCGAGACCCTGCGCGCTTTGGGCTGGCGGGGGATCGGACACGACGCCATCGAGCAGGGAGTGCGCGCGGTGCGCTGGCCAGGCCGGCTCGAGGCGATCGAGCTTCCGACCGGGCGTCGAGTGCTGCTCGACGGAGCGCACAACCCGGACGGCGTGTTGGCGCTGGAACGTTTCCTCGATCCGCTGGGGCCGTTCGACTTACTCTTCGGAGCGCTCGCCGACAAGGATCTGGCGCACATGCTGCCGTCGTTGGCGGGGCGGGCTCGAAGGATCACTTTGACCGCGCCGCCGACCAAGCGCGCGCAACCGCCCGAATTGCTCCTCGATCTTCTGCCGCAAACGGTGGCCCACCTCGAGCCCGATCTCGAGCGGGCGCTCGATCAAGCGCTGGCCGATGGTTCCGCACCGCTGTTGGTCTGCGGATCCTTATATCTGGTCGGTGCCGTACGGACCAGCCTTCGCCGGCGTTTTGGCGTGCCTGCCGCGGCAACGGAAAGTCTCTTCGTATGACCGGTCGGGCCGCTTGGTGGGTCTTCGCCACGCTCGCTCTTTTCTACTGCCTGACGACAAGTGGCCATGTTTTGTCGCCCGACGCTGTACTGCGAGCGCGCGCCGCGGAGGGTCTGCTCGAGCACGGTCGTCCGAGCATCGACCCGATCGGTGTCCCGCAGGGTTTTCTCGCGGTGGGGAGGCTAGGCGACTCCTATCCGAAATACGAAGCCGGCCCAAGTCTCGCGGCGCTTCCTTTCCTGGCGATCGGCGCGGCCGCGGCAAAGCTCGCCCCGGCGGGTTCCGAGCAGGTCTTCCGCGGCCCGATCTTTCTCTGGTACTCGCCCGACGACTCCGAGGCGGCTTGGCGCTTCGCCGGCATGGTGCTCACCAACGCCTTTCTGGTTGCTGCCCTTTGTGCGGTGCTCTTTGCGCTCGCGCTCGAACTCGGGTATTCACCGCGAGCGGCCTTGATCGTCACCGCGGCCGCGGCAGTAGCTTCGCCGCTCTGGGTGTACTCGAAGGACCTCTTCGCCGAGCCCTTGGCGGGTCTCGGCCTCCTGGTTTTCGCGCTGTTCGTCGAACGGCTGGCGAAGGCTCACAGATGGCAGTCCGCGCTTTGGGCCGGCGCGGGCTTCGGTGTTTCCGTGCTGGCTCGATTCGCGCATCTCGCCCTGTTGCCGCTCGCTTTCATCCTCGCCGCGCACGCCTTGCGCGGCAGCCGCGATCGTCGATCGAGCTGGGCCTCGAGCCTCGCGATGGCAGCCGGTCTGGGCCTTCTTCTTCTGCTCGGCGCGTGGTGGAACTGGGTGCGCTTCGGCTCGATCTGGGTGAGCGGCTACGGCGAAGAGCTGCGCTTGTGGACGACGCCGCCTCTCCTCGGTCTCTCGGGTCTCCTGTTCAGCCCGGGGCGCGGCCTATTGCCGCACTTTCCGCTCGTGCTGCTCGCCGTTGCCGCGACGCCCGCGTCGTGGCGGAGGAGCATTCGAATGACGCTCTTCGCGTGGGGCACGTTGATCACCCTGCTCGTCGTGTATTGCCGTTGGCACGGTTGGGACGGCGGCTGGTGTTGGGGCCCGCGTTTTCTGGTGCCGGCGATTGCTCCCCTTGTGCTGCTGTGCGCCCCGTTCTTCGACGGTCTGTGGGCGGGCACATGGAAACGAGTTGCGGGCTATGGCTTGCTGGCAGTCAGCGGACTGATCGCGTTTACCGGAACGCTGGTGGCGTACACGGACTTCGATCAGGCTCTGCGTCACGCGGGTACCACGCTGCCGTATCTGGAAGTCGTGCGGTGGAGTTGGACGACTTATCCCCCAGTCGCGTATTGGCCGTTCGAACCCAAGGAGTTCTACCTGCTCTTCCGCGCGCTCCGCACCCCGCAAGCCTGGTGGCTGGCCGCTCTGTTCGGCGCCGGATTCGGCCTGCTCCCCGTGATGGTGCGACACACCGGGACGCTGGTGCTCGGCACGAGCACCAGCCGCCGCGTCGGCTGGCGGAGTTGGGCCTTGATCGCCGGCCTGGCAGTACTGTTCGGCGCGATCGCGCGCCTCTGAGTTAAGCCAGGGTGTCGTAGAGCGGGAAGCGTCGGCAGAGCGCGTGGACTCGCTTACGCACCGCGGCAACCGCGGCGCTGTCCTCGTGCTGGCCGAGTGCCTCGGCGATGAGCTCGGCGATCGAATCCATGTCGGCCTCGCTCATTCCGCGAGTGGTCACAGCGGGGGTGCCGAGGCGGATTCCGGACGCCACCAAGGGTGGATTCTGGTCGTACGGGATCGTGTTCTTGTTGACCGTGATCGCGGCGGCCTCAAGGGCCTTCTCCGCGACTTTACCGGTGAGTCCGCGGGACGCGACATCGAGCAGAAACAGGTGATTGTCGGTGCCGCCCGAGACGATGCGGAAGCCCTTTGACTGCAGGCTGGTCGCCAGGCGCGCCGCGTTCTTGGTGATCTGTCGTTGGTAGGCGCCGAACTCCGGAGTGAGCGCTTCTTTGAAAGCGACCGCCTTGGCCGCGATGATGTGCATCAGCGGCCCGCCTTGAATGCCCGGGAAGACGGCGCGGTCGAGATCCTTGGCGAACTCTTCCTTGCATAGGACCATGCCGGCGCGCGGGCCGCGCAGCGTCTTGTGGGTGGTGGTGGTCACGAAGTGGCAGTGCGGTACGGGCGATGGATGAACTCCCGCCGCGACCAGTCCGGCGATGTGTGCCATGTCGGCCATGAGGAGCGCGCCCACCTCGTCGGCGATCTCACGAAAGCGCGCGAAGTCGATAACCCGGCTATAGGCGCTGGCGCCGCAGACGATGAGCCGTGGCTTGCTTTCGCGGGCGATGCGCGCGACCTCGTCGAAATCGATGCGCTCGCTTTCCCGATCGACGCCGTAGGCGACGACCTTGAAGTCCCGTCCCGAGTACGACAGCCGGTGCCCATGGGTCAGATGTCCGCCGCTCGAGAGGTCCATGCCCATGAGCGTGTCGCCCGGTTTAAGCATGGCGAAGTACACCGCCATGTTGGCCGAGGTGCCGCTGTGCGGCTGCACGTTCACATGCTCGGAGCCGAAGAGCTCCTTGGCCCGCGCGATCGCCAAGCGCTCCGCGACGTCGACGAATTCGCAGCCGCCGTAGTAGCGCTTGCCGGGGTAGCCCTCGGCGTATTTGTTGGT
>JBDTNL010000031.1:0-43634 GCA_039933785.1 Acidobacteriota bacterium
GCCCCCGGACCGTCGCGTAGAACGTCGAAGCGAGGCGAAGCGAGCCTCACAACGCCCAGTCCCCAATTGCCGCCCCCAACCGCCGAATCCCCTCATCGACCGCATCGAGCGGCCCCGAAACCGACACCCGCAAGAACCCCGCACCCGCGGAACCAAAAGCCTCCCCCGGCACCACCGACACCGCCCCCGCCCGAGCCTGAGCCAATGCAAACGAAGCCGTATCCCTCCCCAACCGAGCCCGAGCATCCACCCACAAATAGAACCCCACACCCGGATCCCGCACCGACAACCCCGCGATCCCCAAGAGCGCCCGAGCCGCCCGCGACCGCCGTACGCGATACAACTCCCGAGCCGCCGACAACGCCGACTCGCCCTCGACAAGCGCCGCCAAAGCCGCCCGCTGCGATAGCGATGGCGCACAAGTCACCAAGTGCTGATGCACAGGCAGCAGCCGACGGACGATCTCCGGCGCCGTCACCAGCCACCCCACTCGCAGCCCCGTCAGTGCATATCCCTTGGAAACGCCACCGACCCGCAACACCCGCCCGCCGCTGCCCACGAGCGACTCCGCCCACTGCGGCAGATCCAACAGCGGAGCGTAAATCTCATCGAGCACCACCCAAGCCCCGCAAAGCGCCGCGCGCTCGAGCAGCACCGCAAGACGCTCGGACGCGAACGCCTCCCCGGTGGGATTCGCCGGCGATCCCAAGATCACCAGTCGAGTTCGCGCCGACAACCCGCTCTCCAGCCGATCCCACGCAACCCGCCGGACGACGCCACCCGCGAACTGCGCGAGCTCCGCATACGACGGATAGCCGATCTCCGGCACCACCACTTCCTCGCCCGGTGAGAGCAGACCAAGGCAGATCACGGCTAGCGCCTGCTGCGACCCCGCGGTGATCAACACCGACGATCCACCGTCCTTGGCTCTCGCATCCCAGGGCTGAACGCGCGCCACTGCCGTGCGCAGCTCGGCAATCCCGGCGTTTGGCGAATAGCGCAAATCCGCCGCGGCCGCCGAACGCAGAACCTCGAGCGCCGCCTCGGGCGGCGCGTGCATCGGCTCACCGAGCGCGAGGTCGATGGCCGCCGGAACCGCCGCCTGCAGCACCTGGCGAATCAGCGACAGTCGCGGCAGCTCCCGTGTTCCCGAGGCTCGCAGCGGCTCAAGCACGGAGCACCTCCGCCAGCGCGGTCCGCGCATCCGTCGAAGCGTCGCGCTGTTTCACCAGAATCGGCGTCGAGAGCGCGAGCCCATGCGCGGCCGCGAAACGACCGGCGGCAGGCCGAGTTCCGGGCACGACAACGGCTCCGGCGGGAATGACCAACGGTGAGCCGTTTTTCGCCTCGATGATTTCTTCCCGCACCAGATCGAAAACCCGACTCGATCCGGTGAGCACCACGCCCGCACCGAGAACGGCTCCCCGACCGACCACCACGCCTGCGAAGAGACCCACTCCCCCGCCCACGAAGACCTCGTCCTCGACGATCACCGGGAGTGCGCCGACCGGCTCGAGCACACCGCCAATCTGCGCCGCAGCCGAGAGATGCACGCGCTTCCCGATCTGCGCGCACGAGCCGACCAGAGCGTGGCTGTCGATAAGAGAACCCTCGCCCACGAAGGCGCCCACGTTGACGTACGCCGGCGGCATCACGATGACGCCGACTCCAAGGTGAGCACCGCGACGAACCGCGCTCCCGCCCGGCACCATCCGCACGCCGGTTGGCAAGACGCGCTTCGGCAACAGCAGGCCGCGATCGCGAAAGGGCAGGCCCCCAGGAGCGGCCCCGCAGCCCTCCACGTTCGCCGAACGCGCGAAGATCGCGAGAATCGCCTGCTTCACCCAAGCCTCGACGCGCCAGCCGCCCGGCGCCGACGCGTCCGGCCACGCAGCTCGCACCGCGCCACTCTCGAGCGCGTCGAGAAACGCGGCTGCCCGCGAGTCGAACTCCGCCACCGACGCCTCGGCGGAAAGCACAAGCTCCATGGTGTTCACGCCGCCGTCTCCGCGCCGGAGGCAGCGGAATCGACCAACAGTCCCGCGCGCTCGAGCGCCTCCGTCATCGTGCGCCGGGTCGACAGCGTGGCCGACTGGAGCGGCAGACGCAAACGGTCTGCGAGGAATCCCAGCCGCCACAACGCCCACTTCACCGGGATCGGATTCGGCTCCACGAAATTCGCGTGCAGCAACGGCGCCAAGCGTCGGTAGAGAGCGACGGCTCGCGCGCGTTCTCCGGCCAGCGCAGCATCCAACAGATCCACCATCTGCGCTGGCGCCGCGTTTGACGCCACCGACACCACGCCGTCGCCGCCGAGCGCCACGACCGGCAGCGCCAGAGCATCGTCGCCGGCCAGCACTGCAAAACTCGCCGGGCGCGAGGCCAGGATCCGCGACACTTGGTCGAGCTGCCCCGACGCCTCCTTCACGCCCCAGAACTCCTCTCGCTCGGCGAGCGCCAACACAGTCTCCGGCAGCAAATTGACCCCCGTGCGCCCCGGCACGTTGTAGAGCAGAACCGGAAGCTCTGCCGCCTCGGCCACGGCGACGAAGTGCGCCTTCAGGCCCGCCTGCGTGGGCTTGTTGTAATACGGCGTCACCACCAGCAGGCCGTCGGCGCCGGCGCTGCGGGCCGAGACACCGAGCGCGCACGCCTGCCGCGTGTCGTTGCTACCGGCGCCGGCGAACACCCACACCTTGCGCGGCGGCGGCGCCATCGCAGCCTCCTCGACGACGATCTCGACCAACCGCCGATGCTCGGCGTCGGAGAGCGTCGCACCCTCGCCGGTGGTCCCGGCCGGCACCATTCCTGCGACGCCAGCCGCGATCTGAGCCCGCGCCAGTCCCCGAATCGCCGACTCGTCGAGCCCACCGTGGGCATCGAATGGCGTCACCAGCGCCGTGAATACACCCTGCAACCGTTCTCGTCTCATGACACTGCCTCCAAAAGATCGTCCAGACGCACCGCCCCGGATGGACGGCGCGCCAGCAGCCACGGCGCGGCGCGCACCGCGCCGGCCGCGAACAAGCGGCGCGAGCGCGCGCGATGCACCAACTCCAGACTCTCGTCGGGTCCTTCGAACACGACGGTGTGCTCACCCGGCTGGCCGCCGAGCCGCAACGAGACGGCAGGCACCTCCCGGCCGCCCGCCTGCCGGGCGATCGCGCACAACTCCAGCGCAGTGCCCGACGGCGCGTCGCGCTTCGCATTGTGGTGACGCTCGAACACCCCGGCTTCGTACTCCGGCAGAGCGCGCAATCGCGTCGCCGCCTCGCGCACCAACCGCCGCAACACCGCCACGGCGAGCGAGAAATTGGGCTCGATCAGCAGCGGCACTCGGTGTTCTGTGGCGGCGAGCCGCAAAGGCTCCGGATCGAACCCGGTCGTTCCGCACACCGTCGGAATACCGCGCTCCAAGAGCTCCATGACTCGGTGCGGCGACGACGACGCGGCGGTGAACTCGAACGCGATCTCCGCCGAGGTCGCGGGATTGAGGCACTCGCCGCGACCGAGTATCGCCAAGACTGTGTGCCCGCGCTCCTCGAGCTCCTTCACCACCGCCTGGCCCATGCGGCCTCGACCGATGACTAGTGCGTTCACACGAGCTCCCTCGGCGGGAACAAAGCGGCGTGCAGGCGCGCCAGCGTCGTCGCCGCATCGTCTTCGCGCACCACGAATGAAAGACTGGTGTCGGACGCCCCCTGCGAGATCAGCACCACGTTCACATCGTCGATCGCGGTGAATACCCGCGCCGCCAATCGTGGCGTAGTTCGCAGGCGCCGGCCGACGATCGACACCACCGCGAGTCCGCGCTCCACCGCGACGTCAGCGTGATCGCCGAGCTCACGGACCAGTTCGCCGAGCGGTGCTCCGCGATCGACCGTTACCGAGATCGAGACGTCGCTGGTCGCGATCACGTCGACCGCGACGCCATGGCGCTCGAAGACCGCGAACACCCGAGCCGCATGCCCGGGCGCCAGGAGCATGCGCGGATTGGTCAGAAACAAGGCCGCGGCGCCACCGCGCGCGGAGATCGCGGTCACTCCCGCGCCGGCGACGCCGCCGGCGATGCGCGTGCCTTCGCCATTGGGTGCGAACGTGTTGCGGATGCGCACTGGGATGCCGGCCGTGACAGCCGGCCGCAGCGTCGCGGGATGGAGCACCTTGGCGCCGAAAAAGGCGAGCTCCGACGCCTCGGCGTAGGAGAGCACGGGGACGCGCCGCGCCTCCGGAACTTGGCGCGGGTCGGCGGTCATCACCCCGTCCACATCGGTCCAGATTTCGAGTTCCGGCGCGCCGATCGCGGCGGCCAACAAAGCCGCCGAGAGATCGGACCCACCGCGCCCCAGCGTCGTGGTCTCGCCCGAGCGCGCCGCGCCGACGAAGCCGCCGGTCACCACCGTCGCTCCGGTCATCAGCGGCGGCGAAAGGATCTCCCGCGCGCGCTCGCGAATGGCGCTCACGTCCGGCTCGGCGCGGCCGAAACGCGAATCGGTGATCAGGACTTCCCGCGGATCGACCCACCGGACCTCGACGCCGCGAGCCTCGAGCGCCGCGGCGAGCAGCCGCGACGAAAGCATCTCGCCCGTAGCCAGCAGCTCGTCGGTCGACTTCGGCGACAGATCGCCGAGCAATGCGGCGCCGTTCGCAATCTCGCGCCAGCGCAGCAGACTGGCTTCTAGGGTCTCGTGCAGGGCCCGCTCGGTCAGCGCACCGGCGTCATTCCGACCGTCGCCGCCGGTTAGCTGGAGATCGACGATCGCCTGATGGTGGCGCTGCGCGAGCCGCGCCGCCAGCCGCTGCGCTTCGTCGATCGCACCCCGCCGAGCTTCTTCGCCCAGCCCCAGTAGAGCGTCGGTGACGCCAGCCATCGCCGACACCACTACCAACGATCCCCCGGCGCCCAGCTCCTCGATCAACCTCGCGACCTCGCGGATGCGCGCGCCGTCCATGACCGACGTGCCGCCGAACTTGCGCACCACGCCGACGCGCCGCAGCGCCGGGGCGATATCCACACCTGGCTGCAGACCTGGCTGCTCACGTCTGAAGACTTCGCTGTCCTGTGCCATGTTTCGATCTCCCTTGCTGATCTCGTTGAAAGCAAAAAAAAGAGCCCGCCGGTTAGGGCGGGCTCTTCAGAGGTTGCGTGGACCTGTCTAACTTAGGTACGCGTCATGTCGATACACCTCTACCGAGCTCGCCCCGAGCGGCGCTGCGCTTGGACTTCTGGCACTTTCGGGTGCGGGTGAGGGCGATCGACAACGGCTGCGCGGATTGCATCGGGCGCATCGTGCCAAAGGCAGGTTGGGTTGTCAATCGAAACTTCTCGCGCGTCGCCGCTTCATCGGACGGTTCCCGGCGGGCCCTCGGCATAGAGCACGAGCGCCGCATAGAGCGCCCGGTGAACTGGCGTGCTCAGGTTCCAATTCGCCGCCCGCCGCAGCACGGTACCGCTCAGCCATTCGAGCTCGAGCCGGTGACCTTGCAGGAGATCGTTGGCCATCGACGCGCGTCCATCCGCGGGCAACGTATCGATGAAACGCATGCGCTCTTCGACAAAGTCGTCGGCGATCGTGATGCCCTCGCGTTGCGCGAGATTGGTCACTTCGCGCATCGCGTCGCGCAACAGCGTGCGCGTAGCTGGGTGGGTGCGAACCGCGCCTAGGGTCTGCCGGGTCACCGCGGTCACCGCGCTGTTGGAGGCTAGGAAGATGAACTTCTCCCAGGTCGCGCGGCGGATGTCGGGGCTCGCCTCGACATCGATTCCACCGTCTCTAAAAGCCGCGACGACCGCGTCGACCCGGGCCGATGGGCTGCCATCGAGCTCGCCAACCAGCACCCGCTGCAGGGTTCCGGAATGCACGATGAGACCGGGCTCGGCGAGCTTGGCCAGAACGTAGGTCACGCCGCCAAGCACGTGCTTGAATCCCAACTCCTCCGCAATCGCCTCGTCTTTCTCCACGCCGTTCTGCAAGGACACGATCGCAGTCGAGGGACCGATCAACGGCTGGATGGCTCGTGCGGCGGATTCGGTGTCCCAGAGCTTCACTGCGATCACCACCAGTTCCGCGACCTCGGCCTCGAGCGGCTCGGTCAGGACGTGAACGGTCGGCAAGTGAGCGTCGCCGCGCGGACTCTCGATCCGCAGGCCATCGCGCCGCATCGCCGCGCCATGAGCGCCGCGCGCCACGAAGCTCACTGCATGGCCCGCCAACGCCATCCGGGCGCCGAAGTATCCGCCCACTCCGCCGGAGCCCATCATCACGATCTTCATTGCCGGGGAGTCTACGTCGGTTGCCGGACGGAGCCGACCGATGAGCTCATACCTCCCTTGCGGTAAGGTGATCTCGACTCGGGGGGCGCCATGGCCGATCGCCTGCGCGTTGTACTGATCAAACCCAGCAAGTACGCCAACCACGGAGCGGTCGAGCGCTTCCGTCGCGGCTTCATGCCCAACAGCACCCTGGCGTATCTCGCCAGCCTCACGCCGGCGCAAGTCGGCGGTCTGCGCTGCGAGGTCACCACCATCGACGAGTACGTGCAGACCGATCTCGAATATCTCGCCCAACTACGACCGGTGGCGGACGCCGCGACACTCGTCGCCCTGGTCGGAGTGCAGAGCCACCAGATTCATCGCGCGCTCGATCTCGCCGCGCTCGCCCGTCACAACGGCGTCGAGAACGTAGTCATCGGCGGCCCGCACGCCATGACCTGCGACACCACGGAGCTCCAAGGTCGCGGCATCAGCTTCGCCCTCGCCGAAGCCGAGCTCATCTGGCCTCAAATCCTGCAAGACGCTGTCGGCAGCTCAACCGCGGCGTCCACCAACGCTCCATCGCAAGCGACCATGAGTAAACGCAGTTATGGAGTGAATCAACGGTGGCAGACCGAGCTCGATTCGCCGGTTCTTCGCCCTCCCAGTCGCCGCGATCTGCGGCGCTACGCCGTGCCGCTTCTCGGCGTCTACCCGGCACGCGGCTGCCCGTACGTGTGCAACTTCTGTTCGGTGATCAAGATCGCCGGCCGCACGGTGCGCAGCCAGCCGATCGAAACGACGCTGGCGACGCTCCGCGCCGCCAAGGCCGCCGGCGTGCGCTACATCATGTTCACCTCCGACAATTTCAACAAGATTCCGGACGCCGCCGGGCTGCTGAACGCCATGATCGAGGAACGCATACGGCTGCCCTTCTTCGCCCAATGCGACGCCATGGTCTACCGGCAGGAAGAGCTCGTCGAGCTCATGGCGCGCGCCGGCTGCTTCCAGATGTTCGTCGGCGCCGAGTCCTTCAGCCGCGAGGCTCTGCGCTCGGCGCACAAGATGCAGAACCATCCGGACCGTTACGCCGAGATCCTCGCGCTGTGCCGCAAGTACGGCATCTCGAGCCACTTCTCCAACATCCTCGGCTTCCCTACCGACACCGAGGCCTCTATCGCCGAGCACCTGCGCATCCTGAAGTCACTCGCCCCGGATCTCGCCTCGTTCTACGTGCTGACGCCGATCCCGGGCACCGAGCAGTACGACGAGTTCCGCCGCGCGGGCGTGATCACCGAGCGCAATCTTGACCGCTTCGACGGCAGCGCTGTCGTCTGGCGACACCCAAATATCGCGCCTGACCGCCTGATGGAGCTGCTCTTCGGCGCCTACCGCTCGTACTGCGCCGCGCCGAGCGTCCTGCACAAGCTCGCCCGCACCGCGGGCCGGCGCTGGGACTACCGGACCACCGGCGAGCTCCTCGCCGTGCTCGGCTACGCGGTGCAGTCCAGACTGGGCGCCCGGTCTCATAGTCATCCCATGGCCGGCGGCATCGGTCGCATCCGGCGAGACCGCGTTGAGGATTACGCAGCGTTACGCCGAAGCACCTTCGGAGTGGACCTGATCCCGCTGCCGGACAGCTTGACCCTCTCGGTCGCCGACCAGGAGCTCAACCGGCGCGCCAAGCTCGCCGTGTCCTGAGGGCCGAGTCGCGGCGGGCGACTTGCCGAACCGACTCGTAACAACGTTTGAATCCAGGAATCCGAAGTCATCGTCGAAGCCCCTGCAGAGTGCACCGAACGGTACGACTCACCTGTTTTCGATGATGAATCGTCTCATCACGGTGACGAATCACGAACCGCGCCGTCCGACAAGCGCCGTTCGAGCCTCAATTGTGGAAGTTGATTCAACACGCTGAAGACTTCCTTGCCAGCGGTTCCAGAGGGACGAATCCACCGCTTCTCCATTCGACTCGCCTTGAATCCGTGGCGAACATCGCCCCGCAGGGATGAGACCGGCACCGCGCAGTTCAACCACTCGAACCGCATTGTTTGCCACTCGTAAAGCTGAAGTCGCCGCTGGGCACTCACGGTCACCTATTCCATTGATTCTGCGGACTAAACAGGCGTCAGGGGCGCCGTGGCACCAGCATTGCTCTTGGGCTCATCAGTGTCCATTCCGATCCAAAAGGAGGAGCCCAGGCTACCAACGACACGTTTTTTCATCCCTGGTGGTAACAAGGAAAAAGGCAATCTTCGAAGCTTGTTGGACCAACTAAAGGAAGGAAGAGACCGCATGAAAAATCGTACCCTACCGAAGGTCCTCGGCGCGTCGTTCGCGCTGCTCATGCTCGCCTGCGCGGCGTTTGCGCAGGTGCAGAGCGGCAGCATCTACGGCACGACGAAGGACGACAAGGGCGCGCTCCTGCCGGGCGCCAGCGTCACGCTGACCGGCTCCGGAGCTCCTCAGTCGACCACGTCGGACGTTCAGGGCCAGTTCCGTTTCATCGGACTGTCCCCGTCGACCTACGCCATCAAGGCGGAGCTCCAAGGCTTCTCGACCGTCGACTATCCGAACGTGGTGGTCAACGTCGGCCGCAACACCACCATCGAGTTGGCGCTTTCGGCCGCGGCCGAGGACGTCATCACGGTGACCGCCGAATCGCCCGTCCTGGACGAGCGCAAGGTTTCGACCGGCGCGAACCTCAGCCAGCTCGAGCTCTCCAAGGTGCCGAGCGCGCGCGACCCGTGGACCATGCTGCAGACGGTTCCCGGCGTGCTCGTCGATCGCATCAACATCGGCGGCTCCGAGTCCGGCCAGCAGTCGAACTTCGTCAGCCCCGGCGCGGCGGCCACCCAGTCCACCTGGGCCATCGACGGTGTCGCAATCACCGACCTCGGCGCGCAGGGTTCGTCGCCGGTGTACTACGACTTCGACTCCTTCGAAGAGATGAACTTCGCGACCGGTGGCAGCGACGCGCAGACGTCGACCCCCGGCGTGACGCTCAACCTGGTGACCAAGCGCGGCACCAACGATTGGCGCGGCAACGCGAAGGGCACGTACACCTCGGACAAATTCCAGTCCAAGGCGTCGTCGGTGCACGACCTCGGACCGGGCCAGCCGCAGCCGCAGAACGTCACCCGCATCGACATGGTCCGCGATGTCGGCGGCGATGTCGGCGGCCCGGTCTGGAAGGAGCATGCCTGGATTTGGGCGGCGTACGACAAGCAGCAGATCAACCGCCTGACGCCGATCACCACCTCGGCCACCCGGTTCTCCAAGGATAGGACTCAGCTCGAGTCGAAGAACGCCAAGCTGAACTTCCAGTTCGGCGCCGGCAACTCGGCGAGCGGCACGTACTTCAACAACGACAAGGTCAAGCTCGGCCGCAACATTGGCAACTTCGGCGCGGTCGGCACTTCGGGCGACGCGGAATCGCTCGCCAACCAGGGCCACGCGGGCGACGTCCCCTCGTTCTGGAAGGTCGACGACACGCAAGTGTTCAACTCGAACTTCTTCTTGAGCGGCACCTACAACATCGTCAACGGCGGTTTCGGATTCGTTCCGGTCGGCGGTGACACGCAGCCCTACTGCGACGCCAGCGGGACCTGCTTCCACAGTACGGTCTTCTTCAACAGCCTCCGCCCACAGAAGCAGTACCGGGTCGAGGGCTCGGCCTTCATGAACACCGGCTCGCTCAACCACGAGTTCAAGTTCGGCGCCGGCTACCGCAAGGCCGACGTCACCTCCATCAGCCAGTTCGGCGGGGGCGGCATCATCACCAACGATGCCTACACCCTGGTCGCGGACCACAGCCCCACCACGGGCATCTTCGTGGCGACCCGCCCCAGCGGCGTGGGCTACAGCGGGAAGAACAAGACGGCGTTCGCGCAGGACACCATGACGACCGGCGCGTTCACCTTCAACGTCGGTGTGCACTATGACAACCAGCAGGGCGAAACCGCGGTGCTCAGCGTCCCGGCGAACTCGTTCGTGCCTTCGGTGCTTCCCGGTCTGACCACCGTGGGCAGCCAGAACTCGTTCACCTGGACCAACGTCACTCCCCGCCTGGGCATCACGTACGCCCTCGGCGCCGAGCGCAAGACCCTCTTGCGCGCCAGCTACTCGCGTTATGCCGACGGTCTCGGCAATAGCGCGATCACCCAGACGCAGGTGGGCGGGCCGCTCACCTATGCGTACTTCTACACCACCAACTTGACCGGGACGAACTTCAATGCCAATCAGATCGGCGCCATCGTCCCCAACACGGCGCCGCCGCTGCCCAGCTTTGCCAGCATCAACCACGTGAGCTCCAACCTCAAGGCCCCGACGACGGACGAGCTCCTGCTCTCCGCCGAGCATGCCTTGCTGCCCGAGTTCACGGTCGGCGTCAATTTGACGTATCGCAAGTACAAGGATCCGCTCCAGCGCGAGCTGCTCGTCGGCGACGGCTTTACGCCGACCGCAGACACGCCGTTCTGCGGTTCCGGCGCTACCGGCAACTGCCAGCGTCGGGCCACCCGCGCGGACTACACCCCGACGAACGTGACTCTCGCCAACGGCCGGGTCGTCACCGTATACCACCTGTCCGAGGCCGTCGGCTTCAGCACCGGCAACGACATGTTCAACGGCAACTGGGGTCAGACGTACAAGGGCATTTCGCTCGTAGCGACCAAGCGGCTTTCCAACCGCTGGATGCTGCGCGGCAACATCTCGTACAACGATTGGAAGTACGACATCAAGAGCAACTCGTACGCCAATCCGACCGAGATCGTCCAGCCGGCGACGCTGCAGAGCACCGGCGGTTTCAGCAACGGTGACCAGGTCCTGAACCCGCTTGGCGGCTCGGGTAAGGGCACGGTATTCGTGAGCAGCAAGTGGGCCTACAACATCAACGGTCTCTACCAGATCGCTCCCGATCGTCCGTGGGGCTTCGACGCCGCGGCTTCCCTCTACGGTCGCCAGGGCTATCCGTTCGCCGACTTCCAGTCGGTCTCGACCCCGTTTGGTATTACCGGCCGTCCGATCAGCCAGAGCGTGCAAGCGACAGCCGAGCCGGATTCGCACCGGTTCGACACCGTCAATCTGGTCGACCTGCGGTTCTCCAAGGATCTCAACTTCTCGCACTTCACCGCGAACGTCGGGATCGACGTGTTCAACCTGTTCAACAAGTCGATCGTGTTGAACCGCACCAACAGCGTGACGTCGAGCCGCTTCGACTTCGTCACCGACACCACCAGCCCGCGCGTGTTCCGCCTGGGCGTCAAGCTCGGCTTCCAGTAAGACGAGCGCCTGACTACCGCCCCGAACCTCGGGGCGGTACGCCTGACACGGCCGCCGGGTCACACCGGCGGCTTTTTTCTTGCCTCCTCGAAGCCATCCTCGCCGCGGTACACTTCGAGCTACTCGCTGCCAGTGAATCGGTCGAGACTCGGCAGCTCTCTCGAAAAGGGGATAGCCCATGGGACGTACCTTCAAGGTCTGGATGCTCACGGCGACGTTGGTGGGAATCAACTCGATCTCGAACGCCGCCCCGGCCACCTTCACCGCGACGCTCAGCGGCGCCGCCGAAAATCCTCCGGTGGTGACTGCGGGCAACGGTTCGGCGACCGTCACGCTCGACACCGCGGCTCACACGCTGGTGATCAACGTCACCTTCGCCAATCTCACGGGGACGTCGACAATGGCGCATATCCACTGCTGCGCCGCAGCGCCAACGAATTCCGGGGTCGCAAGCATGCTGCCCGCCTTCACTGGCTTCCCGCTTGGGGTCAGCAGCGGCACCTTCCTGAACACGTTCAACACGTTGGACACCTCGTCGTGGAACCCGGTCTTCATCACCAACAACGGCGGCACGCCGGTCGGCGCCGAGGCGGCGCTCGCCACGGCATTGGCGGCGGGACAGGCCTATCTCAACATACACAGCAGCACAAACGGCGCTGGCGAGATCCGCGGATTTCTCGCCCCGCCCGCCGTGCCCATCGCACAGGTTCCGACACTCAGCGTCTACGCGTTTGGAGCCTTGGCGCTGCTTCTCGCGGCGGCCGGGTTTTTCGCCCTGCGCCGCCGATCCGCCTGAGCGGTCGGCCGCCTCACTCTTCCCGCAACACCCGCATCGGATCCACGGTCATCGCCCGGCGTGCCGGCAGCAGGCAGGCGGCGAAGGCGCTGACGAGCAGCACCGCCGCGCCGAGCGCGAAGGCCGTGGGATCCTGCGGAGCGACCTCGTAGAGCAGCCCGCCGAGCACGTTCGAAAGCGCCCACGCTCCAGCGAGCCCGGCCACGGTGCCCGCCACTGCGAGCGTCATCCCCTGACGCAGGACCAAACCCGCGATGCTGTTGCGCTGCGCGCCAAGCGCGACGCGAACGCCGATCTCGCGCCGCCGCTCGTGGACGGTGAAAGCGAGCACCCCGTACACGCCGAGGCCGGCGAGCAGGAGGGCCAAGCCGGCAAAGACCGCAAGCAGGAAGGCGGCGAAGCGCGGCCGCGAGAGCGCGTCGCCCAAGCGTTCTTCCATGGTGCGCGTGCTGAACAGCGGCAGGGTCGGATTGAGCGCCTTGACCGCCTCGCGAACCGCCGGCAGAACCAGCAAGGGATCGCCCACGGTGCGCACGAACAGCATGTGGGCGTTGGGACGAGCCTGTCGCTCCGCGAGGTAGACGTCGAGCGCCGGGTCATCCTCGAGCGCCTGATAGCGCAGGTCGCCGACGACTCCGACGACCTCGGCTTCCTCGCTCTTACCGAAGCCGCCCTGACCGGCCGCCAAGTGGTGGCCGAGCGCCGACTGGCCTGGCCACAGGCGCTTGGCGAGCGAGGCACTGACCACGACCACGCGCGCGTCACCCTTGCGGTCGGCGACGGTGAACTCGCGGCCAGCGAGTATCGGCGCACCGAGCGTCTTCAGATGGCCCGGCGCGAGGAAATGCGCACCGATCGCCACACCGTGCTGCATATCCATCGGCTTACCGTCGACCATGGTGAGGATGGTTCCGTTGCATGCCCGCGACAGCGGAGCGCAGGTCGCCAGGCTCGCCGAGACCACGCCCGGAATCGCGGCCAAGCGCTCGATGAGCTGGTCGTGGAACTGCTGCCCCGTCTCTTGGGTGTATTCGCCGCCCGCTGGCCTGAACTCGGCGGTGAGCAGATGTTCGGGCTTGAAGTCGAGATCGAGATGCGACAGCTTGCCGAAGCTCTTGAGTAGCAACCCGGCGCCGGCCAGGAGCAGCAGCGCCAGAGCGAGCTCGCCGGAGACCAAGGCGGCGCGGCCCCAGCCGCGACGATGGCCGCGGGCACCCGCGAGTACCCCGCCGCCTTCCTTGAGTGCGCCGGCGAAGCCAAGCCGCGAGGCGCGAAACGCCGGCACGATTCCGCTTGCGATGCCGACCAGGGCTGCGAGCGTCAGGCCAAACAGGAATACCCGCTGGTCGATCGAGGCCGACGCGAGATCGAGACCCTCCGTCGCCGAGACGCCCCAGCCGGTGAGCGTGCCCGGCTGAATGACGCGCAGGAGGTCCAGCGTGAGCTGTGCGACCAGCAGGCCAAACGCGCCGCCCAGCCCCGCGAGGAGCAGGCTCTCCGTCAAGAGCTGACGCACCAACTGCCCGCGGCTGGCGCCGAGCGCCGAACGCACCGCGATCTCGCGCCGCCGGGACCCGGCTCGAACTAGGAGCAAGTTTCCCAGGTTCACACACGCGATGAGCAGCACGGCGACCACCGCCCCGAGCAGTACCAGGAGCGCGCGCCGCAGGTTGGGATCGTGCCGCGCCTCCGCCAATGAAACGGCACCGGCGCTCCAAACGCTGCCATCCCGAAATTCCGCCGGCATTGGATTCGCCGCGTCGATGGCCGTGCCCGCCGCGAGCATGGCTGCCCTGAGCGCCGTTGCCGTCGTCCCCGGGCGGACGCGTCCGATGCCGTTCAGCCAATGGTTGCCGGCTTCGGTGAGCGCCTCGGGATACCACAGGAACTGCACCGCCGAGATCGGCACCCAGACATCTGCTTTCCCGGTCAGGCCATGGAACGATTTCGGCAGCACGCCGACCACGGTGAACATCTTTTTGTTGAGCTCGATCGCCCGGCCGATCACCGCCGGATCGGAGCCGAATCGTCGTTGCCACAGGCCTTCGCCGATCAACGCCACGTGGTCCCCGCCATCGGCGCGCTCGGAGCCGGCAGGCAAGAGGCCCCCGAGCACCGGCCGCTGGCCGAGGATGCCGAAGTACGACGGCGAGACCAGTTCGGCTTGCACGCGCTCGGGATCGCCGCCGCTGGTGAGATTGAAGCTTTCGTCGGTGAAGCCCGCCAGGGCCTCGAACGAAGTGTTCGCCTTGAGGAACGTCTGCCATTTGGGATACGACCACGGCATGCGATCGGGCCCGAGCGAGTTCCCGCCGGTGACCGCGAGGTGCGGCATGTACAGCCGCTCGACCTGCGGATACGGCAGCGGTTGCAGCATGACCGCATTCACCAGGCTAAAGATGGCGGCGTTGGCGCCAATCCCCAAGGCCAGCGCCAGCACCGCCATAGTGGTGAATCCGGGGGAGCGGGCCAGGCCGCGAAGGGCGTAGCGCAGATCGTTCAACAGGGTCATGGTGCAAGCCTCCTCATGTATGAGTGGTGTCGCCTACTCGTCCCGCAGCGCCTCGGCGGGCGCGGTACGCCCCGCCCGCCGCGCCGGACCCAAGCTCGCCAACGCGACGACCGCGAGCAACAGCGCGGCGCCACCCGCAAACGGGGCAACGCTTCCCGGGCCGACGCCGAACAACAAGCCACGCAGCAAACGCGCGGCCGAAAAGGCCAGCAGGATCCCCGCCGGAAGGCCGAGCGCCGCCAGCCGCGCGCCACGGATCAGCACGCCGAGCGAGAGCTGGCGAACGCGTGCCCCGAGCGCCAGGCGAATGCCGAATTCCCGACGCCGCCGCGAGGTCTCGAACGCCACCACCGCATAGGTGCCGAGCGCGGCGATGAGCAGCGCGACGCCGGCGAATAGGCTCGCGAGTTGGAGCGTGAACCGCCGCGGCGCAAGTTGCCCAGCGAAGGCCTCGGACAGCGGCTGCAACCGATTCAACGCCTGGTCCGGATCGACCTCCAGCAACGCGCGGCGGACCGCGTCGCCCAGACCGGCGGTCGCCGACGGGTTTCCACTCTTGACCAGCAGCGACGCCATGTTCCAAGGCTCGAGGTTCTGTTCGAACGGGACGTACATCATCGGTGGGGCTGGCTCGGCGAGCCCGTCCTCCCGCACGTTGCCGCTCACGCCGATGATGGTGCGGAGCTGCGCCGGGTCGCCTTCCTGTCCGACACCCAGTCGCTTGCCGATCGGGTCCAGCCCCGGAAAGTACTGTTCAGCGAGCACTCGGTTGATGATCGCGACCCGCGGTCCGGTGGCGTCGGCGTTGCCGAAGCCTCGGCCGCGGACTGGAATCCCCAACACTTTGAAGTACCCGGCGCTGACGGTCTGGAACTCCACGATGTCGACCTGATTCGGTCCGCGGCGAGAGCGCCCCTCGATCCAAAAGCCGCGGCTCATCGCACCGGCGAGCGGGGTGGTCAACGTGAGCTCGGCTGCCTGCACGCCGGGCACGGCGCGCAAGCGTTCGAGCGCGGCGACATAGAAACGATTCTTAGCCGCGGGGTCGGCGCGCCTAGCCGGCGACACGGTGAGCTCTGCCGCCAGGATGTCGTCGGCGTGCACACCGGTCTCGACAGCGCGCAGCTTGCCGAAGCTCGTGGCGAGCAGCACGGCGCCAGTAACCAGGACGTATGCGAGCACCAGCTGCGCCACGGTAAGCCCGCTGCGCAGGCGACCCGCCCGACCACCGGCTCCCGCCATGCCCGCCGTGCTGCCGCGGAGGACCTGCGAAGGCGCGACACGTTGCGCCAGAGGGAGCACGGCGAACAGCGCCGCGGCCGCGCCAGCGAGTGCCAGCAAACCGACCAGACCGGCGGGACCCACCGCGATTTCGGAAATCCGCGGCAGCCCCGCTGGGGCCAGGCGCACCAACGCCCGCGTCCCCATCCAGGCCACGCCTGCGGCCAGCACGGCACCAGAGAGGCAGAGCAGCAGGCCCTCGGCGAACGCCTCTCGCAGCAAGGCTCCACGGTTGGCGCCCAACACCTGCCTCACTGCCACCTCGCGAGCCCGTTGCACGGCGCGCGCCACCAGCAGAGTCGCCGCGTTGGCGAGCGCCACCAAGAGGAGCAGCAACCCCCCGCTCTGCATCGCCAGCAGCGTCGGGCGCACGGAGCCCGCCAGCGTCGCCTGCAGGGTGGTTACGTTCCCCCCCAGTCCGCGATTGGTCTCCGGATAGGCAAGCGCGAGTCGCCCCGCGAGGTTCGCCATCTCCGCCTTCGCCGCCTCGAGCGTCACCCCGGGACGGAGCCGCCCCAGCACCCTCAGGTAGTGCGCATCACGAACCGTCGCGGGATCGCTGGCGATCGGCGCTCCGCCGGGAATGCCGCGCGCGCCGACCACCCAGACGTCGGCGGGGCGAAGGAGCGAGAAACCGGCCGGAAGCACGCCCACGACCTGGTAAGGCCGCTCGCCGAGCACCATAGTCCGCCCGACGGCGGCGCCACCTCCGAATTGACGCCGCCACAGGGCTTCACTCACCACCACTCGATCGGCGCCACCCGCTTCGTCGGCGAGATCGAAGAGCCGCCCCGCCACCGGCTTCACACCCAGCAGCTGGAAGAGATTCCCCGAGGCGAATCCCGCCGCCACAATCTGTGGCGGGCCATCCCCCGTCCAGCTGAGCTGGTCGAAGCGCAGCGCCGCCAAGCCCTCGAACGACCGCGCCTCGCGCCGCCAGTCCAGAAAATTCGCCGGTGCCGCCGGGCGAGTCGTGGTCGCTTCGCGGGTCTCCCACACCATGACCAGGCGCTCCCCCTGAGGAAAGGGCGGCGCCTGGAGGACCACCGCGTGCAGCACGGTGAAGATCGCCAAGTTGGCGCCCAGACCGAGCACCAACAGAGTCACCACCGCCACGGCCCAGCCCGATTGCCGGCGGAGCGTGCGCGTCGCCTGCGTCAGATCGTTCACGAATCGCATCGAAGCCTTTCCGGGGCGGTCTCGAAGTCGTGCCCCCGCACTGACCGAGTGAACTGACTCTGGAACTGACTCATTCGACGTCCAGGCTCGACTTCCGTTGGCTGCCGCGCGCTCATTCCTGCCGGAGCGCCTCTGCCGGCTCGAGCACCGCCGCCCGACCCGCTGGAATCGCCGCCGCGAGGATCACCACGCAGAGCACCGCACCGAGCGCGGTGAGCCAGGTCCATGAATCCAGAGTGCCGACGCCGAACAGCAGACCCCGCATCAAATTCAACAGCGGGAGGGCCGCCACGATGCCGCCCACCGCGCCCAGCGCGGCCAGGCGCAGGCCCTCGCCAATGAAGAGGCTGACGATCGAACCGCGGTCGGCGCCGAGCGCCCGCCGCACACCGACCTCACGCTTGCGCCGCACCACCGAGTAGGACAACACGCCGTAGATGCCCACCGCGGCGAGAAAGAGTGCTGCGCCAGCGAAGGCGCCGAGCAGCAGCAGGCTGAACCGGCGTTCGGCGAGCGAGCCGGCGACAAGGCTCGTCATCGTGCGCACGTCTTCCACCGGCAGGTCGGCATCGAGCCCGTGGATCACCGTCCGCAACTGCGCCTCGGAAACGAGGCCCCCGGGCGCGGAGCGCACCACGACATGCGCGTAGGCCGCCAGCGTCTGGGTCGTCGGCAGGTACACCTGAACCCGTGGGTCGCGGTCGAGGCCGTACGCGCGCACGTGCTCGACCACTCCAATGATCTCTCTCGCTTGGTCGCCGAGCACTACCCGCTGGCCGAGCGGATCCCGGCTCGGGAAGTTCCGTTCGACGAAACGGCGGTCCACCAGGACGCGCGGCGGAGCGTCAGCGGCGTCGCGCGCATCGAACAGCCGTCCGCGCAACAGGGCGATGCGCATGGCCTGGAAGTACCGTCCGCCGACCACCGCTTTGTCAGTCCACGTTTCCTCGCCGGGCCTAGCTTCGGGTTGCCCCTCGAGCCGATAGGTGGTCTGCGAGTCGTACGGTGAGAAGGGCAGGAAGTCGACACTGCCGGCCGCCTCGACCCCGGGCTGCGCGTTCAACCGGTCGCCGAGTCGCTGGTAAAACTCCGCGATCCGCGCCATCGGTACCCGCGGCGGCGCCACGTCGAGATGCGCGGTAAGCACGTTGCGAGGGTCGAAGCCGGTCGCGACGTCACGCAGAGCGCCGAGGCTCCGCAGAGCGAGGCCAGCGCCCAACAAGAGGACCAAAGCGATGCCGACCTGCGCCGCCACCAACGCCTGGCGTAGCCTCCTTCGGCTGCTGTCGCCCGAGCCGCGGGCGGCGCCCTGCAGACCGCTACGCAAGTCCGGAAGGGAACCGAGCCAGCCTGGGACCGCTCCCGCCAGCACGGCGCAGGCAACGGTCATGGCGACGCCCATGGCCAGAGCCCCGCCATCGAGACGCACCTCCTCGAGGCGCGCCAGGCCCGGTGGATGCAGGCTGACCAGAACCCGGAGGAGCGACCACGCGAAGCCGATCCCGAGCACGCAACCGACGCTCGCCAAGGTCAGGCTCTCGCCGACTGCGAGCGTCAGCAACCGGAGGCGGCTCGCGCCGAGAGCCGACCGCACGGCCGTCTCACCGGCGCGCGCCAAGCCTCGAGCGAGCAGCAGGTTGCTCAGGTTGACGCAGGCGATGAGCGCCACGAACCCCACCGCGGCAAGCAGCATCCGCAGCGTCGGCCGCACGTCGCCCACCACGATTTCGAGCCAGAGAGACAGCGTCACGCCCTGCCCGGCATTGGTCGCTGGATACGCGGTGGCGAGCCGGCGCGCGATGGCATCGAGCTCAGCGCGCGCCGAGTCCATCGTCGAGCCTTCCGCAAGCCGCGCCACCACCCGCAGCTGGTGCGCATCCCGGTCCTCGCGCGTGGTCGGGACCACGGGGAGGATCGCGTCCACCGGAAGCCCGGGGAGAGCGAAGCCCGGCGGCAGCACGCCGATCACGCTGTAGCTCCTACCATCGAGCGTTAGCGAACGTTGCAATACCCCCGGGTCAGAGTCCAACTGGTCCCGCCACAACGCGTGCGAGATCACCACCACCGGATCGCCGCCGCGACGATCCTCGGCGGGCAGGAAGAACCGTCCCTGCCGCACCCGCAGCCCGAGCGTCTCGAGGAAGTTGGCCGAAGCCACCACCGTATCGAGACGCCTGGCCTCGCCGACACCGGTAAGCGCGACTCCAGTCGGCCGGTAGGCCGATAACGAGGAGAACTTCCGCGCGCCAGCAACCCAGTCGACATAGTTCGGGTAGGCAACCGCCATGGTCGGGCTCAAACCCGAGCTGCTTTCGAAGATCCTGACCAAGCGGCCCGAATCCGGAAACGGTAGCGGCCGCAGGAGCACCGAACGGAAGACGCTGTAGACCGCCGTGCTCGCTCCGATCCCGAGGGTCAACGTGGTGAGCGCCGCGATCAGGAACCCGCGGCTGCGGCGCAAGCCGCGCACTGCGGTCCGCAGATCCGCCCACCCAGCCTCGCCCAGCACGTCTTCAGTCCTCGCGCAGCACTGCCGACGGTTGCAGGCGAGAGGCGCGCAGCGCCGGCAACGCGCAAGCACCGGCGGCGACCAGCATCAAGACGCCAGCGGCTGCCGCCCAACTGAAGGGATCCGACGGGGGTACCTCATACAAGAGTCCTCTCAAGGCGCCCACCGCCAGCGCTGCGCTGCCCAAGCCGAGGGCGGTGCCGGCGAGTGCCGGCCGCATGCCGTCGCGCAACACCATTCCGGCGACGTCGAGCGCCCTCGCGCCCACCGCCAGGCGAATCCCGATCTCGCGGCGCCGCTCCATCACGCCCTGCGCCAAAACTCCGTAGACGCCGAGCGCCGCAAGGGCGAGGGCAGCTCCGGCGAACGTCGCCAGCAGGAACGTGAGCAAGCGCGGCTGGCGCAGCGCCTCGTCGCCCACCGCATCGAGCTCTCGCAGAGCGCTGTCCGCGATCTGCGGGTCGAGGTCTCGGGTAGCCTGCCGCACTGCCGCGGCGAGTGCCGCGGAGCTCAACGAGCTCCGCATCGCCACGGTCATGAAATTGGCCGGACTCTGCGCCGAAGGGAAGTACATCGCGTAACGCGCCGGAGTCGCGAGCCCGGTGAGGCGCACGTCGCCCACCACGCCGACGATGGTGCAACGCCAGCCGGAAACTTCCGGCCCCCAACTCACCACGAGCTCGCCGCCGAGCGCATCACGGTCAGGGAACAGGTCGTGCGCCAAGGCGGCGCTGACCACCACCCGCCGGGGCGCCGTGGCGCTGTCTTCGCGCCCCACGTCGCGGCCGGCGAGCAGCGGCACGCCGAGCGTCGAGAAGACGCCCGGCAGCGTCACTCGCACTTCGGCGACTGGCTCGTGCCCGCGTTCGAAGGGAGCCACGTCGGCGCGCCGGAACGTGGTGGCCGATCCCGGCCCGCCAAGTGGCAGCCACGAAATCGCACCGACCGACTGCACGCCGGGCACCGCTCGCAGACGCTCGGTCAGGTTCGAAAAGAATTGGTCGATCCGCGCCGGCTCGCCGTACGTGGCGCTCGGCAGGTCGATCTGCGTGACCCGGACTCCGTCCGAGGCGAGCCCGGTGTCCACGTGCTGCAAGCGGACGAGGCTCCGCGCAAGCAGTCCGCTTACCACCAGCAGCGCGCATGCGATACCGGTCTGCGCGGTGACGAACAGGCGACGCGCGCGGCCGTCGCGGGTGCCGCCCCGGCCTCCCGAGAGCAGGGCTGCAGCACTGCTGCGTGAGGCTCTCCAGGCTGGAATTGCCGCCACCAGCGCCGTCACCAACACGGTGGCGGACACCGCGAACGCCATCGCCGCGCCGTCCACGCGCACGTCGAGGAAGTTCGGTATGTCGGTCGGCGCGGCGCGCAGGAGAGCGTCGAGGACGATGGGCGCCCCAATGACTCCCAAAGCACCACCCGTCGCGGCGAGCAGCGCTGCTTCCCAGAGCGGTACGCGGGACAACTCGAGCGCACCGCCGCCGAGCGCGCTCCGCACCGCGAACTCGCGTTGCTTGGCTGCGGCGCGAGCCAGCCAGAGATTCGCCAGGTTGGCGCAGGCGAGCAGCAACAGCGCACCCACCGCGCCGAGCAGCGCCCAAAGTCCCAGACGGAACTCTCCGACCAGTTGCTCGCGAAGCGGCACCACCCGCACACCCCACCCGGTATCGACCTCGGGGCGCTCGCGCGCCAGATCGAGCGCCATGGTGTCCATCTCGGCCTGCGCGGCTTCGACGCTGACACCGTCGCGCAACCGCCCCACCACTCCGTACGCGCGACCGCGCGCATCCCGGTGCCGCGCGCCGAAGCCGATCGGATTCCAAACCTCGGTTCCCGGCGGAACGTCGGCTTGGGGCGAAGCGACGCCCACGACCCGCACGCGCTCGCCGTCGAGCATGAGATCGCGTCCGACGACGGTCGGGTCGCCGCCGAAGTGACTCCGCCAAAGCGCATGCGACAACACCACCACCGCGTCGTGCCCCTGGGTGCCCTCCTCGGCGAGGAACCCACGCCCGAGACTAGGCTTCAATCCCAGGGTGTCGAAGAACTCTCCGGAGACATACCCGATCTTGAGGCGCTGCGGCTCGCCGTTCGCGGTGCTCAGGGTCGCGGTCCACGGCACCATCACCGACAGGCTGGAGAAGGAGCGGCTGCGTTCGCGCCAACGCAGATAGTTCCCGGCATTCACCGGATTGCGCTCGTTGCGGCCGTCGGGTGCGGTCTCCCACACCATCGCCAGTTGCTGCGCCCGTGGGAACGGCAGGTCGCGCAGCAACACTCCCCGCACCAGACTGAAGATGGCGGTGGTACCGGCGATGCCGAGGGCGAACGTCGTCACCACCACCAGGGCGAAGCCGGGGCTCCGCGCGAGGGTTCTCCACGCGACCATCAATTCACGCCGCATCCACATCGCTCACTCCTCTCGCATTACCTGCGATAGTTCGACCCGTAACGCGCGCCGCGCCGGCCCGAGCGCCGCGCCGCAGGCGACCAAGAGCAGCACCAGCGCCACCATGGCGAGCACCGAGGGATCGCTCGGCGTCACCGCATAGAGCTGCGAGCGCAGGGCGCGCGCGGCCAGCAGCGAGCCGACCAAGCCGAACGCCGCGCCGATGCCCGCGACCCTCAAGACTCGACGGAGCAATAGCCAGAGCACGCCGCCGTCGGTCGAGCCTAGCGCCCGTCGAACGCCGAGCTCGCGCCGTCGCGCCGCGACCGCCATCGCCACCACGCCATGCACCCCGAGCGCGGCGAGCAATAAGGCGACCAGCGCAAAGGCGCTCAGCAGCTTGGCACTGAAGCGGCGGGCCGCCGTGCGGGCCGAGATCCAGTCGTCCATCGTCGCGACTCTCGACACCGGCACGTCGCGATCGATCTCACGCACCAGGTCGCGCACCCGGCCGGCGAGCGCCATCGGGTCACCGGCGGCGCGAACTACCAGGCTGGCGCTGGTCTCGGGATCGGGCCACTGCGGGATGGTCATGTACAGGGCGCCGGCGCTTAGCTCCTCGAGGCCTTCGTGCCGGACATCGCCGACCACGCCCACGATGGTGAGCCATTGACCGTCGATTCCACCGACTTTGACTCGCCGGCCCAGTGGATCCGCGTCGCCGTAAATGCGCTTTACGAGGGCGGAGCTCACCACCGCCACCCGGAGAGCGTCGGCGCGATCCGCGTCGGTCAACGCGCGGCCGCGCAGTAACGGCACCCCCATCGCGGCCAGATAGTTCGGTGAAACACCGTAACGGTCCGCCGCCGGATCGAGCTCGGGATTGGCGTTCATCAGCCCTTCGGCATGCACGCTGTAGCGATCGACGCTGCCGCTCATCGGGAGCTGCGTCGCCACCGCGGCGTCCTTCACCGCCGGTAGTGCGCGCACTTTGTCGAGCAGATCGACATAGAACGCCGCTGTTCGGTCGGCGTGCTCGGCGCGTTCGCCGGTGATCGACAGGTCCATGGTCAGCAGCCCACCGCTGCGGAAGCCCGGCGACTGCTCGAGGAGCTTCCACAGGCTCTTGCCGAAGAATCCAGCGCCGGCGAGCAGAATGACCCCGAGCGCCACGTCGCAAGCCACCAGCGTGGCCAAGGCGCGGTGCCGGTCTCGACCCGCGGTGCTCGAGCGGCCCAGCGAGGGGGCGCCGCGCGTGGCGGCGAGCGCCGGCAGGGCACCAAAGAGTAGCGCCGCGAGCACCGAGAGCCCGACTGCCACCGCCAGCGCCCGGCCATCGATGGCAGCCTCCTGCAAACGAGCCAGGCTCGGCGGCGCAACTGACAAGGCGGCGCGCAAAGCGAGCTGGGCGACGCCGACACCGAGCCCAGCGCCGAGAACACCGAGCAGGCCGCTCTCCAGGGTCAGCAGACGGATGAGATCGCCGCGATTCGCTCCCAGCGCTCGCCGCATCGAGAGCTCGCCCAGACGCGGCAGGGCCGCGGCAAAGCGCAGACCAGCGATGTTGGCAGTGGCCATCAGCAGCACGAGGCCGACGGCGCCAAGCACGCCCAACAGTAGCGGCCGCTGCGCGCCAAAGAGCTGTTCCTGCAGCGGCACAACCAGTTCGCCGGCGGCGCTGTAGACGTTGGGATTCTCGCGCGCCAGAACTTGCCCGAGCTGGTCGAGCTCGGCGCGCGCCGCCGTCAGGGTCACGCCCGGTCGCAGGCGCGCGATGGCGCGCAAGTGGTGACAGGTGCGGCAGGCCCAGGCGAGCGAGGCGTTGTACGCGAGCGGCGACCAGATCTCGGCAACCTCCCGGCCGGGAGTCGCGAACACGGACTCGAAATCGGCCGGCAACACGCCCACGATCGCGTAGTCCACGCCGCCGAGATGGATCTTGCTCCCCACCGCCGAGGGCGCCCCGCCGAAGCGGCGTTGCCACAGGCCGTAGGAGAGCACCACGACGTGATGGTTACCGCGCACATCGTCTTGTGGGGTGAACAATCGTCCCGCCGCCGGCTGTACACCAAGCGCGCGGAAGAACCCGTCGCTCACCCGCAGTCCCTCGAGCACCTGCGCATCGCCACCCCCGGTCGCGGTCGGCATCCACGACGAAATCGCCGCGACATCGACCAGGGTGTGACTGCGCTCCCGAACGTCGGCGACCGTGGCCCAACCCATCAAGTCTTGGGACGCATCGGTCCCCTGGTCCCACAGTGTCACCAGCCGATCCGCTCCCGGAAAGCGCAAAGGCCGCAGCAGCAACGCATCGGTGAGCGCGAACATGGCGAGACAACCGCCGATGCCGAGCGCTAGCGTCGCCGCCGCGACCGCCGTGGCCGCCGGCCTCTGAACGAGACGGCGTATCGCAACTCTCAGATCCAGTTTGACTTGCATGATGGTTCTCCTTGGCGCCGTGGCGGCGGGCTCAACGGTCCAGCCAGCCATCCTTCAGTCGGACGATGCGGTCGCCGAAGGTCGCGTTCTCTTCCGAATGCGTCACCTGGATGATGGTCGTGCCTTCGTCGTTCAAGCGCTTGAAGAGGCGCATGATCTCGCGCGCCTGATCGGAGTGGAGATTGCCCGTGGGCTCGTCGGCGAGGATCAACTTGGGCCGCGCGATGACGGCGCGAGCAACCCCGACCAGCTGCTGCTGGCCACCGGAGAGCTGGCTCGGGAAAAGATCCTTCTTGCCCACCATGCCGAAGCGATCGAGCGTGTCGGCGACCGCCGCCTGGCGCTCCGAGCTCTTGACGTTGCGGTACTGCAGCGGCACGTCGAGGTTCTCGGCCACGGTCAGGTCGTCGAGCAGGTGGTATTGCTGGAAGACGAACCCGATCGACTGCTTGGCGAGCTCCTGGCGGCGTTTGCGCGGCAGCCCGTGGACCGCCTCGCCGTTGAGCCAGAAGGCCCCTTCCCAGCCGTCGTCGAGCATGCCAAGGATGCCGAGCAGGGTCGACTTGCCGGCACCCGAGGGTCCCATGATGGTGATGAACTCGCCGTCGCGGATGTCGAGATCGATGCGGCGCAGGAGCCAGGTCTTGCCGGCCCGCGCCTCGATCGACTTCTCGAGATTGCGCAGCCGGATGAGCGTCTCCGGCCCGGGCGCTCCCTGGGCGAGAAGCATGTCGGTTTGAGGATCGTTCATCGTATTTGCCTCCGGTTCGTTGATGCCGTGTGTCATGTCCATTCATTCCGATGCAACTTCCACTCACCCAGACTCTGCCAACAGCGCTCGCAGAAAACCAAGCGGCGACTGGCGATCACGTGCACGAACGGTTGGCGCTCGATCAGCCGCAAATCCTCGAGCGGCAACTCGCCGTCGAAGAGAAAACCCAGCCCGCTGCCGTAGCCCTCGGCGCGCTCGACCAGGTGCAGGCTGTAGTCGCGGACCAAGAGGAGGAGCAGCGGCAGCAGGTGCTCGCAGATGTTGCGTTCCGTGTCTTCTTCATCGCCCGGAGGCCCGAGTGGGGAGCCCGTCCGCGAGCGCAAGCGTGGCAGCGTACCCATACTCAAGATCACTCCTGACGCAGGGCCTTGACCGGGTCAACGCGCGCCGCGCGTCGCGCCGGAAGGTAGGAAGCCAACGCTCCGACGGAGAAGACCAGCAGCAGAGCCGCGCCGGCGGTCCAAACGCTGGCCGTCCCGATTCCGTCGACGAGATGCGCCGCCGCCGGTCGCAACACGAGATAGCCGGCGCCGCCGATCGCGAGGCCGAGCGCGACCTGGCCCAAGCCTCGCCACGCGAACAGGCGGACCACGCCGTGCGCCGTGGAACCGAGCGCCATGCGCACGCCGATCTCGGCCTGGCGCTGGCGGACGGCGAAGGCGACCGCGCCGCCGAGGCCCAGCGCCGTGAGTAGGAGCGCGCCGAGGACGAAGGCGGTCGCGAGGCGGCTACCCAGGCGCTCCTGGGCAATGCCCTCGGCCCGCATGCCGTCCATGGTCTCGATGTGGCTCCAGGCGAGCTCCTTATCGACTCGCCAAATCGCGCCTTCGACCTCGCGCACCCAGGCCGCGCGCTCGGGTTGTCCACGGACGAGAATCCAGAGCGATTCTGCCGCGGCGGGGTGGGTCGCGTTTTGAGCGAACGGCAAGTACAAGGTGTCGGGAACACCGTACGCGTCTTCGACATCGGCCGCGACACCCACCACCGTCGCCGTGCCGGTCTGCCCGTTGCGAGTGCTGCGCACGAACGACTCGCCGACCACATCCTCCCTGCCCCAAAGTCGTTGAGCGAGACGTCGGCTCACCACCGCGGCGTCCGGCGCGCCTTCGCGGTCGCTCGCGTCGAGCGCCCGTCCGCGCAGGAGCGCAATGCCCAGGGTGTCGAAGAACTTCTCCGACGTCAGCCGCAAGTTGACGGTGACCAGGCCGTCCGCCGGCGTGCCGCTCCGGCCCACGCCCACGCCCCAAGACGCCCCGCCGAGCGGGTTGGTCGTGCTCAGCGCGGCGCTCGTGCGCGGCAGTGCGGCGAGCTCACCCTGCAGGCGCTCGACCAGCTGCCGCCGCGACCCGGCGTCGGCGTAGCGCCCGACGTCCGGTTGGATTTCGAACGCCAGGACTCCGGCGGTCTCGAAGCCGGCGCCCCTGGCGAGCAGGCGCGCGAAGGTCTCGATCAACGAGCCCGCGCCGAGCAGAATCGCGAACACCAGCGCGACCTGCGCCACCAGAAGGACTCGGGTGCCGCGTTCGCGGCCGGCGCGGCCCGCGGAGCGTCCCTCAGAAAGGGCCGCCGCCGGGAGCGCACGCGAGAAAATCGCCGCCGGCACCAACCCCGCCACCAGCGCCGCCAGCGCTGTCGCGGCGAAGGCAAAGAGCACGATCCGACCGTCGAGACCGGGCACGCGGTAGCCCAATTCTTCGGTCAGCACCTGCGGCAACAACGCTCCGAGCCATGGCGTCGCGACGGGCACCAAGGCCAATGCCAGCACCGCGCCGGTAAGCGCCACCAGAATGGGCTCGACCAACAGATTCACCGTCTGTCGCGAACGGCTGGCGCCGAGCGCCGAGCGCACCGCGAGATCGCGCCGACGCGCCACCGCGCGCACCGCCAGCAGACCGGCGAGGTTGACCGCCGCGAGCGCCAGGAAGAGGAGCGCGGCGACGAACAACGCCAGGGCCACCCGCTGCTCGTCGCGAACCAGGTTGTCGCGCAGCCGCGTGCCGTCGAGGCCGGCGCGCAAGGCGCCGCGTTCAGCCGATTTTGCGAACTCGGCAGCGAGCGCGGTGAGCTCGGTCCGCGCCGCGGTGAGCGTCACACCCGGCGCGGTGCGGCCGATCACCAGGAGATCCCGATGGTCGGCAGAATCGAGCCGCATCGGCAACCAGAGATCGGCCCGATACGGAAACGCCTGCTGCAGCACGCCGACCACCGTATAGAAGCGCTCGCCCAGGCGAATCGTCCGACCGAGGACCGCGGGGTCGGAGGCGAAGCGCTCCCTCCACAGTCGTGCTCCGATCAGCACCGCGCCGCTCTCCTCGCCGCGCTGCTCTTCGGACGGGGTGAACAAGCGGCCGAGCACGGGGTGCCAACCGAAGAGGCTCAGCGTCCCCGCCGACACGCTCGCGCCGCGCACCGCCAGCGGGTCGCCCTGGCCGAGCAGGGTGAGTTGCTCGGCGCGCTGGGCCGCGATGACGTCGAAGGCGCGGCTGCGCGATTGCAAGAACCGCACCTCGTCGGGGAGCACGTTGGCGAGATAGGACGCTCCCGCGGAGGTCGGCAAATCGACCCGCACGCGCACCAGGCGATCCGCTTGCGGGAAGGGCAACGGTCGCAAATACACCTGATCGAGGACCCCGAACAGGAGGGTCGTGCCCGCGATGCCGAGCGCGAACGTGAACACCGCCAGGGCCGAGAACGCCGGACTGCGCAGCAGGCGGCGGACCGCCGCGTTGAGCTCACTTCCCAAACCGTCTAGCCGCAAGGGACTCTCCTTCTACTGTTCGCGCAAGACGTTCATCGGATGGAGGCGCGACGCGCGCGCGGCGGGAATAACGCTAGCCAAGGCGGCGATCGCCAAGAGGAGCACAGCGATGCTCGAGAAGGTCACCACGTCGGTCTCGGGAACGCCGAACAACAGCGCCGCGATCCAGTGCGTGGCGCCGAGCGCGGCGGCGAGGCCCAGGGAAAGACCGAGTAACGCCAGGGTCAAGGCCCGCCCGAGGACCAAACCGAGCAAGCCCGCGGGACGAGCGCCGAGCGCCAGGCGGACGCCGAACTCGCGCGCCCGAAGCTCGGTCGCGTACGCCACCACCGCGTAGAGCCCGAGGGCGGCGAGCGCCAAAGCGAGCAGCGCGAACGCCGAAAGCAGCGCCGCCAGCACGCGCTCCTGGGCCAGTGCCGCGCCGACGCGCTCGCGCAACGTGCGCGCGCCGATGATTGGCAGGTGAGGATCCAGGCTCACGACCGCCGCGCGAACGACCGGCAGCAAGGCTCGCGGATCGCCCTTGGTGCGCGCCACCAGGTTGACCGAGGCCGTGTAGAAGCTGCTCTGCGGCACGTAGATGAACGGCTGATCGGTCGCGCGCACGCCGGTGTTGCGCAGCGTGGGCACGACACCGATCACTCGCCCGCCGCCCTTGCCGAAGTTCAGCACGCGCTCGCCGAGCGGATCCCGGCCGGGCCAGTAGCGCTTGGCGAACGCGTCGTTGACCATCAGGACCGACTCACCCTGACCGTCGGCCTCGGTGAAGTCCCGGCCGGCGAGCAGGCGCACGCCGAGGGTCTCGAAGAAGCCGGTAGAGACCGGGGTGAAGGCGACGCGGGGCTCTTCTCCGGCCGGCGGTGTGAAGTTGGTCACTGCGATCGAAGTCAGGGCGCTCCGCTCCTGCACGGGCACGTGGTACGCCAAGGCTGCGGAAGCGACGCCCGGTAGGGCGCGCACACGCTCCAACAGACGCGCGTAGAACTGCTGTCCGGCCTCGCGACTGTAACCCTGGCGCGAGACGTCAAGATGCACCGCCACGGCGTGGTCGGCGTCGAAGCCGAGATCGACCGCGCTCGCCTTGGCGAGTGTCCGCACCAGCAGACCGGCGCCCACCAACAGAAGAGCCGAGAGCGCGATCTGCAACACGACGAAGCCATCGCGTAGCGCGAAGCGCGTCCGTCCACTCCCCATGGCGCCCCGCGCTTCGTTCTTGAGCGCCGGCGTGAGATTGGCGGAGCTACCGCGCCACGCCGGCAACAAGCCGAACAGGATGGTGGCCACGGCGGTGGCAAGGATGGTGAACAGCAGGACCCGCGGATCCGACACCGGCGATGCCGCCGCGACCGGAATGGCGAACTCCGCCGGCGCCGCCGCCGCGAAAGCTCGTAAGCCCCACGCGGCCAGGAACCATCCGCCGACGGCGCTCGCCGCGGCGATCAAGGCGCTCTCGAGCAGCAGCTCGCGCACGACTCGCCCACGGGAGGCGCCGATTGCCAGGCGGATCGCGAGCTCGCGTTGTCGACGCTCACCTCGTACGAGGAGCAGCCCCGCCGCAACCGCGCAAGCGATCGCCAGCACCAGGGCCGAAACTCCGAGCAGGATCCAGGACAGGCGATCGACTTCCGATCGGCGCTCCGCGCCCAAAGTCGCCGCGCTCGCCGGCGTCACCCGCGCCCAGGGGAATGAATCGCGAGTCTCCTTGGGCAGGGTCGCGCTCTCGCCGATCTTCCGTTCGGTCTGGACATCCATCTGCGCCTGCAGGGCGGTGTCCGAGACGCCGGGCGCCAGGCGTCCGATCAGATCTAGCCAGGAGAATCCGCGGCGCTCGAAGGGTTTGAACTGTTGCATGTCGGGCATCGCCGTGGGCGCCATCGAGAGCGTCGCCCAGAGGTCCGGAATCTCCTCTAGCGTGGTGCCGCGGAAACCCGCCGGGGCGACACCGACCACGGTGAAGGCTCGGTTGTTCAAGCGCACGGTCTTCCCCACGATGTTGGCATCCGCCGCGAACTGGCTCCTCCACAACGCGTCGCTCAGCACGGTCACCGGCTGAGCCTCACCGAGCTTGTCGTCTTCGGCATCGAGCGCGCGACCCTTGGCCGCGCCGACACCGAGGACGCCAAAGTAGTTGCCGCTGACCAGGGTGCCCGAGACCCGCACGGTCTCACCGGCGTCCGTCGACAAGTCGAGCGTGGCGCCGTTCGAGAACGCCGCCAATCCCGAGAGCAAGCTCGATGAGCGGGTGCTCTCGCTCAGGTCGCGGTATTGCAAGTAGGACGCTCCGCCGTTGAAGCCTTTGCCGCCCGCACGCTCCTCCGACATGCCGATCTGCACCAACCGATCGGGCTGCTCGACCGGCAGCGAGCGGAACAGCAGCGCGTCGACCAAGCTGAAAATGGCGCTGTTGGCGCCGATCCCGAGCGCCAGGACGAGAACCAGGGCCGAGGTGAAGCCTGGGCTTCGCGCCAGGCGGCGGAACGAAAACGCGATCTCCTTGGCGACCGGCATCGGAATCACTCCTCCCTGAGAGCGCTCATCGGATCGAGGCGCGAGGCGCGCCTCGCGGGCAGCCAACAGCCAACAGCCGCGGCGAGCAGGAGCAGCGACGCCACCGCGACCAGCGTCAGCGGATCGCTCGCCGTCACCCCGAACAGCATTCCGGCAAGCACCCGGCCGAGCAGCAAAGCCGCACCGACGCCGAGAGCCACGCCCAACGCGGTCAGGCGGAGACCCTGGCCGAGCACCATGCGCAGGAGATCCACCCGTCGCGCGCCGAGCGCCGCGCGAACTCCGAACTCACCCGAGCGTTGGCTCACCTGGAAGGACATCAGCCCGTAGAGTCCCACCACCGCGAGCAGGAGTGCCGCACCGGCGAAAGCGCCAAGCAACAGCGCCGACAGGCGACGGCGGCCGAGCGACTCGCGCCGCACCTGCTCGAAGCTGACGACGCCGTAGACCGGCAGATTGCGATCGAGCCGCGCCACCACGTCGCGCGCCGCCTCGAGCACCGCGGTGGTGCTCGCCACGGCGGGATCGGTGTGCAACGTGATCACCATGGCGTCGAGCGGATGCTGGGCCGCGGCCACGTAGTACATCGGTGGCGCCGGCGTCGCGAGATCCTCGCGCACGTCGGCCACCACTCCGACGATGGTGCGTGGATCGGGCGTGCGATCGCCGATCTTGATCTGCTTGCCGAGCGGATCCTCCCCACCGTAGTAGCGCTTGGCGAAGGTCTCGCTGACCAGCACCACCAAGGGCACGCCGACGCGATCCTCGGCCGCGAGTCCCCGGCCCCGGCGCATTGCGACGCCGAGGCTGGGCAGCAAGCCCGGCGTGATCACGCGGTATTCCGCCGAGTCCTGGTCCATTTCGGACTTCGGCCGATCGACGCGGTCGAACGAGATGCTCCAATCGTTGCCCGATAGCGGCAGCACGTTGGTCGCACCGGCGTTGATCACACCCGGAACGGCCGCAAGCTGGGTAAGCAGCGCATCGAAGAACCGTCCCTGGTCGGCCGCCTTGGCGTAGCTGCTGTCCGGAAGCACGAGGTTAAAGGTGAGCACGTTTGCGGTCCGCACTCCGGCGTCTTGTCCCAGCAGGTTGAACAGGGTGCGCGCCATCAGACCGGCGCCAGCAAGCAGCACCAGCGTGAGCGCCACCTCGCTCACCACCAGCACGCGGCGGATCGAAGCCGTGCGGCGTGAGCCCGAGCTCTCGCGCCGGATCTCGAGCGCCGCTCCGCGCACCACCGGCAGCGCGGGCAGCACGCTGCACAGCACTCCGGCGAGGATCGCGAACGCCAGCGCGCCGACGAGCAGCGGCATGTCGAGATCCGGAGAGTTGAGCTGAGGCAGCTGGCCGCCGGCGAGCCAAAGCAGGCCGTCGCGACACCATCGGGCGCAGAGCAGACCGAACGCGCCGCCGGCGAGCGCCAGCACCAGGCCCTCGGCCGCGAGCGGCGCGAGCAAGCGGCGGGTTCCCCCGCCGAGCGCCGCGCGCAGAGCGATCTCGCCGCGCCGGGCAAAGGCGCGCGCCGCGAGCAGGCTGGCGACGTTGAAACAGGCGATGAGGAGCAGAAGGGCGACGGCACCGAACAGCATGAGTAGAGACTTGCGAGTCGCGCCGACCGTCGCCTCCTGAAGCGACATCACCGCGATCTTCCAGCCGCCGTTGTGGGCGGGATCGAATTGCTCCAGCCGCGCGGCGAGCGCGGTCATCTCGGCCTGCGCCCCGGCGAGGGGCACGCCCGGTCGCAAGCGCCCGGCAACGCTCAACCAACGCGCTCCTCGGCTGTGAAGATCGTCCGGGCCGAAGATGTAGGGGAGCCACACATCGACCGCCGCGTAGGCGTTCGGGAAGCGGAATCCCGGCGCCATAACGCCGACGATCTCGCGCGCATGACCGTCGATTTCGACCGCGCGACCCACTACACCGGGGTCGGCGCCGAAGCGCGAACGCCAGAGCGCGTCGCTGATCACCACCACCTGCCCCTGCCCGCCGGTGTAGTCCGAGGCCAGCAGCGGCCGTCCACGCGGCGGATTGACACCCAGCAGGGCGAAGAAATCCTCGGTCACGTACTCCGCATCGAGCCGCGCCGCCTCTACCCCCGGGCCGCCGGCGAGCGTCGCGTTCCCCGCCGCCCAGGCGACGACCTGTGCGAACGACTTCGAATCCTTGCGCCAGTCGAGGAAATCGAGCGGCGAGGATCCGAAACGATCAATCCCTCGCGCCGGGTTGTTGCTGATCAGACGCACCAACTGGTCGGGTTCATGGAACGGCAGACCGCGCAGGAGCACTGCATCGACGACCGAGAACACCGAGGTCGCCGCCCCGATCCCGAGGCCCAGCGTGAGCACCGCCACGAGGGCGAATCCTGGATGCCGCCGCAGACCGCGAGCGGCGAATCCGAGTTGGCGAATGAAATCAGACATGTTCGTTCTCCAAGTTCAGTCTTCGCGCAGCGCGCGCCAGGGCTCGCGCCGCGAGGCGCGGCGCGCCGGCAGGAAGGCTGCGAGCGCCGCGGCGGCGACGAGGACGCCCGCGGTCACGGCGTAGGTCAACGGATCGAGCGGATGGATACCGTAGAGAAAACCGCGCAGCAAGCGCGCCAACCCGGCGGCGACCACTATTCCGGAGACGACGCCGATCAGCACGCGCCGCAAGCTCTCGCCGACGAAAAGCCCGACCACCGCGCGCGGGGTGGCGCCCAAGGCGGCGCGGATACCAACCTCGCGCGTCCTCCGACTTGCGGCGTAGGACACCACGCTGAACACGCCGACCGCGGAGAGGATCAGACCCAAGGCGCCGAAGACTCCGAGCAGAGCGCCGCCGAACCGTTGCGGCGCGAGCAGCGCCGAGTAGAGATCGTCGAAGGTACCGAGGTGGTAGACCGGGGCTCCGGGCGCCGCGGCGCGCAGCACGCGATCGAGCGCCGGCAAGACCGCCTGCGGATCGCCGGCGGTGCGCACCATGAGGGTCATCGGGTCGAGTCCCGAGACCGCGAGTCGCTGCGCCAGCGGGTCGTACAGGCACGGGGGCGTCGAGCCGATCAAATCGTGCAGGCGCGCGTCGCGCACGACGCCGATCACTTGCACCGAGCGGCCTACCAGGTCAACCTTCGCGCCGAGCACCTCGCGGCCGGCAAAGTACTGGCGGACGAAGGCTTCGTTCACCACGGCGACCGGCAGTGAGTCGACGCGATCCTCCGTCGTGAAGTCCCGGCCCCGAGCGAGAGAGATCCCCAGCGTCGAGAAATATCCGGCGCTCACCGTCGCGACCTCGACCTCGGGCTGCTCGTCTGGCGCCGGGGTGTAGCCCGGCACGGTCAACGATTCGGTATTGCCATCCGCGGTGAGCGGCACACTGAGCGCCCAGGCGGCGCTCTCCACTCCGGGCGTCGCCGCGGTCTGTTCCAGCGCCGTGGTGTAGGCCTGGCCGGCGCGCGCCGTGTCGTAGCGCGCCAGGCCGACATCCAGCGTCGCCAGGGCCAGATGCTGAGTGGACATCCCCGTGTCAATCGCCAGCGCCTGGCCAAGGGCTCGACCGAGGAGCCCGGCGCCCACCAAGAGCACGACGCCGAGCGCCACCTGCACGCCGACCAGCAGCCCGGACATCCGACTGGTGTTTCCGGTGCTTCCCGAGCGCAGGCCCGCGTTCAACCCTTGACGCGCGGCACGCAGCGCCGGGATCAGGCCGAAGACCACGGTGGCGAAGAACGCCAGCCCCAAGGCGGCAACGATCGTCCGAGCATCGGGGGCGAGATCGAGTGAACCCAGCAGGACACCGCCCGGAAGCTCGACGTTCACCAGAAGACGCGCCGCGAGACCGACGAAGACGATGCCCCCGAGCGCGGCCGCGACCGCCAAAACCGTCGCCTCGCCGAGCACCGCAAATACCACGTGCCGGCGCCCCGCCCCCACCGCGAGCCGCGTCGCGACCTCCCGACGGCGACTCTCGCCGCGGGCCAGGAGGAGATTGGCCACGTTGGCGCAAGCGAGCAGCAGCACGATCAGCGCCGCGCCGCCGAGCATCCCCGAGAACGCTCGAGCCGTCTTTAGACCGCGCACGCCGAACACGGCCAGCGCCGCCGGGCTCAGCTTGACGCGAAATCCGGTGCGAGTCTCCTTGGGATAAGCCGCTTCCTGGCGGGCCGCCGAGACGTTGAGCGCCGCTTCCGCCCGCGCGGCATCGACGCCGGGACGGAGGCGGCCGAACGTATTGATCCAGCTCCAGCCCCGCCGCGTCGCCAGATCGAGGCCGGCGAAGGAGCTCGGCCGAGCCGCGGACCAGGCGTACATCGAGATGAACGCCTGCGGAGCTTGCGCCAGTTGCACGCCGCGAAATTCATTCCCGACGACACCGACGATCTCGAACGGCGAACCGTTGATCGCGAGCACTCTGCCCACGGCCGCGGCTCCGCCCATTCTCTGGGCCAGACGCGCGCTCAGCACCGCCACGGCCGGTGCCGCCGGCCGGTCGTCGTCCTCACCGAGCAGCCGCCCCGCGCTGGCGCGAACGCCCAGAACGCGAAAGAAGCCTCCCGAAACCACGGCGGACTCGAGGCGCTCGCTGCCGCCGGGAAGCCCCATGACCAGCGGCCGGTTCTGGAATCCCGCAAGGTCGAGCTCGGCCCTCGCGGCGGCACGAAAATCGTCGAAGGACGGCCGCGAGATCGACGATGAGGTGATGGCGACCAGACGATCGGGATCGGCGACACCCGGCAGGGGATGCAACAGCGTCGCATCGACCAGGCGGAGGACCGCCAGAGTCGAACCCATGCCCAGCACCAGCGTCAGCGCGGCGGCCATCGTGAAGGCCGGGCTCCGCCGCAGGGCGCGGAGGGCAAGACGAAGTTCGCGCCAAGGATTCATCGCGGTTGTCTCCCTATTCGTGACGAAGTGCGATCGAGGGCTCGACGCGCGCGGCCCGGAGCGCTGGGATCCATGCCGCGGCGAGTGCGGCGACCAGCAGCACCGCGGCGACCGCCCCGTAGGTCAGGGGATCGGATGAGGAAATTCCGAACAGGGCGGTGCGAAGCAGGAGCGCCGCTGGAAGGGCCAGCAACAGGCCGCACACCAGCCCGACCGCCGCCGGCCCGACGCCGCTCACGACCACCAGCCGGCGAAGCTCCGCCGCGGTGGCGCCGAGCGCGGCGCGAATGCCCATCTCGCGCACCCGTCCGCTCACCAGATAGGCGAGCACACCGTACACGCCGAGTGCCGCGAGCAGCGCGGCCAGCACGCCGAGGGCAACGCTGACCGTGGCCGCGGTGCGCTCGAGGAAGAGCGAGCGCCGCGCCTCTTCATCGAGAGCGCGCGCATCGACCAAGGGCAGACCAGGATCGACCGCCCGCACCGCATTGCGCACCGCCGGAAGCAGCGCCTCCGGATCGCCGGCGACGCGCAGGTAAAACGTCGCATCACCGCCGTCATAGACCTGGGCGAACGGTCGCCAGATGAACCGCGGAGGATCCTCTCTCAGATTGGTCGGCAAGGCATCGTGGACCACGCCCACAATCTCGTACTCGGTGCCTTTGGCGCCCATCTTGATGTGCTTGCCCAGCGGATCTTGATCGGGAAAGAAGTACTTCTCGCCCGCCTGCGTGATCACGGCGACGCGCGCCGCGGTGTCGCTGTCGCCGACTTGAATGCCGCGGCCGCGCAGCATTGTCAGACCGAGAGCGCCGAAGAACTCCGGCGTCGCGGTGTCGATCCGCGCGCCCATGTCGCGTCCCTCCGGAGGCTCGTAGCCGGGAATGGTGACGCTGGTCGACTCGACCGAGCCGTTGAGCAGGCGCACGCCCGTCCGCGCCACCGCCTGCACTCCCGGCAGGCGTTCTACCGATTGCTGCACGCGGTCGAGGAGCAAGCGCGCCGCTTCCGGCGAGAGGCCATTGAGCGATGGATCGACGTCGAACACCAGCACGCCATGCGGCTGGAATCCGAAGTCGCGGTCGAGAATGTGCACCAGGCTGCGCGCCAGGAGTCCCGCTGCGACCAGCACCAGAGCCGACAGCGCCACCTGAGCGCCGACCAGTCCGCGCCGCCAGCGCAGGCCCGAGCGGCTGGCTCCCCCTCCGGCGCTCGATTCGCGGAGGCGCGTCTGCACGTCGGTGCGGGCCGATTCGAGCGCCGGCAGGAGGCCGAATCCGATGCCCGCGGCGAGACCGAGCAGCGCGGCGAAGGCGATCGTGCGCGGCTCGGCGACGATGTGAAACGACTCTGCGCCGTAGGGCAGAAGGGCGAGGAATAGCTGCGGCGCGAGACTCGCCAGGACGCAGCCCAGCGCGGCTCCCGCGGCTCCGATCAACACGCTCTCGGCCAGGAACTGGCGCACGATCTGGCCGCGGCCGGCCCCGATCGCGAGACGGATGGCGATCTCCCGCTGCCGGCGTGTGGCGCGAGCGGCCATCAGGTTGGCGAGGTTGGCGCACGCGACGACGAGCAGCAACCCGACCATGGCCAGGACCAGACCCAGCAGCCGTGCAGCATTGCCCCGCAGATCCGAGCGTCCAGCGCCACCGGGCAGTAGCGTGATGGTCTTGGTCGCAAAGCGTTCCTTGCCCTTCGGCGTCCAACGCTCGAAGCCCTTCTCGAGCTCCCCGCGAAGCTGCCGTTGGTACACCGCGGTCGCGACCGTCTCGGCGCGCTCGCGAGTCACCCCGTCCTTCAGGCGCGCCATGGCGTTCAGCCACAGGCTCCGCCGCTGGTCGAGGTCGTTCCACAGCGGCGTCGCGAGCGGCTTCTCCATCATCGGCAGAAAGACCTCGGTGACCGTGCCCAGCTCGACGCCTTGAAAACTCTGCACCGCGACACCGAGCACGGTCAGCGGTTGGTTGTTCACCGACACCGTCTGGCCGACGATGGACGGATCGCCGCCGAAGCGCCGCTGCCACGTGCCGTACGAGAGCACTACTACTGGATGCCCGTTCTGCACGCGATCGTCCTCGGGAGTGAGCGCGCGGCCGAGCGCCATGTTCACACCCAGCACCTGAAAGTAGTTGCCGGAGACCAACTCGCCATTCACCAGCTCGGTGGCGCCGCGGGCGCTGAGTGCGAGTTGGACCGGGCGGCGCGCCAGCACGCCATCGAACACGTCCTTGGTGGCATCGCGGAGGTCGACGTACATCGGGTACGAGAGCGGAATGGAGAACTCCGAGCTCATGCTTATCCGCCCCGAGTTCGGGCTCTCGGGTGTCTGCAAGACCACCAGGCGCTCGGGGTGGGCGACCGGGAGCGCGCGCAGGAAGAGCTGATCGAGCAGCGAGAACAACGCCGCGCTGGCGCCGATGCCGATCGCCAGGGTCAAGACGGCGACGAGCGCGAAGCCGGGGCTTCGCCGCAAGGCGCGAAAGGCGGTGCGAAAGTCAGCGGACCAAGTAGGCATCGAGTGATCTCCTGAAAAGTCTTCGATTCATTCACTGCGCAACAGCCGCGCTGGGTCGATCGCGGCGGCTCGCAGAGCGCCCGGTAGGCTGGCGAGCAGCACCACGGCGAGCAACAGCGCGGTTCCGCCGATCAGGGTCAAGGGATCGAGCACACTCACTCCGAGCAGGAGGCCGCGCACCGACCAGCCGGCGAACACCGACAGCAGGAGGCCCGCGGCGCTAGACCGAAGACCGAGTCTGCCTTGCTCGCGCAGAATCATCCGCGCCAGATCGCCGGGCTGCGCGCCGACCGCGACCCGAATCGCCAGCTCCCGCCGCCGCCGTGCGACACCGTACGCGACCACTGCGTACACCCCGCCGAGCGCCAGCAGCAGGCCCACCGCGCCGAGCCCCGCGGCGGTGGCCGCCGCCAGGCGCTGGGGCAACAAGACTCCGGCGAGAGCGCGCGAGAATGGCATCACAGAAGGGGTCGGAAGGTCGGGCTCGAGCTCCGCGGCAATCTCTGCCAGCGGCCGCCCGAGCGAACTCACCGCGCTCGTCTCACCGGCTCCGAGCGCGCCGCCGCGCAACAGCAGGGTGAGGCGCCCACTGAAGTTTTGCGCCAGCGGAAGATAGACGGTGGCCCGCCGCGCGGCACCGCCGAACACGACATCCGGCGCGACGCCCACCACTGTCGCGCGGCGCGGCGCCTCGGCTGCCCTTCCCGTGGCGCCGCCAACCCAGATCTCGCGCCCGAGCGCGCTCTCGGTGCTCCACAGCCGGCGAGCGAGCGATGCGCTCACCACCGCGACCGCCGGGGCCTGCGGACCGTCGACCGGAGAGATGTCGCGACCGGCGAGCAACGGCCAACCGAGGGTCGTGAAGTACCCCGGAGCGACGACGTTGGTATCGACCGGCGGCGTGTGGCCATCGACGGACGCACCGTCCTCGAATCGCGTCACCACGGCCAGCGCACGCTCCGGCCCGAACGGCAAGCGACGCGCGAGGCTCGCCGAGCTCACCCCCGGAAGGCTGCCCGCGCGTTCCAACAGCCTTTCGTAAAAACGCGCCCCGGCAGCGTCATCCTGGCCGACAACAGGCCACAGGATCTCAGCCACCGTGAGATCGCCCGCCGGCGCCGCCTCCCCGGCATGGCCGATGGCGCGGGCGAAGAGTCCGGCCATCACGATCAGGACCAGGGCCAGTGCGGCCTGCGCTCCGACGAAGACACTGCGCAGCCGTGCCCTTCCCGCCAGCGTCGCCGCCGCCTCGCGCAACGCAGTCGCGAGGTCGAGGCCCCGCGCTTGCAGCGCCGGCGCCAGGCCGGCGCCGAGGCCGGCGAGAATCGCCACGGCGAGTGCAAACAGGGCGACCCGGACATCCGGCCGCAGGTCGAGCTCGAGCTGCAACGCCGAGGTCAGATTGAACTGAGCGAACAACCGACTGGCGAAGGCAGCGACGCCGAGCCCGAGCCCGCCACCGAGTAGGCAGAGACCCACGCTCTCGAACAACACCAGCCGCGCCAGGTCGCCGGTGCCACCGCCGAGCGCTCGGCGCACCGCCATCTCGCGACGCCGACCCTCGCCCCGCGCCAGCAGCAAGCCCGCGATGTTGACCACCGCAATCGCCAGCACCAGGCCCGCGATCGCCAGCAGCGCGCCCAGGAACAGGGTGACCGCACCGCGCAGGGAATCGTCCACCGGCGTTGCCACACGGACGTCGACGCCGTCGCCCTTCTGCTCGGGCCGGTCGGCCACCAGCGAGGCGAGGCTGACCGCGAGCGCTCCGCGAACGCGCTCCAGGCTCGCGCCGCCCGTACGTCGCCCGATGAGCTCGAAGCCTTCGGGGCGCTCGAGCGCATCGGCACCGACCAGCACGGGCGCGGCACCGAGCGGCACCCAGACGTCGAACGAGAAGCCCACAAAGTGTCCGCGAAAGCCGGCGGGTAGTACGCCCGCGACCGTGAACGGCTTGCTGGCGAGCCAGATTTGCCGACCGACGATGGCAGGATCCCCGCCGAAACGACGCTGCCACGCGGTAAAGCTGAGCAGCGCCACCGGAGCGGCGCCCGCAGAATCGTCGGCGGGCGAGAATCCCCGCCCGAGCATGGGCCGCACACCGAGCACATCCAGATAGTTGGCCGAGACCACCTGACAGCCGATCAGCTCGGCATGGCCCCCAGCACTCGCGGCGCGCAGGCTGGCTCCGACACCGGTGAACGCGGCTAGATCCACCACGCGATCGCCGCCGCGACGAAGGCCCTGCCAGTCGCGCACCGAAAAACTGTGGAAGGTGCTCCCATCCGGCCGTGTGCGGTGGACGTTCACCAACTCTCCGGCGGCGGGGATCGGGAGCGGGCGCAAGAGCACCGCATCGACCAGCGTGAACACCGTCGTCGACGCCCCCACGCCGAGCGCGATCGCCGCCACCGTCGCGATCACGTACGACGGCTGGCGGCGCATCGTGCGCCAGAGCGCGCGCAGGGGCATGGTCAGCGGCAGACTCAAGGTCGTCCTAGCGCGAAGTGAAGTGCACCACGCCGTGCCCGCTGGCGTCGGCGGTTTCGAGCTCGAGGCGCCATCTCCCCGGGAGCGCCGCCACCTCGCCCGTGGTGCCGCTGCCGCGGCCCTTGGCCAGGCGCAGGACCAGGCGTTGGTTGCCCTTCGGATCGATCACCCGCGCGCGCAGGCTGCCCTCGGCCACGTTCGCCTCGAGACCGACCTCTACCGCCAGCGTCCCACTGCCCACCTCGTACGTGAAGCTGCGCTGCACGCTCTCCCGGCGCAGGTCGAAGGACTCTTCCTTGTCGCCGCGCGTCGCGGCGGTGGTCACCCAGGCCGAGCCGATCATCAGTACCGCCAAGGCCGGCAGCAAGCGCGCGGCGCGCGGCCGGAAACTCCACCAACGGTTTCGTCGGGCAGCCGCAGCGGTCAACCTATCGGTCATTTGAAGCTCCTTCAATCGTGTTATCGGTTTTCATTCGTGATGGAGCGCCTGGAGCGGTTCGACCCGCGACGCCGAGAGCGCCGGCACCAGGCTGGCGAGCACGGTCGCGGTGCCCAACACCAGGGCCGCGATGACGTAGGTCAGCGCGTCGCTCGGCGCCACACCATAGATCTGGCCACGCAGTAATTGCGCCGCGCCCAGGCCGAGCAGCAGCCCGGCGCCGACGCCCACTCCGGCGAGCCGGCAACCTTCCTTCAACACCATACGCAGGACTTCCCGCGCATTGGCGCCGAGCGCCATGCGCAGGCCGATCTCCCGCCGCCGCTCTCCCACTGAGTGCGCCACCACGGCATAGAGACCGAGTGCCGCGAGCAGTAGCGCGAAGGCGCCACAGGCCGTGAGCAGGACCGCCAGCGTTTCCTCGATGCTCGACATCGAGCGCGTGTGCTCGCGAAGGGTCTCGACAGCGCTCACCGGCATGGAGACATCGAGCTCACGGACGGCGGCGCGCACGGCGGCCGCGAGCGCGGCGGTAGCTCTGGGATCGCCTTCCCCGGTGCCGCGGGCCACCAGGGTGAAGCTCCCGGGATCGTTTTGCAGCAAGGGGACGAAGAGTGAGGGCTCGGCCGAGCCGCCGAGGTGGCGATACGTGTAGTCCGCCACGATCCCGACCACCTCGTGCCAGTTGTCGCCCATCTTGATGCGCCGACCGAGCGCGGCACGCTCGTCACCGTAGTAGTGCTTCGAGAAGGCGGCATTCACGATCGCCACGCGCGGCGCGGTTTCTTGGTCGGAGGCCGAGAAGTCGCGCCCGTTCAAGAGGCGCATCCCCATCGTCTGGAGGTATTCCGGCCCGACGCCGTCGGTGACCACCGAGACCACTTCGTCGGGGCGCGGGGTGTAGCCCTCGATCTCGGCACGGCGCCCGTTGCCGCCGCCCGACGGTCCCATCGGGATGTAGGTCGCGGCGCTCGCCGACTTCACCCCCGGGATCGCTGCGGTGCGCTCGAGAAGGCTGCGCACGAAGGCCCGTGAACGCGCCGCGTCATAGCCACTGAGGCGCGGATTGACCGTCGCCAGCATGGCGCTATCGCGCGTGAAGCCGACGTCGGCGCGCGCCGAAGCGGCCGCGGAACGCGCCATGAGCAGAGCGCCAGTGATGGCGACCGTCGCCAGGCTGCACTGCACCGCGACCAGCACGCCACGCAGCCGCGTCTTGCCCTGACCGCCGACAGTACCGCCGGACTCGGCCTTGAGCGTCGCGGCGATGTCCAGTTTGCGATCACCACCTGCGCCCACCAGGGCAAACAATCCACCCACCACCAACGTGAGACCCGCGGCGCCGGCGCAGGACAAGGGATCCAATCCGACCTTGAAGGCGAGCGGAATGGGAATCGGCAGGAGCGCCAACAGGAACGGGCTCGCCGCCTGGGCGATCCATAGTCCGATCGCGCCACCGAGCACGCTGATCAGCATCCCCTCGCTCGCCGCCCAGCGCAGCAGATCGAGGCGGCCGGCACCGAGCGCCCGCCGCACCGCGAGATCGCGGCGACGCGAGAGCCCACGCGCCAGCAGGAGGTTGGCGAGATTGGCCCAAGCGAGCATCAAGAGCAGGGCCGCGGTGATGCCGAGCACCGTGACCAGGGGCACCAGGCCCGACAGCACGCCACGCGGGCTGTCGAGCAGCGACGAGACGGTGAGGTCGAGCGCCTTGTTGGTGCGCGGATCGTCCTCGCGCAACCGCGCCGCCAGTAGAGGCAGCTCGGCGCGCACCGTAGCGAGCGTGGCGCCAGGTACCCGCCGTCCCATGATCTGCACGAAGACTCGACCACCGGGGTGGAGATGCTCCATGGCGGAAATCGGCACCCAGAAGGCCTGAAGCAAACCGCCGTAGGTGCCGCCGAAGTGCTGCGGCGCGATGCCAACCACGGTGAAGGGTTGGCGATTGAGCTGAATCACCCGCCCTACCGCAGCGGGATCGGCATTGAATCGCCGCCGCCAGAGCACATCCGAAAGTACGACAACGGGCGTCGCTTCCGGCCGATCGTCCGCCGGCAGCAGAGTACGGCCGAGCGCGGCGTTCACACCGAGAGCCTGGAAGTAGTTGCCTGAGGCGATGCCGCCCATGAGCTGCTCGGGCTCGCCGCCGCCGGTTCCCGGCACTCCCGGCACGAGGGCCACTTCCTCGAGCTCGTGCGCGATCAGGTCGGTGAGCGAGCGCGAGCTCTTCTGCAGCAACGGCAAGTCCGCCGGGACGAGCGAGAGTCCACCGCGGTCGCCCACCTGTCCGGAGAGATGCACGAACTCGCGCACGTTGCGCACACCCGGCAGGGGGTCGAGCACCACGGCGCTCAACCAGGTCAGCAGCAGCGTGTTCGCTCCGACGCTGAGGGCCACCAGCAACAATGCCATGACGGCGAAGCCCGGGCTGCGCCGCAGGCCGCGAAGAGCCGATCTGAGGTCCAGGGTCCAGTTGGCCATGTTGCGATCTCCTCGCTCTCCGCGGCGATTCTTCGATGGGTCTCAGCTGACCCGGAAGCCGCTCTCCTTGAGCTCCGCCTCGGCGATCCGGTCGGCCGGGCCGTCTTCGACCACGCGGCCGTCGAACAGCAGGATGGTGCGATCGGCGTAGCGCGAGTAGCGCGGATCGTG
>JBDTNL010000032.1:0-42343 GCA_039933785.1 Acidobacteriota bacterium
ACGTACGCCTCGGGCTGGTAGTAGTCGTAGTAGGAGACGAAATACTCCACCGCGTTGTCGGGAAAGAAGGTGCGGAACTCCTGGAACAGCTGCGCGGCGAGGGTCTTGTTGTGCGAGAGGATGAGGGTCGGCCGGTTGACCTCCTCGATCAGCTTGGCGATGGTGAAGGTCTTGCCCGAGCCGGTGACGCCCAGGAGCACCTGCTCCCGGTCGCCGCCGCGAATGCCTTCGACAAGCTGCTGGATCGCCTGGGGCTGATCGCCGGAGGGAGAAAACGGCGAGACGAGACGGAATCGGTCCATGGCGCCGATTCTATCGCCCGCAGTCTCGCGGCTTTTCCGCGCGGCGCGCTTCGAGGCCTACGTCGCCGAGGGCGGGCTACTGGTCGCCGGAGTCGGAGGTGCCGGTGGCGAAGTCTCCGACGGTGCCGGGCTGGGTGCAGCCTCCGGCACCGCCGGGGGCGAGTTCCCGCCGATCTTCTCGAACGCCTCGCTCAGAGCGTTCAAGGTCTCTCGGGATACCGAACCCGAACCCGGCGAACCCACGGCTTTCATCAACTGTGCCTGAACCTGCTGCAACGCGATGGGGTCGATCTTGCCGGCGCGGATCTTCACTAGAGCCGAAGAAAACGCAGACTCGAACCGTTCGCGATCCGCCGGGGTCACATTGGGCGCCAGGCCGGCGAGGACCGATGGCTTGGCCTTCTCCAGGCTCCACGCCAGCAGGCTCTTGGCGTTCAACACCAGAGCCACTCCAGCGATTCCGATCAATAGGAAGATGACGCCGCAGCCGATCAGGACAGGCTTGCCACAGCCGCCCACTCGGGGCTCGGTCGGCGCGGTCCCGAATGGCTGAGGGGCCTGAGGCGCGAAGGGCGCGGGTGGAGGTGTGGGTTCGGACATGGCGTTCTCCGACTGGTGACTAGGAATAGTACCGGCCGATGATCGGCCGCAGCTTCTCGATCGTCGCCGCGGGCACCAGCGAGCGCTCCGTGATCAGCGAGTGCGCGAGCGCGCTCGCACAGGGGCACGTGCGAGCGCCGGGGCCGACAGACGTGACGATCCGGCGGACCACCTCTTGCGCCATCCGCGAGTTCTGCTGAATGACCTTCATCACCGCCTCGCCGCTGACCGCTTCCTCGGACTCGTGCCAGCAATCGTAGTCGGTGACCATCGAAAGCGAGCCGTAGCAGATCTCGGCCTCGCGAGCGAGCTTGGCCTCCTGCAGATTGGTCATGCCGATGACGTCGACACCCCACGAGCGATGCACCCGGGACTCCGCTTTGGTCGAGAACTGCGGTCCTTCCATGCAGAGGTAGGTTCCGCCCTGATGCACCTTGGCGCCGGCAGCGCGTGCCGAGTCGCCGAAGATGCCGAACAGCTGCGGGCACACCGGGTCGGCCACCGACACGTGAGCGACCAGTCCCTCGCCGAAAAACGTGTCGGCGCGCTGATGGGTTCGGTCATAGAACTGATCCGGCACCACGATGTCGGTCGGCGCGTACTCGAGCTTCATCGAGCCCACGGCGCTCACCGAGATCAAGCGCTCGACTCCGAGGACCTTGAAGCCGAAGATGTTGGCGCGGAAATTCAGCTCCGAGGGCAGGATTCGGTGACCGCGCCCGTGCCGCGCCAGGAAGGCGACCGACTTGCCCTCGAGCTCGCCGATGACGTACGGGTCCGAGGGCTCGCCGAACGGCGTCGAGATGCGGCGCTCCTCGCGCACCACGAGACCATCCATGGAATAGAGGCCGCTGCCCCCGATGACGCCAATGTGAATATCCGACATGAAATCTCCTGGGTTTGATGAAGTCAAAGACTTCAGCTAGAGAGAATTGCCTTGCCCACTTCCAGCGCGGTGGCGAGGGCCTGGCGTCCTTGCGCTCCGCTGACCAGCGGAGCCGTCTCGCCGCGACATGCGGCGAGGAAGCCCTCGAGCTCACGGCGCAGCGGCTCGGCGCGCTCGACCGGCAGATCGTCGGGGAAGATCTGTCGCTTCCCGCCCGCCCCATCGGCCAGTCGATACCCCTTGATCTCCTGCGCTTGATAGTCGAGAGAGTAGTAGCTGTTGGGGAGGAACGCGCGCAGCTTGCGGATGCGCTCCGCCGAGACGCGCGACGCGGTCAGATTGGCGACGCATCCCGATTCCAGGGCCAGCCGTGCGTTGGCGATGTCCACCCGCTCCGACAAAACCGCGATCCCCGTGGCGCGTACCTCGCGCAAGGGGCTGGGATCGAGCGCGTGGAGGATCTGAATGTCGTGGATCATCAGGTCGAGTACCACGTCGACGTCGAGGCTGCGCGGCGTGAAGACCGCCAAGCGCTGCACTTCGAGGAAACGCGGAGCGCCGACCGAACGCAGCGCCTGCACGGCAGGGTTGAAAAATTCCACGTGCCCCACCGCCAGCACTCGATCGCGGGCTGCGGCGAGGAGCCTGTCGGCCTCGGCCAGCGAGCTGGCGATCGGCTTCTCGACCAGTACGTGAATGCCGCGCTCCAGCAGCCAACATCCGATCTCGGCGTGCGCCACGGTGGGAACAGCGACCACCGCGGCGTCGACGTTCTCGGCTAGGGCCTCGAGCGTCGGCCAGCTGCGCACGCCGTGTTCGCGCGCGATGGCGTCGGCGGTCGCGACGTTGCGATCGTGGATGCCGACCATGTCGGCTCCGGGCATCTGCGACAGGATGCGGGCGTGATGGCGACCGAGGGCGCCGGTGCCGATGACTCCGACCCTCAGCGTGCGCGGCGTCTCAGGTTCAGGCGCCATCGGCGGCTCCTCCCCGACTGCCCTGCGCACCGGGTACGGACTTGATCACGCCGCGCTCGGAAGCGGCGATGAACTCGACCAGGTGACTCACGTCGCCGTCGCCGGGGAACTCGGCGCGCAAGCGCTCGAGCGCCGACGAGGTGCTCAGCCGTTCCCGGGTCAGGATGCGAACCGCACGCTCCAGGTTGCGCAAGCGCTCCTCATCGAAACCGCGCCGCTCGAGCCCGATCCGGTTGATACCGTAGGTGGCGGGTTTCTGGCCGACCGTCTTCACGAACGGTAAGGCATCCTGGGTGATCACCGAAACGCCGCCAATGTAGGCGTACTTCCCGATCCGGCAGAACTGATGCACCGCGGCAAAGGCGCCGAGGGTGGCCTCGTCCCCGACCTCGACATGCCCGGCAAGCGTCGCGTTGTTGGCGAAAATCACCCGGTCGCCGACGATCGCGTCATGCGCGATGTGGGTGTACACCATGAAGAGACCGTCGCTTCCGATCCGCGTTACCCCACCGCCGGACGCCGTGCCGCGGTGCACGGTGCAGAACTCTCGGAACTGGTTGCGGTCGCCGATCTCGAGCGTGGTGCGCTCGCCACGGTACTTCAGATCCTGCGGATCGAATCCCAGGCAGACGTGCGCGAAGACACGGTTGCCGCGGCCGAGGCGCAGCGGGCCCTCAAGCACCGCGCCGGACCCGATTTCAGTTCCCTCGCCAATCTCGACGTGGGGCCCGACCACGGCGTGCGGACCGATGCGGACGCCCGCGGCGATATCGGCCGCGGGATCGATGACCGCGGTGGGATGGATCTCGGATTTCATTTCCGCCTAGCTCTTCTTCACCAGCGCCGTGGTGATCGTCGCCTCGGTGGCGATCTGGCCGTCGACCAAGGCCCGGCCGCGCAGCTTGCAATGCCCGCCGCGCAGCCACTCGACCTCGACCTCCAGTACCAGCTGATCGCCGGGCACCACCGGCCGGCGAAAACGAGCCCGCTCCACCGAGGTGAGGTAGGTCAGGCTGCCCTGCTCGTCGGTCTGACTGTTCAGCATCAGCAAGCCGCCGGCCTGCGCCAGCGCTTCGACGATCAGGACCCCCGGCATGACCGGGTTGCCGGGAAAGTGACCGGTGAAGAATTCTTCGTTGATGGTGACGTTCTTCAACGCCACGATGCGCTTGGAGGGCTCGAGCTCGCGAACTCGATCGACCAGTAGAAACGGATAGCGATGCGGCAGGAGCGACATGATCCACTGCACGTCCCAGGTTGTGCTCACTGTCCGTCCTTCCTCTCCAATTGCTTCTCGAGCGCCGCGATGCGCCGCTGCATGTCTTCCAGGCGGCTCGCCATGGCCTGTTGGCGGCGCCACTTTGCCGCCGGGATCGCCGGGATGCCCGCCACTTGCTCTCCCGCGGCGACGTCCTTGAAGACGGCGGACTTGGCCGCGACCCGCGCCCGGTCGCCGATCTCGAGATGCCCGCTGGTGCCCGACTGCCCGGCGATCACGACATAATCGCCGAGCACCGTCGAGCCCGAGACGCCAACCTGCGCCACGATCAAGCAGCCCTTGCCGAGGCGCACATTGTGACCGAGCTGCACCAAGTTGTCGATCTTGGATCCGGCCCCGATTCTGGTTTCGTCGAGCATCGCCCGGTCGATGGTGGTATTCGAGCCGATCTCGACGTCGTCCTCCAGCGCTACGCGGCCTACCTGCGGCACTTTGACGTGCACGCCACCGTGGGTGGCAAAGCCGAATCCGTCGCTGCCGAGGATGGCGCCCGCGTGCACCATGCAACGTTCGCCGACGATCGTTCCGTCGTAGAGCACCGCGTGAGAATGGATCAGGCTGTCGCTCCCGATGCGGCATCCGCGTCCCACCACTGCCAGCGGCTCGATCACGACGCGCGGGCCGAGCTCGGCCCCGGCGCCGATCACCGCCAGAGCGCCGACGTGCGCCGAGCCGTCGATCCGGGCCCCTTCACCAACGATGGCCGTCGAATGGACGCCGGCGGCCGGCCACTCAGTCGGATGAAAGATCTCGAGCAGCTGCGCGAGCGCGTAGTACGGATCGACGTGAGCCAGCAGGTGACGGCCGAGGTAGTTTCCCTCGACCTGGGCCTCGGCGCTGGACACCAGGAGAGAGCCGGCTGCGCTTGCCAGCGCACGAGAACGGTAGCGCGGATTGGTGACGAACGAGAGATCCTCGGCGCCCGCTTCGTTCAGCGTGGCGATCCGGCGGACCGGCCGATCGGGGTCTCCGACCACCCGTCCACCGACCCGGCTCGCCAGGTCGCCGAGCCTGAAGCTCACGCCGCTACTTGCCCTTCGGCGCCGCGGCCGCGTTGAGTTTCTGGATCACCTGTTCGGTAATGTCCAGCGAGTCGTCGGCATAGACCAGGCCGCTGTCGAACTTGCGCAGGATGATGCCGAAGGCGCCGGCCTTGCCGAGTTCGGCGATGATCGGATTCACCCGCTTCTCGATTACGTCAAAGGCCTCCTCCTGACGGCGCTGAAGCTCTTTCTGGGCGTCGTCCTGGAAGCGCCGAAAGTCGGTCGTCTTGTCGTCGACCTGCTTCTCGAGGTCGGCCAGTTTGTCCTCGGCGAGCGAGAGGCGGCCGTCGTTGATCTTCTGGCGCAGCGCGGCGATTTCGTCCTGCTTGCTCTTGGCCTCGCCGAGCTTGGCGTCCTGCAGCGCCTTGATCTTCGCTACCGCTTCCTTGCCGGGTGCGGAGTCGGTGAGGATCTTCTGCACGTCGATGATGCCGATCTTCGCCGCCTGCGCCTGCCCTGGCGACGGCAGGACGAGGGCGGCGGCGAGTACGAGGGTGGAAAGGGTCAGGGTCTCACGAAACATGCGCGATGTTCTCCTTGGATTCAGATAGAGGTCAGAAGCTGGTTCCGATGCTGAACGTGAAGTGCTCGAACTGGTCGTCAGGCCGCGGCTTGAGGTTGAAGGCATAGATGAACCGCAACGGTGCGCCGAGCACGGGGACGAAGATACGCAGCTCGGCGCCGGCCGTGTAGTACATGCGATTCAGCGAGTAGCTCGAGTCGCTGCACAGCGGGTTGCCCACCGTGTCGCAATTGAAGGCGCCGGCGGCGTCGCTGAACAGCACCAGGCGAAACGGTCCCCCGAGCAGCAAGTGGTACTCCAGGCTTGCCGAAAGCTTGTCCTTACCTCCCAGGACGAGCCCGGTGTTGGCGTCCAACAAGCGCTTGCCGTGGCGGTCGATCACGCCGGCGGACAGGTAGCGATGGCCACGAAGACCGTTGTTTTCACCGCCCAGGTAGTAGTAGTCGTAATAGGTCAGCCCTTGATGGTTGAGAGGGCGGATCCTACCCACCGAGAAGTTCAGTCCCAGCACACTCTTTACCGGATAGTCGGTCAAACCGTGGAACCAAGTGAAGTCGACCTCCGGCCGGTAGTAGTACTTGGTACCGCCGAGCGGGCCGCCGGCGAAATCGACCGCGGCGCCGAAGTGCATGCCTCGGGTGGGCTCCAGGCGGCTGTCCATGCTGTCGTAGGAGTACGAGGGCTTGATCTGCGAAACATCGTAGCGACAGTCGCTGGTGTACGTGGTGCCCGCCAGTATGTTGGCGCAGTAGATATCCGAGGGCGGCAGCACGAAGCCGTCCCCGATGGTCACGATCTGTTCGATGCGCTGCTTCGAATAGGTATAGGCGAGAGATACGTTGTTGAACAGGCCGAAGGACCGCCCGTAGCTCAGCGTAGCGCCGCGATTCTTCGAGATCACTTCCTGGCTGGTCGAGACCGCGGAACTCTGGGTGTAGTCGTAGTTGTTCTGAAACAGTTGAAGACCCACGGACTGGGGTCGGTCGAGTAGCCAGGGAACGAAGTACGACACGTCGTAGATGTCGCGGATTCCGCCCGCCTGCACCGAAAGCCCGAGCGCCTCGCCGCGGCCGAGAAAGTTCTGCGTGCGCACCGAAAGCTGGCCGAAGAACCCGTCGGGCTGGCTCCATCCGCCGCCGATCTGAAGCTCGGTGCGGTCGGCCTCATCGCCCTTGAACACCAGATCCACGGTCTTCTTGTCGCTGTCGACGTTGGCGAACTCGACGGGATCGTTCTTGTCGGGTTTGAAGTACTGCAGCTGCTCCACCTTGAACACGCTGTTCTTCACCCCGGCGATGTTGAGCAGCATGCCTTCCTGCACCCGGAGCTCGCGCCGCAGCACCTTGTCGTGCGTGCGCAGGTTGCCGTGGAACTCGATGCGCCCGACGCGGTACTGGTCGCCCTCGGCGACGTGCACGATGACGTCGGCGACGCCGCCCTCGCGCTCCTTGAGCTCGGTGTTGACGTTGGCTTCGATGAAGCCGGTGTTCTTGTAGGTGTCAGTGATCTTCTCCACACCCTCGGTCACGATCTTGGCGCGCAGCCAGCCGCCGCTGTGGCGCCGGAAGGCCCGCAGCAGCTGCTCGTCGGTGTATTTCTTGTTGCCCTCGATCGAGATGTCACCGAATTTGTAGCGCTGCCCCTCCTCGATCGGAACGGTCAAGAAGAGACGGCGCTTCTTGTCCTTCGTGTTCACGGCGTTCGGGTTCAGCGCCTTGACCACGATCTCGGGATCGGAGACCACCACGTTCTTGTAGCCCACGCTCCGATACAGGTCGCGGACTTTGTCGAGGTCCTCGCGCGCGGTCGCGGGGTTGTAGATATCGTGCTTCAAGAAGCGCGAGATGAGGTTGGTCTGCGCCGTCTTGCGCATCGACCAGCGTAGCCGCCAATCGCCGTATACCGAATTGCCCTTGAAGTTGATCTTCTTGATCCGTACGCGGTCGCCCTCGTCCACCGAGTAGGTGACGCGCTGCTCGCCGGCGGTGACCTCTTCGAGCCGATACTTGATCTCGGCGAAGCGGTAGCCCTTTTCCCGATACATGTCCTCGAGCGTCACCTTCAAACGAGTGAGCTCGCCGAAATCGATCGGCTCGCCTTCGTGGACGCGGATGCGATCCTTCACGATGCGATCGGTGATGTCGGTGTTGCCGATCCGCTTGAGGCCTTCGTACACGATCGAGCGCAGAACCGCCCGCTCCTTGAGCTTGATATGGAGCTTGACGCCGCCCGCCACCGGTTGAGTGTCGATCTGCAGATCGTCGACCAGGTTACGGGCCCAGAGGTCGTGCAGGTCGGTGTTCAGGCGGCGCTCGTCGAGCGGCTGTCCAACCTTGAGGCCGAGGTAGAACAACAGGCTCTCTTCGGCGACGGTGTGGAGCCCCTCGACCTCGATCGCCTGGATGATGGGGTGGGAGGCGGGCTCCGCCGCGGCCGCCTCGTCGCCTCCCTGGGCGCGAGCCCCGTCGGCCAGCGACCACGTCATCCCGACCGCGATGAACGTGGCCAGCCACACGGGCGCAAGCAGGCGTGCTACTCGTCTCATACCTCTCCCAGGCCGCGGTCCGGCGGCGACGATTGGTTCAGTTATCCCTGCCGACAGACTGCGGTTCGTTGAGCTCGAGGTGCAGCCCAGCGCCCTCGACCGTGACCTCGATCAAGCCCCCGACATCGCCCGAATGTGCGATGAGGATTTCCGAGATCGCGTCCTGAATGTGGCGTTGAATGGCGCGCCGCAACGGGCGGGCTCCGGTCGAAGGCTCGACACCGGCCTGGGTGAGCACCCAGTCCTTGGCTTCTTCCGAAAGCTCGACTCGCAGTCCACGCTGAACGAGCGTCTCATTGACGTCGCGCAACAGGACATCGACGATAGCACGGAGCTCCACGGGGCCCAGCGGATTGAACACGATGACTTCGTCGACACGGTTGATGAATTCGGGGCTGAACGAACGCCGGAGCTCGGCGAGAATTTCTTCCTCGATGCGCCGGAAACTCTCGTCGGCATCTTCGCCGCCGAAGCCCATGCGGCCACCGCGCAGCACCATCTTGCTGCCGATGTTCGAGGTCATCAGCACCAGGCTGTTCTTGAAATCGACGTGGTTACCGTAGGCGTCGGTCAGCACGCCGTCGTCGAGAATCTGGAGCAGCAGGTTGGAGACTTCCGGGTGAGCCTTTTCGATCTCGTCGAAGAGCACCAGGGAGTACGGCTGCCGGCGGACCCGCTCGGTGAGCTGGCCGCCGTCCTCGTGGCCGACATAGCCCGGAGGCGAGCCGATCAAGCGCGACACCGCGTGCTTCTCCATGTACTCGCTCATGTCGAAGCGCAAGAGTGCGTTCTGTGTACCGAAGAGGAATTCGGCCAATCGCCGGGCGACTTCCGTCTTGCCCACGCCGGAGGGACCGAGGAAGATGAACGAGCCCACCGGCCTTTGCGGGTTGCTCACGCCGAGGCGGGAGCGGCGAATGGCGCGGCTGATCGAGGCGATAGCCCGCTCCTGCCCCACCACGTGCTCGCGCAGGCTAGCCTCCATGCGCATCAACTTGGCGGCTTCCTCGCTCTCGAGACTCGAGAGTGGAATGCCCGTCCACGACGAAATGACCTCTTCGATGTCGCGCCGCGTCACTTCGAGCTCGGTGTCCTCGTCGGTCCCGACGCGCAGGCGCTCGAGGTCCTCGCGGAGCTCGATCTCGCGTTCGCGCAGGTACACCGCGCGATCGAACTGCTTGTCCGAGATCGCGACCTTCATCTCCTTGACCACCTGGCGAATCTCCTGCTCCAGGCGGCGCAGATTCTGCGTATCGCGCACCCGGCGCAGCTTGACCTTGGCGCCGGCCTCGTCGATCACGTCGATGGCCTTGTCGGGCTGCTGGCGGTCGGTGATGTAGCGCGCCGACTGGTAAATCGCCGTACGCAGGGCGGCCTCGGTGTAGCGGACCTTGTGGAAGGCCTCGTAGCGGTCGCGCACCCCTTCGAGAATCGACAAGGTCTGTTCGGAGGTCGGGGGCTCGATCTGGATCGATTGGAACCGCCGCAGCAAGGAGCGGTCCTTCTCGATGTATTTGCGATATTCCTTGAGTGTGGTGGCTCCAACGCAGGAGATCTCGCCACGCGAGAGCGCGGGCTTGAGGATGTTGGCCGCGTCGAGCGAGCCCTCCGCCGAGCCGGCGCCGATCAGGGAGTGAATTTCGTCGATGAAGACGATGAGCTCTTTGTTGTCCTTGAGCTCCTTGAGAATGCCCTTCAGGCGCTCCTCGAACTGGCCGCGATACTTGGTGCCGGCAACGATGAGCGACAGATCCAGCGCCACGATCCGCTTGCTGGCCAGGAAGATGGGCACTTCGCCCTCGACGATGCGCTCAGCCAGTCCCTCGACGATCGCCGTCTTCCCAACTCCGGGCTCGCCGAGCAGGATCGGGTTGTTCTTGGTGCGGCGCGAGAGGATCTCGATGATGCGCTCGACCTCGCGCTCGCGTCCGATCAGGGGGTCGAAGCCGTCCTGTGCGGCGATCGCGGTCAGATCGCGGCCGTACTCGGTCAAGAAGGGCAACTCCTTCTTCTGCTGCGAGGCCTCGCGCTCCTTGGCTACCGCGAGGACCTCCTCGCGAGTGGAGTAAACATCGAACCCGTGCTGCGCCAGGATCCGCATGGCGAGACTCGCCTCGACACGCAGGATTCCGATCAGCAGGTGCTCCGAGCCCACGGCCGGGTGCAGCATGCTTTCGGCTTCATGCGAGGCGTATGCCAGGATCTTCTTGGATTCTTCCGAGAGCGGCAGCTCGGCGGTCGAGGAGATCCGTTCGACGAACACGCGCTCGCCCTCGATCTCCCGCCGCACGTCCTCGGGTTTGACGTGGAAGCGCCGGAAGAGCTCGATCACCGAGTCTTCGCCCTCGCGTAGCACGCCGAGAAGCACGTGCTCCGACTCGATGACCCGACTGCCGAGCTTGCTCGCTTCGTAGCGCGCGAAGAACAGCGCCCGCCGCGCCTTTTCGTTGTACTTTTCGAACATCGAACGTACCCCGAAGCCCTTGTTAAATCAGAGGTTGTGGGCTTTCAGAACGCCACCTTCCAGCTCCAAAATCCTACCACATCGCTGGGCGATGGACGGGTTGTGAGTGACCAATACAGCCGTGATCCCGCGGCGTCTCTGGAGCGACAACAAAAGCTCCATCACGGTTTCGCCGCTTTCGGGGTCGAGATTGCCGGTCGGTTCGTCGGCGAGCAGCAACGGCGGTTCGAGGAGCAGAGCTCGGCAGAGGGCGACGCGCTGGGACTCTCCGCCCGAGAGCTCGCTCGGAAAGTGATCGAGGCGATCCGCCAGACCGACCTCGGAAAGCAGCTCCGCGGCGCGCGCCCGCGCCTCGCGTCCAGGTTGCCCAGCAATGCGCGCCGGCAGGGTGACGTTCTCGAGTGCGGTGAAATCGGGGAGCAACTGATGGAACTGGAACACGAAGCCGAGGGCTCGATTGCGCAGTCGCGCCACGGCGGCGCCGGAAAGCGCAGCCACGTCCTGATCGCCGATCAGGATGCGTCCCGCATCCACTCGATCGAGTGCGCCGAGCAGGTGCAGCAACGTCGACTTGCCGGATCCCGAGGGACCGATCACCGCGACGATCTCGCCCGCGCCGACTTCGAGGCTGACGCCGCGCAGAACCTCCACCCGACGGGCGCCGTCCTGATAGGTCTTGAACACGCCCTCGGCGCGGACCGGGATGCTCATCGGGCGAGCGCCGCCAATGGCGACAATTCAGCCGCCCTTTGCGCCGCATAGGCCGAACACGCGAGCGCCAGCGCGACGGTGAGTGCGAGCACGGCGGCGAGATCCGCCGGATGCACCACGAATGGCACGTAGTCCAAGAAGTACACGCGTCGTGGCAGCGCCACCAGGTGATAGCGATCGAGAACCCACGAGCCGGCGACGCCGAGGAAGGCTCCGAGGGAGACGCCGAGACCGGCGAGCAATCCCCCGAGGTACAGGAACGCATTGCGCAGTGCGGACGGCGAAGCGCCCATGGCGCCGAGGATGCCGATCTCGGAGCGCTTGCTGGCGATGATCAGGGCGAGGTCCGCTATCAGGGCCAGGGCTGCGACCAGGACGATCAGGAACACCGCCACGAACATGACGCTCTTCTCGAGCCGCAGGGCGATGAAAAGCCCGCGATTGATCTCCTGCCACGTGCGGACTCGCGATCCGGCAGGCAGAGCCGCAGCGATGGCCGGGGCGAGAGCGACCGCTTCGTCGAGCCCGGCGGCGGAAATTTCCAGACGCACGTCGTCGGTGCCGACCAGGCTGGCCGCAGCCGCAGCGGGCAGAGCCAGACGCTCGTCTTGTTCGGTGCGGCCGGTCGCGAAGGTGCCGGCGACCGCCAGCCTCCGCAGTCTGGGCTGCGGGCCGAGTGGAGTCAGGGTGGGGCGCGGCGAAGCCACATCGAGCATGTCGCGCGGGTGAATTCCCCAGCGCTCGGCCAGGCCCTCGCCGATGTACGTGCCCTCGCCCGATCCAGCGGCTCCCGGAAACGATGTCGGCAGCGAGCCCGAGTAGCCCACCAGCTCCACGGACTGGGCGCGACCCTCCAGCATCAACCAACCACGGCCGTGCAAGACGACGGCCGCGTGGCGGACGCCGGGGATCGCAGCGACCCCTCTGCGCGCCGCTTCTGCATCCGCTCCGGCGGGGAGTGCCGCTTCGATCTGCGGGGTCCGCGCCAGGACCTCTCCGCGCAGCGCGCGCTGAAAACCGGAAAGGGCGGCCAGGGCGAGAATCAGCGCCGCAACACCGAGCGCGATACCCCCCGCTGAAACTGCCGAGAGAAAGGTGACGAAGGCGTCCTTGCGCGTGCTGCGCAGGTAACGCAACGCGAGAAGGGCCGGAAACGAGAGCTTGTCGATCACCGCGAAGGGGCTGCCGACCGAGCGTTCTGCGGCTCGCTTAGCCGCCATCCTGAGGAAGCGGCCGCATCAACGGGAACAGGATCACGTCGCGGATCGAGGCGCTGTCCGTGAACAGCATCACCAGCCGGTCGATGCCGATGCCCTCGCCCGCCGCCGGCGGCATGCCCTGCTCGAGGGCCTGCACGTAGTCGTGATCGAACGGGTGGGCTTCCTGATCCCCCCGCGTTCGCGCCTCGCCCTGCTCGCGGAAGCGTTCCGCCTGGACGTCCGGGTCGTTGAGCTCGCTGAAGCCGTTGGCGATCTCCATGCCGCCGAGGTAGAGCTCGAAGCGGTCGGTGAATCGCGGATCGGCCTCGTTCTGCTTCGACAACGGACTGACCTCGACCGGATGTCCGGTCACGAAGGTGGGCTGGACCAAGTGCTCTTCCGCGGTGGCTTCGAACAGCGCCATCAGGAGGTGGCCGTAGGTCCCCCCCGGAGGCGCCTCGATACCACGCAACGCGAGCTCGGCCGCTACATCAGCGGCGGTCTCCAAGCGCGCCGCGTCGACGCCGGCGAACTCCACGATGGCCTGGCGAATGGACAGCCGGCGCCAGGGCGGAGTGAGGTCGAGCGCGCCGCCTTTCCATTGCAGCAGCGGAGCGCCGTGAAGCTTGGTCGCCAGCTCGACCATCATCTCCTCGGTGAGCGACATCAGCGCCTCGAAGTCCACGTAGGCCCAATAGAACTCGAGCATGGTGAACTCGGGGTTGTGCTGCGTCGAGATCCCCTCGTTGCGGAAGTTGCGGTTGATCTCGTACACGCGGTGCATGCCGCCGACGGTCAGCCGCTTGAGGAATAACTCGGGCGCGATGCGCAGGTAGAGCTGCAGATCGAGCGCGTTGTGATGGGTGAGAAAGGGCCGCGCGGCCGCGCCCGTCGGGATCAGCTGCAGCATCGGAGTCTCGACCTCGACGAAGCCGCGGCGATCGAAGAACTCGCGAATGCCGCGCACCAGCGCCGCCCGGGTCTCGAATACCTGACGCGATTCCGGGTTGGCGATCAGATCGAGATAGCGCTGGCGATACCGGGTCTCGAGGTCGGCGAGACCGTGCCACTTCTCCGGTAGCGGACGCAGGGCCTTGGCCAGGAGAACGAGCTCCGCGGCGAGCAGCGTGAGCTCGCCGGCGCGCGTGCGCAGAAGACTGCCGCTCACTCCCAGCTGGTCGCCCAGGTCGAGGTTCTCGAGCACCTGGCGCGAACCCTCCGGAAGATCGTCGCGGCGCACCATAATCTGCAGCTTGGCGCGGCCGTCGTTGATGTCGAGGAACCAGGTCTTACCCTGCTTGCGCAGTCCGCGCACCCGGCCCGGAACGCGCAACTTCAAGCCCGCGTGCTCGAGCTCCTCGGCGCTGCGCTCGGCGAAGCGCGCCTGGACGTCGGACGGCTCGAGGTCGTGCTCGAAGCGGTGCGGGTAGGTGTTGATGCCGAGCTCGCGCAGGCGATCGCGCTTCTCGCGGCGGTTCTTGATCTGTTCGTCGAGCTCCGACATGCGGGCTTCAAGATAGCGCATCTCGGCGGCGAGATTCGCTGTGCTACATTGCCGGCGAATGTCCCCGGATTCATCAGGCACACCCAGTGCAAAGTCTCTGGTCGATACGGCGGTCGCTCACTATGGCCGCCTCGGATGGCCGAAGCCGCGCCTCGCCCTGATCTCGGGGTCGGGGTTGTCGGTCGACTTGGGCACACCGCTCCACCCGCCGGTTTCGTTGGGCGAGATCCTCGGGCAGGCCGTGCATGGCATCGAAGGCCATCCGCTGCGAGTGGAGATCGTCGAGGTCCTGCCCGGGCATCCGGTGCTGTACTTTCGCGGCCGGGTGCACGGCTACCAGGGGCATCCACCGGCGCTGACCGTGCTGCCCGTTCGACTCGCAGCGGCGCTCGGGGCGACCGGGATTCTGCTGACCAACGCGGCCGGCGGCGTCTGTCCGGAGCGCCAACGGGCCGGCGACCTGGTCCTCATCACCGACCAGATCAACCTGACGGGGACGACTCCGCTGCTCGGCGATCTGCCCGCGGAGTGGGGCCCCAGATTTCCCATCATGGTCGATGCCTATGACCACGGTATGCGCCGACTGGCCTTGGCGAAAGGCAGGGGACTCGGGATCGATCTCGAGGAGGGCGTGTACGCGGGCCTTCTCGGCCCGGCGTACGAGACCCCAGCCGAGGCGCGCATGCTGAATCTCCTGGGCGCGCACCTCACCGGGATGTCGACCGTTCTCGAAGTCATCGCGGCCCGCCAGATGGGCGTGCGTTGCTTCGGCCTGTCGCTGGTAACCAACATCGCGGCGACCGCGGAAGCCGACCACGAGGAAGTCCTCGCCAGCGGCCGGGCCGCCGCGCTCAAGGTGCAGCGGTTGCTCGGCGCGATGCTGGCCGATCCCGCGCTCTACGTCTGACCGGCTCAGCCCTTCTTCGCCGGCGCGGCGAGCAGCGCTCGCAAGTCTCGCGTCACACCGTACAGGCCCAGCCGCTCGGCTTGGGGAAGCAAGTCGCTGGTTAGTTTTTCCAGCGCCGCCCGGTCTCCTATCCCATGCAGCGCCCGCGCCAACCCAACTTGCTGATCGATCAGCAGGCCGGTCGTCTTCCAGTCGGTCGTGATGCGAATGGTCTGGTGCCGAAGCTCCGCGGCCTTCTTCCAATCGCCGAGCACCTCGGCGATCTGAGCCTCGACCGAGAGGAAGGTGTAGCGCGAGGCATCCGAGTCCTCGTTCGCGGCCGCGCTCTGCAACGCCCGAAGGCGTCGATGGGCCGCCCGTGCATCGCCTCTCCGGGCCTCGACCCAAGCCAAGACCGCCTCCGTATTCGCGGCCTGGCGCTGGTCGCCGGCTTTCAGGAAGGTCGTGATCGCTTCGTTGGCGAAGTTTTCCGCCTCTTCCGGGCGATCGGCCTGGAGCGCGACCCAGGCGAGGTCGGCGAGATAGTTGGCGGTGACCAGCGGCGTGCCCGCGCTGCGCGCCTTGTCGAGCGCCGCGGTATAACTCTGGCGCGCCAGGTCGAGATTGCCGCGCGTCTGCTCGAGGTAGGCCCGGGCGCGGTCGAGCGCGGCGCTCACCAGTTGGCTGCCGACTCGTCGCCGGATGGCCTCGGCTTCGTCGATGTAGGCCTCCGCCTTTTGCAGGTCGACATTCTCGATGTGCACGATCGCCATGTTGCAGAGCGTGCCGAGCAGGGTCTGTCGATTGCCGGACTCGCGCAGCGCCGCCAGAGCGGGCTCGATGTCGGCCTGCACTCCGGCCACGTCGTCGGCCCAGTTGAGCAGCACCATGCGCTGCGAGAGCACGACGCCCTCGCTCCAGCGGTCGCCAATACGGCGCGCGGTCGCCAGGGCATCGCGGAACAACTGCCGGCCCTCGGTCATCTCGCCGCGCTTCCCAGCCGACAAACCAAGTTGGACCAGAGCCGTTACCTCGCCGCGAGCGTCACCGGTCGCACGCAGCCTGGTCAGCGCTGACTCGAGCGCTTCACGAGCCTCTTGGTTGCTCGCTAACCTGGTAAGGGTCACGCCGAGAGCGAGTCGCACCGCCGCCTCTTCGTGCGCCAGGCCGGCCGCGGCGGCGCGGGGCACGAGTGCCTCGAGCGCCGTGCGCGCCTCCTCGCGACGATCGAGGCGGGCCAGCGACTCGGCATGGATGCGTTCGGCGCGGACTCCGAGCGCAACCGCGCCGAGCTCCTTGGCGCGCTCGACCACGCGCGCCGCCGCGGCGGCCGAGCGCTGAAACTCACCCGAGCGCAGCGACACCTCGGCTTCTGCGAGATCGATGCGGGGATCGGCGGCCGGCCCGTCAAGCTGCCCGGGAAGCTGTCGCAGCCGCCCGAGAACATCCGCCGCGGCGTCGGTGCGGCCCGCGGCAAGCAGCGCCGAGGACAGATCCAATCCGACATCGATCCGCCCGGGCAGCCGCGCGAACACTCCCTCGAGAGCAGGAATCGCAGCTGTCCAGTTCCCGTCGACTGCCGTCGCGCGCGCTCGCAGACGCTCGATCTCGAGCTCCGGTAGATCGGCGGCCAGGCCACCTGCGGTGATCGCGGCGTCGGCCGCCCTGCCGAGCTCGCCCAGAGCGCCCTCGGAACGAGCCACACCGTCCCACGCCAACGCCGCCGCAGGCGAGCTCTTCCCCGCCGCGCTGACTGCCCGTTGAAAGCTGGCGCGCGCCGCCAGACCATCGAAGTGCGCCAGTTGATCCGCCCCCGCCACCAGTGCCCGTCGAGTTTCGCCGTCCACCCCACTGGCTTGACCGTAGATCGCCATTTCGGTCGCCGGCCCGGCCGCGGACTCGCCGAGCCAGAGACGGCGCACTCGTGGAAGCGAGAGCACGCCCAGTCCGACGATGACGAGCGCTGCGGTCGCCATCCCCCGCCGATGCCGGCGCACGAACTTGCCCGCTCGGTAGCGCCAGCCGCCGCGCCGCGCCGAGACCGGTTCTTCGGCCAGCACCCGCCGCAAGTCCTCGGCGAGCTCGGCGGCCGAGGCGTAGCGGGCGGTGGGTACCTTGCGTAACGCCTTGAGCAGGACGGAATCGAGGTCGCCGCGCAGCGCTCGACGACGGCGCAGCAGCTCCATGCGCCCGCGCGCCGTAGCCTCGCCGGTGGACTGGCTCGCGGTGCGGGATACCGCGGAGGAGGGCGGCTCGGGATCCTGCTCCCGGATCGCGTCCTCGAAGGTCTCGAAGCGTTTGCCGTCCAGCCGGTAAGGCAAGGTATCGGCGAGCAACTCGTACAGCACGACGCCCAACGAGTAGATGTCGGACGACGCGGTGACACGCTCCCCGCGCACTTGCTCGGGGCTCGCGTAGGCGGGAGTCATGGCTCGCCGCAGCGTCTGGGTCTCCTGTTCTTCGCCGGGATTCGCCACCAGCTTGGCGATTCCGAAATCGAGCAGCTTGGCCTCGCCGCGGGCCGAGACCAGAATGTTCGCGGGCTTGAGGTCGCGATGGACGATGCCCGCACGGTGGGCGTAGTCGACGGCGGCGAGGACGGACAGGAAGAGCTCGACGCGCTGGCGGACGGGAAGCTCGTGCGAGCGGCAGTGTTCGAGAATGGACTCGCCCTCGACGTGCTCCATCGCCAGATACGGCTGCCCTGCCGGCGTGACCCCGGCGTCGTAGAGCCGCGCGATGCCGGGATGCTCGAGGCGCGCCAGGATGCGCTGCTCCTCGCTCACCCGCCGGCGCGATGCGGAATCGACCACGCGGTCGATCACCTTCAGCGCCACCTCGCGGCTGAAATCCGGGCGCACCTGCTCGGCGAGATACACCGTGGCGCTGCCGCCCCGGCCAATCCGGCGGGCGATGCGGAAGCCCGGGATGCGCGGGAAGAGCTCCGCGTCGTCGTCCAATCGCAGGGCCGAGTTGTCGAGCGCGGTGTTCTCGCGCTCGGCGAGCTCGACCATGGCTCGCAAGTCGCTCGCGAGTTCTGGAGCGCCGACGGTCAGACGCGCGATTTCCGCTTCACGTTCTTCGCCCGCCATCTCGAGCACGCGCTCGAAGAGCTCACGCAAGCGCTGAAGCGACGGCCGAGGCGAGCTCGAGGTCGGAGCGCTGGCTGGTACCTCGGGGCCATCCGCTCCAGACCTCATGCCTCAGCGGGCTCCGCCCGCTCGCCGCCGCCCAGCCGGTGCAGCAGCCAAGCCCTGGCGAAAGCCCAGTCGCGCTTGGCGGTGCGGGTCGAGCACTCGAGGAGGACCGCCGCTTCCTCGATGGTGAGCCCGCCGAAGAAACGCACCTCCACCAGACGAGCCAAGCGCGGCGCTTCGGCGCCGAGCTGGTCTAACGCGCGATCGAGATCGATCAGCTCGGCGGCATCGAGCGACGGCTGCAGCCCGTCGTTGAGCCCCTCCATGAGCTCGACGCGTGGCGCGTCGGCGCCCCGCTTCTGTGCTGTCCGCGCCCGCGCGTGGTCCACGAGCACCCGCCGCATGATTCGGGACGCAATGGCGAAGAAGTGCGTGCGGTCGTGCCACGGAACGTCCCCGAGAGCCCGCAGGCGGAGGTAAGCCTCGTTGGCGAGCGCGGTCGGCTGCAGGGTGTGGCCGCTGCGCTCGCCGCCGAGATGCCGGGCAGCGATCGCGCGGAGCTCGGCGTACACCACGGGCATCAACTTCTCCAACGCGCCGTCGTCGCCGTGTTCCCAGGCGTGAAGATAGTCCGTGATCCTCGCAGTTGGAGGCTCGGTCACCCGACCAAGATATCAGGGGCATTGCAACGGAGAAGCGCGAAAAGCCTCGGCAGCGTGCCAACCAGGGCCGCACGGGACCAGAGCCTAGCGCTTGTTGGCGAGCAGCCAGAGCCCCGAGTAGTCGCGTAGAAGTCGCATGCGGAGGACCTGCAGCGTCTGCGCTTCCGACACGTTGCCTTCGAGCACCGCGTTGTCGACCGCCGCATCGTAGCGACGGGCGTAGTTGTCGGCGCCTCGGCAGGTCAGGCGAGCGCGCGCGAAGACCGGAGTGTCGCGGGTGATGGAGGTGTCATCGAGAATACCGGTGATGTCTTCCGCTTCCTCGTTAATCCGCACGCGCAGGGCCGCGCACTCGAGCACGAACTGCTCCAAGGCGCGGTCGCCTTGCGGCTCGATCCCCTGCAGCCGGCGATAGGCGATGACCTCGCGCGGATCGAGCCGCATGGGGAACACTTCGCGCTGCAGGGTGACTGTCTTGGGCGGCTCGTCGTGGTTCGCGCTCTCGAGCGCGGTGATCAGACGATCGAAGTGCGCGGCGACCAAGGGTTCGGGACCTCGATTGCCAACTCCGCCAGAGGTCGGTGTCGGCACGGGCGCCGAGGGCTTCGCCGGCAGGCCGGTCTCGGCGCCGCCGGTGAGCCGCGGGATGAGCGACTGCACCTGCGACCGCAAGCTCCCCATCTCTTCGAGGCGCACGTTGTCGTCTTGCAGGCCGCGCTCGAAGCGCTCCATCTCGCGGCGGAAGTGCGTGAGGTCCTCGTCGAGCTGCCCGTCGAGAGGCACTTCCCGCTCGAGCTCGAAGATCCGTTGCGACTCCGAGAAAATGCGGCGCTCCTCCTGGGTGTAGAGCTGGCGCACCTTGGCCTTCATGGCCAAGTTGGTCTCGAGCACCGTGAGCAGCATGTCGGGCTCGAACAGCAGATTGCCCAGTCCGTGCTTGAAGTCGCGGTAGCGGCGAACCAGCCGCAAGTCCGCCAGCTGTTCGAAGTCGTCGATCTGGGCGATCTCGGCCCGTACGGCGTCGAGCGACCGGCGGCGCTCCTCGAGCTCGGTCGCCAGCACGCCGCCGACGCCGGTCGCCGCCCAGAGTCCGCGGAAGATGTCGCGCAGGCGGCCGCGGTCGCGAAGATTGAACGATCCCGGCGCTTCCTCACCGAGCTTGGTGAGTAGGAAATCAACCTTGTCGACCCGGTCCGGATCCCACGAGCCGGCCCGGCAACTGAAGATGTAGAACTTGGCGAGCTGGGTTAGGATCTTCTCGTCGTAGTTCTTGACTCGCTGGAAGAACTGCCGCAGGAGCGAAGGCGAAACTCGCCCGTCCTCTTGCAGCAAGGCGCCGTTCAGTTGGCCGAGCTGGCGCTCGATGCCATCCAGTTGGGTGCGAACGCGAACGATCTCCGAGGCGTTGAGATTCTGCGAGATGTCCTTCAGGGTGTTGTACAGGCCCTGAAAGTCCGCCGGATACTGCCCGGGCGAGGATTCGAGGAAGATCTTCTGCAGGCCCTGCAGGAATTGATGGAAAGTCCAAGCCGCTCGGAAGCGGTCCGAGAGGTCGATATAGCGCTGGTGGACGACCGTTAATTCCTGAACAGTCATAGGCTTCCGCCGCGTGGTTGATGGTGTGCTCGGGAGGTATTGTACGGCAATGGTCAAGGCAAAGAGTAGCGCTCCGGTGAAGATCCTGATCGATGAGCAGGCACTGCAGAATCGAATCTCCGAATTGGCGGCCGCCATCGACCGCGACTACGCCGAAAGCGAACGCCTGGTTTGCATCGGAGTGTTGAAGGGGTCGGTGTTTTTTCTGGTCGATCTGCTGAAGAAGGTAAAGACACCGCTGGCGGTCGACTTCTTTCAGACCTCCAGCTACGGCTCGGGCAAGATCGCCGGCGAGGTGCGAATTCGCAAGGACATCGACATCTCCATCCGCGGCGCGGACGTGCTCTTGATCGAAGACATCGTCGACACCGGATACACGCTGCGCACCATCCTCGACCTCTTCCGCTTCCGCGGCGCCAAGAGCGTCAAGCTCTGCGCGCTGCTCGACAAGGCGGCAGCGCGCGAGACCGAGGTGCCGATCGACTATCGCGGTTTCACGATCGACAATGTGTTCGTGGTTGGCTATGGACTCGACCTCGACGAACGCTTCCGCAATCTGCCGTACGTGGGGATCTACTCGGAGAACGAATGAGCTTGCCTACACACCGGAACGAAATCATCGCCGCGCACCACACCGACGACGCGCCCGCTGCCATCGGGCCTTACGCCCAGGCGGTGTCCGCGGGCGGCATTCTCTATACCTCCGGGCAGGTCGGCCTCGATCCGGCGAGCGGATCGTTGGTCGACGGCGGCTTCGAGGCCCAGGCCCGGCAGGTGTTCGCGAACCTCCGACAGGTGTTGAAGGCCAGCGGCTGCTCGTTCCAGGATGTTCTCAAGGCCACGGTGTACATCACCGATTTCGCGAACTTCCCGACCTTGAACGCGATCTATGCCGAGGCCATGGGCAGTCACCGTCCGGCGCGCTCGACGGTTCAGGTGGCGGCCCTTCCCAAGACCGCGCAGGTCGAGATCGACCTGATCGCTCGCATCCCCTGAGCGGGATCTAGGCGGCCAACGCCGCGATACGCCGGGCGGCGTCCTCGACGTTCGCACGGCTGACGTCGCGGTGCGTCACCAGGCGCGCTTGATCGCCGAGGCCTGGAGACGCCAAGACGCCGGCGCCGCGCAGGCGAGCCAGAAATTCATTCACCACGCCCGCCGGCGGAGCCGTGCCGCCGAAGAAGTCGGCGGTGATCCCGAAGACGACGATGTTGGTCTCCACCGCCTGCGGATCGAGCCTCAGTCCGCACACGCCCGCCAACTCGCCCGCCAACCAACGGGCGTTTTCGTGGTCTTGCGCCAACCGCTCGGGCCCTTCGTGGAGCGCGACCAATCCCGCCGCCGCCAGGACGCCGACCTGACGCATGCCGCCACCGAACATCCGGCGAACCCGCCGCGCGTCGTGAATGAGGTCTCGGCCACCGCAAAGCAGCGAGCCCACTGGCGCACCCAGCCCCTTCGAGAGACAAAACATCATGGTGTCGAATCCGGCCGTGAGGACCGGGACCTCGACTCCGAGAGCCACCGCTGCATTGAAAATCCGCGCTCCGTCGAGGTGAACCGGAAGCCCGTGCTGCTTGGCAAGCGCCAGCAGCGCATCGAGCCTCGGGCGGCGATAGATCCTGCCGCCAGCCATGTTGTGGGTGTTCTCGATTGCGAGCAGGGCGGTCCGCGAGCGATAGGTCACGTCGGGCGCGATGACCCGCTCGACGTCCGCCGCTTCGAGCAGGCCGTCGACCGAGGCCACCGGACGGGGCATCAATCCGGAGAGCGCCGCCATGCTCCCCATCTCGAGGCCGACCATATGTGCGCGGGCCTCGCAGATCACCTCGCCGCCCGGGCGACCATGCAGATGCAGGGCGATCTGGTTGCCCATGATGCCAGAGGGCACGAACAGGGAAGCCTCGAAACCCACCGCTTCTGCAGCCTCCTCCTCGAGCAGCCGCACGGTCGGATCCTCCCCGAGCACGTCGTCGCCGACCTCGGCGGCCGCCATCGCGCGCCGCATCGCCTCGTCGGGCCGGGTAACCGTGTCCGAGCGCAGGTCGATCGTCACAGACCGAATCCCACCTTGACCGTGGCCTGGAAACCGCGCCCCTTCTGCACCTCGATGTTGATCTTCGGGATGAGGGCGCTGATGGTCACGCCGCCAAACAGGATGGGTTCCGTCGAGGTCACGTCTCTCCCGGAAACGAAACGGAACCGGCTTTCGCTGCGCACCATCCCGGCCCCGACGTAGGGTGTCAGCATCGCGAAACCCTTGCTGAGTATCGCCTCCGCGCCCAGTTGACGCAGGCTGTAGTAGCTCACTCCAGTGCTCTTGCTGCCGGTGAGTCGAAAGGCGAGGGCTGGAGTGGCCACTCCGCCTTCCAGCAGGGCCCACTGCACCGTGCCTGAAACGATATTGAGGTCGCTTCCGACCGCCCGCCCGTACGTGGCCTCGACGTCGAAGCCGAGCGGCAGTCCCTTGCGCACGCCCACTCGCGCCAGTGAGAGGATGCCTCCCGGAAGGCTGCCGTAGATCGGCAGCCCTGGGCCCACGTCATCGCCGAAGCCATGGTTGTAGGAAGCATCGACGTAGACCTCGAATCCGACCAGGCCGAGCGGCTTGGCGCCGTGTTCCGCGTAGGGATAGACCGCGGCGGCGAAGTCCTTGTGGAAGTCCTCGAATGTGCTCTTCGGAGTGTCGGGGTTGATACCCCAGTCCGCAGCCATTGCGGTTGGCTGCAGAGCGAATGCCAGCGCCAGAGCCCAGGCACCAGTCCGTAGCAGGCGGCAAAACGGAAGAATCGGATTCGGCATAGAGAGTCGCTCCAGAGAAAACCGCGGCTAGGCGAGAAGTCCGGCCAGGACCGGCGTCGATACCAGGAAACCCTCGGCGGTGAGCCGCAAGCGGCCACCTTCGAGGGTGACAAAAGGCGACAAGGAGCGCAGGCGCTCGTTGAAGGCGACCTCGCCGAGCCCGGCGGCGTTCCGCACGTCCTCGACCGCGACCCCATCCGCCAGCCGCAGACCGAGGAAGACCCGCTCGCTCGTGAGATCGCTCGCCGCCTGCTCCACCGCCTGCGGATTCTCGAGATACGCGGCGAGATCCGCCGCGTGTTGCCAACGCTTGCCCCCGATCGCGGAGTGCGCGGCAGGCCCGAGGCCGAGAAACGGCTCGCAACGCCAGTACTTCAGGTTGTGCCGCGAGCGCCTCCCCGGGCGGCAGAAGTTCGAGATCTCGTAGTGCTCGAAGCCGGCCGCCGTGAATGCCTCGCGGGTCGCGAGATACCGGCGACGCTGCGCCTCCTCGCCTGGGAACAGGCCGGGCCGCTCGCGGCGCAGGAAATCGAGCTCGGATTTCTCGTGGACCTCGAGCAGGTAGACGCTCACGTGGTCGGGGGCGAGAGCGACGGCCTGTTTCAAGGTCGCAGCAAATCCCGCTTCGGTCTGCCCGGGAACGGCGATCATCAAATCGATGCTGAGATTCTCGAAGCCGGCCTCGCGCGCCCAGCCGACCGCCGACTGCGCACGCTCGGCGTCGTGGCGTCTGCCGATGAGCCTCAATTCGCGATCGTTGAAGGATTGCACCCCAATGCTGAGCCGGTTGACACCGGCCTCGCGGTAGCCTCGCAGGCGTTCGACCGAGAGATCGGAAGGGTTGGACTCGAGCGTGACTTCGGTACCGGGTTGAATCGCGAAGCGCTCGCGCAACCGCGTCATCACGTCGGCGATCTGTTCGGGCTCGAGCAGCGAGGGCGTCCCGCCGCCGAAGAAGATCGTGTCGACCGAGGCGCCGGTGTACGTATGCAAGCCGTCGATCTCGCGGGCGAGTGCGCCCAGGAAGGCCTGCTGCCGCTCGGCGTTCTCGCCCACCCGATAGAAATCGCAGTAGCGGCACCGCGTGCGGCAGAACGGCACGTGCAGGTAGAGGCCGAGAGGCGTCGTACCAACGATCTCAGCGCTCACTCGGACACTTCCCCACCGCGCGCCAGATACTGGCCGCGCAGTGTCGCGAGCAGTCGCGACTCACCGGTGGCGATCACGTCCTCGACCACCGCGCGGCTGTCGTCGTCGAGCCAGTCGAGAATGCCCAGGTTGCCCTCGCGGGCGAGAGCCGCAAGATCGTGGCGGCAACGGTCGACGTACCGCATGGCGCGGTAGAAGGCTTGGCCGCGATTCACCGGCCGGCCGAGGCGAAGCCAGAGCTCTGCGACCAGCGCCAGCGTTTCGCCCAGCCGTCGTTGCGCGGGAATCCAGGCCGGCCAGTCGCGCGGCAGTCCACCGAGCGGACGCGGCAGGAAGGGCTCGAAGCCGAAGGCATGCGCACGCACGGCGAAGTCGCGCTCGGAGGGCGGCGGCGAATGGAACAGGCGCGCGAAGCGTTGTTCGTCGTCGCCCTCTCCCGCCAGCCATCGCCGATCGGTGGGCGCGAGGTCGAGCGTGAGGGCCTGGAGGTGCCGCGCGCCCGAGCGCGCCAGTGCCTCGAGCCCGGCGCGCACCAGAACCGGATCGTCGGTCACGCCGGCGATCAAGGGCCAGACCGCCTGACTCCCCTGGGGCAGAGACTGGAGCGCCGGCAAATCGATCTCCAGCAGAGGCTGCAGAAGGTCGTAGACGGCGATCGAAGGTCCAGCGGGCGATGGTTCCGAGGGCAGTATCTGGACGAGTACCGCGCCGCCCTGTCGAGAGATTTCATCGACCAGATCGTCGCGTTCGGCCCGCGTGCTCGGCTCGACCGGCGGCAGGTAGAACACATCGTCCAGGGGACGGGCCGGCGGTTCGGGCCAACCACCGGAGCTCTGACGGCGGCCCGCGGTGCCGCGCAAGGCGCCCGACGCGAAGTCGGTCCAGGCTCTTTCGGGCCCTCGCCAGTTACGCGGCGTGAAGCGCACCCAAAGGTGCCCGGGGTCCGGTAGCTGCGCCGCGAAGCGCGTCCGCGCGACCTGGGAAACCGTCATTTGGCGCCTCGAGAAGCCAGCGCCTGATGGACGTATTTCGAAAGGATGTCGATCTCCAGATTGACCCGCTGCCCGACGACGAGACTTCCGAGCGTGGTGATCTCGAGCGTGTGCGGGATCAGCGCGACGGAAAAACGATCGGTGTCGCAATGGGCCACGGTGAGGCTCACCCCGTCGATCGTGACCGAGCCCTTCTCGACCATGAACGCCTGCAGGTCTTCTGGCAAGCTGAAGGCAACCTCGCGCTGATCGCCCAGCGCGACGGTCGCGAGAACCTCGACCGTACCGTCCACGTGACCCTGCACCCAGTGTCCGCCGAGCGCATCCCCGAGCCGCAGGGCAGGCTCGAGATTGACGATATCGCCTTCGACGAGGTCCCCGAGAGTCGTTCGGGCGAGAGTTTCGGGCGAGAGCTCGAGGGTCACCGACTGCGCTCCCGCCTCCGCCACCGTCAGGCACACTCCGGCCACGGAGACACTGGCGCCTATCGGCAACCGTCCATCCAGTCCCGCGCCGGGCGCGATCTCCAGCCGCAGACCACCGCCGGCGGTGGGCCGAGGGCGGGCGCTCAACCGGCCGCGTGCGAGTACAAGTCCGCTAAACATCCGCTGCGAAATCCCTCCAAGACGATGTCGGAGCCGGCGCGCGCGGCCCGCAAGTCTTCTACGTACGGCGCGGTCGCTAGGTCCATGGCCACCGGCTCGGCCAGTACTCCCGGCGCCTCGGCGCCCCCCAACAATTTCGGCGAGCAGTCGACCGCGACCCGGTCATAGCACTGCGCACGGACAAACGCGCTTGCGATCCGCGATCCGCCCTCGACGAGCACACTGCGAACTCCGCGTTGATAGAGATCCGCGAGCACGCTCCCAGGGGTCACTTCGGGAAGGGCGATGACGCTCGCTCCGGCGGCGACGAGTGCATTCGAGGCCCGCTCGAAACGCTCGTCTCCGACCGCTAAAGTGTATATCAGTAGCGGGCCCTCGACCGTAAACAGGCGCCGCTCCGGCGCCGTTCGGAGACGGCGATCGAGCACCACTCGCAGGTTGGGTCCAGAAGCGAGTTGGAGCCGGCGATCGAGCCTCGGGTCATCGCTCATCACCGTGCCGCTGCCGACCAGAATGGCATCGTGCTCCTCGCGCAAGCGCATGCCGAAGCGCCGGCCCTCGAGCGAGGAGATCCATTGGCTCTTGCCCGACGCCGTGGCGATCTTGCCGTCGAGGCTCATCGCCCACTTGAGAGTGACCGCGGGGCGACTCGTCGACGCGTTCACCATGAACTTCCAGTTCAGGCGAACCGCCTCCTCCGCGAGCACCCCGCGGGTGACGGGCACGCCGGCTTCCTCGAGAATCGCGAATCCGCGTCCCGCGACTCGCGGATCGGGGTCGCGGTGGCAGGCGACCACCCGAGCAATCCCCGCCGCAGCAACCGCCGTGGCGCACGGCGGCGTTCGGCCATGATGCGCACAGGGCTCGAGCGTCACGAAGAGCGTGGCTCCGTGCGCGCGGTCGCCGGCGGCCGCAATTGCCAGCGCCTCTGCGTGAGGCTCCCCAGGGCGCTGGTGCCAGCCCTCGCCGACGATCTCGCCATCGCGCACGAGGACCGCGCCCACCATGGGGTTGGGCGACACGCCGAAGCGACCTTTCGCCGCCAAGCGCAGCGCTCGGCGGAGGAACGCGACTTCGCGCGCTGCGTCCATTCGATGATCCGGTTCAGCCCAGCAGAGCCGCAGCGAATTCGCGGGGTCGGAAGTCGACCAAATCGTCGGCGCCCTCGCCGATGCCCAGATACAGGACCGGCAGGCGGAGTTCGCGGGCGATTGCCACCGCGACGCCGCCTTTCGCCGTGCCATCCAGCTTCGAGAGCAGCACGCCATCGACCGTCACCGTGCGGGTGAACTCACGAGCCTGGGTCACCGCGTTCTGTCCGTTGGTGGCGTCGAGCACCAGCAGGGTGAACCGCTTGCGCTCCGGAGCCTCGCGCTCGATGACGCGGCTCATCTTGGCGAGCTCGGCCATCAAGTGGTCTTTGGTGTGCAGTCGCCCAGCGGTGTCGACGATCACGTGGTCGACCTGGCGTGAACGCGCCGCTTGCAGGGCGTCGAACACGACCGAAGCCGGATCGGAGCCCGCCGCCTGCCGTACGACCTCGACGTCGAGCCGTTGCCCCCACAACGCGAGCTGCTCGCTCGCCGCGGCGCGGAAGGTATCGGCGGCGCCCATCAGGACGGTCTCGCCAGCGCTCTGAAAACGCCGCGCCAGCTTTGCGATCGAGGTCGTCTTGCCGACGCCGTTGACGCCCACCACCAGGACCACGCTGGGCTTAGCGATTGCCTTGGCCCCGGCGGAGGCCTCGACCAGCATCGCCGACATCTCCTGAGTCAACATCGCCCGTAGGCGTTCGAGGCTTGCATCGCCCTTTGGCGCCAGCTTCCGGATGCGCGCCACGAGCTCCAGAGCGGCGTCGACGCCGAGGTCAGCGCCGATAAGCGCCTCTTCCAAGTGCTCGATCGTCGCCTCGTCGAGCACGGCCCGGCCCTCGACCGCGGCGCTCACGCGGTCCAGAAGCTCGGTATGAGTCATCAACAACCCGCGCGTGAGCTTCTTCCAGAAGCCCCCGGGCTCGGGAGCGGCGGGGGCGGAAGTCTCGGCGGGGAGCTCTAGCTTCTCGCTCATGGCGTCATCCTACCGCCGGAGCGCAACCCGGGCGAGCTCGATCGGAGGTCAGGTCAGGTGTCGAAGAGCTCGCGCCGCAGTTGCGAGCCCGCGTCGGCGAGTGCAGCGCGCGCCCGGGCGACCAGCGAAGGGCGGCGCTGAATGAGGGCGAGGTAGTAGCCGTCCGGGAGCAGCAGGGCGTGAATGTGGAGGCCCTGTTTTTCGATGTGAATCAGTTTCGCCGACCCGAGCGCAGCGCCGTCGAAGAAACGATCGAGTTGGCGGAGATAGATGCCCAGGTAGGCGCCGACGATACGCATCTGGTAGGGCGTGAAATCGGCGCACGCCATACCCACCGTCTCGCCACTGTCATCCAGAAACAGCGCTCCGACCGCGTGCTCGTTGTTGGCCAGCAGGTTCGCGAGGACGTAGTCGAACATCGATCGGCGCGAATCAGGCTCCGACCAAGGCGTGGGGGCCCGAGGCCTCCTGCTCTTCCGGCGCCGCCTGGATTTCTCCGGCGTCGAAAGCCTTCAGGAAGGCGGTCACGACCTTGGCGTCGAACCGGCTGCCGGCGAGCTTGGTGATGGTCTCGACGCCGAACGCCGGCGCGTAGGCACGCTGGTATGGACGGCTGGTCGTGATGGCGTCGAAGCAATCGGCCACCGCGACGATTCGCGCCAGCAGCGGAATGTCTTCGCCCTTGAGCGCGTCCGGGTAACCGCGACCGTTCCAGGCCTCGTGATGCCAACGCACCGCGGGCAGCATCTCCCTGAGCTGATCGATCGGCGAGAGAATCTCGGCGCCGATCACGGGATGGAGCTTCATCTGCTCGTACTCGTCAGCCGACAGCACGCCGCCCTTTTTCAGGATGCGGTCCTCGATGCCGATCTTGCCGACGTCGTGCAGCAGAGCGCCGATCCAGACGCGGTGCAGGACTTCTTCCTTGAGAGAAAGATGCCGCGCGATGGTGCGACTGAACGCCGCCACGCGCTCCGAGTGGCCGCGGGTATAGGGATCCTTGGCGTCGATCGCGGCTGCGAAGGCGCGGATCGAACTGATGAACAGGTCGCGATTGACCTGCGCGGCGCGCTTGAGCTGCTCGACGTGACTCTGCACGTGGCCGCTCATGCGGTTGAAGTCCTGCGCCAGGGTCGCGATCTCTGCACCGACACCTTTGATCTCCACCCGCTGCCCAAAGTTCCCCTCGGCGATCTCGTGGCTGGTCGCCGCCAGACGTTGGATCGGATCGCTGATGCGGCGAGCGGCGAAGGCGGCGAAGACCAGCGAGAGGAGGACGAGGATCGCCGAAGCGATCAGGGTATTCCAAACCATGCGGCGGACGAACTCGAACGCGGCCGCGGCCGGCTTCTGCACGACTACCGCCCACCCCGTCTCGGTCACCGGGCTGACCTGTCCCAGCATGCTCTGCGTTTTGCCGCCGACTCGCAGGTCGTATTCCGAGGTGAGATTGAGCGGTTTGCGCAGGAAGTCGCGTACGAGATCTGAGGTCTGTACGGCTTGCCGCGTCGAGTCTTCGGCGCCTTCGCTCCACAGGATCTTGCCCTGGCTATCGATCAGAAAGACGTCGACCGCGCCGCGAGCTTCCCGACGAAAGACCGCCTCGATCAACTGCAGGCGGGTCAGGGCCTCGACGATCAGGCGCGGCTCACTACCGCCGGGCGCGACGATGGGAGCGGCCATGACCGCGAGCGGCTCGTTGTTGTCGGCGAGCTCGACGAAGCGATAGACCGGCTTCGAGTGGCTGCGCGCCTCTTCGAACGCCGTGTCGAGCGCCACCGACTTCGGTTCCGTGAGATTTACCGGCGCGAAGCGAATCCCCGTCCCGTCGCGATCCAACACGCGCAGGGCCAGCAGTTGCGGGTTGTTGCGCAAGAAGCTGCCGATGTAGGCGCCCACCCAGGGCTCGCGCAGGCGGTCGGTCGGAGAGTCTGGGCCGGGCGCTGCGAGCACCGCATCACCCAGTTGTGAGAGCTGACGGGTGGTGTTGGCCAGCGACTCGTTGAGCTCGCTCGAGAGGGCTTCCGCGGAGCGCGTGAGGTTGGTCTTTTCCTGAGTCTGCAGGTACTCCCGGTTCTGCCTCGCCAGGAGCAGATTGCTGATCAAAACGGGCACGATGCCCAGGACCAGCAACAGGACGAAGAGCAGGTGGCGAAGTTTCAGCCGGCTGCGGAGTTGATCGAGGGCGCCCATTTCAGCGTCCGCTCAGCGTCCGCCGCCGCAGCGTCGTCGACCTGGGCGGTGGCCGATCATCCGGCGTAAGGGGTACACGCGCGGAGTATAGAACAGCCCGACAGGGTCAGGTGGGCAGGCCGGGCGCCGCCAAGAAGCGCTGGAGCTCTTCGGCCACCTCTGCCCTCGGGAGGTCCGTCACCACCTCCCCGCGGCCTGCCGCTACCGGCAAAACCCAGTCGAGACTGCCTTCTCGCGCCTTCTTGTCGCGGCCCATCAGCACCTCGAGACCGGCGGCATCGAGAGCTGGCAGAGCGGGCAGACCGAGGCGCAGAATCAACACCCGCACGCGGGCTGCGAACTCTGGATCGAGGCCGCGGCGAGACGCCAGGCGAAGCGCGAAGAGGATTCCGTACGCGACCGCCTCACCGTGCCGAAGACCCTGGTAGCCGAGCGCGGCTTCGATGGCGTGCCCCAGGGTGTGCCCGAAGTTCAGCAATGCTCGCGCGCCGCGCTCGTCCGGGTCGCTCTCCACCACCGCGATCTTGGCCGCCGCTCCGGCGGCGACCACGCCCTCGAGCGCCGGAGGGGACCCGGCCAAGATCTCCTCGAGGCCGACCTCGATCCCAGACAGGAGATCGAGATCGAGCACCGCAGCCATCTTGATGGCTTCCACCAGGCCGGACCGGATCTCTTCGGGCGGCAAGGTGACCAGCCAGCGACCGTCCGAGACCACCCATGAGGGATGGTGAAACAGCCCCACGCTGTTCTTCGCCAGCGGCAGGTCGATGGCAGTCTTGCCGCCGATCGAGGCGTCGACTTGCGCGAGCAGCGTGGTCGGAAACTGCGCGTACTCGATGCCGCGGAGGAAGCAACCGGCCACGAACCCGCCGAGGTCGCCGACGCTTCCGCCGCCGAAGGTGATCAGCCGGCTGTCACGCTTGCCGCCTCCGGCGAGCATGTCTGCCCAGAGCGAGCCCGCGCGCTCGAGACTCTTCGCTGCCTCCCCGTCTTCCACCTCCAAGACCGTGAGGCGCGGAACCCGAGGACGTAACGACTCGATCAGGGCGCCATGCAGCGCCAGGACCCGCGGCGTACTGAGGACGAAGAGCGCGCGGCCGGCGAGCCACGGATCGAGGCCGGCGCGGGCCATCTCGAGTGCGCCGCCACCGACGAAGATCGGCGTCGTGCCCCCAGGATGGCGGAGCGCTAGCTGGCACGGCATCAGGTCGTTCCACTCTTGGCAGCCTCGGTGAGCACCGCGATGCCGAGATCGCGCAGCTGGCGAGTGTCCACGGTCGACGGGGCTTGCGTCATCAGGTCGGTGGCGGACGCCGTCTTCGGGAACGCAATCACGTCGCGGAGCGAAGTCGCTCCAGCCATCAACATCACCATGCGGTCGAGCCCCAGGGCGAGCCCGCCGTGCGGCGGAGCTCCCAGGCGCAGCGCATCGAGCAGGAAGCCGAAACGGGTGCGGGCCTCTTGCTCCTCGATTCCCAAACGGCGAAACACCCGCTCCTGCACCGAGCTGTCGTGGATACGGATCGAACCTCCGCCCAGTTCCGTTCCGTTCAATACCACGTCGTACGCCAGCGCGCGAACTGCACCGGGATCGCTTTCCAGCAGCTCCAGATCGCGCGGATCGGGACTGGTGAACGGGTGGTGGGTCGAATACCAGCGCTGATCCTCGGCGCCCCACTCGAGGAGCGGGAATTCGGTGACCCAGACAAACTCGTAGCGCTTCTCGGGAATGGTCAGGTACTGCCGGGCAAGATCCAGCCGCAACGCACCCAGCGCGGGCGCGACCACGGCCGCCTTCCCCGCCGCCAGAATCGCGATATCTCCTTCGCGGAGCTGAAGCGCCTCACCCAGAGCGTCCAGCTCTGGTTGCGTCAGCGCGTTCTTGACTTGGAAGACGAGCTCTCCGTTCACCCGACGGAGCGTGAGGATGCCGGGCAGGCCCATGCGCTTCGCGGCATCGGTCCACAGATCGGTCTGACTGCGCGTGATCGCTGCGCCGCCGGGAAGGACGAAGCCGCGCACCACCCCGCCGCTCGCCGCGGACTCGCGGAACGCACGGAATCCGCTGTCGGCGAACCGCGCCGTCACATCGGCGATCTCGAGCTCGAACCGCAGGTCCGGGCGATCGCTGCCGTAGCGCGCCATCGCGTCGGCGAAACGCAGGCGGCGGAACGGGGCCTCGACCGGAATGCCGGCGAGCGGAAACACGCGAGCGAACAGGCCTTCGATGAGGGCGTAGATCTCTTCCTGGCTCGGGAACGACATCTCGAGGTCGATCTGCGTGAACTCGGGCTGGCGATCGGCGCGCAGATCCTCGTCGCGGAAGCAGCGCGCGATCTGCATGTAGCGCTCGAAGCCCGAGATCATCAGCAGCTGCTTGAAGATTTGTGGCGATTGAGGCAGGGCGTAAAACTCGCCGCGGTGCACGCGCGATGGCACCAGGTAGTCGCGCGCCCCCTCGGGAGTCGACTTGGTGAGAATCGGGGTCTCGATGTCGAGGAAGCCGTGCTCGTGAAAGTACGAGCGCACCTCGTGCGTGATGTTGTGGCGGAGCAACAGGTTGCGCTGCAACTCGGGACGGCGGAGATCGAGGAAGCGGTATTTCAGCCGCGTCTCTTCGGCGACGTCGACGCGGCCATCGATCGCGAACGGCAAGGCATCGGACCGCGACAGAATCGCGGCGCGTTCGGTGCGAACTTCGATCTCGCCTGTCGGCATGTTCGGATTCACTGCCGCGGAGTCGCGCCCGACCACCGTGCCTTCGATCTCGACGACCCACTCGGAGCGCACAGGGTCGAGTGTTTGCACGGTCTCAGGAGTGCATTCATCGGGCTTCGCCACGACCTGGACGATGCCGCTGCGATCGCGAAGATCGAGGAACAACACGCCGCCGTGGTCCCGGCGCCTCTGCACCCAAGCCTGCAGGAGTACCCGCGAGCCGATGTGCTCGCGGGTGAGAGTTCCGGCTCCGGTGCGCTTCATGACTTCTCCTCTTTCGAAACAGACCAAAGCAACGACTTCAGGTAAGGAACGAGATTGGAGCGATCCACGGCGCGCTGCGCGCGGTCGGCGGTGGTGCGAACGGTGACGGTATTCGAGGCGAGCTCGTCTTCCCCCAGGACCAGGATCGCGGGTGAGCCGAGGTGGTCGGCGTGGGCGTACGTCTTCGCCGGCGTCTCGGGGCCGAGACCCACGACCGGGATGCCTGCGGCGCGGAGCTCCTCGGCAAGTGCGGCGGCCAGGTCTGCGAGCTCTGGCGAGTCGCCCAGTGTCCGCAGTACAACCGATCCAGTCGGCATCAAGCGGGCACGCGAAGCGGCGGGAAGTACGTCGACCAGCCGGTCCTCGCCGATAGCGAATCCAACGCCATACGTCGACTGCCCACCGAGCTCCTCGACCAAGCCCTCATAGGCTCCGCCACCGCAGATCGCGTTCTGAGCGCCAAGGCCCGCCGAAACAATTTCGAACACCGTATTGGTGTAGTAGTCGAGCCCCCGCACCAACCTCGGCGAGACTTCCGTCCTTACCTGAGCTTTTTGCAGTTCGGCACAGACCCCACGAAAGTGCGCGCGGCTCGCCTCAGTCAAATGATCGGCGAGCTTCGGCGCCCCTTCGAGAAGCACCTGCTCCGCGGGGCTCTTCGAGTCGAGAATCCGCAGCGGATTGGTCGCCAGGCGTCGCCGGCTGTCCTCGCCGAGCTGCTCGCTAAAAGGCTCGAGGTAGGCCACCAGGGCTTGCCGATAGTTCCGGCGTGACTCCGCGTCACCGACTGTATTGATCTGCACGACCAAATCCCCGAATCCCAGCTCGCTCAGGAAGCGCCACAGCATGAGCACGACCTCGACGTCCGGACCGGTCGAGCCCGCCGCGGTCGCACCGATCCACTCCGCGCCGATTTGATGAAACTGCCGATAGCGACCCTTCTGCGGACGCTCGTAGCGAAACTGTGGACCGATGTAAAACAGCTTCACCGGCTGCGGCAGCGCATGCATCCCGTGCTCGACGTAAGCCCGGACCACGGAGGCCGTGCTCTCCGGCCTGAGGGTCACGTTGCGCCCGCCCTTGTCGACGAAGCTGTACATCTCCTTGCCGACGATGTCGGACGACTCGCCAACGCCGCGGGCGAAAAGCTCAGTGTCTTCGAACATGGGGGTGCGGATCTCACCGAACCCGTAGAGCCCGAACACGCGTCGAGCCGTGGCCTCGACGGCCGCCCAAATCGCCGTCTCCGGCGGCAGCAGATCGCGCGTTCCCTTCACCGCCTGCAGACGCTTCGCCATCAGTGACCCTTCCCGAGCGCCGCGCTGTAGCGGTCCTTGAGCTCGACGTAACGCCGCGCGATGGCCGGAATTTCCTCACGTTCGCTGTCGCGAAGAGGACGCGCCAGGCGAGCCGGGACGCCCATCACCAGCTGCCCGGAAAGGACTCTCATTCCGGGCGGCACCAGCGCTCCGGCGCCGACCTGCGCTCCCGCCTCGATCACCGCGCCGTCCAGCACGCGCGCCCCGATGCCGATCAGGCATCCGTCCTCGAGCGTGCAACCATGCAGCACGCAGGAGTGTCCGATCACGACGTCGCTCCCGATGGTGAGGGCAAAACGCTGATGCGTCACGTGCAGGATCGTGCCGTCCTGTACGTTGGTGCGGCGGCCGACTCGAATCCGGTTCACGTCGCCGCGCGCTGCCGTGTGAAACCAGAAGGAGCTGTCGTCGCCGATTTCGATATCGCCGCAGAGCTCCGCCGACGGGGCGAGGAAAACGCGCTCGCCGAGGCTGGGCAAAACGCCGGCGTAAGGGTAAAGAGGCACGTCGAAACACCAGCTTGCGCCGGCTACTCCCGCGCCGTCGAGGGATGGCAATAGCTATCGCGAAACCCAGTCCCAACCATAGAGCTCCTTAGATACGGGGCCAGTCCAGGGCGCAGCTTCCGAGCAGAGCGGCAACCTCGCCAAAATCATAGCGCACTGCCTATGCGAAGACGGGTGCTCGCTAGTACAGTCTCGCGCCATGAGCGAGGTGGTCAGGCACCAGATCCACGTCGAGGTCCGCTACGCCGAGACCGACCAGATGGGCGTCGTGCACCACGCCAACTATCTGGTCTGGTTCGAGCTCGCGCGCACCGCGCTCTGCGCGCAGGGTGGATTCCACTACGCGGACATCGAACGCCTCGGCTACTTCCTTCTGGTGACCGGAGCGGAGTTGTCTTACCGCCGCGGCACGCACTACGGCGAAACTGTCGAAGTCGTGGCTTGGGTCGAGCGCTTCGCCAGCCGGGGGCTCCGTTTCGCGTACGAGGTCCGGCACGGAGAAGACCTCTGCGCCACGGGTGCTACCGAGCACATTTGGGTGAATCGCGAGACCGGCAAGCCTTGCCGGGCGCCGGAAACCGTCCGCGCAGCCTTCGCTCGCCTCGCCGGGCTCGACGCTCCCGTCGCCTAGCGCGTGTTAGATTTCGCGGCGCCCATGCGCCGCATCCGATTCACCACTGCCGGCGAAAGCCACGGCCCAGGCCTCACCGCGATCCTGCAGGGATTGCCGAGCGGGCTCGCGGTCGATTTCGACCTGATGGCCAACGATCTCGCGCGCCGCCAGCACGGCTACGGCCGCGGGCGGCGGATGCAGATCGAACAGGATACGGTCGAAGTCCGTGGCGGCGTGCGCGGCAGCGAGACCATCGGCTCGCCGATCGCGTTGTGGATCGCCAATCGCGACTATGCCAATTGGCAAGGCGTGATGCACCCGCAGACTCTCGATCAGGCCAAGGTCGAGGGGCGTCGGGTGCATTCTCCCCGGCCCGGGCACACCGATCTCGCGGGCGGAATCAAATATCTCCGCCATGATCTGCGCGACATCCTCGAGCGCGCCTCGGCGCGGGAGACCACGGCACGCGTCGCTGCGGGAGCCTTCGCCCGCATGTTCCTGCGCCAGGCCGGGATCGAGATTCGTAGCGGCGTGCGCTCGCTCGGTCCGATCGGCTTGGGACTTCCGGCTCCGACCTGGGGAGACCTCCAGGGTGTCGACGAGTCCTCGCCCTTGCGCGCCATTCATCGCCACCTCGAGGCCGACATGGTGCGTCTAGTGGACGAGACCAAGGCGGCGGGCGACACCCTCGGCGGTGCGGTCACGGTGATCGCGCACGGAGTGCCTCCCGGGCTCGGTTCACACGTGCACTGGGACGAGAAGCTCGACGGCCGTCTCGCCCAGGCTCTGATGTCCGTGCATGCGGTGAAGGCGGTCGAGATCGGCTCGGGGATCGTCGCCAGCGCCGGCCACGGCAGCGCCGCGCACGATGCGATCGCCCGCGACGCCGCAGGGCATTGGGTCCGCCCCACCAACCGCGCCGGCGGCCTCGAAGGTGGGGTTACCAACGGCGAAGACCTCGTGCTCACCGCGTTCAAGAAGCCCATCGCGACACTGCGCACGGGGCTTCCCAGCGTCGACCTCGATACGCTCGAGGCCGCGACCTCGCAATACGAGCGCAGCGACGTCACCGCCCTGCCGGCGGCCGGCGTCATTGCCGAAGCCATGGTTGCATTGGTGCTCGCGGATGCGCTGCTGGAGAAGGTGGGTGGCGATTCGATGGCCGAGTTCCGCGCTCACCTGGCGACGACGCTCGCGCAGCAGAGCGCCTGGCCCGCAGGCTGAAGGTAGCTCAGGCTCCGGCGAGACGCCGGTAAAGATCCAGGTACAGCAGACCCTGGCGGTCCCAGGAAAAGTCCTCGGCCATGCCGCGGCGCACCAAGCTAGTCCAAGCCTCCGGATGCCGCCAGGTTTCAAGAGCGGAGCCCAAGGCCCAGCCCAGCCCTTCGTGGTTGTAGTCGTCGAACACGAAACCGGTTCCCTGCCCGGTCAGCCAGTCATAGTCGCGCACCGAATCGGCGAGGCCGCCCGTGCGCCGGACGACAGGAACGGTGCCGTAGCGCAGGCTGTACATCTGATTTAGGCCGCAGGGCTCATATAGAGAAGGCATCAGGAAGATGTCGCTCCCCGCCTCCACCCAGTGGGCGAGCTGGTTGTTGTACCCGCGGTAAAAGTACGCCCGGCCCGGGAACGAGAGCGCGATATGCCCCAGCATGGTCTCGTACTCGCGGTCGCCGCTGCCCACCGCCACCAGCTGCATGTCGTGGTTGGAGAGAAACCATGGCAGGGACTGGCGGAGGAGATCGATACCTTTTTGCTTGGTGAGTCGGGTCACGATGCCGACGAGCGGAGTCTCCGGCCGGTAGCCGAGGCCGATGCTGTGGAGGAGATCTTCCTTGTTGCGGATCTTCCCGGTGAGGTCTTCGCAGTCGTAGTGATGCGGGATCAGCGGATCGGTCGCCGGATTCCACTCGTCGGTATCGACGCCGTTCAGGATGCCAACGAGGTCCCCGGATCGCCGCTGGAGCAATGACTCCAGACCCGATCCGTACTCGGCCGTTTGGATCTCGCGCGCATGCGTCGGGCTCACCGTCGAGAGCGCGGTCGCATAGACGCAGCCGGTGCGCAGGAAGTTGATTCGACCAGCCGCCACGTCCTCGCGCGGCAGCAGGTTGGCGTGCTCCGCCAGATCCAACTGGCCGAGCACGCCGCTGTCGAAAACTCCCTGATAGCCGATGTTGTGGATGGTGAGCAGTGTGCGCGTGGCACTGAACAAGTTGTCCCACCCGTAGTGCGTGCGCAGGTAGAGCGGCAGCAGCGCGGCGTGCCAGTCGTTACAGTGGAAGACCTGCGGGCTCCACCCCATGCGCTGGCAGGCTTCGATCGCGGCTCGCGCCAGGAACGCCATGCGCAGCGCGTCGTCCTCACCGCCGGTGTAGATCGAGGGCCGGTCGTAGAGCGGCGGGCAGTGGATGAAATACATCCGCGGGCCGCCGTCGGGCAGGGGCGCGCTCACCAGACTGAAGGTCAGGCGCTCTGCGCCGCAGTCGACCGGTACATCGCGGGCGAACTCGACGACTTCGAATCCCCTGCCGCTGGTGTCGATGCTCGAATACAAGGGGGCGATCAGCCGAGCGTCATGGCCAGCCCTCGCCAGGTAGCGCGTTAGGCCCGCGACCGCATCGCCGAGCCCGCCGGTCTTGGCGAACGGCGTGACTTCGGCCGAAACCAGGCAGACCCGTGCCGCTTCCCCCATGGTTCAGATCTCCGTACCCGGTTCGATGACGGCGTCGCGCGGGACGACGATGATGCCGCCCCGAATGCAGTAGTTGTCCGCGTCGGCGTGCTGCACTCCGGCCACGTTCAGCAGCTTCGAGCCGTCACCGATGCGGGCGTTGAAGTCCACGATTGCGCCCTTGACCTCGCAGTTGCGTCCGATGCCGATCGAGACCTCGCCCTCGCTCGGGATCGAGAACACGGTGTGCGAGTTGGCGCCCATGATCACGCTCCGTTCGATCACCGCGCCCTCGCGGACCATGGCGCGGATGCCGATGATCGACTCGCTGATCCGGCTGCCGGAGATGATGCTGCCCTCGCAGAGGATCGAGTTGTCGACCGCGCAGTTATGGACTTTGGTCCCCGGCAGAAAGCGGCCGTGGGTGAAGATCGGCCGCTTCGGGTCGTAGAGATCGAGCGGCGGCATCGGCAACGCGAGCTCGAGATTCGCTTGATGGAAATGGGGGATGGTTCCGATGTCGCGCCAATAGCCGCTGTGCGGAAAGGCGTACACCCGGTAGTCGTGGATCGCCGCGGGAATGATGTCGCGCCCGAAGTCGGGCTCGGCGGACCCGAGGAGAAGCTCCGAGAGCACCCCGGTCTTGAAGACGTAGATGCCCATGCTCGCCAACAAGAGACCGGGCTCGAACGGCAATCCGAGGGCGCGCAGCGTACGTTCGTCCGCGGTCAGACGGTCAAGCACATTGGCGTCGCTCGGCTTCTCGACGAATTCCACGATGCGGCCGTTGCTGTCGACGCGCATGATGCCGTAGCCGGGTGCGTCCTCGCGCCGTACCGGTTTCAACGCGATGCTGATGTCGGCGCGCCGGCTGCGATGGCTGGCGACGAACTCCTCCATCCGCATCAGATAGAGCTGATCTCCCGACAGGACCAGCACTTCGGTCGGGCTGACCTCGGTGAGTTGATGGAGGTTCTGGCGCACGGCGTCGGCGGTGCCCTGGTACCAGTCGCGATTGGTGAGGCCCTGCTCAGCCGCCAGGATGTCGACGAAGCCACCGTTGAAGATGTCGAAGTGGTAAGTCTGCACGATGTGCCGGTGCAGGCTGGCGCTGTTGAACTGGGTGAGGACGTAGATCCGGTCGATGCCGGCGTGCAGGCTGTTGCTGATCGGAATGTCGATGAGGCGGAACTTGCCGCCGACGGGAACGGCGGGCTTGGCGCGCTCGCGGGTGAGGGGCCAGAGCCGGCTACCCTGCCCACCGCCGAGTACCGCCGTGATGACATTCCTCATCCGCGCCTCCCCTGTCGAATCATCGAAATCGAAGCCGCGACAAGGTTAGCGCGGTTTGTAAGTGACGCGGTAGATCGAACCGCCCAAGTCGTCCGACACCAGCAGCGCACCGTCCGGCATCACCTGCACGTCGACCGGCCGGCCCCAGGGCTCGCCGCCGACCAGGAAGCCCTCCATGAAAGGCTCGTAGCGCACCGCACGGTTGCCCTCGAGAGTGACCATGGTTACGCGATAGCCCACCGGAGTCGAACGATTCCAGGATCCGTGTTCGGCAATGAAAATGCGGTTCTTGTACTCCGGCGGGAACATCTTCCCGGTGTAGAAGCGCATGCCGAGCGCGGCAATGTGCGCACCCAGCTGCTGCGCCGGGGCCTCGAAGTCGGAGCACGGATGCTGATCGCCGAAGTCGGGATCCTTCAGGTCGCCGCCCTCGCAGAAGGGAAAGCCGAAGTTCATGCCGGCGCGGGGCGCACGGTTCAGTTCATCCGGCGGCGCGTCGTCGCCCATCCAATCGCGACCGTTGTCGGTGAACCAGAGCTCACCGGTCTCCGGGTGCCAGTCGAAACCCACCGTGTTGCGGATACCGTTGGCGAAGCGTTCGAAGCCGGTGCCGTCCACGTTGAGTCGGTGCATGGCGGCGGAGAGCGGTGACTTCGGAATGCAAACGTTGCAAGGCGCCCCGACCGGCGCATAGAGCTTGCCGTCCGGCCCGAAGCGAAGGACTTTCCAGCCGTGCTGGCCGTCGCTGGGGAAGCCGTCGAAGACCACGACCGGCGCCGGCGGCGCGTCGAGGTGGGCCTCGATGTCGTCGTAGCGCAGGATGCGGCTGATCTCGGCCACGTAGAGCGCACCGTTGCGCACCGCGACGCCGTTCGGGGTGTTGAGCCCCTTGGCGATGACTACCGCGCGATCGGCCTTGCCGTCGTGGTCGCTATCGATGACCGCGTACACGCGATCCGACCGCGTGCCGACGAAGACCGTGCCCGCGGAACCCAGGGCCATCGACCGCGCCCCCGGCACCGAGCTCGTGAACAAGGCCACCGAGAAACCCGGCGCCAGGTGCAGTGCTCCCGTGCGCGCGAGGACAGCTCCCAGCGCGGCGCGGCCGAGCGGGCGGGTCCGGAAATAGAATGCCGAAGCTCCAACCAGGAGCACGAGCACGGTCGTCAGGCCGAGGCGGAAGCGCACTGGCATCGCCACACCTCAGACCAGAATGAGCGCCACGCCCACGGCCATGAGAAACGCCGCGACCACGCGCGGCAAGGGCAGACGCTCGGCGAAGACCCAGCGCCCCACCAGCAGCGCCATCGCCGACCCGATTCCACGCTTGGCGGTCTCGACCGCGCCGACCGGGACGCGCTGGATTGCCGAGAGCTGGAGTGCGAGGCCGGCAAAGCTGCACAGCAGCGCGGAGACGAAGGGAAGTCCGACCCCCTCGAGCAGGCGGAGCTCGCGAAGCCGCCCGGCGGAACCGAGGCGCAGCAGGACGAGGAGGGCCACTCCGCCATTGAGGATGACGGCGTGGAAGGGCGCCGGTGCCCGTTGGATAGCCATCTTGTCGAGCGGCAGCGCCAGAGACCAGAGCAGCGCGACCCACACCATGAGGACGGCGCCGCGCTCGCGCCGTATCGCGGCCAGGACGCTGCGCAGCGAATCCCCGGGCCGCAAACTGATCAAAAATGCACCGGCAACGACCGCCAGAATCCCCGCCGACTGGAGCGCGGTGGGGGTCTCCCCGAGGAGCGGTATCGCGAGGAGAGCCGTGAACACCGGCGTCAGCGAAAGCAAGGGGATGGTGACCGACATGGGCGACAACGCCAGGGCGCGCAAGAAGGCCAGATTGGCGATCCAGTTCAAGCCCACCGAGGTTAGTCCCGGCAGCCAGTAGTCCCTCGTCGGTGGCATCCAACCGCCCCAGGCCATCCAGGCCACAAAGAGCGGCAATGGCGCCAGGGTCAGCCCAACCAGCAGGGGCTCCGGCGGCAGGCGGTCGGCGAGCGCCTTGCGGCTGGCGTCGAGTCCAGCCCAAAACAGCGCCGCACCGAGAACGAGCGCCACCGAGGGAATCGCGGGAGTCATCACTTGGCCTCGTTCTGGACCCGATTGTAAGGCAACGCCTCGCCGACGTTCGGGGCCGCCTTCCGTTACACTTCCATCGATGCAACTCTCCCCTGAGCTGGTCGCCGACATCCTCGTCCGCCAGGGGTACCTGACCGACGTCCAAGGCGAGCAGATCAAGAAGGAAGCCCGGCAGCTGCCCCGCCACATGCGCTCGGCGCGCGCCTTCGAACAGCGGGCGCTGGCCTACGAAATCGTCGAGGGACTTAAGTTCCCCAATCAGAAGGACGGCGGCACAGTGACCGAGGCCGAAGTCGCCAAGGCGATCGGCGCCGACGCCAACCTGCCGGTCGTGCGCATCGACACCCTGAATCTGAACGCCGACCTGATCGAATCCAAGACCTCGCGGCCGTTCGCGCGTCGCCACCGCATGCTGCCGATCGAGATGGTGAACGGCAAACTCCGCGTCGCCTGCGCCAATCCCTTCGACATCGAGGGCATCGACTCGTTCCGCCGCATGGCCGGGCGCGAGCTCGAGCTCGTGGTCGCCTCGGAGCCTGACATCCTCAAGGGGCTGACCGAGTTCTATGGCCTGCGCCATTCGGTGAAGCGGGCCGAGCGCGACCTCACCGCCGGGATCGACCTCGGCAACCTCGAACAGCTCGTTCGGATGAAGAACGAGACCGAGATCGAATCGAGCGACCAGCACATCGTCAACGCGGTCGAGTTCATGCTCCAGCACTCGTTCGACACCCGGGCGAGCGACATCCACATCG
>JBDTNL010000033.1:0-41298 GCA_039933785.1 Acidobacteriota bacterium
AGAGCGTCCGAATCGGATGGCACCTCTCCTCGGCACCTCTCCTCGGCAGGACGAGAGCGTCCGAATCGGATGGCACCTCTCCTCGGGGCACCTCTCCTCGGGCACCTCTCCTCACACCTCTCCTCGCCGCCCTGCGGTATTGTCTCTAGAACGTCCGGGATACAATGAACTCTCGTCTACGGTTCGCCTCCGCCTCCGAGGCGCTCGACTTTTTCTCGACTCTGGCAGCGCCAGAGTCGCTCACCCTACGGTCGGCCTGCCAAGCCACCATCTCGGCGTCTTCGAGACTGCCGGAAATCTCCGGGCGGGAGTAGGTGGAAGCGCCCCCGCCAGTTGCCCCGAGGCCTCCCACTGCGCGCGAACGGTGGCTGATCGCGTTGATCGCCGTACTTGCGGCGACCACGAGCCTGCTCATTTGCGACGTCGCCCTGGAGCGCATTCCTCACGTAACGGACGAGATCTCGTACTCTTTTCAGGCAAAGATTCTCACCTCCGGGCGGCTGTGGCTGACCCCTCCGGCCGGCGCACCCTTGGGTCTCTTCACTGTCCAGTGCGTCATCCTCACCCCCGAGCGATGGTGCTCGCTCTACCCTCCCGGGTGGCCGCTCCTTCTCGCGGTGGGCTGGCTCGTCGGTCAGCCGTGGATCCTCGGTCCGTTGTTGCTCGCCGGCTCCGTGCTCGGCGTCTGGCAATTGGGGAGGTTGCTCTTTGACAGCACGACCGGCCTGATCGCCGCTGCGGCGCTCGCCGCCTCTCCGTTCGCATTGCTCATGAGCGCCTCGTCCATGGCGCACGGACCGGCACTCTGCGCGACGGTATGGTGCCTGGCCCTGCTGGCCCAAGGCATCCGCGGGGAGCGACCAGGGCGCCTGGCCGCCGCCGGCCTGGTCGGCGGCGTCGCCTTCCTGATCCGGCCCTTCACCGCAGTGGCGCTGCTTGCGCCTGCCGTACTGGCGGCGGTCTTTTGGCTGCGAGCGGTGCGCGGCGGGACGCGGTGGCTCAAGGATCTGGGCTGGATGGCCGCGGGAGCCGCTCCGGCCGTTCTCGGTTTCTTGCTCTACAACCACACGGTGTTCGGAAATGCGCTCCGCAGTGGCTATTCGATGCTCGACCCGGCGGTTTTCGGCAGCCTACAGGGTATGTCCGTCTCTCTTGGCGAGGCATTGACACAGAACTTGCCCTGGTATGTGACGACTCTGAACCGCAGCCTCTGGGGCTTTCCCTGGGGGGATCTGATGATGTTCGTGCCCCTGCTCTGGCCAAGGCCCGGGCGCGCTCGAGATGCCGTCCTCGCGGTGTGTGCCGCGAGCTTGATCTTGGGCCACTCCTTCTACTACTACCATGACGTCGTCTACTCCGGCCCGCGCTTTGCGTTCGAGGCGCTCGGCCCGCTCGCGATTCTCGCGGCGCGCTCGCTGCTCACCCTGGCCCGGCCGCTGGAGATGGTGCTGCGACAACCGCGCTTGCGGCTCGCGGTCGCCGGTCTGGGCGCCACAATGCTGCTCGCATTTCCCCTCGGTCGCCGGCTTCCGGAGCAGATCGTCTGGCACTCGCGCTGGTACCAAGGCGTGTCCGCCGAGCCTCTGCGCAAGGCGACGCAGGCCGGGGTCGGCCCCGAGGCGCTGGTCTTGGTCGCCGGCACGCCGGACGCCTACGGCGCGTTCTTCCTTGCCAACGACTTTCCACTCGACCACGGTCGCGTCTTCGTGCGTGACTCGGCGCCCCTGCGGCGCGCCGCTCTGGTGGCATTTCATCGCCCCGAAATCTGGCTGGCTCGGGTCGTCCTCGTGGTCGCCGACCCCGCCCACCCGGCGGACTTCGCGAGCGCGACGGAGGTCTCGTGGACCCGATTGCGGTGACGATGAAACATCGCCGGGCAAACGTGAAGTGACTCTACGGACCGGTGCACGAGAATGGTCGCTGTCGTGCGGGGTAAAAATTCTACCCCTTGAGGACCATTGCTCCGGACGGCGCCGCCAACCCGCCCATCGGCTCGATCGTCACCGCCCAGGCCTGAATCGAGGCGAGTGGCGCCACATGATCGACCAGCAGGGATCCATTGCCCTCGCGATCGACGTCGAACACGCCGGCCGAGACCGGTTTGCCGTCGGCGATGAACCAGAGTTGGTACTGCTTGCCGGTCGGCGGCGCGGGGAGGCTGTAGGCGTAAAAGAGCGCCTTGCCGTCATGCGGACTGATGAACGTGCGCGCCACCGAGGCCGGGGCGGCTTCCAGCCCGGCGAGGACGACCGGGTGCATGTCGGGCGAGGCCACGATGTGCGACTGGGCCTTGAGGGTGACGATTTCGTTACTCGCCTTGGCAAGTTGCGCGCTGACCTGCGCCAGGTTGTCCTGCAGGCGGTTCACCTCGCCGCGCATGTTGCTGCGGTCGCTCAGGCCCCATGCGACCGCGACCGCAAGCACCGCGGCGACCGCGCGGAGCAACCAGCGATTGCCCGGATCGGGTGCCACGGGTCGCGCCGGTGCAACTACGGAAACGGCCTTGGTCCGCACCGCGGAGTCCTGGGCAATGCGCTGGAGCACGCGAGCCCTTGTGGTCTCCGACACCTGGAGGGGCTCCGCGGCGAGCGCCAGCTGTTCGACCTCGCGCTGCCAGGCTGCCGCGGCGGATTGCAGCTCGCGATCGACGCGCAAGGCGGCATCGACCACGGTGAGATCCTCGCCGTCCAACGCACCGAGGGCGTGGGCAGGCAGGAGATCAGCGAGAGCGGCCGTGTCCTTCATCATGAGGAGTACGACGCCAAGCTCTGCCGCAGTTTGTTCATGCCGAGAAGGATCCGCGATTTGACCGTCCCGAGTGGCGCTTGCAGCTTGTCGGCGATCTGGGTGTGCGTGAGGCCGCCAAAGAACGCGAGCTCGATGCACTCGCGCTGCTCGGCGGGCAAGCTGCCCATGGCGGCGATTACGTGCCGGCGGCGTTCATCGGCCTCGAGGCCCGAGGTCGCGATGCCCTCCGCGGTCTGCGGGGCCTCGCGCATGAGGTCGTCTTCGCGGCGCATGCGGGCGGCCGTCGAGCGCATGCGATCGAGCGCTCGCGAACGCGCCATCATCAGCAGCCAGCCGCGCGGTGTCGCGAGAGCAGGTTGATAGCGCTCGGCCTGCTGCCAGGCCTGGAGAAATGCCTCCTGGAGGATTTCCTCCGCCAACGCGCGGTCGCTCAGCATGCGCGTCAGCACGCCGAGCACGATCGGCGAGTGGCGATCGAAGAGGCGGGCGAACGCCTGCTGGTCGCGAGCCGCGACGCGACCCATCAGCAGAATGTCTTCGGCGTGAGCGTCGTCGAGTTGGAACGCAGGAGTCATAGATGTACACGGGCGAGCTCCGCCCCCGGTAGGACGAGCCACGAGGGCCGCTTCGACTGTGTGCGAGGAAACTACCGTGCCGGCAGAGTGAAGGTCAAGGAAGCCCAGTAGCTCTGCCATTCGGCGCCCTGCAGCTTGACGGACTCCGCCTCCAGGCGGACCATGTGTACGGTCTTCACGAGCCATACCCCCGGCGCGTCGAGGGCCAATTCAACTCGACCTCGACGATCGCTGCGAGCCTGCACCGGGCTCCGCGGCGCATCCTTGACCATCGCGACGACCAGCGCGCCAGCGAGCGGCTTGCCCTGGTACAGCACCCTGAACGGCAAGCTCACCGGCTTGCCTGGCGAGGTTACATACGAATAGGGATTCTTCTCCGGGATGATTTCGAGGGTGAATCCCAGGGCTCGATCGAAGACCTGAGCGTTCTTCGGACCCTCACTGCCCCCCACCCGCAGCAGCGACTTGGCGCAACGCGCATACACCTCGTGGCTACCTTGCTGCGACTCGCCGCGGCGTGAACGCTCGGCGATCACCGGCTCCAGGCCCTCGAGGCGGAGATAGGCCTCAAACTTGTCCGGCTCGAGCTCGAGCTTGGCGTTGTTGCTCTCGTAGCCTGCGAGGTAGAGACCTGCAGCACCGACCCGAGCCACCCCAGCGGGGTCGACACCCTCGGCGCCCGCGATCGGCGTGTCGCCGTGAGGACCGACGAGAACGAAATGGACGATGCGGGCCTCGTTGCGCGGGAACGGATCTCCAGCCCACTGCTGACCGACCGCGAGATGGAAGGCCACCGCTGCGTCGGACGCCGGCTCGAAGCTCGAGGGGAGAATCCAGAAGTCGTGCGCCCGCGCTGAGCTCGCGGCAAGTCCGGTGATGGTCATGAGCAAACCCGCGACTCTCGCCACTACCCTGCGCCTCGGTTTCATCGTTGATTCCTTGCCTTAGCGTTGCGCTGCGAAAACGCGGACGGCACTCGAAGCGCCGCCCGCGTAGTTTTCACCAGTGCTGCTTGAATCAGTTGCCGTTTCCGCCCGGACCGTTCGGCGAGCCGGGGATAGGCGTCTTCAAGTACGGGAACTTGCTGTCGAACTGGCTAGCATCCTGGAACGTTCCGTCCGTGAAGGGCAGCGTGCCCGAAGCGGCGTCGGCCGGGCCGCAGCCGAAGGCTCCCGGGAACGCGTGGCAGAGCACGCCCATCGCAACCCGCAGCTCTGAGTCGACCACGTCGTCACCAGGACGGCGGCCGTTCGGGAATCCGGCGTTGTCGCCGCCGAGCGCACCCAGGTTGTTCTGCGAGGCGGCAGGCACCGCGGCAATGCCGGTGTTGAGCCGCAGCATTTCGGCGACGGTGTCGCCGGTCTTGTTGACGCCGGCGAGGCCGGTGCCGAACGCGGCCACCAGGTCGAGACGCGGGAAATTGGTCGGCGCCTTGACGCCGGCGCTGCCGAAGAGGATCTCGAGCAAGGCCGGTAGCGTCGGATTGGTGACGTAGGTGCCGAAGTTGGTCAAGTCGTCCTTCGGCTGGCTGCTATTGAACTTGTCCTTGTCCTTCAGACCGATCACGACCTCGTTCACCAGCGGCATACCCAAGCGCGAAACCTGGTTGTACTTGCCGTCGACGCCACGCAGGGCGGCGGTGGTCCAGGCACCGATGGTGGGCCGGCTGCCGTTCTTGGTCAGGCAGGACGTCGGCACTTCGAGGGCGATAGTAGTGACGTTCTTGTCCGCGAGCAGGTTGGGCTCGACGTCGCGAGCGCCGATCGGGTTGGCGATATTGACCAGGTCGAAAATCTCGCCCAGATTGACCGCGAAACCGTCCTTGCGCTGGCCGACGAATACGCGACCCGGCTGCGCGCAGCCGGGAATGTCGATCGTACGGACGAACTGCGCCGCATAGCCCGCGTAGTCCGGGATGGACTTCTGGCCGATGTTGTCGAGCGGCTTGTTGAAGCGGTGGCTGCCCGACGCGTGATCGGAAGCGAACTTGCCGGCGCCCTGTCCATTGCCGTCGACGGGACCGGTCATGACCGAGAGGGTGTAGCTCTCGGCAACGTTCTGGTTGGCATCGTTCGGGAACGCGATCTGCCCGATGTTGATCAGCGGCACTGAAACGTCGGTACCACCCACCGGGATCTTGAAGTCCTTGTCGAGGCGGGCGAAGCGGAACTGGTACGTGATGTCCTCGACGCCGTCGCCGGTGTTGTCGACGAGAATGCGATAGACCGCGTCCTGGTCGAGGTTGAAAAAGTTGGGGCCACCGTAGCCGTCCTGCAGGGGCAGGTAGTTGGCGAGCAGGGTCACATAACCCGCGCGGCCGGCCTCGTAGCTGTTGAACATGTAGAAATCGGTGCCGTCCACCTTCGGCGTCTTGGTGATGCCGGGCGCTTCTCTGTGGCTCGAAGCGAGTACCGGCATGGCCAGCAGCGCGAGGGCCGCGGTAACCACGAACAAACTGCGACGTGTCTTCATGTGTCTCCTCCTGGGGGTCCGACCGATCACCGAGGCGGCGCACACGCGCCGTCGGTTCCGATGTCTGGTGTACGGGCCCGCCTCGGAGGCGGATGACCAACGCGTGCGGAGGGGTGGAAGAACCCTACTTGCGGCGCGGCAGGTAGAGGTCGGTGATGCTGCCCTCGAAGGCCTCGGCGGCGAGACCGACGGTTTCCGAGAGTGTCGGATGCGGGTGGATGGTGAGCGCGAGGTCTCCCGCCTCGGCGCCCATCTCGATCGCCAAGGCAGCTTCGGCGATGAGCTCTCCGGCCTGCGGACCGACAATACCGGCGCCGAGTATCCGCTTGGTCGAGGGGTCGAACAGCAGCTTGGTCCAGCCCTCGGCCTGTCCCAGCGCCAGGGCACGGCCACTCGCGGACCAGGGGAAGGCGCCCTTCTCGAACGCCACTCCGCGTGTTTTGGCCTCGGTCTCGGTGAGGCCGGCCCAGGCGATTTCCGGATCGGTGTAGGCGACCGAAGGAATGACCCGGGCGTCGAACGAGCTCTGGTGGCCCGCCGCCACCTCGGCCGCGACCTTGGCCTCGTGCATCGCCTTGTGCGCAAGCATGGGCTGACCGATCACGTCGCCGATGGCGAAGATGTGACGAACGTTGGTGCGCATCGCGCCATCGACCGCGATGAAGCCCCGACTATCCACCGAGACTCCCGCCATCTCGGCGCCAATTCGGTCGCCATTCGGGCGCCGGCCCACCGCGACCAGAACGCGATCGAAGAGTGCCGACTCCGGTGCCTTCTTGCCCTCAAAGTACGCCTTCAGGCCATCTTGCGTGCTTTCGATACGGAGCACCTTGGTCGACGTGTAGATCGCCTCGTACTGCCTGCCGATGCGCCGCTCGAGCACGCGCACGAGATCGCGATCAGCGCCCGGCATGAGGCCGTCGAGCAGCTCGACCACGGTCACTGCCGAGCCGAGCGCGCGATAGAACGTCGCCATCTCGAGCCCGATGATTCCGCCACCCACGACCAGCAGTTGCTCCGGGACATCTCGTAGCTCGAGCGCGGAAGTGGAGTCCAGCACCCGCGCGTCGTCGTAGGGAATCCCCGGGATTTGCGCGATCCGCGAGCCGACGGCGATGATCGCACTCCGGAAAGCGATAGTCGTCGAGGATCCGTCGGCGCGGGTAGCACGCAGCAAGTGCGGACCTTCGAAGGTCCCGGTACCGGTGACCACCTGCACTTTGCGTTGCTTCGCCATCTGCGCCAGGCCGCCGGTGAGGCGTGACACGACGCCGTCCTTCCACGCGCGCAGCGGCTCGAGATCGATCTTCGGCGGACCGAACGCAACCCCGTGTTCGCTGAGTGCCGCGGCCTCGTCGATGACCTTGGCCACGTGGAGGAGTGCTTTCGAGGGAATGCAGCCGACGTTCAGGCAGACACCGCCGAGAATGGGGAAGCGCTCGACGAGAACCACTTTCTGGTCGAGGTCGGCCGCTCGGTACGCAGCGGTGTACCCACCCGGGCCGGCGCCGAGCACCAGAACGTCGCATTGGAGGTCGGCGGTTGGGAGGGCTTGCTCCCCCTCTCCCAGTGGGAGAGGGGGCTCGGGGGGGTGAGGGCTGCTGGCCGGCGAGGAGGGCGAAGCGGTCGTCTGCAGCACCGACTCCGCGCTCTCGACCACCACCACGACATCGCCTTCGTTCACTTTTCCACCCGCCTGGATGCGCACTTCACGCACCGTGCCCGCCGCTGTGGAGGGCAGATCCATCGACGCCTTGTCGCTCGACAACGTCGCCAAGGCGTCATCCACCTTTACCATCGAGCCGGGCTTTACCAGCACTTCCAGCACATCGACGCCCTTGTAGCCACCGAGATCGGGCACGCGTATTTCGACGAGGTTGGCCATGGGCGTTCGGCTAGAGCGAAAGCAAGCGCAAGTCGGCCAAAATGCTCGAGAGGAACGTGGTGAACCGCGCCGCTTGTGCGCCGTCGATCACGCGATGGTCGTAGGACAGAGATAGCGGCAGCATCAGCCGCGCCTGGAACAAGCCAGCTTTCCACACCGGCTGCATGCTCGAGCGCGAGACGCCGAGAATGGCGACTTCCGGTGCGTTCACGATCGGCGTAAATGCCGTGCCGCCGATGCCGCCCAGGCTCGAGATGGTGAAGCACCCACCCTGGATGTCGTCCATCTTCATTTTCTTTTCGCGTGCCCGCTGACTGACGGCAGCGAGGTCCTGCGCCAGCGCGACGATGCCCTTCTTGTCGACGTCGCGCAAAACCGGCACGACCAATCCGTCGGACGTGTCGACCGCGACGCCGATATTGCAATATTCCTTCAAGATCAAAGTCTCACCCGACGGATCGAGCGACGACGCGAAGTCCGGAAACTCCCGAAGGGCATATGCGGAAGCCTTGAGCAGGAAGGCGAGCAAGGTGAGCTTCACGCCCTTCGCCTGCGCCGCAGGACCCTGCGCTTGCCGAAAGGCCTCGAGCTCCGTGATGTCTGCCTGATCGAACTGCGTTACGTGCGGAATGGTGATCCACGCGCGCTGCGTGTTCGTCCCCGTGAGCTTCTTGATCCGGCCGAGCGGTCGGTGAGAGATCGCACCGAACTTCGCGAAGTCGATCGCTTGCATGGGCTCGAGGCCGGGAATCGAGAACCCGCCGCCACCCGAGGCCGGGCGGCGCATCGCTTCCTTGACGAAGGCCTGCACGTCTTCTTTCGTGATGCGGCCACTGCGGCCCGAGCCCTTGACTTGATTCAGATTTGCGCCGAGCTCGCGCGCGAAACGTCGGACGGCGGGACTGGCGTAGGCGGCGTCGAAGGGGCCTTCGAAGACGGTCGAGGGGTTGGGGGTGAGGGCTGCTGCGGGTCGGTCTCTCGAGCCTTCAAGGTCCTTGCGCGCTGCGGCGGGTGCGGGCTTCTGCGCCTGCCTACCCTCACCCCCTGGCCCCTCTCCCCCAATACTGCTGGGGGCACAGCCCGCCGGGAGAGGGGGGCGAGGCAGTGGTTCCGCAACCGCATCCGTCACCTCGATCCGCGCGATCAACGCGTCCTTCCCCACCTTGTCCCCAGCCTTCACCAACACCTCTTTCACTGTCCCCGCGAACGGCGCCGGGACATCCATCGAAGCCTTGTCGCTCTCCAACGTGACCAGCGGATCCTCGGCGCGCACGATCGCGCCCGGCGCGATCAGTACGTCAATCACCGCGACCTTGTCGAAGTTTCCGATATCGGGAATGCGGACGTCGCGAAGCTCAGACATTTCGCTCTCCGCGCCTCAGACCGTCACCGGTTCGGGTTTCTCGGGGTCGATGCCGAATCGCTTGATGGCCTCGTTCACCGATGTCGCAGATACGGTGCCTTGGTCGGCCAGCGCTTTGAGCGCGGTGATCGCGACCCAGCGGCGGTCGACCTCGAAGAAATCGCGCAGCGCGGCGCGCGTGTCGCTGCGTCCGAAGCCATCGGTGCCGAGCACGTAGTACGGCTCCTTGACGAAGGGCCGGATCTGCTCGGCGAAGGTCTTCATGTAGTCGGTGGCCGCGATCACCGGGCCGGCGTGGCCGGCGAGCGAGCGCTCGACCCAACTCTCGCGCGGCGTATCTGTTGGGTGCAGTCGGTTCCAACGTTCGGCGGCAAGACCGTCCCGCCGGAGCTCGTTGAAGCTCGTCGCGCTCCAGACTTCCGCGGCCACGCCGAACTCAGTCGACAGGATCTCGGCCGCGGCCTCGACTTCACGGAGGATCGCGCCGCTGCCGAGCAGCTGGACCCGCGGCGCCGCGGTCAGGTTCGTCGGGTTGACCTCGCGCAAGCGGTACAGGCCCTTGAGGATGCCCTCCGTCGCCCCGGCAGGCAGCGCCGCGTGGTGGTAGTTCTCGTTGAGCGCGGTGATGTAGAAGAACACGTTTTCCTGCTCCTGGTACATGCGGCGCAGACCGTCGTGGAGGATCACACCGAGCTCGTAGGCATACGTTGGATCGTAAGAAACGCAGTTCGGCACGGTCGAGGAGAGCAGATGACTGTGCCCGTCCTGGTGCTGCAGTCCTTCACCGTTGAGCGTGGTCCGCCCCGAGGTGGCGCCGATCAGGAAGCCGCGCGCCTGAATGTCGCCGGCCGCCCAGATCAAATCGCCGACGCGCTGGAAGCCGAACATCGAATAGAAGATGAAGAACGGCACCATGGGCAGGCCGTGCACGCTGTACGCCGTGCCCGCCGCCATCCACGACGCCAGGCCGCCGGCCTCGTTGATGCCCTCCTGCAGGATCTGGCCGTTCTTTTCCTCGCGGTAGTACATCAGCTGCCCGCGATCCTGCGGTGAGTAGAGCTGGCCCTGCGGCGCGTAGATTGCGAGCTGGCGGAACATGCCCTCCATGCCGAAGGTCCGCGCCTCGTCGGCCACGATCGGAACGATGTGCGGGCCGAACACTGCGTCCTTGGTGAGGGCTGTCAAGCCGCGCACGAAGGCCATGGTGGTCGATAGATCGCGTTCGCCGCTGTCCTCGAGCAAGGGCTGGAAGATGGCGATATCCGGCGCGGGTAGCGACGCAGCCGCCGTCGAGCGGATCGGAAACGGCCCGCCGAGCTCGGCGCGGCGGGCCTTCAGATACTGGATCTCGGGGCTGTGCTCGGGCGGCCGATAGAACGGCACCTCGGCCAGGCGTTCGTCGCTGATCGGGATGTTGAAGCGATCGCGGAAGGCGCGTAGCGAGTCTTCGCCCATCTTCTTCTGCTGGTGCGTGATGTTCTGCCCTTCGCCGGCGCGGCCCATGCCGTAGCCCTTGACTGTCTTCGCCAGGATGACCGTCGGCTGCCCGGTGGTCTCGACCGCCGCCGCGTACGCCGCGTAGACCTTCTGCGGATCGTGCCCGCCGCGCTTCAAGCGCCAGAGATCGGCGTCCGAGAGCTCGCTGACCATCGCCGCCAGCTCGGGATAGCGGCCGAAAAAGTGCTCGCGCACGAGCTTGCCGGTCGGGTCGGCGACGTAGGCCTGGTAGTCGCCGTCCAGAGCCTCTTCCATGCGGCGACGCAGCAAGCCCTGCTTGTCCTTGGCCAGCAACGGATCCCAGTTGCCACCCCAGACCACCTTGATCACGTTCCAGCCCGAGCCTCTAAAGTCGGCTTCGAGCTCCTGGATGATCTTGCCGTTGCCGCGCACCGGACCGTCCAGGCGCTGCAAGTTACAGTTCACCACGAAGATCAGGTTGTCGAGCTTTTCGCGCGAGGCGAGCGCGATCGCGCCGAGCGATTCCGGCTCGTCCATCTCGCCGTCGCCGAGGAAGGCCCACACCTTGCGTCCCGCGGTCTTGACCAGCCCGCGCGCGTCGAGGTACTTCATGAAGCGCGCCTGGTAAATCGCCATCAGCGGCGACAGGCCCATCGACACGGTGGGGAACTGCCAGAACCCGGGCATCAGCCAAGGGTGGGGATACGACGAAATCCCGCGATGATCGGCCTCGCGGCGGAAGAGCTTCAGCTGCTCTTCAGTGATCCGGCCTTCGAGAAACGCGCGGGCGTAGATGCCGGGCGAGGAGTGGCCCTGCATGAACACCAGATCGCCTCCATGCTCGGCGCTCCGGGCGTGGAAGAAGTGGTTCATGCCGATCTCATAGAGCGTCGCCGACGAGGCATAGCTCGCGATGTGGCCACCGAGACCGAGGTCATCACGGTTGGCGTGCACGACCATGGCCATCGCGTTCCAGCGCAGGATGCTCTTGATGCGCCGCTCGAGGTCGTGATCGCCGGGGCGCTGGCGCTCCTCCTCGACGCCGATGGTGTTCACGTACGGCGTGTTGGCGGAGAACGGGATCTTGGCGCCCGACTGCCGGGCGCGCTCCATCAGGGCTTCGAGCAGATAGTGGGCGCGTCCCGAGCCGTCGCGCTCGAGCACGTCGCTGAAGGCTTCGACCCACTCCCGCGTTTCGGTGGGATCGATATCGGAAGGGTGGGGATCGAAGATCGGGTTGCTGGCCATCGCGCCTCACTGGGGGGGTCGTCCTGCAGGAGTTCCAAGTATGTCAGAGGGCACGCGCGGGCCGCCGAAACGAAAAGAGCGCGGAGCCTCGAAAGGCCCCGCGCTCCGAACTTCGAACGACTTCGGTTCAGCTCTTCTTGTCGAGAGTGACGACCTTGGTCACGCCCGAAACACCCTTGGCCGCGGTCTCCGCCTGCGTCCGCAGGGCGGCCGAGAAGTCGGCCGGGAAAGCGAGCGTCAACGTGCCGCTCGCGGCTTCGGTGCCGACCTTCATGCCGTCGCCGCCGAGGCTGCTGATCAGGGCCTCGCGAACCTTGACTTCGAGCAGGCCGTCTTTGACTTCGCGCTCGGTCTCGGTCACCGCGTTGCCGACCTTCTCCTTGCTGTCCTTGTACTCGGCGAGCTTGATGTCGTTGTCGACGAAGGTCACGCCCACGACGCTCTTCGCTACCGTGCTCGCCAGCTCAGAGGTCGCCCGCTTGTTCACGGTGCCGGCGAGCTTCACCTTGGCGCTGCCCATCGAGTCGACGGTCACATGAAGAGCATCGACACCCAGCTTCTCGAGCAAGGCGGTCTTGACCTTGAGGCCGAGCAGTGCCGAATTCGTGTCGTCCGACGCCGAGGCGGCAACGCCGAAGGCCAGCAGGCCAGCCACGAGAAGCGTCGCAACGGGCGCGAACCGACTGTTTTGGATACGCATGGTTCAATCCTCCTTGAGTAGTCCCGGCGAGTACCGCCAGCGACGTTCTGCAGATCAAGGAGAAGAGCAACGGTCGTGCCACGGCGAAAAATGGGAGGAAATGGGCAACGCCGGCCCCGAAACGCTCACCGCGCGGTGGCCGGCGTCGGCAGAATCTACAAACTGCGCGCGGCGAGACCTACTGCTCGGCGTTGACCACGCCGCACGCTATCCGGCCGCCGGCGTCACCGGTCGGCTGGGTTTTCAAGTCGTCGGCCTTCTCGTGGACGATGACCGCCTTGCCAACCACCGAGTTCGGGCCATCCGTCACCGTGAGCATCGACGAAGAGATCTCGAGCGTGCCATGGCCGTTGACGTCGATGTCGATATTGCCGAGGTCGCCGGCGTGGTGCTGGGCGTCGGTGGGCGCGCCGTGCTGAGCGCCGGTGGGATTGAAATGACCGCCGGCGTTCTTGAAGTCGACGTCGCCGCAGTCACCCTTCTCGTGAATATGGAAGCCGTGCTTGCCCGCGGCGACACCGGTCAGATGAGCGTCGGCGGTGACCGTGCCCGCGTGCTCGGTGAAGGTCACGGTGCCGCTCACCTTGGCGCCCGCCTTGCCCGACAGTGTCGCCGACGCCTTGAGGTCCGCGGCAGCCGCGCTGGTGACTGCCGCGAGCAGAAGCGCCGCGCAGGCAGAACTCACGCCGACAGCGAATGACTTGTTCATGACGTTCTCCTTGTGTCTAGTGCCCAGTGGTTAGTTCCCTGCCGATCTCTCCACACCGTCGACCAGGCGCAGGCGCAGCGATGCCAGGCTCACCTTGACCGCGATCTCGATCGGCGTATGGACAGCGTCCTCGGACAGGACGATTTCGAGATGCCCTTTCCAGAACCGCTCGCCCGGCTGTTCGACACCCTCGATGACGTAGCGCCGCACCACCCGCTCGCGCGTGCCATCGCCGGGAACGCGGAGCGAGGCGCGCTCGAGGCCACTCGGCACCACGCGCACCGGATACAGCCGTCCGTCGGTCCAGATCCTCATCGGCATCGGCTGCTTGGGCGGCATTTGTCGGATGAGATAGATCGCCGACGAGATGTCGACCGCTCCGGGCTCGGCCACCGGCAAGTCCTTGCTCCCCGACTTGTCGCGGAAGTGGTACGACGACCATGCCCGAACGGTCGCGTGGGTCGCGGGATCGAGCTCGGCGCCATAGCGCCAGAACTCACCGCTCCGACTGTCCGAGGTGATCATCAGCTCGCTCTGCAGCTTGCCACTCGGCCCGATGCCCGTGCTGAGCGTGCCGTTGCCGTCGCCGGGTACGAAGAGACTCGCGAGCCGGCCGCCGAAACCCTCAAGTCGCCAGACATAGTGCAGGACTTCGGGAGCCGGAGGCGCGGGATCCGCGGCTCCGACAGGCGCCGAGGACGCCAGAAGGGATACGAATCCGAGCACGAGGCCTGCGGTCTTGAAGGGCGTCAATAAGTGTCTCCGACCGGTGAGACTAGCAGGAGGCATGCCACGGCCCCGTGGACACGGCTACACTCGCCCCGATCATGAAGGCGCCAGCGATCGAGCTCCCACCCTCCTATTGCCGCGCGGCCCTGAGTCATCCGGTGCATGGGCCGTACCACGAGACCGAGTATGGCTTCCCAGCGAAAAGCGAGAGCATTCTCTTCGAACGCCTGATCCTCGAAATCAACCAGGCGGGCCTCTCCTGGTTGACCATCCTCAACAAGCGCCAGGCTTTCCGCGACGCGTACCACCAGTTCGAGGTCGATCGCGTGGCCCGTTACGGCGCGCACGACGTCGCTCGCCTGATGGGCGATGCCGGCGTCATCCGCAATCGCCTGAAGATCGAGGCGGCGATCGAGAACGCGCGGCGAATTCGCGTCCTGCGCAAGAGCCACGGCTCGTTCGCCGCCTGGCTGGACGCTCACCACCCGCTCTCGAAGGCCGAGTGGGTGAAGCTGTTCAAGAACACGTTCCGTTTCACCGGCGGCGAGATCACCGGCGAGTTCCTGCTCAGTCTGGGGTATTTGCCCGGCGCCCACGTCGATGGGTGTCCGGTGCTGCGTCGTATCGAGCGACTGCGGCCGCCCTGGATGCGGGCTGCTTCGAGTACTAGAGCCCGGTGACGCGGAGCCGCCGCGACACCCGCCAATACGCAAGCCAGAGCGCCACCGAGGTCGCCAGCAATAAGGACGCCGGCAGCGGCCAGAGCTCGAAGAGGAAGAAGCGCAGCTTCGTACCGTCGAACGAGAACGAGAATGGCAGGAGGGTCGCCGCGATCGCGAAGCCGCAGAGTCGCGCCCGTTGCCGGAGTAGCCGGCGCGTGGCTTCGAACGCAGCTCTTTCCACCCCCGCAGGCGCCACGACCGCGGGAGCGGCGGCGCTAAGCGTACCCTCGCTCGCCGCGCTTTTGGCGAGACGCGCAAGTTCTGGATCCGCCGCCAGGTGCTCTTCGATCAGGGCTCGGGTGGCCGGGCTCACCTCATCGGCGAGATAGAGCGGCAAGAGGTCGCGAATCACATCGGGGTGCAAGGTCATGATTGGGTCTCCGCGGCTGGAATCCGTGATTGCTGGCGCGCTCGCTCCAGCTGCAGACGAGCGCGGTGGATCTTCACCTTTACTGCCGCCAGCGACACTCCGAGGACGCCGGCGATTTCCTCGTACGGCAATCCATCTTCGGCGCGCATCACCAGCGCCGCGCGGTCGATCTCCGACAGGCTCTGAAGCTCGGCGAGCACAACCTCGAGCTCGCGCCGCGCGGCCGCAGCGCGCTCGGGCGATGGCTCCTCGGAAACCAGCGTCTCATCGATCACCACCGTGCGCCCGCCGGGCCGCCGGCGTTCGTGCAGAAAAAGATTGCGCGCGATGGCGAACAGATAGCCCTTGACCGTCGAAAGATCGACGCGCTCGCGGGCGGCCCAGGCGCGAGTGAAGGTCTCCGACGCGATGTCCTCCGCGAGCGCCGGATCGCCCGAGAGAAACAGGGCGAAACGGAAGACGTCCCGCCCGTAGGTCGCATACAACGTCGAGAACTCGAGCATCGCCGGCTTGGCCCTCAGAGGAAACTCGTCTTGCGCTCCTGCAGCCAGAAGGTCCCAGTGAGCAGGCAGAGCAACAGCGCGGCCTCGAGCGCCAGGGTCGCGGGAAGCGCCGCTCCGCCATGCACGAGGTTACGCGCATACGCGGTCAGGTAGGTCAGGCGCGAGCCGAACATCAGCAGGCCGTTGCCGAGCACGAAGGTCAGCCCGCCCGCAACCACCATCGTCCAACCGAGTGACTCGGACACCAGGGCCGTCCCCAGCACGATCGCGAACAGCACCAGGAAGCCTCCCAGGGTGACGCCAAAGTACGCCAGCCAGCCCAGCAAGTGGGGGGTCAATCCCCGCCCGACCGGCGACAGCGACACCAGAGCGGCCGCCGCGAAGAGTCCGCAGAGCGTATACATCGAGATCGAGGAAACGAGCTTCGCCGCGGTGACCTCGCGATGCGAGACCGGCTGTGCGAGAACGAAGGCCAGGGTCTTCTTCTCACGCTCGCCGAGCACGTTGCCGATCACGAGATGGAAACACATCCCGATAAAGAGGTTGAGGGCCAGCGTGATGCCGAGCGAACGCACCGAATGATCGTTCGACCTGGCGAGCGCCACCGAGATCGCGCCGAGAGTGACCGCCAGCAAGAGCGGACGGCGCAGCAGGTAGAGATCCTTGCCTGCCAACCGAAAGACCGTGGAGGCGTTCACGCGCACACCGCTTCCGGCAGCCGGGCGCCGGCGTTCGGCGAGATCGCGGCGAGGAAGACGGTTTCCAGATCGCCCTCCGCCCGCAGCCTCTCGATCGCCGCCCGACGAACGATGCGACCGTCGTGCAGGATGACCACTTCGTCCGCCATAACCTCCACGTCTTCGGTGAGATGCGACGAGAAGATCAGCGTCGTGTACCGCTCCCGCGCGAGATCGCGGAGCTCTTGCCGGACCTCGTGGCGAACCCTGGGGTCGAGTCCAGCGGTGGGCTCGTCGAGCAACAACAGGCGCGGGCGGCGGGCCAGCGCGAGGACCATCAGCAGGCGCACGGTCTGCCCCCGGGAGAGTCCGCGCGCTTTTTGACCGGGGTGAAGGCCGAACCGGTTCAGCAGCTCTCGCGCGTACTCGGCGTCCCAGCTCGACGACAACCCGCGCGCGAATCGCAGATGCCATTCGATCGTCGCGCTGCCGTAGGGCGCCATGTCCTCCGACACCCAGGCAACCTGCTTCTTCGCTTCGTGCTCACGGCCGGGCATCGGCAAGCCGAGCACCTCGACCGTGCCGCTATCGGCGCGCACTAGGCCGAGGATCGCACGTAGCAGCGTCGATTTGCCCGCACCGTTGACGCCCAACAGGCCGAGCGTGATGCCGGCCTTCACCTCGAGGTCGACGGGGCCGAAATGAAAGAAGGGATAGTCGCGCTCGAGCTGCCGCAGGCGCAACGCCGGAACAGGTTCAGATTCGATTCTCGGGATCATTGTCTCTCTACCTCCGAGAACAAGATCCCTTCGCGGGCGAAAAGTTACACCCAGCTCAGCGAGGCAGGTCCGTCCAGCCGAGCGTCCCCCCCGCGATGGAACCCTTCTCCACCCAGGCGAAGACCAGCCGGTCACCCGAGCCCACCATCCGCGGAGTGCCTCCGGCGCGTCCGCCAGCGAGGTCGGCGACCCTCAGCGGCGCCCCCTTTCGCCCTGCGGCATCGAGCTTCTGCACTCGCAGCTCGGCGCCGTCGCCCTGAGGGGCGCGCCCGAGCCAACTCACCGCGGCCTCGCCGTCCGGCCCGAGCGCCACGCTCACGCGCCCCAGCGGCGCCGCGTCGTCGATCAGCACCGGCGAGCCGAAGGTCACCCCACCGTCGGTCGAGCGCGCGGCTTCGACTCGCGGCTTGTCGCTCGCTCCCGTGAACCAGGCGACCACCACCGTCTGGCCCGCCACGGCGATCGCCGGACCATTCACCGGGCATCCCATGATCTTCCAAGCGTCGCGGTGCACGATCGTCGGCGTCGAAGCCTTGCCGTCGGCGATGCGCAGCACCGAGATGTCCCGGATTTCAGACGCCGAGCGATCGCGGAATGCCACCCATGCACCGGCACCACTGGCGACTGCGGCGGTCTGGCAGCAATCGCAGACCCTTTCGTCGAGCACGGTCTCGACCGGCGGACCCGCCGCCTCGTTATCGAGTCTCCTCATGCGGAGCTCGGTCGCACCGCCCTTCACGGTCGAGCGTCCATCCAGCCAGAACGCCAGGAGCCCCGAGCCGGCGGGCGCGAACGACACGAAGCCGTGCTCGCTCGCGCTGCGATCGGCATGCAACGGACCCAGGCGGGTCCATGTCTTCCCGCTGTCACTCGAGCGCGCCAATTCGATTCCGTAGCCGCCGTGGTAGCTCACCAGCCACTGGGCATAGAGCGCGCCCTCGGACGACTCAACGACGCCGGGCACGTCGGCCCAGTTGGCGAGCAACTCCGGACCATGCACCACGGTCGAGGGCACGGACCAGCCGGCCGGGTTCCATCGCGCCACGCGCAGGCGCTTGCCGCCTGACCCGTCGGCCTCGAGCCAGGACAGCCAGGCCCCGTCACGCCCGGCAGCCAGCTGCGGGGCGGAGGCTCCAGCACCGACCGGCGGTGGCGAGAGTTGCAGCAAGCCCACGGCAAGCGCCGCTTGATCGATGAACCCGGCCAGCATTCCCGCGACGATCGCCCCAGTGCGAAAGACCATGAATCAACGCTAGCACCGCAAACGGCGCCGAGCCACAAAACCGCGGATAGACTGGCTCACGATGAATCGCTGGCTCGTCGGGCTAACCCTGACCGGCATCGCTGGAGGAGCGATCGCTTGGTCGTTCGGAGCGACCCACGTCGCCAGCCTATTCTGGGCGGCCACCACCGCGGTCATGCTCGTACCGCTCACCTTCTCGGTGGTACGCGATCTTCTGCGCGGTAAGTTGGGCGTCGACATCATCGCGCTGCTCGCCATGGCGGGGGCGCTGGTGCTCGGGCAGTACGCGCCCGGGGCGATCATCGCGTTGATGCTCTCAGGCGGTCAGGCGCTCGAGGCCTTCGCCGATGCCCGGGCTCGCCGCGAGCTCGACGCGCTGGTGTCGCGAGCGCCGCGCGATGTGCACCGCTACGACAACGGCGAGCTCACCTCGCCGGCGATCGAGGACGTCCGCCCCGGCGACTTGCTGCTCGTCAAGACCGGCGAGATCGTGCCGGTCGACGGCTTCGCGGCCAAAGGCGCGGCAGTGCTCGACGAATCGGCGCTCACCGGCGAGTCGAGACCGGTGACTCGGGCCGAGGGCGATCCGGTGCGCAGCGGCACCTCGAACGCCGGCGGGCCCTTCGATCTGCGCGCCGTGGCGAGCGCCGAGCACAGCACGTACGCCGGCATCGTGCGCCTGGTGCAACAGGCGCAGACTTCCAAGGCGCCCTTCGTGCGTCTTGCCGATCGTTACGCGGTGATCTTTCTGCCGGTGACCGTGGCGTTATCCGGATTCGCCTGGTGGTGGAGCGGCGACCCGGTGCGGGCGCTCGCCGTGCTGGTGGTCGCAACTCCATGCCCGTTGATCCTGGCGGCTCCGGTCGCGATCGTCGCCGGACTGTCGCGCTGCGCGGCGCGCGGCATCTTGGTGAAAGGCGGCGCGCCGTTGGAAGCCTTGGGCCGTGCCACCATCCTGTTGCTCGACAAGACGGGCACCCTCACGACGGGACAACCGGCGGTGCGCGAGGTGCACGTCTACGGCCAACATTCGGCGGACGAGGTCCTGCGCCTCGCCGCATCGCTCGACCAGGTCTCCCCGCACGTCTTCGCCGCACCGCTGGTCGGCGCCGCGCGCCTGCGCGACTTGCGGCTGGAGTTTCCAACCGGCGTCGAAGAGCATCACGGCGAAGGCATCGAGGGCGAAGTCGCCGGCGCGCACGTGGCGCTCGGCAAACTCGCCTGGGTGGCACGCGACCGGCCGCTCAGCGCCGCCATGCGCCAAGTGCGCCGGAGCACCGCGCTCGAAGGCACCTCGAGCGTATGGGTCGCGGTCGACGGCGAAACCGTCGGCACGCTGGTGCTTCACGACCCGATTCGGCCCGATGCGCGCGGCACGATTCGCGCCCTGCGGCGGTCCGGAATTCGCCGGGTCATCATGATCACCGGCGACCACCCGGAAGTCGCGGAGACCGTTGGATTCGGCATCGGCGCCGACGTCGTGCTCGCCGAGCGCTCTCCCAGCGAAAAGGTGGAAGCGGTGCTGAGCGAATCGCAACGCGCCATCACCGTCATGGTCGGCGACGGGCTGAATGACGCTCCGGCCCTCGCCGCCGCCACCGTGGGCGTCGCCATGGGCGCTCGCGGCGCCACCGCTTCGGCGCAAGCTGCGGACGTGGTGCTGACGGTCGACCGCCTCGACCGGCTGGCCGAGGCCATGGCGATCGCCCGCCGTTCCCGCGGCATTGCGGTCCAGAGCGTCGTCGCCGGCATGGGCCTCTCGATCGCCGCCATGTTCGTCGCCGCGGCGGGCCGGCTGCCGCCCTTCGCCGGCGCCTTGCTGCAAGAGGCGATCGACGTCGCCGTGATCCTGAACGCGTTGCGCGCGCTCAGCGCGGGCCCGCGCGATGCCCAGCCGCCCGCGGCCGATCGCGACGTCGGCGAACGCTTCCGCGAGGAACATGCCTCGCTCCTGCCGCGAGTCGAAACCTTGCGCGCGGTCGCCGACCGATTGGACAGTCTTGCTCCCGAAGGCCTGCGCGCGGCGCTCGAAGAGGTGCGGAGCTTCCTCGATCACGACCTAATCCCGCACGAGCGCCACGAGGACGCTACGGTCTATCCGCTGGTCGCGCGGGTGCTGGGCGGCGACGATCCGACCGGTACGATGAGCCGCGCGCATCTAGAGATTTCGCATCAGGTGCGCCTCTATGGACGCCTGCTCGACGAGCTTCCCGCCGGACCGTTAAGCCCCGAGGACAAGACCGATCTGCGGCGGCTGCTCTACGGTCTGCACGCGGTGCTGCGGCTGCACTTCGCCCAGGAAGAGGAGCAGTACTTGCCGTTGCTCAGCGACGGCGGCGAGATTCACGCACCAGCGGCGCCGGTGCGCCCGAACCAAGCGAATTGAGGAGACTCGACCGCTGCCGCTGGCGCCCAACTAGGGCGTGCGGCGGCGCCTGGCCATCATCCAGCCGGCAAGCGCCAGCACCGCACAAAGAATCGCCAGACCCGTCCCGCCAAGCGTCGGCACTTGCGTGATCGACACTGCGCCGATCGCGGTTGGATCGCTCGCCACCACCGCGGTGCCGGGGTCGCCGCCTCCGGAAGCTTGGGCCACGTTGGTTACCGTGGGCGGCGCCGCGGGGTCCACGGTCACCGTGAGCGTGATCGGCGGATAGCTCGCGCTGGCGACGATCGCGTCAATGCTGGTGCAGCCGAGCGCCGCGGGGCCGGGCACAGAGGGCGGAACCGAGCACGTCCAGCCGATGCCGGTCATCCCGGTGGCCGTGAGGCCGGCCGGCAGCGAGTCGGTCACCGTCACCGTGCCCACGGTCGCCCCAGTGCCCACATTGCTCACCGTGATCGTGTATTGCTCGCCCGTGACGCCTTGCTGGAATGCCCCGGCGTGCGTCTTGGCGATGGCGAGCGCCGGCCCGTTCACCGTGACCGCTGCCGACGCGCCGGCGCTGCTGAGTGCAATCAGTCCGAAGTTGCCACCGTCGAAGTCGTAGGTCAGGGCGCTGGTGTTGTTGTTCTTCACGCCAAAGGTGTCGCCCTGAACGGTGACGGAGAACTGGCAACTCGAGGCCGCGGCGAGATTCAAGGCGGCCATGCTGACCGAGGTGCTTCCCGAGGTCGCGGTCACGGCCGCGGCGTTGGTGACTCCCCCGGCCGCCGTCAGGCAAGCGCCGGCAAGTCCGTTGGGCGTCGCGACGCTCAGACCGGCCGGTAAGGCATCCGTGAAGGTGAAGCCGATGAGCGCGGAGGGTCCGGGGTTGTCGACCGTGAAGGTGAGCGTCGTCGAACCGCCCACGGGAATCGTCGGGCTACCGAACGCCTTGGCGAGCGTGGCTGGAGGCAGCACCTGCAGGGTCGCGACCAGGCTGGGGCCGCCAGTCCCGCCTTCGGTCGAGGACGGTGCGCTGCTCGTGTTGTCCTTCTGACCTGGCGTCGTCCCGGTGACCTCGACGGTAATGGTGCAGGATTTGCCGGTCAAGATGGTTCCGCCGACGAGGCTGAACGAGGTCGCACCCGGCGTCGCGGTCAGCGTACCGCCGCAGCCGTTCGTCGCATTGCTCGGCGTCGCGACGACCAATCCAGCGGGGAGTGCGTCGGAGACCGTGACCCCCGTCGCGTCCTCGAAGCCGCTCTGCTCGTTGAGCGTGAGGCCGACGGTCGCGGTGCCGTTGACCAGAATCGCCGGGGTCGAGAAGAACTTGCTGACCGTGGGCGGCGGCGCCTGCGGCGTGCCTGCCATCAGCGGCGCGCACCAAATCCAGCCCAGCCCGACCCCCAGACATGCCAACGACCTGCCGCGACTTGGATTCATGCAGTCTCCCGAAAGGGCTCAGCCTGATCCTACCGCCACACTCTAGCGCTCGGTGGCCTCGATTTCGTCCACCATCCCACGAATGACGTCGAAGCCGCCGCGCCAGAAATCCTTGTCCTTCGGATCGACCCCGACCTCGGCCAGAACGTCTTCCGGCCGTGCACCGCCACCCCAGGCGAGCAGGCGCAGATAGCCCGCCTTGAACGCCTCGCCCTCGGACTGGAAGCGGCGATAGAGCGCCAGCACCAGCAGCTGGCCGAAGCTGTACGCGTAGCAATAGAACGGCGTCGAGTAGATGTGCGGGATCGACACCCACTCGTGGCGGAACTCGTCCGGCACGTCGACGGCATCGCCAAACTGCTCACGCAAGAGGTCGAGGTACATGGCCGAGATCTCGTCGGTGCTCTTGCCCTCGACCACGGCGTCGTGGGCCCGGCGCTCGAAGAGCACGAAATACGCCTGGCGCAAGACGGTCGCATAGATGTCGTCGAGCGCCGCCGCCAGGAGCTCGCGGCGCGCCAGCGGATCCTTCTCCTCGCCGAGCAGGCGATCGGTGAGCAGGATCTCGGCGAACACCGAAGCGGTCTCGGCGAGCGGCAGGGACGAGTGCTGGGTGTGAAGCGAGTGGTCCTCGGCCATCATCGAATGAATGGCATGGCCCAGCTCGTGCGCCAAGGTCGCGACGTCGCGCACCCGTCCGGTGTAGTTCATCAACACCCACGGCGTGAAGGACGGAGCCACCGTGGCACAGAACGCGCCGCCCTTCTTGCCCTTGCGCAACTCGCCGTCGAGATGACGCTCGGCGAAGACGCGCTCGGCCTGTTCGGCGAAGCGCGGATGAAACGAGCGGAACGTGTCGAGCACCAGCGCCACCGCTTCGTCCCACGGCACCTCGCGACGCGAGGCGGCGATGGGCGCATACAAGTCGTAACGCCGGAGCTTCGTCGCGCCCGGCTGCACCCACTTCGCTTTCAATCGAAAGTAGCGCCTGAACACATCGGCGTTCTCGCGCGCCACTTCGAGCAGCGCGTCGACCGCTTCATCCGGGATGTCGTTGTCGATGTTGCGCACCGCGATCGGCGACGAGAACCCGCGCAGGCCGACGTTCTCGTTCGTCCAGTCGCGCACCCGGTGGGCGTAGATCTGCCCGAGCAGTGTGGCCTGTTCGCCGAATACGCGGTAGAGCTCGCGGTATGCCGCCTCGCGCTCGCTCGCGTCGGGAGAGTAGGCGTACGACATCAATGCATCGCGCGACAGCGTCTCCTTGCCCAGGGCGCTGTCGATGGTGAACTCGAGCTTGTTGGTTACCATCGAATAGACGGTAAGCAGGCCGCTCATGCCATCCGAGTCCTTCAGGTTGATGATCTGCTCCGAGGTCTCGGCCAAGGTGTAGGGCTTGAGTCGCCGCTGATCGCGCAGTTGATGCGAAAAGTCGGCGTGTCCGGCCAGGCCCTGGAGCATTCGCTCGGCATCCGCATCGTCGAGCTCCTTCCACCAGAGGCCCAGGAAGAGCAGCCGATTTCCGTAGGCGGTGAGAACCTGATGCACCCGGCTCCGCAAGGTGAGCGCCGGGGTCGACTGCGTGTCTGCCGCGAACCACAGGGAGGCGTACGAGCCGAGGATCTGCATCCTCTCGCTGAGGCGCTCGAAACTTCGCAGCAACTCGAGCAGCTCGTCCGGAGAGAGCTCCGGACGAAGTCGTGGACGCCACGACTCGATCGCCTCGACACCGCGTTCGATCTCCGCCAGACAGCTGGAAAGTGTCGTTTCACTGGCGTCCGGGAGAAGCTCAGTGAGATCCCAGGCGCCGAGGCTGTATTTGCTTTCGACGGTCTTGTTCATCGGCTGGAATTCTTTCACCTTGAATATGTCATTTGACACTTACGTAAGCATTGACTTAATCTTCCGGCCGTGGACGCTGCTCTCAAAGCAATCGCCGAGCCCCGCAGGCGTCAGATCCTCGCTCTGGTGCGCGCCGAGGAGCTCTCGGCCGGAGAAATCGCTGCCCAGTTCGACATCAGCCGGCCGGCGATCTCGCAGCACCTGACGGTCCTCAAGGAGGCCGGGCTGGTGCGCGAGCGGCGCGAGGGCACGCGCCGGCTCTATCGGGCGGTGCCGCAGGCGCTCGGCGAGCTCAGGCGCTTTCTCGAGGACTTCTGGGACGAACGGCTCGCCACGTTGAAACACGAGGCCGAGCGAAAGGAGAGATCCAAACATGGATACCGCCGCTGACGTCAAGTCGGTCGATCGCGAGATCGCGATCGACGCGAAACCCGAGACGGTCTGGGAATTGTTGGTGAACCCGAGCGAAATGATCCGCTGGATGGGGCAGTCCGCGACGGTCGACCTGCGACGCGGCGGCGCCTATCGCGTACAAGTCATCCCCGGCAACGCCGCGAGCGGCGAATTCGTCGAAATAGACGCTCCCCACCGGCTGGTCTACACCTGGGGATGGGAGGGCAACGCCAACGTGCCGCCCGGTTCGACGACTCTGGTCTTCGAGCTCGTACCCGCGGGCAAGGGGACCCTTCTCCGCTTCTCCCACCGGGATCTGCCGAGCGCCGAAGCGGCCACCTCGCACGCGCACGGCTGGAGTCATTACTTCGAACGCCTCGTCGCTACGGCGGCGGGTGGAGAGCCGGGCCCCGACCCGTGGATCACCGGCCCGATGGCCAAGAGCTAAAGAAGCGGGGTTGTCAGCCGATGGCGCGCCGAGGGCCAGTCGATGAACCCGCTTCGACGCATTCCATTGTTTTTCGCTCTCTGCGCGCTGGTCCTCGCCTTGACGTCCCACCGGGCCCTCGCTGAGGACCGCGACGGCCAGCACGACTTCGACTTCGAGATCGGCACCTGGAAGACCCACCTCTCGCGACTCCTCCATCCATTGACGGGCTCCACGACTTGGGTCGAGATGGACGGCATCACGACCGTCCGCAAGGTCTGGGACGGCCGCGCCAATCTGATCGAGCTGGTGGCTGACGGGCCCAGCGGCCACTTCGAAGGCCTCAGTCTCCGCCTGTACAACAGCGCGACCCGCCAGTGGAGTCTCAACTTCTCCCACAGCGGCGACGGGAACCTGAGCCAACCCACCATCGGTCAGTTCAAGAACGGTCGCGGTGAGTTCTACGATCAAGAGACCCTGAACGGCCGCGCGATCTTCGTGCGCTTCGTGATCTCGGACATCACGGCGACGTCCTGCCACTTCGAGCAGGCATTCTCGGACGACGGCGGCAGGACTTGGGAAGTAAACTGGCGGGCCACCGACACGCGAGTGAGCGATGAGCCCGGAAAAACCCACTGACATCGACCCTTCGAATCCCCAGGCCAAGGAAATGGCCGACGAGTCCATGGTGCACACCCTCGCCGCGCAAGCGAATGCCATCTGGCCCCAGGAGGCTCCGCTGTTCGCGCGCTATCGCCTGCCGGACAACGCCGAGATCCTCGACGCCGGCTGCGGCACCGGGGAGATCACCCTGCGGCTCGCCGAGCTCTACCCGAATGCGCGAATCCTCGGAGTCGACGTTCTTCCCGGGCATCTGGACCTCGCCCGAGCACGCGCCGCCACGCGGCGCCTTAGCGAACGGGTGCGATTCGAGCAGCGCAGCGTTTTCGACTTGGGGCTACCCTCGGGCAGCTTCGATCTCGCCGTCTGCCGACATGTGCTGCACGCGATTCCGCATCCCGAGCGCGTGCTCGCGGAGCTCGCGCGGGTCGTTCGCCCCGGCGGGTGGCTCCACATCCTGGCCGAGGACTACGGCATGCTGCACTTCGAGCCGCGGACTCTCGACGCCGATCCGTTCTGGAGCATCGGCACCACGACCTTCGGCAAGGCGACCGGGACCGACTTTCACATCGGCCGCAAGACCTTCGGATTGTTGAGTCATCTCGGCCTGCGTAGTCTCACGGTCGACTACGCGATCGTCGACACCGTGCGCGTACCGCGCGAGACTTTCGCCGCGATCTGGGAGTCCTGGCGCGACGGCTTCGCCGATGCGTTCGGCCAACACACGCCGATCTCGCGTGACGAGTTTCTGGCGCACTTCGAAGACATGCTGGCGACGATTCGGGATCCGGAGGGCTATGGCGTCTGGATGAGCCCGATCGTCGCCGGTCAGGTACCTTCCAGCGGCATCTGAGCGATACCTACGAACCAGCCTTCCAACTACGGCTCCGGCTGAAAGATCTCCTCGATCGCGGCGCCAAAGACTCGCGCCAAGCCGAACGCGAGAGGCAGGCTGGGGTCGTAGCGGCCGGTCTCGATGGCGTTGACAGTCTGGCGCGACACCCCGAGTCGCACCGCGAGGTCGGCTTGGGACCAGTCTCGCTCGGCGCGCAGGACCCGAAGGCGATTCTTCAACGAGAGCCGACACCACAGTAGCGCCGCCGCCCGAGCCAGGAGCCGATGGCCGCGGCGAACATCATCACCACCGCGGATCCGAGTTGTCCGACATCGGGGGCCCCGAGCTCCCGAAGCAGCGGATAGAGCATGGAGAAGAACGCGCCGACGCCAAACCCGAGCCCGAGGGCCTCGATCTCGATCTTGCGCAAGAGCTCGTCGGCGCCGCGGAGAAACGCCAGATAGCTTCGTATCGTCTGGATCGCCAACAACCAGGCCAGGACCACGAGCGACCACGCGAGTCCCGCGGGGACCGAGGACTTGAAGCGCACCGCCGCCGTCGCTCCCAAGTAGGCGAGCATCGCCCCGATCAGCCAGATATAGAAGCGACGCTGGTTCGTCGAAGCGCGCGCGGTGTAGAAACCATGGGCGCCCGGCTCGGTCATTTGGCCGCTCCCGATTCGGTCGGCAACCCCGCCGCGACCCATCCAGAAATGCCCGCCGAGAGAACCTGCACCGCGCTGTAGCCCATCTTCTGCGCGCGTTTCGCCGACCCGGGGGCCTTGCGGCAGAACGGATTCGAGCAGTAGAAGACCAGCGCGTGGTCGCGTTCGGTCGGCAGGTCAGTCTCCGAGAAGCTTTCGGGATCGAGATGCCGTGCTCCCGGAACGTGCGCGCTCCGCCAGCTGGCGAGCGAATTGACGTCGAAGATCGCGATCCGCTCGCCCTGCATGCGCTGGCGAAGAGTTGCTGGATCCACGGTCTTCAAGCCCATCAGCCGGGCGATCATCGGAGGCTCTCCTTCCCACGGCCGCCCAGGAACAGGGGGAGCACCGCGGAACTTCCGAAGATCGGCATCATGGCGGCGAGGCGGTCGAGGTCGTCCGACGCGACGATCGCAGAGGCCCCGAGGATGGAGGCCGCCAGGATCAGTGCGCCAGCCGAAGGCAGGCGGCGTCCGGCGCGCATTCCATGCAGAAGATCGGCGCCGATGAGCCCCGCGACGAGCGCGACGGGGGCGGCGATCGCAGCCCAGGAAGTCCGGGGCACCAGGGTCACGAGGGCGGTAGAGGCTAGCAGCGAGCCGGCCACGACAAGGGCAGGAATCAGGTTCGAGAGCGGGCGGGTCATTGGGTTTCTCCCTGCCCGGGGACTGTATAGTGCGCCTTACATTATGTCAAGCGTGCTTGACGCACAAACGGGCTGCGGACGGGGTCAAAACTTCGACCACACCTCGTACACAAAGGCGAGCACGAACAGGCACGTAAAGAGCCCTGCCATCGCGAGGAAGAATCCGCGCAGGAGCCCAGCCAGCCGATTGAGCTGGCGGTCTGCCAGAACACCGAATTCCGGCTCCCAGTCGCGCTTCCAGGTGGAAAAGAGCACCCGTGTCGTCGAGAACCGCTGCCGGCTGATCACGCTCGTCCAAGGCAAGGACTGCCAGGACTGCGAGCGCGCTGTCCAAAGAGCGGGATTTACGGTGCGAACCCGACTCCAGAACAGAAACCTCAGCCCGCGACTGACGATCACGAGGATCCCGCAGAGCACGAGCCCAACACCCATCACGGTGCGCATGTCGAAGGCCACGATGTGATTTCTCCCTTGTTGTGCCGGGCCGGAGGATGTCACGCCTCTCGCCCTGTTCGCCCTGCATTCAGACGTCCGAGCCTTCAGCGCTAGAGTCCCGCCATGGAGGACCCATGACCGAATCGTTTTCCGCCAGCCGCTGGACCAAAGGCAACTTCTGGTTCCCGACCCGCATCGAGGTGAGCCCGGATCGCGTCGCGCGCGTCAAGCCGAGGATGTTCGGCAGCACCGAAGAGAGCATCGCGATCGCGAATGTGGCCTCGGTGCAGATCAACACCGGAATGATGTTCTCCGACATCCGCATCGACTCGACCGGCGGCAACGCGCCGATCACCAGCCATGGCCACACCAAGGGCGACGCGCGACGGATTCGCGATCTGATCGAGCGCCATCAGAAGCCCACTTGAGGCCTCCCCATGGCCAGCGGCTCGTGAGCGCCACAGTGTTGGCTTGGATGTAAGGCCAGGGTGCACCGCGGGGTGGTCAACGTAGAAGACAACGGGAAGACCTGGGCGACGAACTAGACGATGGAGTTCCGGCGCTGACTACCGCCGCTTGCCAAGTTTCATTTATCTGACTATAGTCAGCTAAATGGATCGACGGATTGCCCAGATCCGCAATTTCAATCGCGTCATCACGCGCCGGCTCGGGGCGCTGGATAGCTCCTTTCTCGGCGCAGGTATTTCTCTCGGGAAGGCACGTCTGCTGTTCGAGATCGACTCGGGGGTGACCGAAGTGCGGCAGCTCCGGGCCGAGCTCGATCTTGATTCCGGTCAGATGAGCCGGATGCTGCGTTCGCTCGAGACCCGCGGCCTGATCGAAACCTCGATCGACTCGACCGATGGCCGCGCGAGGGTGGTGACACTCACCAGGGCCGGCAAGGCGAAGCTCAGCCAGCTCGATCGGAAATCGAACGAGGGCGCGCAATCCTGGTTGGCGCCGCTCAGCCCGAACCTCCAGGCGCGGCTCGAAGCAGCAGTGAACGAGGTGGTGCACATCCTCAAGGCCTCGGAGATCACGATCGAGGTCCAAGATCCGCGGAGCGCCGCCGCGGTCTGGTGCCTCGATCAATTTTTGCGCGAGCTCGAGTCCCGATTCGAAGGCGGCTTCGATCGCTCGCTCACCAACTACCCGAACGCCGCCGAGATGATGCCGCCGAACGGCTTCTTCCTGGTCGCGTCGCTCCCCGGCCAGCCGGTGGGTTGCGCCGCCTTGAAGCACGTGAAGGGCGAGGCGATCGGTGAGGTGCGTCGCATGTGGGTGTCGAACGAAGTGCGCGGTCTAGGCCTTGGGCGCCGGCTGCTGGAGTCCGTCGAGCAAGGCGCCCGCAAGGCCGGGGTGAAGCGCTTGCGGCTCGAGACCAATCGCTCGCTGAGCGAAGCCCAGGCGCTCTATCGCGCGAACGGCTATGGCGAGATTCCTCTGTTCGACGACGAACGCTACGCCCACCTGGCCTTCGAGAAAATCCTCAGCTAACCCGGAGAGTCCCGATGTCCAGAACACGATTTCTTCTCCGAGGCCTGCTCCAGCTCTTCGTCGGCGCGGCCTGTGTGGTCGGGGCTGTTGCCCTCGTCAAATTCGCCATCCATCCCTGGATCGCCAGAACGCTTTCCTTGGAGCAAGGAGCCTCCGGGGCGGTTCGCCGTTGGGGAATTTTCGTCGCCGTCGTGCTTTCGTACTGGGCTTTCGTTCGCTACTACGAGCGCCGGCCAGTGAGCGAGCTGGCGCCGCGTGCCAAGTGGTTTCTGCTCGCCTTGGCGGCTGGCTCTGCGTCGATCGGCGTCACGATCCTCATCCTCTACGCCACCGGCAACTACGAGCTCGTGGCCTTCCTGGGCTTTGCTCGAGTGGCGAGCGTGATGGTGACGATCTGGATCGCCGCCTTTCTGGAGGAGGTCGTCTTCCGAGGCCTGCTGCTGCGTATCCTCGAGGAGCGACTGGGTACCCGAACGGCGCTCGCCGGCAGCGCCGCGATCTTTGGGATTCTCCATATGTCGAACGACGGCGCGCGCACGATCACCCTGTTTTCAGTGACGCTCGCCGGCCTGATGTGGGCAGGCGTCTTTCTCATTTCGCGGAATCTGTGGGTCGCCGCGGCCCACCATGCGGCGTGGAACGCCACTATCTTCCTGAGCGGCGTGCCGCTCTCAGGAGAAGACTGGCGAGCCAGCGCGCCGTTGGAGACCGTCTATCGCGGCTCGACCTTTTGGACGGGCGGCGTCTTCGGGCCCGAAGACTCACCGGTCAACATCGTCCTCTGTCTGGCGATCTGCATCGCGCTGTGGCGCGTGGCGCTGCACCTGCGGCAAGTCAAACCCTGGCCCGAGATCCCTCAGCCGACGGCGTCGGGGACCGCTCGCGCCGACTTGCCCACGCCGAGCCACGGCGCGCCGCGATAGGACGCAGCGACGGCCCAGGCGCCGCTCGCGATCGCGGAGGAAATGAAGAACCCCGTCCACCGCGTCCGGTCGGTCGGCGCCCCTGCGATGCCGAGGCCCCAGACCAGCGCGGTGATCACGATCAGCATCCACGCCTCCATCGTCGGCACCGCGAGGACGGCGGGGAGCTTCAACAGCACCAGCCAGAGCGCAAGGGCAAGAGAATCGCGGAAGCGAGCCGCGCGGTGCGGCGCAGGAGCAATCCCCGCCCGGTCGCCAATTCAATCGCCGCGCAAGCGTCGGCGAGGGCCGTGCGGCCTACTTCATGGAATGCAGCCCGATCATGTTGCCTTCGGTGTCGTACGCCAGCACGATGTGCCCGTACTCGCCGATCGGCGTCTTGTCACGCTGGATCCGACCGCCGGCCTTCACCACCCTGGCCCCCTCGACCGCGCAGTCGGCGCAGGAGAAATAGACCAGCACGCTGTTTTGACCACTCGGAAAACCAGGCATCCGCACCAGCGCACCGGCCGTGCCGGCGCTGTTCTGGTCCATCGCGAAAGACCACATCTCGATCTCGGGGCTGTTCAACTTCGTCAACGTCCGCCCGAAGACGCCCTCGTAGAAGGCCTTCGCTCGCGGCATGTCCTGCACGTAGATCTCGAACCAACCGACCGGGTTGCTCATCTCTCGCCTCCTGTTGCGGCGGGCAAGCGGGCCCGCGCGGAAAAACTCTCTCATGCGCTGGGTCTCAACAGCCAGGCAACTCGGCCCGCTGTCGTGGCGGTCCGGATCGCCGGCCGGACTAGCGGCCCGGCCTCGGGTTCCCCGCGCAATCGGCGCGCAGCCAAGCGGAGAGCAATTCGTCGAGCGCCGCGCGATGGGACGAGAACGGGTGATCGTCCTCGAAGGTCGCGATGTGGACTCGCTGTCCGCCCGCCTCACGAACAGCGTGAGCCAAGCGCTCGTGCATCTCGACGTCTTCGTCTGGAGAGTCACGGGTGGCCGCGACCAGGAGTACCGGGCGGTTCTCGAGCGCTCTCGCTTGTCCTAGATAGTTCCAGGCCTCGGCGTTCTCGGTGATCTCTCTTTGCAGGTCGTCGGCATTCGCATGGATCGGACCGCCGCCGGCGTCGGTGCTGGCGCGGAAGTCGTCGAGACTCGCCACCCGTTCGTCGTCGTGCGCGGCGAAGCGTTGGGCCGCCCAGCCGACATTCCAGGCCGCGAGCGCGACGACGCAGACACTGGACGGTTCCCGACTCGCCGTCATCAGTGCCAACCAGCCGCCGAAACTGTGACCGATGACCGCGACGCGAGCGCCGTCGAAGCCGTACTTCGCCGCGTTCTCTGGGGTCCGCACCCACGCCAGCACCGCCGCGGTGTCGTCGAGGGCATGGGTGAACGAGAACGTCCCAGCGGACTCCCAACTGCCGCGGTAGTCGACGAACAGCGCGTCGAACCCGGCGCGCTGGACCGCTCGCGCGAGATCGGCGCTGTGTTCGTTGCCGGGGAAGCCGTGCAGGATCACGGCCACTCCGTGCGGTCCCGGGACGGTCGCGTGAAGGATAAATCCGTTGATCTGGGCGCCACCGCTCGGGACCGCGATCTCCTCCATCCCAGGGCGCGACGGTGCCGTAGCGGCTGAGGCCAGGCAAAGTGCGCAGACGAGCAGCGGTGCACTTTTCACCCGACAACAATACTCATCCGGCACCGTGCCCGGCCAGGGCGAGCTGGCCCTCGCCGTACAATCGTGCTCCGCCATGAACGAGCCCAGCGCGAAGTCCGCGACGCCGTCGTTCCCAGTCCGCCTCGAAATCCCCGTCGCCTGGGGCGAGATGGACGCCATGGGACACGTCAACAACATCGTCTACCTGCGCTGGTTCGAATGCGCGCGCATTGCCTATTTCGAGCGCATCGGCTGGCTCGAGGGCGGCCGCGTGAACGGCATCGGACCGATTCTCCACAGCACGCAGGCGCGTTTCCGCGCGCCCGTGAAGTGGCCCGACACCATCACCGTCAGCGCCCGCGTCGCCGACCTCGGCGAGGATCGCTTCACGATGTTCTACGAGGTGCAGAGTCATGCCCTCGGACGAGTAGCGGCGGACGGGAGCGGACTGGTGGTCAGTTTCGACTATCGCCGGGAATCGAAAGTGGCGCTGCCAGCGGAGGTGCGCAGAATGATCGCCGCTCTCGAGGCCGCATCGGAATAGCTGCCACCAAGCGCGGACGACCGCGCCAGACAGGGTGAAGTGCCATGATCGACCTGCCGCAAGGCGCGGCATCGTGTCGCGCCCGACGGGGTCGTTTGGAGAATGTTCACTCACGAGGGACCCGGCGTGCCGGGCGTCATGACCGCCATCCTGTGGGGCGACGACACCAAGGGCGCTCACGGCGCGTTTCACAAGTTCATCGCGGGATTCACGGCGCCGCTGCACACGCACTCGGCGAACAACCGCGTCGTCGTGCTCTCCGGAACCATGTCGATGACGGGTGAAGACGGCAAGGAAATGAAGTTCCCCGCCGGCTCGTTCTACACCCAACCGAACACCTTCAGGCACACGACGAAGTGCCTGGTGGGAGCAGACTGCCTGATCTATCTCGAGGCCGACGCGGCCTGGGACATGAAGCCCGTCGCCGCGGCCAAGTAGCGCACCTGTTCTATCTGGGCTGCGCGGCCTCGCGATGGGCCGCGCAGTCTCCGCAGGCCCTGCAGCCTGTAGAATCGCCCCTCACCCGGAGGCCCAACCGTGAATCTCGAGCCTGGCAGGATGCTCGCGCACTATCGCCTCGTCGAGCGGCTCGGCGAGGGCGCGATGGGGGTCGTCTGGAAGGCGATCGACACCACGCTCGATCGCGAGGTGGCGATCAAGATCCTGCCCGAGGCCTTCGCGGCCGACCCTGAGCGTCTGGCGCGCTTCGAGCGCGAAGCGAAACTTCTCGCCTCGCTCAATCACCCGAACATCGCGGCGGTCTATGGACTGCACACCGTGGACGGCGTGCGCTTTCTCGCGCTCGAGCTGGTACGCGGACGGACGCTCCGGGAAGTCATGCTCCATGGTCTCTTGCCCGGGGAAGTTCTTGCGTATGCGGAGGCGATCGCCGGCGCCTTGGCGGCGGCGCATCGAAAGCACGTAACCCACCGGGACCTCAAGCCCGAGAACATCATGATCGACGAGGAGGGCCGACCCAAGGTACTCGATTTCGGCCTCGCGAAGCTGACCAACCCAGCGCCAACGGCGGACGCCGAGACCCTTGGCGGTTCGGCGCTCGCGACCAAGCACGGCATGCTCGTCGGCACCATCGCGTACATGTCTCCCGAGCAGGCCCAGGGCAAGGCGGCCGATCCGCGCTCGGACATCTTCGCGCTCGGCATCGTGATCTACGAAATGGTCACTGGCAAACGGCCGTTCCGCGGTGACGACGGGATCTCGATTCTCACCGCCATCCTCCGCGACCGACCGGAGTCGCTCACCCAAACGGTCCCCGCTACGCCGGCGGCGCTCGAGAGGATCGTCGATCACTGCCTCGAGAAGGATCCGAACGCCCGCTACAGCGACGCTTCGGGTCTGCGCGATGACCTGCGCTCGCTGTCGCTTCAGATCGGGTCGGGTTCGGTGACAGAGACGGCGGCCAGAGGCACTGGCCGCCGTCCCCTGGCGCGCCGCTGGATCGCGAAGGCCGCAATTCTCGCCCTCGTGCTCGCCCTGCTTAGCATCGCGGCCAGCCGCTGGTGGCAGAAGAGCGCTCGCGAACGCTGGGTGCGCCAGGAGGCGCTGCCCAAGCTCGCCGCCATCGTCGACCGCATCCAGGGCCTCGAAGAAGGCCGCGAGGCCTGGGACGCGTATCTCGTCGCGCGCGAGATCGAGGCGGTCTCGCCCGACGAGCCGCTGCTCGCGCAACTGCGGCCGAAATTCTCGCGCGTCATCACCATCGACTCCGAGCCTCCCGGCGCCGCGGTCACGGCGCGCTACTACGACGATCCCCGGGCGCCGCCGGTCGTCCTCGGCAGGACGCCGCTGGTGAAGTTGGCCTATCCGCGTGGCTTCACGCGAATCGAACTCACAAAACCCGGCCGGCGCACCGCCGAGGACGTGATCTGGAACCTCGGTCTGGTCGGCGACAGTTGGAGCTATCGTCTTCCCCCCGCCAGCGAGCTGCCTGACGACATGGCCTACGTGCCTGCCGGATCCTTCGCTCTCTATCTGCCCGGGCTCGACAGCTTGAAGGAGGAGCCGACGGCGGCCTTCCTGATGGATCGCAACGAGGTGACGCAGCGCGACTACAAGCGCTTCGTCGACGCCGGCGGCTATCGCGAGGCGAAGTATTGGCAGCAGCCGTTCATCGAGAAGGGGCGGACGCTCTCCTGGCAGGAGGCGGTGGCGCGCTTCGTCGACCGCACCGGAAAGCCCGGCCCCGCGGGATGGGAGGTCGGGGGCTACGCCGACGGCGCCGACAACCTTCCCGTCAGTGGAGTCAGTTGGTACGAAGCCGCGGCCTACGCCGAGTGGGCCGGAAAGAGCCTGCCCACCATCTTCCATTGGAACCGCGTCGCCTTCACCGTCGGCAGCTCGCACATTGCGCCGGCGGCGAATCTCGCCGGCAAGGAATTGGTGCCGGTCGGCAGCACCCAGAGTGTCAATCGCTTCGGTGTCCACGACCTCGCCGGCAACGTGCGGGAGTGGGTGTGGAATTCCACCTCGAAGGGCGACCAGCACTTCATCCTCGGCGGCGGCTGGAACGATCCCGACTACGCTTTCGTCGACGGCTACGCACAGCCCGCCTTCGACCGCTCACTGACCAACGGATTTCGCTGCATCCGGCGGGTCGACCCGGAGCCCAACCTGGCCGCGCTCGAACGCACCATCGACATGCCGTTCCGCGACTTCCTGGCGGAGAAGCCCACGCCGGACGCCGTGTATGCGCAGTACGTCCGGCAGTTCGCCTATGACAAGACACCCCTCGATGCGCGCATCGAAGAGACCCGACAGACGCCGACCGGGCCGCGTCAGAAGATTTCCTTCCAGAGCGCGTACGGCGGCGACCGCATGCTGGCGTATCTGTTTCTACCGCCGGCGGGCAAGCCGCCGTATCAGGTGGTGGTGGTTTTTCCGGGTTCGGGCTCGATCGACATTCGTTCGAGCGACTCTCTCGATCTTGGGCGCATCGACTTTCTGCCCAAGGCGGGCCGGGCCGTTCTCTGGCCAATCTACAAGGGCACGTATGAGCGCGGTGGAGACTTGCACTCGGACTATCCCACTGAGACCGCGTCATACCGCGACTACGTCACGATGTGGGGCAAGGATCTCGCCCGATCGCTCGACTACGTGGAAACCCGGCCCGACCTCGACTCGCACCGCATCGCGTACTACGGCCTCAGCTGGGGCGCCGCGCTCGGCGCCATCCTCCCGGCGGTCGAACCGCGCATTCGCGCCAACATCCTCTATGTCGCCGGTCTCAACTTCCAGCGCGCCCTGCCCGAGGCCGACCAGGTGACGTACATCGGCCACGTGCACCAGCCGACGCTGATGTTGAACGGCGAGCTCGATTTCTTCTTCCCGGCCCAGACCTCGCAGCTCCCGATGTTCAAGCTCCTCGGCACACCGCCAGGAGAGAAAGAGCGCCTGGTCTTTCCCGGGGGCCACTCCGTGCCTCGCACCGAAATGATCAAGGAATCGCTGCGCTGGTTGGACAAGTACCTCGGGCCAGTCGACGCTGCCGGTGCACCCGGCGCCGGCTGACCCGACGAACCCGTCCGCGCTTCCGTAAAACGGCATATCGAGTGGGTCACTCAGCGCCTGACTTGGCGCGCCGCCAGGCGGTCAAGCCGGAAGGGGATGCATGGACAGCATGTTTGCGACTGCCGGCGAGTGGTTGGGCAATCTCTACCTCGGTTACGGCCTTTTCTTCCTCACCGGTGGCTCGCTCTTCTGCGTGCATCTTTCCGTGCTGGTCTTTCTCCTCTGGCGAAGAGACCCCCGACGGTTCTCGAAGACGGTGCGCTGGATCGAGGTGTTCTATGGCCTGATCAATCCGCTGATCTACCTGCTCTTCGCCCAATCGACCTTCACACTTCAGCGCAGCAGCGTCCTCACCAGCATCGGCTGGACGGTATGGCTGAGCGTGTGGGTCGTTCGCCTGTGGGGCGGCTTGGCCCGCACCCCCCAGCCGCTCGTCGCCCGCCGGGTCGCGAGGCTGGTACTGGCCGCGTCACTACTTTGCGTCGCGGCTTTTTTCATCAAGGATGCAGTCGCCTTCCGGGCCTATCCGAGCGTCCCGAAATTCGTCTCCATGGCGTGGTGGCTCGGCCTGTCGTCCCTCTGCAATATGGCCGCTCTCTACGCGATCCCGGCGGTGCTGTTGCTGCGCCTGCTGCGTCTCGCCACGAAGGACTCATGGGGCGAGGGCGAGGCCTTCTTTGTCCTCTCGCCTCGGCTCGCGATGACGAGCGGCCCGATTGTCGTACTGACCTTGGTCCTTTGGTATCTCCCCACGCCCACGAGCTCGGTCGAGCGTCGAGTGCTGGCGGACCGCCCTGTCATCCGCGAGGCGTCCGAAAGGCACCAGCTAGACCCGCGCCTGCTGGCGTCGATCCTCTATGTGATCGAGCGCGACCACTCGACGACCCTCGCCCGGCAACTGGAACGTACTGCCATGGGCGCCTGGCTGACCGACACAACGGATCATGTGGGCCTGACGGAGACGCTCGATCTGTCGATCGGCATCGCGCAGATTCGGCCACTCACCGCGCTCACCGCCCTGGTCATCTACGACGCCGCCAAACGGCGGACGAAGTCAGTCGACGACCTCCCGGTGGACCAGACCGAATGGAGTCTGCCACCGGGTTCGAGCTACAAGGAGTTTCGGGGGGTGCCGGCGCTCGACGGTCACTGGCGGCTGCCCGCGAGTGCTGTCGCCACACTCCGCCCGACGTTCATCGGGCTGCCCTCCAAGGAAAGCATCGTCCACGAGCTCTTCGACGACGCGCAGAATCTCGAGATGTGCGGCCTCATCCTTGCGCTGTATGCGGCGCAGTGGCAAACCACCAACCCCGCCTGGGACATTCACGACCGGCCGGAGATTCTCGCCACGCTCTACCAGCTTGGCTTCGAGCGCTCGCGGCCGAAGGCGGACCCGCGCCCGATCCCATTCGGAGTACGTGTGCGCGAGGTGTACGAGAGTAATTGGATGCGGGCGAATTTCGCGCCCCAGCACGTTCTCGACGAGCGGTAGCGACCGGGCCAGCCTGCACTGATCCGGGCGCATTCGCCCAAGCCGTGAGGGCGGGCGCCGTCGGTGATGCGGCCCGTCAGAGCCTTGGCGCGATCAATTTCGCGAGCGCCAAGGCCTGCTTCTTCGTCTCGGCCGCAGCAGGGACGTTCTGCACCGAGATCGTCAACCAGAGCACGGTTCCAGCTTTGTCGGTCTTCTGTACCGTTACTCCGAAATGCTGCGGGCGGTACATCGCCGCGTCTCCCAGTCCGGCGGGAGCATCCTCGATCTTCTCGCCGTCTTGCTCCGCTTGCTGACGCAAGGCGTCTACCGTCTTGCCGTTGGCCGCCCAGAGGTCGACCTCGACCACACGGGAGGCGCCGCCTTCCTCGTTGAAGAAGAGCACGCCCTCCTCGGGCGAGTCCTGCTTGAAGGTCCCACCCAGCGTCTTGCCGACCTCGGCCGCGGAAATCACCGTGGTCGGATTGGGAACGCCGGCGGCATGGAGAGCGGCCGGCGCGAGCGCCACCACCGCAGCGACTGCAAAGGACAGGGCGAGAAGGCGATGGTTCACGTGCATTTCGGACCTCCATGGAAGTGAAACTGCGGAACCGGAGCTAGAGTCTCTCGAATCCGCGTCGCGGCCGCAAGCCGTGACATAAGCTTTCGTTTCCACCCGAAAGGAGTCGTGCATGAAACGCACCCTCGTGATGCTGGGCACCTGTCTCTGGCTGGCGACCGCCGCCACTCTTCCGGCGCAAGAGCCACCCAAACCGCCGGACAAGGACGCTGCAAAAGATGCGGCCAAGGACTCCAAGGACACGCCCAAGCCCGAACAGTCGGTGACCGAGCACTCGATCGCGATCGGCGGCAAGCCCGTCGCCTACACCGCGACCGCCGGCACGCTGGTCTTGCGCAACGAGAAGGACGAGCCCACAGCACAGTTCGGCTACACGGCCTACGTCAAGAAGGGCACGACCGATCCGCGCACGCGCCCGATCACCTTTTCCTACAACGGCGGACCCGGCAGCTCGTCGATCTGGCTCCACATGGGCGTCATGGGACCGCGCCGCATCGTCACCACCGACGCCGACTCGACGCCGCCGCCGCCGTATCAGGTGGTCGACAACGCGCAGTCGATTCTCGACATCACCGACATCGTCATGGTCGATCCGGTCGGCACCGGGTACAGCCACGCGATCGGCAAGTCCGAGAACAAGAACTTCTGGGGCACCGACCCCGACATCGAGTCGGTCAGCCAGTTCATCTTCCAGTACGTGAGCGACAACGAGCGCTGGAACTCGCCGAAGTTTCTGCTCGGCGAGAGCTACGGCACCACGCGCTCGGCCGGCGTGGTCGACTATCTGTCGAACGAGAAGGGCATGGCCATGAACGGCGTCATCCTGGTCTCGGTAGCGCTCGACCTCGAGGCGATCTTCGAGTGGCCGGGCAACGAGCGGCCGTTCCCGATGTTCATCCCCACCTTTGCCGCCACCGCCTGGTACCACAAAGCACTGTCGCCGCAGCCAGCGGCGCTCGAGCCGTTTCTCACCGAGGTACGCCAGTGGGCGCTCGGCCCGTATGCCGCGGCACTCGCCAAGGGCGACACGCTGGAGGCCGGTGAGCGCGAGACGATCGTGAAGGACTTGCACCGCTACACCGGACTCTCGGAGGAGTACATCCGGCAAGGCAACTTGCGCATCACCGAGTCGCAGTTCACCCACGAGCTCCTGCACGGCAAGCGCGAGACCGTCGGGCGACTCGATTCGCGGTTCACCGGCTTCACCTTCGACCAGCTCGGCGAAGAAGCCGAGTACGACCCGCAGTCCGAGGCCATCAGCTCGGCCTTCACCGCCGCGTTCCTCGACTACTACCACCGCGAGCTCAAGTTCGGGAAGGACAAGACGTACCACGTTTCCGGCAACGTGTTTCGCGACTGGGACTTCAAGCACCGCGTTCCGCGATCGCAATTCCCGCTGCCGATGGCGAACACCGGACCCGACTTGGCGCACGCCATGGGACTCAACCCGCGCCTGGAAATACTCGTGCTCAACGGTTACTACGATCTGGCGACGCCGTTCTTCGCCACCGAGAGCATGTTCTCCCACCTCGGCCTCTCGAAGGAGCAGCGCGCCCGGGTGACCATGAAGTACTACGAGGCCGGGCACATGATGTACGTGCACCAACCGTCGCTCGAACAGATGAAGAACGACGTGTCGGCGTTCATCACCGCGCACAGCGGGAAGTAGACAGCACGACGGCTTCTCGAACTGTCCACGACAGCCCCCGTCTCGCGGCGGGGGCTACGTGCCAGGCCAGCAAGTTCTCAGGCCGCCGCGTGCCGGGCGACGTGGCGTTCGACGTCAGCCCCCACCGCGCGTCGCGCCACGCGCAGGTCGTAGGCAGCCTGCAACCCCACCCAGAGCTCCGCCGAAACTCCGAAGTACCGGCTCAACCGTAGCGCCGTGTCGGCGGTGATCGCCCGCTTGCCGTTGACGATGGCGCTCACTCGCCCCGGCGGTACGTCGAGATCTCGAGCCAGCTGATTGATGCTCAGGGCGAGGGGTTTCATGAACTCCTCGAGCAGAATCTCGCCCGGGTGAATGAGCGGCAGGAGCTTGTTCTTGGATGGCATCTAGCACCTCAGTGATCGTCGACGATCTCGACCTGCAGCGCGTCACCGTCTATCCAGCGAAAGCAGATCCGCCAGCGCTCGTTCACGCGGATGCTGTACTGCCCCTGTCGATCGCCGTGCAGCGCCTCGAGCCGATTGCCGGGCGGGACCCTGAGATCGGATAGCCGCCTCGCCTGGTGGAGATACTGCAGCTTCCGTCGCGCCACCCGCTCGATGCTCCGCAGGGCCGGGACATCGCGGTCGCCAGACGACGCTCCCCTTTCACGCCGGGCGCGATATCTCTCCGACCCTGCTCCGCCAAATCGCCGCCGACATCGGCCTCACCGTGGAAGAACTTCTCGGCCGGGACTAGACCGTAGCTTCGGCGCTGGCAGTCCTGAGCGTCGCGAATCGCCTGGCAGTTCCTCAGCAAGGGTGCATCATGGGCTTACCCTCGACGCGCACTATTGCGAGGACGTCTTCGGGTTCGTCGCCACCGAGGAACGAGGCGCGCGCGGTGCCTCCAACGGTCGCAACGGCTAGCGGGCGATATTCCCGAGCGGCCTCCCAAGACCGACTACTGCAGCCCCAGCTTCGCGCTCCTGTCGACCTCCGCATTGAACCGGTCTCGCACGATCTCGGCTTCCAGTCCTCGCCCTTGCTCCTGGAGGAATTGCGCCAGGCCAACGAGCGCACTCAAGCCCGGGCCTTGGGGCTCGAAGTGTGTCGGCTCGCAGAGCGCGATGGCCTGGCGGTACAACTCTTCAGCCTTCGCATCTCCAAGCGCGCGATAGTACGTCGCCAGCAGGACAACGCTCGGGGCAACACGGAAACTGCTCGCGCCGAAGGCACTCTCTCGGATCTGGCGGCTTCTGCTGAGGACCGGGAGCATGGCCAGATGCTCGTCTGGCAGGGTGAAGGCGTTTGACATCTCGTCGAGCGTGTCGGCCACTTCGGGAGCGTTCAGGCCGAATGCTGCCTCTTTGGCAGCAACAGACTTGGAGAGGAGCGCGCGAGCCTCGACCTTGCGATTCCCCATCCAAGGGAATTTACCGAGCTGGTCCCAAGCCTGCGTCAACTCCGCTCGCTTGGTCGCCTTGGTTTCCGCTGCCTGGACGGCCGCCTGCAGCAGTGCTATCGCGCCGTTGAGGTCGCCAGCCTTCGCTTGCGACCGACTTGCGGCCT